>PBOA01000010.1 GCA_002723415.1 Chloroflexota bacterium
TATTGTTGGGAATATCGATGGACCAAATAGTATGTTCTGGAACCCTGCTGGCATTGCGAATGCAAAAGGGGTAGAGTTCTCGATAAACCAAAATGATTGGATACTTGACCTTAAACACAGCTACTTCGCTGTTATATTCCCGGGAGGAAACATAGGTCCATTTAGGGGAGGAAGAGCTGTAGCCGTAACTGGACATCCAACTGAACAAATGACTTTTTATTTTGGTTGCGCTGGTGGAGTTTGGAAAACTGATGATGGTGGCACCTATTGGCAAAATATTTCAGACGAATTCTTTAAAACATCAGCTGTAGGTGCTATAGCCATATCTGATTCAGATCCAAACATTCTATATGTAGGCATGGGAGAAGCATGTACTGCTGTACCAAGATTACATTGGACTTCTCAAGCTGATGGCGTTTATAAATCAACTGATGGAGGGAAAACATGGCTAAACATAGGACTAGAAACATCAGAACATATTTCTAGAATAAGAATACATCCTACTAATCCAGATATAGTATATGTCGGAGTTCTAGGACATCTAGAAGGTCCACGTAAAGACAAAGGTGTTTATAAATCTATAGATGGTGGTAAAACATGGAAACAAGTACTATTTAGAAAAGATGACGTAGGATGTAATGACCTATCTATAGATCCAAATAACCCAAGAATAATCTATGCTAGTATGTGGCAAACTCAACGTAATTTCTGGAACACATATAATGGAGGCGAAGATACTAGTCTTTACAGATCAGATGATGGAGGAGAGACATGGACCGATTTAACTAAAAACCCTGGGCTTGGTAACACTATTAAAGGGAAAATCGGTGTCTCAGCTGGCATTCAACCAGGTATGGTTTGGGCTCTATTTGACACATGTGATTCAGTATCAGTAGCAGAAATTGATACTGAAAACACTAGTAAAACAAGTGGTCTATTTATATCTGAAGATTATGGGAATTCTTGGAAACATGTAAATAATGATTCAATACTAACTACGAGGCCCCATTATTACAATCATGTATTTGCTGATACAAAAGACCCTAATACTGTATACATATTATCAAATATGTTTTGGAAATCAATTGATGCAGGTAAATCATTCGAATTACTTGAAACAACTCATTATGATCAACATGATTTATGGATAGACCCTAGAAATCCTAATCGTATGATCAACGGACATGATGGAGGAGCGTCTGTGTCATTTAATCAAGGAGCTTCTTGGTCAACTATTAATAACCAACCAACTGCCGAATTCTATCACCTTACTGCTGATAACCAAACTCCATATAGAATTTATGCTACACAACAAGATAATACCGCGATAAGCATACCTAGTAGATCTAACTCTGGAGCTATACTTTGGCAAGATTGCTACAATGTTGGTAATGCAGAAAGCGGACATATAATAGTCGACTCTGAAGATAGTAACATTGTATACGGAGGTGCAATTGGTAGCTCTCCAGGAGCAGGTTTAATTATTCTTAGATACGACCATAAAACTGGTGAACAAAAAAGTGTAACAGTTTGGCCAGACCTTATAGGATTAACTGTTAAAAATAAAAAATATAGATTCCAATGGGATTGCCCTCTAGCTTTATCTCCTCATAATCCAAAAGTTATTTATTCTGCTGCTAATGTAGTATTTAGATCAACTGATGAAGGTAATAGCTGGCAACCTATAAGCCCAGACCTAACTAGAAATGATCTAGATGAAAAAGAAAATATTAACCCAGATACGAATATCGCTCCTTTCGAAAGATGTACTGTAAGTAGAATAGCTGAATCTCCATTAAATATTGGATTAATATGGGCAGGATCAGATGATGGACTAATTCATATTACTCAAAACGGTGGCCAAACTTGGGAAAACGTAACTCCTCCCGATATTCCAGAATGGTCACTAGTAAGCTCTATAGATCCCTCAAGCCATGATCCTGGAACTGTATATATAGCTGTAACTAGTTATCAACATGGAGATTATAAACCCTATCTATTTAAAACTAATGATTATGGTAGGTCTTGGAATCTAATAACAAGTGGAATACGTAACATAGATTTCACAAGAGTTGTAAGACATGATCCTAATAGAAAAGGATTGTTATATACAGGTACCGAAGGTGGAGTATATTTATCATTTGATGACGGAGAAAATTGGGAATCACTTCAACTTAACTTACCTAAAGTACCTATACACGATATGATAGTAAAAAATCTTGACCTAGTAGTTGCTACTCATGGAAGAGCTATTTGGATACTAGACGATTTATCTCCTTTACATCAAATAGATAAACAAAATATTAACCAAGCAATTACTCTTTTTAAACCCCGTACAACCACTAGATATATATATCCTCCATCTTTTTACCATAAAATGGCTAATATGAATCATAAATCTACAGAAATGAAAACCTATTTATTAACACTAGGAGTTTTTTCTACATTTATATCAAAACAAAACTCCCAAGGAGAAATAAAAAGAAAATACCTTGATTCAGGAAATAACCCTCCAGATGGAGTTATAATTAATTATTATAATAATAATATGCATGAACAAATCAAAATAACTATATTAGATTCAGAAGATAAAGAAATTAATGTTTATTCTAACAATAATGAATATTCAAATATTCATTTGAAAGTAGGCCTAAATCGATTTATTTGGGATATGAAATATCGAGACCCTTACGGATTAGAGGGTAAAAGTATAGATGGTAGAAGATTAGTTGATTTATTTGCTCCGCCTGGAGACTACAAAGTAAAAATAAATACTAATTACGAAGAATATACACAAACATTTAAAATAAATAAAGACCCTAGGTCTATTGCGACTGAAACAGATATAAAAATACAGTTTGATATTATGAGAGAAATTTGGAATAAAATTAATCATTCAAGTGAAGCATTAAACAAATTATTGAATATAAAATCTGAGTCTCAAAATTGGTTATATAAATGTAATGATAACCAAAAAATCGTATTAGAGAAGCCTATAAAAGATATTAACAATAAAATTTTTAATATAGAAACAATTTTATTAAGAAATGCCGATATAGNGGATGTCGAAAGCAATTCGAAAAGAGGGTCATTCAAAGATAGAGGACTACTTAATAGACTAGGCCAATTAAGTGATAGCATAGGATTAGCTGACGGAGCACCAACATTACAAGCTCAAAAAGTATATGAAGATATTGCTAGCAAAATTGACAAAGAGTTAATAAATGTTGAATCATTAATAAATAACGACTTAGAAATACTTAATAGTATCTTACATGAATTAGAAATACCTAAAATAAAACTCAATTATTAGCTAAATATTTTTATTACCAAAATGTTTGCTTTGATCAATAATATCTAGCCCAACTAATTCACTGTATGCAGCAAGAAGCTGTTTAGTAACTGGTCCAGGAAATTCATTACTGTCACCAATTTCCCTATTGTCTACCTTACTGCATGGGACTATACATGGAGTACTTCTTACGAAAAATACCTCGTCAGCCGTATATAGATCATAAGGTTGAATGTTTTCTTCAGAAATTGGAATTCCTATATTTTTAGCTAAATCAATTACCACTGACCTAGATACTCCTTGTAAAATTGACCTATCAGTTGGAGTTTTAATTACTCCATCCTTTACTATCATAATATTAAAAGCATTACCTTCAGAAATATTTCCGTCAACATCCATAAATATTGGAGAGGCATTAATATCTACATCTCTAGCCTCTAAAGTACCCAATACCATATTCATTCTACTATGATGCTTAACTTTAGGATCTAGTGAAATACTCGAATAACTTCTTGATTTTGCAATTACTCCATGCACACCTGTTTCATACCAAGGAATAAAATCACGGAAATTAATTGGTTTTACCCTTACAAACACATTCCCTTTTCCTTCAAAAGACAAACCTCTAGTAACAAAAGGAATAATATTAAAATCTCCAACTTCTTCTCGATAAATTTCATTTCGTTCAATAATTTCATAATGGATTTTTAACATTTCATCTTGAGTAAGATCTATATTATTACGAACATATTGCAAAGACCTATACAATCTATCAATATGTTCCTCCCAAGTAAAAGGCTTACCATTAAATGTTCTTGAATATTCAAAAACAACATCCCCTAATTGAAAACCTAAATCGTCAATATCAACATGAACTTGGCTCCATGGTAACCAATCACCATTAAAATAAGTAATATAATCCCTCATATTATTCTCCNCAAAAATTATTTATATATAACTTAATATTTTTTCTATCAAAATTCAAATCACATTGTAGTTTTCCCATGTAAAGTTTTTGAAATCCCCGAATTTTGTTGTTTATACTTCAATCTTCTCATAGATAATTTATCTTCATTAATCTTCATAGTCGAAATNCCAGCTCCGACTAGCAAAACCAAAGATATTATAAATATTAGAGAATATGACCCATATCTATCAAATAGAAACCCAGCTAATATTATATTTAATGAACCCCCAATTTGATGAGCTAGAGTAGCTAAACCTGCTAATGTGCCTGCAGTTTTCAAACCATATATATCAGCCAATAAAGTAATTGTTAAAGGAGCTGTTACAACCCATGAAAGTCCAGCCAAAATTACGAATGCCCACAAACCTAAATATGCATGGCCAAATAATAAGATTAAATATGCAAAAGCTCTAATAAAATATACAAATGTTAAAAAATTTTTCTGCCCAAATTTATCTACTACAAGACTAGAAACCAGTACTCCTAATATTGTAAAACCATATAATATACTAAACGCTACAGATGCCTGATTAACAGTAAATCCCCTGTCACTAGCTAGAGGTATGAAATGCACAGACATAAATGAAGTGGTTAAACCACATATCATATAAGGTAACATTAATTGCCATACAGGCCAGTGATTAAATGCATCCTTCCATGAACTTACTTCTAATGGACCTTTAGCAATACTTAAATTTAAATCATCATCTTTATCATTAGAAATATTTTCCATGCCATAAGGTGATGTACCAATATCTGAAGGGTTATTACGTATGAAAAGTACTGCAATAAAAGATACCACTAATAAACAAGCTCCTAGAATCACCCAAGTTAACCTCCAATTAAAAATATGAATAAGATAAGTTGAAAATGGAGTCAAAAACATAGACCCCAGTGATATTCCTAAGCTACTTATACTTAAAATAGCTCCTCGTCTTTTATACCACCATCTTGCTAAAAGAGGTTGAACAGTTACTACTGAAGATGCTCCAGCTGAAGTACACATGATAAATCCATACATTAATAGAAAATACCAAAAATTATTAGTAATACCAATTAATGCAGTAGAGAGACCCATAATTAATAAACCAAAAGATATTACATATCTACCACCAAATTTATCATATATACCTCCAATTACTGGTTGAGTAATACCATTTATAAACCATCCTGCTGCAAAGACTATAGATATTGTTGCTCTATTCCAATCAAATTCATCAACCATAGGTATAAAAAATACACTTACACTATTGCGCATACCCATAGAAAAAAATAATATAATTATTGAAATAAAAAGAATTATCCATCCATAAAATAATCTTCCACTATATATTAGGTTAGATTTTTCCAAGTATCACCTGATTTATTTCTTAAAATTAAATAGTCCCATATGAATATTGAGGTAATTATGAATACAATGTCAATAATTTTTTCAACATTATTTATAATATTAATTGTTAGTTGGTCAATTATAATTTTATTAATTAAAAATATCAGATATATAAAAAAGGAAATTATAGATTTAGATAAACGTAAACGNAGTCAAAGTACTTTATATGGTCAAATTACAGAACAATTTATCCCTTTTATGAATTCTTTTCCATGGGATAGCAAAAATTTCAAATTTTTAGGTAAACCAATTGATGGAATACAATTTGAAAAAGAAAAAATAATATTTGTTGAGTTTAAAACGGCAAATAGTACATTAAATTCAGATCAAAGAAATATTCGTGAACTAGTAAATTCTGGAAAAGTTGAATTTGAATTAATTAAATTAAAATAGTAATTAATTTATATATTAAACCAACTATACCAATAAATATTATTGGTATCCCAACAATNCCTCCAGCTGCATAGGAATATGAAAGTCTTTTTTCATTAGAAGTTTGTGTAGCAGCAATATGTCCAAATATACATCCTGGTAATAGTCCTATCATAAAGCCAAAAAATAGAAATATAGGAGTGTAGCCAATACCCCAAGCTAATATTCCTCCAGTAATCAAGCCTAATGTAGTCAGAATAAATGCCGGACCAAAAGCTAAAAATAAAACTTCTAAAGTAATGTTAAGATATTTTTTTATCATATTTATAAAATATATTTTAATTATTTTTATTTATAAATAATAACACAAGTAAAAATTTCAAGTGTTTTATTTTAATCAATCTATTGAATCAATTCTCTTTTTCTTAACCTAATATTTTTTGGAGTGATCTCTAGTAATTCATCTATAGATAGAAAATCCAATGATTCTTCTAAAGTCATATTAATTGACGGGCTAAGTCTTTTAACAATATCCGCAGTTGAAGATCTCATATTAGTTAATTTTTTCTCTTTACAAACATTCACAAGAATATCTTGATTTCTAGAATGCATACCAACTATCATACCTTGGTAAATATCTGNACCAGGTTCTACAAAAGTTGACCCTCTCTCTTGAGAATTTAACAACCCATAACTTACTGCTTTTCCATTTTGAGAAGCAACTAGCCTACCTGCAGTTCTTAATTTTATTTCACCTGATTTAGGCTTAAATTTATCAAATACACTATTTAAAATTCCATTACCTCTAGTTATTCTAATAAAAATTGATCTAAATCCTATTAATCCACGAGTAGGAATATCATATTCCAACCTTATATTACCATCAGGGTTAGTAGTCATATTTGAAAATTTCCCTAATCTAGATACTAATTCTTCAGTTAATGCACCCAGAAATTCCTGTGAAGTATCCATAATTAAATGCTCGTAAGGTTCATGAATAATGTTATTAATTTTTTTGAAAACAGGTTCAGGCTTTGAAACTTGAAATTCGTATAACTCTCTTCGCATAGTTTCTAACAAAACAGATAAATGNAGTTCACCTCTACCTGATATAATAAATGCATCAGGAGTAGAAGTTGATTCTACTTTTAAACTTAAGTTAGTTTTTAATTCTTGGTTTAATCTATCTAGTATCAATCTTGAAGTACAATGAACTCCTTCTTTACCCATAAATGGAGAATTGTTTACTAAAATTGTCATCTTAACTGTAGGTTCATCAATATGAATAGAGGGTAACGGTAAAGGATTTTCCAAATCACATATTGTATCTCCTATAGATATATCTTCTAAACCTGAAACTGCTATTATGTCTCCAGCATGCGCATTATTAACCTCAAAACGATTTACACCATCAAATATATGAACTTTTTCAACAAAATATGAATTATTTGTACCATCAATTCCTTTAATTAAACAAACTTGTTTTTTTGGATTTATACTGCCATTAAAAATCCTACCTATTGCTATTTGACCCAAATAAACATCATAATCTAATGCAGCTACAAGCATTTGTAAAGAAGCATCTGCATCTCCTTTGGGTGCCGGAATATGTTCTATAATTGAATCTAATAATGGACTCATATCTAACTTAGGAGAATCTAAATCATTTATTGCATAACCATCACGNGCTGAAGAATATAATATAGGGAAATCTAATTGATCTGCTGATTTAGCGGTATCTAAAAATAAATCTTGTACCATTTCTATAACTTCTTCTATCCTAGCTTCTGGCCTATCAATTTTATTTATTAACACCATTGGTACAACATCTTTATTTAATGCCTGATCTAAGACAAACCGTGTTTGAGGCATAGGACCATCTACAGCATCTATAACTAATAAACATCCATTAGCCATATGCATAATTCTCTCAACTTCTCCACTAAAATCAGCATGCCCTGGNGTATCTATAATATTAATCTTAATATCTTTATAAGTAACAGCAGTATTTTTTGCTAAAATAGTAATCCCTCTCTCACGTTCTAAAGGATTACTATCCATAATTAAACTACCTAATTTTTCACTATCTCTAGATAATCTACCTTGTTTAAGTAAAGAATCTACTAATGTAGTTTTACCATGATCTACATGAGCAATAATTGCTAAATTACGAATATTTTCGTTGGATTTTTCCATTTGCAACCTTTATTAATTAAATAAATTTAAATTCAATAAATATTTTGACCAATTTAAATGTTACGTTATACTAGTGCACATGCCAATAAGAAAATAGATGTAATTTTGAGAGGTTATATAATATGAAAATGCTTGCAGCAGTGTTGCATAAGACACCTTCTGATTTAGTTATTGAAGAATTAGAATTAAAAGAACCTGGACCAGGAGAAGTTCGNNTAAAAATAGCAGCTAGCGGTTTATGTCATACAGATTGGGAAACAATGAAAGGNTATCANCCACAAATATTACCTGCAGTTATAGGNCATGAAGGTGCNGGCATAGTTGATAAAATAGGAGATGGAGTNACATTAGTTAAAGAAGGTGACCATGTAGTNTGTTCATGGGANCCTAACTGTGGTTATTGTTTTTATTGTGANCAAGGNCAACCTATATTATGTGAAGAAATGGNNAAAATAAGAACAAAAGGCTTNCTTTATAATGGTGAAGCTAAAATGTACTNTAATAATAAACCTGTNTATCATTACAGTAGNGTATCTTCTCATGCTCAATANACTATAATNCCTCAACAAGGNGCAGTNCCTGTTAGAAAAGATTTCCCTTTAGATAGAGCNTGTTTATTAGGATGTGCTGTNATGACNGGNTTTGGTGGTGCAGTATATGCNGGAAGAATAAANCCCGAANNTAGNGTTATTGTNATNGGATGTGGNGCAGTAGGNTTNAGTGCTATNCAAGGTGCNAGAATAGCNGGAGCNTCTATTATNGTTGCNGTAGATATTAACAATAAAAANTTAAAAACNGCTTTNGATGTTGGAGCTACTCATGNAATAAATTCAANNGANAATAATCCNTATGANTTCATACTAGNNTTAACAAATGGAAGAGGNGCTGACTGTTCNATAGAAGCAGCTGGNCANAATATATCTATCAAACANGCTTTAGAAACATCTAGNCCTGGNGGAAGGGTAGTTATATTAGGNAAAACACCTTTTGGNGAAGAAGTAACTTTNCCTTTTAATTTAATGATGGGTGATANAGAAATTATNAGAACATCATATGGTATGAGTAGGCCTAGAATAGATTTNCCTAAATTGGCAAANTTATATATGAATAATAAACTTCAATTAGANAATATGATTTCAATGCGNCTTNCTTTATCNTCTATNAATGATGGCTTCAAAGCTTTAGAAGAAGGAAAAGTTGCTAGAGCAATAATCGAATTNTNATTGGAGNATANTNATGAAAAAAATTACTNATNAAAAAGACTTAACAAANTTTTTATATCCCAGTGGTGGNCCTGGAAGAGAGCTTAAAANNCGNCTNGCAAANCNAGAANTTCTTTTAGGNGCAATGATTAATGAATATTCNAGACCTTCACTTGCAAAAATATATAAAGAAGCTGGNTATGATTTNCTNTTTATTGATTATGANCATCTNTACTTNGATTTCGANTCACTATCTGATACTGTNTTAGCTGCAAGANCTTTTGGATTNCCTCCAATAGCTAAAACNCCNCAATTAGAACGTCAAGAAATTGCNAANTTACTAGCAATTGGAGTAGTAGGAATACAACTNCCNAGAACAGAATCNTCTGATCAAGTAAAAGAACTAGTCAATTATATNAANTTNCCNCCAAATGGNACTANNGCTGCNGATGGGAATTTAGGNAATAGNGATTACAGACCAATTTCTAATTGGAANCAATGGATGATTGANCAAGACNNGGAAACAACTACNGTCATACATATTGAAACNAAATTAGNATATGAAAATGCTGAANACATTATAAAAACACCAGGCGTNGATATGGTTTATGTAGGNCCTGGAGATTTTTCAATTGAAATGGGNCAACCNTTTGATTGGNCTCATCCAGATGTAATAAAACCATTAAAAGAAATTCTAGAAATCTGTAAAAAATATAATGTACCATTTGGGACTACTCCATCAGACATAGAATCAGCTAGAGATTTGTTTAACAATGGTATGTTGTTTGTTGAAGATGGAGGAGAACTTGGTTTTATTACCCAAGGTGCTAAAAACAAAGTTGAAGACTACAAAGATATTATATATTAATCAATATTTAAAACCTTAAAAAACCCTTTAGCTTTATCTAATGTTTCTTGGTATTCCATTGACGGAATTGAATCATGAACTATGCCACCTCCAACATGAAAATAACCCTTCGCATCTTTCACAATCATAGTACGGATTGGAATTGAAGTTTTCATATTTCCATTAAACCCAAAATATCCTATAGCTCCACAATAGACATTTCTTTCTACTGGTTCCAGTTCATCTATTATTTCCATAGCTCGTATTTTTGGCGCACCAGTTATTGAACCACCAGGAAAACAGGATAATATTAAATCAATATGATTATAGTTATTAATTAGCTTAGCACTGATATCTGTAATCATTTGAAATACATGTTCATATTTTTCTATTTTAAACAAATTATCAACCTTAATTGAACCTGGTATACAAACTTTTCCTAAATCATTTCTGACTACATCAACAATCATTAGATTTTCAGCTTTATCTTTTGAACTATTTTTCAAGTCGTTTAATAATTCTTTGTCTAAAATACAGTTGTCCCCTCGAGGCCTAGTACCTTTCATAGGATTAGACTCAACTAAAGAATCTTTTAATGAAACAAAATGCTCAGGAGACGTACTTAATATATCCAATTCAGGATATTTGAGAAAAGCTGAATATTTAGAGGGAGTAATTTTTCTCAATCTTTTATATAAATCCCAGGAACTTTCTTCTAATTCAATTTCATATCTTTGAGCAATATTAACTTGGTAAACATCTCCTTTTTGAATATATTTTTTTATTTTTTTTACTGAATTTATATATTCGTTTTTAGAAAAATTAGACTTCAATCCCCCAATTTTTATTTTATTTTTTTTGAGAACATTTATAGGATTTTCAATTTTATCCTTAATCCACTCAATACGTTTTAGAGCAGAATCATGTTTATTACCAGGCAAAATTGTTGAGATTAAATTTGTGACATTTTTATAATGATTAATAGATATAACCCAATCATAAAAACCAAAATTCATTTCAGGTAATTTCAATTGATCAACTGCATTAGAGTTCATATCTTCAACATGATGTCTTAATTCATAACTCATATATCCAATAGCACCGCCTTGAAATGGAGCTAAATCAATTCCATCTTTAAAATTATATTTTTTAATTAATTCATTTAATACGACAAACGGATTTCCTATTAATTCTTTTATAGTCTCTCCTTCTTTAATCCGTATATTATTTCCTTTACTTGTAACAATTAAAAAAGGATCTGATGTGATATAAGAATAATTCTCTGATAAAGAAGAGTTTATTGAATTATCTAAAAATACAGAATAATTATCATAAGCAAAAGAATCAAAAATATCACTAGGGCTTAAATTTGTATTAAATTCTTCAAAAATAGTTTCCACAATATAAATTAATTCTAAATTATTTATTTAATGCATTTCTTGGGTTATCAATTACCATTTTATAATAATCTTCTCTATTAATACCAAAATCAGTTATATCTTTTTCACATTTACTTGGGAGGTATTCATATCCATTTCCTCCATAAATTACATAATCTGATCTATAACACACATCTTGTCCAAGTAGAATTTGATTAGTATATCCATAATCAATTAGAGATTTAATTAAATCAAATGCTATATTTCTATCATATTCATTAATCACTCCCATCCTATCAAAAGCTAGGAACGCCCCCCTTTTAGCTAGCGCTAAATGATAATCTTTATCTGGCCAAGATTGACAATGTCCTATAATTACTTTTCTTAAATCTACTTTTTCTTCCTCAAAAATATCTAATTGAGCAATACCTACAGGACAATTTAAAGCATGGGTAGCAATAGGGACTCCAGTCTTATTATGCGCTCTTGCAACAGCTCTAAAAACCCTTTCTTCTGCAGCAGACATCCATGTAAAATGTGTACCTATTTCTCCTAAAATACCCGCCTTAACATCAGTACCTTCAATACCTATTTCAATATCATTTACTAATTCTTCAGCTAATTGATTAGTTGTATTACTATAAATATGCTTGTCATAATATGGTTCTCTGTACCATCCTGTCCCTAATATTATATTTATCCCAGTAGATTCAGAAATTTTACGTATTGCCAAAGCATGTTGATAAGGAAATAATTCATTATCATGCCCTCTAAGCCCACCAGTAGTTTGATCAATAATAGTTTTTCCCCCAGCTTGCTTATAAAGCATTAATTCTTCATGAGCCAATTGAAAATCATTTAATAAACTATTAGTTCCCCATTTATCTTTAGTCAAATCTGAAAAAATATGCTCATGAATAGATGTGAAACCTAATTTGTCTGAAGATATAGCACCAGTAACTGACATTATTTTCCCCATAAATACCTCTATTAATCCAAATAAATATATTTTGCTTAACTTTTATTTTATTTATATTACTATTATTATGTTAAACTTCAAAATATATCTTATATTAAATTTACAAGAAATAAATAAATTATGATAATTGATTCTCACACATACTGTTTTAAACCATACGATGATATTGACGGTTACAAAAATGAAAAAGAGCATAAGTCATGGATAGAAGATGCAAACAAAACACATCATCAACCATTAATAAATATTCGGGACCGAAAAATATCAAATAAATCTAAATCAAATATGACTTTTGATATTGATGGGAAATCGGGAAGGGTACTGTGGAAAATAAAAAATGAATTATATACACAATATTACTATCCTCCAAATTTAACAAATTTAGAATTTACTCCAAACAGTTTAATTTCAGAAATGGATTATGCTGGAATCGATATAGCATTATTACATACAAACCCTAGCTTAGGTAGAAGCAATATTTACCAATCAGAATGCGTAAAGCTTTTTCCCGACAGAATATTATCGATGGCATGTGTAGATGAATGGCTTATTGAAGATAGTCCTGAACTAGTAATAAAAAATGTAGTAGATGCAATTAAAGGATTAAATTTACATGCAATTAAATTTAATCCTTTAGGATATTTAAGAAGCAACAAACAATGGGATAGTGGTGTGTATGAATATTTTTGGGAAATCATTACTAAATTAAATGTACCCATATTTTTCACTTTAGGAACTGGACCAAATTTTAAAAATCAAAATTATTCTAATAAAGATGCAATTAAAGGATATTTAGAAGAATTAAATATTCTAATCAAATGGATGAACAAATATCCAGAAAACAAGTGTAGTATAACTCACGGATTCCCTTGGAGAATATTTATAGAAAATGGAAATATAGTCTTGCCAAAGGATATATGGGCTGCGTTTAATAATCCAAACCTCTACATGGAAGTATGTTTCCCTGTAAGAATAGGTGATTTATTTGATTTTCCATACATTGAAATATGGCCAACTTTTGATGAATTAATAAATCACATTGGTTTTTCAAATTTACATTATGGAACTGACATGCCTTTTCAAAATAGGTTTTGCACATATAATCAATCTAGAAAATGGATAGAAAATCATTATAGATATAAAACAGGAATGAATCAAAATGAATTAGATATGATTATGGGTAAAACTGCAGCCAAATTATTAAATATATTATAAATTTTTTGCAGTTAATCCTCCATCCATATAAATTATTTGCCCAGTCATATAATCAGTAGCCGGACTAGATAAATAAGCAGCTAAAACTCCTATTTCTCTTAGGGAACCTTCTCTAGCAAGAGGTATACCATCAAGATGTTTTTTACGTGCATCAGGATCAATCCAAGTGGGCTCTGTCATCTTAGTGTTATAATCCCCAGGACCAATTGCATTAACCAATATATTTGATTCAGCCCATTCTAATGCTAGTACTTTTGTCAACATATTTACAGCGGCTTTACTAGCATTATAAGCAGTAACTAAAGGAAAAGCTTGATTAGCATTATTAGAACTGATATTAACTATTTTCCCATACTTACGTTTTATCATATAGGGAGCAACTGCTCTACAACAATAGAAAACAGCATTTAAATTAGTATTTATTACACTTTCCCATTCTTCATCAGTCATTCTTTCATTTGAAAAACGAGTAACATGAGGAGGATGTAATTCAACATCACTTAAAGGCACTACAGGTGCCCTTAAAAGCTGGCCAGCATTATTAATGAGTATATCAATTTTACCAAATTTATCTATTGATTTTTCGACCATGTAGTCAACTTGTCCTGATTGCGTCACATCAATTGATAAAGGTAATGAATTTCTACCAATTGATTTTATTTCTTCAGATGTTTTTTCCAATTCATCAATTGATCTAGAAACAATTACTACATCAGCACCATATTCAGCCATTACTAAAGCAATTTCTCTACCTATACCTCTTCCTCCGCCAGTAACAATTGCAACTTTATCTTGTAAATTAATATCCTTCATATGCAATCCTTATAAATTCATATCTTTTGGAATTGATAATCCATACTGATTAGTACTTGATATAACATTAAATATTTCAAACACATCTTTAGCAATATTCACAATATATTTTTCTTGAAATCCAGAGCCTTTATAACAAGATTTTGTCAAAATAGATATAATATATGGATTGTTTTCTAAAAATACAATACCTGAATCACCTCTAACATGCTCCATGCCTCCTCCTTTATTAGCTACAGTAATATCAGAAGGAGTAGAAAGATTTAAACAAGAATTCTTAGGTTCTGACATGATTTGCAAAACGTCCTTAGATACAGCCTTTGATGGCAATCCTAAATATAGTTTTTCTAACATTTTTGTTAATTCTTTAGGTGTAGATAAGTTTTCATTTCCCTGTATAATCGCCTTTTCATCCATCATTTTACGATTAAGCTTAGTTGAACTAAGTTCCATATCCGAAATAAATGAATTAATATTTTCTATCCCTAATAAATCTATACATATATTAGTAGCAGTATTATCAGATAACATTATCATTAATACTGCTATATCTCTCAATGTGAGATCAGGTTTTCCTTTTAAATATTTAAGAATCCCTGTCCCTCCAGTAAATTCATTTTTATCTACAGAAATTCTTTTATTAATATCTATAGAACCTGATTCTGCCATTTTCAACAAATACGTAAGTATATGAATTTTAATAATTGAAGCTGTTGGAAATATTTCATTGCCATTTATAGAAATATCATTACCACTAATTAAATCTTTTATAGAAACTCCAGCTACACCTGGGAACTGATCTAATTTATCAATTAAATCGTCCTCTAATTTTTCCAATAATAATTCATTGCTCATATAATTTAAACCCTCAAATATTATAAATTAATTATCTCTCAAAATGTCACTAAAGCTCTTCCAAATATCTTTCCATCTCTTAAATCACTAAGACCTTTATTAATATCCATAAAATCATATTTTTTGGTAACAAGTTCTTTTAGAGGAAATTTACCTTCAGAATCTAACCTCAAATACATTTTAAAATCTTTATTTGGATCCGAAGCTCCATGGCTTCCTTTATATTGACGTTGAAAAAACAAAAAATCTCTTGGCACCATTTCCATGGTGTCATGAGGCCATCCAATTAATATAGCAGTACCTCCATTATTATAAGCTCCAGGCCCTCCTCCTTTAACCATTGGCAAAATTATTTCATGAGTCTTTTTAGTTCCTACAGCATCAAATGCATAATCGACTCCACCTTTAGAAATCTTTAATATCTCTTCTACTGGATCAGTTTTAGTAGAATTTATTGTATGTGTAGCACCCCATTTTCTAGCAAAATCTAATTTATCATCTGATATATCAACTGCAACTATAGGATAAGCCTGTAATAAAGATGCCATCTTTATTGCAGATAATCCTACCCCTCCAACACCAATAACTGCAACAGAATCTTCAGGCCTAACTGAGGCTGTGTGTAAAACAGATCCTGCTCCAGTCAACACAGCACATCCAACAATAGAAGCTTCTTCACTATAGTATTCTGATGGAATAGGTACTACTAATTCTTGGTCAACTAAACATTTCTGAGAAAAAGTACCGATTTTACCTGTTGCTTCTTTACCTTTATATTTTATTCCAGTAACTAAGCTATCTACAAAATCTCGTCCAGGAAAATTAGATCTAGGAACCCAAGTTGTAATAACATTGTCTCCTTCTTTTATAGATTTTACTGCTGAACCAACATGTGTAGCAATTCCAACACCTTCATGTCCTATTATTCTTGGGCACTGATCTATGGGAGTTTTATCAATTTCATGTACTTGAGATAAGCATATTCCGCTTGCAATTTGTTCAACAACAACTTGCTCAGGAGAAGGATCGGGAATAATTAACTCTTCAATTTCTAGCGGTTTCTTTGGTTCAACCAATATTGCAGATAATGTTTTAATCATTATTACCTCTAATTATTATTTTTTATAAACTTATTAGTAAAGGCATCTTCAGCAACTATATGTTTAGTAAGAAGTCCTTTATTAAACATCCAGTTATTAAAAGATTGCCATTTATCTAATTTTTGAACTCCAAAACCACCTGAACTATCTTGCCATTCTTCTACTAATAGATCTGCTCCAGGTCTATCTATAGACTCGTCAATTTCTTCGTTCGATTCTTTAACAAGTATATCAACTCCTAATTGAGGCTCATTAATTGCATCTTCAAAACCTTTTACAAGTGCATTTATAAGTGAAGAAACTAATCTTGAATTATTATTAATTTTATCTTCATTAGTCACTAATACTAATTCATAATAATCAGGGACTCCCCATTCTTGTACTTTCATAATGTTTACAGGATATCCTTTGTTCTCCATTAATATACTTTCATGAGTCCAATAAGCACCTATAATAGCGTCAACTTTTCCAGATATCAACGATTCTGAGAGATTAAACCCAACATTTATTAATTCTACATCATTTAATCCGTTAGATCCGTCAGCTCTCAACATAGTTTCGAGTAAAGGCTCGTCAGTTGGAATACCTGGATAACCAACTTTTTTTCCCACCAAATCTTTTGGCGTAACAATATTTGATGTTTTTAATGACATTATTGAATTTAAAGGATGTTGGACAATTCCTAATACTGAAACAACTGGAACATCTTGAGCTCTAGCTAGTAAAACATCTGGTTGATAACTTACTCCGAAATCATCCGAGCCACTTCCGACAGTTTGTAAAACAGTAGAAGGGTCTGAAGGAGTATATAAAGTTACATCAAGTCCTTCTTCTTCAAAATAGCCTTTATTTTTTGCTATGAAAAATCCAATATGATTGGCATTAGGATACCAATCTAATGCAATCTTAACCTTATATTTTGTATTTTCATTAGATAAACTATTGTCATCTATCATGTCACAAGCATTAATACTAAATACAAAAACAATGATAAATATGGTCGCTATAATTTTCATCCAATATCCTTTCTTTATAATCATTATACTAATTATTATTTTTATTATTTGCCCAAGGGATTGACAATTTTTCTATTATTAAAAGAAGTAAAAATAATGATATACCTATAAATGATAATATAAAAATTGCAACAAAAACTCTTTCAGTAAGAAATAAAGGTTTTGATCTGATCATTAAATAACCAAGTCCTTCACTAGCTCCAACCCATTCTCCAATAACAGCACCTATTACGCTTACTGTCACAGCAACTCTAGCCCCTGAAAAAAAGAATGGCAAACAAGTTGGAACTCTAATTTTGACAAATATTTGCCATTTATTAGCTCCCATGGTTCGAAGTAAATTTAATAAATCTCTATCTATTGATTTCATACCATCAACAGTATTTACAACAATTGGGAAAAAGCTTATTAAGGCTACGACAATAACCTTTGGTAAAAGACCATAACCAATCCATACTAACAAAAGAGGAGCAATTACTATTATAGGAATAGTTTGAGAAGCAATTAAAAAAGGATAAAAACTCCTTTCAACTACTTTAAACATCACAATTACTGAAGCTAATACTAATGCTACAATAATTGCCAAAATAAACCCTATTAATATCTCAATTAACGTCACATATGTATGGTTTAAAAAAACTATTGGATTTTTAATAAAATCTAGAAATATAGCCGATGGAGACGGTAATAACCATTTCTCTATATCAAATATATAAACGCAAAACTCCCACATTAAAATCAAACTAAATATAATTAACAATGCTGGTATAAATGAAAATATACTATTGCTAACTTTATTATTAAATTTTAAATTAATCATATTCAATTCTCTAAACTAGATAATGCATCCATTATATTTTTTTTAGTTTTAAAATAATTGTTATCTGAAAGCATTGTCGTAGTATTAACTCTTGGATAATTTATATTTTCAGTTAATATAATTTGAGCTGGAATATTACTCATTACATAAATTTTATCTGATAGAAGTATAGCTTCATCAATATCATGAGTAACTAATATTATTGTTTTATCCAATTCTTTTTTTATGTTAAGTAACCAATCTTGCATTTTTGATCTATTAAGTGAATCAAGTGCACTAAAAGGTTCATCTAATAAAAATAATTTTTGATCAGCTAAAAGAGTTCTTAAGAACGATGCTCTTTGCCTCATACCTCCAGAAAGATTATGTGGATATTCATATTCAAAACCTTTTAATCCAAATCTATCTAAATATTTTTTTGCTTTGTAAAGAGATTCTTTTTTCTTTTCTCCTTTAAGTTCTGATCCTAAAATGACATTATCTAAAATATTTCTCCATGGAAGTAATAAATCTTTTTGTTGTAGATAACCACAAACACCTAATCGATTCGCTTCAAGAGACTTGTCAATATAAATATCCCCTTTATCTTGAACTTCAATACCCGCAATAATGTTAAGAAGAGTACTTTTCCCACAACCACTGGGCCCAATTAAACTTATTAATTGCCCATTATTAACTGTCAAATTTATTTCGCTAAATACATTTAAAGTACTATTATCTTTTTGTTTAAAAGATTTACTTATATTATGCAATGATACTTCCATAAGTTTCCCCAATACAAAAACTAATTTGTTACAAGAAGGAGAGAATTTACGAAATCACTTGGAATTTTCACATTCCCTCCGCTGGCATTATCCAGATCAGGTATATTAAGGAGTCGACAAATAATAAATTGCCCTCTCAGCCTAATAAATTAAGCTCCTCCAGTAACTTTTTCAATTTGAAGTTTACAATTCAATATAAA
>PBOA01000011.1 GCA_002723415.1 Chloroflexota bacterium
CTTAGCTTTGGCTTCATCAGACATTTTATCCATAGTCCATGGAGGATCCCATACTATTTCTACATCAACATTATTTACACCAGAAACTTTTTTTGCATATCTTTTAACATCGTCAACCATTGTTTCGTGTAAAGGACAACCTTTGGTGGTCATAGTCATTTTGATATTTACATCATTGTTTTCAGTTACATCAATTCCATAAATCAAGCCCATATCGATAATACTTAAGGGAACTTCAGGATCCATGCAATTTTTCAATGAATCACGTACATGCTCCACATTAACAGTACTCATAGATTGACATAAAGTAAAATGCATAAAACCTTTCTTAAAATTAGCTTAGAATAATTTTTTTATTGATTCTTCAAAAGGTGGTTTTGCTATTCCTTTTTCAGTAATTATTCCAGAAATCAATTCTGGAGGAGTCATATCAAATGCAGGATTTATGACATTGATATCATCAGGGGCAGTTTTTTTATCTCCTAATCCAGTAACTTCAGATGCTTTTCTTTGTTCAATGACTACATCTTCAGGATTATTTTTCATATCAAATGTAGAAAGAGGTGCAGCAACATAAAATGGGATATTATGTTGTTTTGCCATTGTAGCAACCTGGTAAGTTCCAATCTTATTGTAAACATGTCCAGTTCGGAGTATTCTATCAGCACCAACAACTATTTTGTTTACTAAATTGTTTGCCATTGTATATCCTACTGCAGTGTCTGGGATCAAACTTACATCTATACCATCATGTTTTAGTTCAAACGCAGTTAATCTAGAGCCTTGTTGAATTGGACGGGTTTCAGTAGCAATAACTTTAATGTTTTTTCCACTATCTTTTGTTGCTCGTATAACTCCTAATGCAGTACCATAACCAACAGTTGCAAGAGCACCAGCATTACAATGTGTCATTATAGTATCATTCTCATTAAATAATTCAGAACCGTTTTTACCCATAGTCATGTTGATTTGTACATCTTCTTCTGCCATTTTTTTAGCAGTTTCAACAACGTTTTTTCTTATTTCATCAACAGTATTCGCGTCAGTTGCAACTTGCATGATTTTATCTAAACCCCATGCAAGATTTACAGCTGTAGGACGGGTTTCAAATAAAATTTTTTTAGCATTTTCTAAAAATTCAATCAATTCATTTTTTTCACTTGTATTATTTTGTAAAGCTGCTAAAGCAAGACCAAATGCTCCTGAAACTCCAATAGCAGGTGCACCTCGAACAACTAAAGTACGTATAGCATCTGCAACCTGATTAAAATCTGTAAATGTAACATATTCTAAGACATTCGGCAATTTAGTCTGATCAATCATGACAACAGCATTGTCTTTCCATTCTACAGTTTTGAGACTCATATCAAAAAAATCAGAGTAGGCGTATATTATTTCTTTTTCTAGATAGATTTTGTAGTTAAGTATTTTACAATATGAAAATCTCTAATCTTAATATGGAATTAGATGACATCAAAAAAATTGATACAAAATGCATGTACAAAACTTATGATAATTGGCCAAATATTGCAAGTGAATCATATAATAAAAAATATGACAAGATAGATGTAGGCGATATTGATCATATTGTTTTTGCAGGTATGGGCGGATCAGGTTCAATAGGGGATACAATTAGTGCCATATTATCAAAAAAAAATATTCATGTTACAAATGTTAAAGGATACCTATTACCAAAAACAGTAGATTCAAAAACATTAGTTATTGCAACAAGTGTTTCAGGAAATACTTCAGAGATATTAACAATTCTTAAAGATATTAAAAAAACAAATGCAAAAGTAGCGGGTTTCACGTCAGGAGGTTTAATTGAAAAATATTGTAAAAACAATGATGTATTTTTTCAAAAAATTCCTATGATTCATTCTCCAAGAGCATCATTTACAAATTTTCTTTATACAATTTTGAATATTTTAGAACCGGTTCTTCCAATACAAAAGAATGATATCCAAGATTCAATAAAATCACTTGATAAAATTAAAAAAAATATTTTTTCAGAGAATTTAACCAATGAAAATAAAGCATTAGAGTTGGCAGAATTTGTAAGAAATATAGTATGTATTTATTCACCAGGAGGATTAAGAGCAGCTGCAGTTCGTTATAAAAATTGTTTACAGGAAAATGCAAAAATGCACGCAGTAATGGAAGATATCATTGAATCATGTCATAATGGAATAGTTGCATGGGAAAAAGAATCTTTAGTGAAACCAGTTTTAATTCAGGGAAAAGATGATCATACAAAAACAATTGAAAGATTTAACATATTAAAAGAATATTTTGAAAGTAAAAAAATTGATTACAAAGTAATCAACTCTATAGAAGGAAATATTTTATCAAAAATAGTTAGTCTTACATATTTGCTTGATTATTCAACTATTTACACATCAATTTTAAACAAAATAGATCCTACTCCTGTAAATTCCATAGATTTTGTAAAAAATAAATTAAGAAACGTAGAATAATTCATCAGTTAAATTTTATATCTAGATTTATGGATAATTAATGAAAATGAAAATAACAATAGGAATACCAGCATATAATGAAGAGAAGAATATTGCTGGAATAATTACTAGACTCAAACAATATACAGATGACATAATTGTATGTGACGATGGTTCCAATGATTTAACAAAAAAAATTGCAGAAGGATTGGGAGCAACAGTGATTTCACATGAGACAAATAAAGGGTATGGTGCTGCAATTAATTCATTATTCCTTAAAGCAAAAGAATTAGAGACAGAAGTGCTTGTCACGTTTGATGCAGATGGGCAACATAGAATAGAAGATATTCCAACAGTAACAAAACCAATTATCAACAATGAAGCAGAATTAGTAATAGGTTCAAGGTTTCTTAATACCAAATCTGATGAAATGCCTAATTATAGAAAAGTAGGAATAAAAATTATTACAAAAGTAACAAACTTATCAATTAAAGAAGATCTTACTGATTCTCAAAGTGGTTTTAGAGCATATAGTATCAAGGCATTAGAAGAAATTACACCTTCAGATGATGGGATGGGCGTATCAACTGAGATTTTGATTAAGGCAAATAATATTGGATTAAAGATTGCAGAAGTTCCAATCAAAGTAAGATATGATGGAGACACATCTACACATGATCCAGTATCACATGGAACGTCAGTTATACTAAGTACAATCAAATTTATATCAATTCATAATCCACTAAAATTTTATGGAATTCCTGGAATAATTTTCTTGTGCATAGGATTAGGATTTATTGGATGGACAATTCAAATTTATTCCACCCATCAGGAAATAATTACTAATGTCTCATTAATTGGAATTGGATGTATTGTATTAGGTGCAGTATTACTGATGACTTCAGTTATTCTATTTTCTATCGTAACGGTTGTAAAAGAAAAAAGATAGTTCTTTTGACCAAATAGTTATTTCATGAAAAAATCATTTGCTACCTAATTAAGATAATCTTTATTAGAAAAATATAATTTTTTAAAGATTAGACTACTAAGTTTTTTTATCAAATATTATAATACTTCTCTTCCTATTTAATAATGGAATTAATTATTCAGTTATAAAAAATATATTTGATGAAGAAACAAAGCGTTTATGTTGATTGTCTCTCAAAATATGACAAATTATGATGTTAGTCTACCCCCAAATACTATTCTAAGGATTAATCTGGCGTGGATAGATAATCTTGAGAAACTGAGAAATATTCTAAAAAGTAAATCTGAGAATCATATATTCATCGATTTACCAAAAAATCGAACTAAACCTCCAAACAACAGATATACTATGGATGAAATAAGACCAATTCTAGAATCTTACTCTAACATCAAGTATTTTGCATTATCCAATGTGGACTCGGCAGAATATTTGGCTGAATACTTGGATTTTGTACCAAAGAATATTGTAATCGTTCCCAAAATTGAAAGTTATCTAGGAATTAAAAATATTAAAGAAATCACAGAAATATTAGGTGATGAAAAAGTAGTCATGCTTGACCATGATGATCTATATTCTTCAATGCTAAAAAATAAAGATGACCCAAAAAACTTTCAAGTATACTTACAACAATTAAGTGATTTTTGTGATGAGAATAATGTTACATTATTGAGAACAGTTGGTGTAATGTTTGCAGATGCTGAAAAACGAGTGTCTGAATATGTAAAATAGTTTACCAACATCTGAATTTTATTAATTTGAATAGTTGTTCATTATATGATTTAAAATAAATGGATGATTTTTTTCTAATTTCTTCACCCATATCATCATCACAAAATAGTGATTTTTTTAGAAATTCAGTAATTTGATATAATCGTTGAATAATTTAACAATATGTCTAGTAAATTATTGAATTTACATTTTTTAATTTTATCAATTATTCCACTTTTACTCATATATTCTAACAATGTACACGAGATACCTCCACTAGATATTATATTTCCATTAACACTTAGTCTTGTTTTTTCGGGAATGATTTTTGGGGTATTAAGAATTAAATGGAATACTCAAAAATCAGCCGTGGTTTCATCCATATTATTCATAAATTTCATTGTATTTGGAAATATAAGATCATTTCTTACGAATGACTTGCAATTTAATTTTGAATACTTGACAGTTGCATTATTAATAATTTTTCTAATAATTGTAATTTCTTCTATATTTTTTATTTTTAGAAAAAATATTTTAAATGAAATCAGTAAAATTTTTACTATATTTTCATTAAGTCTAATTCTCATTTTAATGCCAAACATATTATTTTTTTATATTGATAATGATAAAGAAAATACTGAATTATTTGAAATAAATCTAGATGTGGAAATGTCATCTAAGCCTGATGTTTATGTTGTAATAATGGATGAATTTGCTGGGGAGTTGCAATTAGCTAGTGACTTTGATTATTATCCTGAAAAGTTTTTTGAAGAACTTGAATTACGAGATTTTAATATTCCTAAATTTGCATTTAGTAATTATCCTAATACTGCATATTCAATTCCATCTATAATGAATATGGATTATGTGGATTTTATTCCTGAGATTCTAGGTGAAGAATCAACCAATACTCTTATGGCAAATGAGCTTGCTGACAATAACAATGTAATGAAAATGTTTCATAATAATGGCTACCATGTAGTATCCTTCTATGGTGGTATGGGCGCATTAGGTAAATCGTTCGTTGATCAAAAGGTATGTGCTCCCTTTGAGATAAATAATGATCTAAAAGAAAAATATTTGCAGATATATGTTCCATTTACAAATGTAAATAATCAATTAATTAATGGTACAATTAATGATAAATTACAATGTATTTTAGAAAATGTTTCTAATACTTCAACTGGTGATAAACCTCATGTCTATTTTATTCATCTAAGATTACCACATGAACCATTTGTTTACGATGCAAATGGAACGTATAATGAATTATCTAATTATGATGCTACAAGTAAAGAAGGATACTTAGAACAACTAAAATATTCTGAAAAATTTGTTCTAAAACTATCTGATATGATTAAAGAAAATAACCCGGAATCAGCGATACTAGTCTTTTCTGATCATGGTTTTAGAGCCGAGATTGATTGGGAGAATAGACAATTAGATAATATGATTCGTGGTAATAATGTAATAACTGCCATTCATATTCCAGGAGAAAATGTTGACTTACCTGAGACTGTCACATTAGTTAATTTGTTTAGAATATTTTTTAATCAATATTTAGAAAATGATTTTGAGGTATTAGACGATAGAATTATGTGGTATAATCCAATTCAACCAAACAAGCATTATGATGTAACAGAGGAATTTTCAGAATATATAAAATAGTAATCATAATTTATGTAAATCTACTTTTGATTTTATGCCAAAAAAGTTTAATCGCCATTCCAGCAGATACTATTGAGGCAATGATTATTGCAAATAAACTTGCAAAAATACTGGGATCGATATAACTACTATATTCTAACATAAGTGTGAATTTTAGTAAAATAATTTAAATTTTCCTGATTAATGGAAAAATTTTTAATAATTTAAAAAAAGAAATGATATTGGAAGAAAAGATCATTTTTTATGCTGAAAATAGAGCATCAATAAATCATTTACGTCCACTAATGAATGAATTTATTTTAAGAAATCAGCAGATAGTTTATGCAACCTCTGTTGAAAATGATTTAAATTTTTCCGATGAACCTCTAGTGAAAATCATAAAGGTTGGAAAAGGTATGGCTAGGATAAATTTTTTCTTAAAAATAGAAACAAAAATTTTTGTTACAGATATGCCCGATATAGAAAAATATCATCTAAAACGCTCTAGAAAATTTAATGTTCATTACATCTATGTATTTCATTCAGTTTTTAGTACTCATTCATATCTCCGAAAGGGTGCACTTGATCATTATGATACAATCTTTTGTGTAGGAGATCACCATATTAAAGAAATTTTAGAAACTGAAAAAATGTGTGATTTGGAACCGAAAAAATTAGTTAAGTATGGGTTTCCAAGAATAGAAGAAGTCTTAAAAAATGTAGAGAAAAAGGATGTAGATAGCAATTTAATTATACTTGCACCATCATATGGAAAAGATAATTTTTTGCTAAAACATGGACAGATGATAATCAACATTTTACTTGAGAATAATTTTATTGTTTTTTTAAGACCCCATTATCGAATTTTTGAGGAAAATGCAAAAAAAATAAATCAAATAATTTCTGAGTTTGAAGATAACAAAAATTTTATCATTGAAAATGGAATAATTCCACATAAAATATTCAATGAATCATTATGTATGATAACTGATTGGTCTGGAATATCATTTGAATATGCTTTCGCCCAATTAAAACCGGTTATTTTTATAGATATGCCAATGAAGAATATGAACTCAGATTATAAAAAATTTTTAAATTTACCTGTCGAAATTAGCATGAGAGAAAAAATAGGTCATGTATTACAAGAAGAACAATTAGACGAACTAATTAATGTCATACATTATTCATTAAGTAACAAGTTATCAAAAAAAGACCAGATACAGAAATGTTTTGAAAATACAATTTTCAATATAGGCAGTTCAACAAATATTGGTTATGAGTATATTCAAAAAATATTAACTGAAAAATAATGGAATGTGAATAGTAAAAAATGATTAATTTTTTACAAGAATTTTCCACCAGATACTTTTAGTTTCATCTGGATTGATATGGAAATCATCTTCAAACGACATTATTGTAAAGTGGTTTTTTAAGATATTTTCTAATTCTGTTTTATTGAAAAAAAATCGTGTTATTCCATTATATTCAAAAGAATTTTCAGATATTTTATTTCCAAATTCAAAATATTTGTCACCTGGTTTTTTTGTAGAAAAGAAAAAGAAAGAATTTGGTTCCATGATTTTTTTTATATTTGAGAAAATTTGTGATAATTGAGTAAGATCAAAGAATTGTAATGCAAGATTTGAATAAACTAATTCAAAATTTGAGTTTTTAAAAGTAAAAGGATTAAGGGTGTCATGGACAAATAATTCTAAGTTTTCTAAATTTTGTTTGTTTTTTATTTGTTTTACAAAATTTATGGCATTTTCAGAAATATCAGTTCCAATTACTTTGCAGCCAAGATTTGCAAAAAATAAAGAATCTCTTCCTTGCCCACATCCCAATTCAAGTATATTTGAGATATTATTTTTTTTAATAATTTCTTGAGCTTCGATTGCTAAGATTGTTGGTCCGGTTCCAAAATAATTTTGCTTCGAATAAATTTCATTCCAATAACCTAATTTTTTTAGTTCAGCTTCAATTTCAGAATTATTCTTGGAGTCCATAGGTGTCAAAAAATTTTAGAGTTATTGTATTTTTTGATTTAATAACTCATCCATAAGATTACTAAGTTCAGTAGATTTATTGGTTTTTTTAGAAATAAGATTTGAATTTTCATTAGGGTCATTTACAAGATCGTATAACTCTTCTGTTGAATCATGTATGTTTCGAATATACTTCCATTCATCAGTTCTTACAGCATACACATTAGGTTCTTTTGGTGGTTTTCCAGAATTGAGAGGATTCCCAGATTGGGAAAATGCAATTCTGGATTCAGCATGACCATTAATCAGAGGAATCAAACTTTTGCCATCTATATTTCTAAAATTCTTATCAGATTCAATTGATAATAGTTCTAAGATTGTTGGAAGAATATCTACAGAACGTACTTGGTTTGGATAAGTCATAGAATTTAATTTTGGATGACAAAATAACGCGGTCGAAATTAATGTTGTATCATAACAAAAGACACCATAGGCACGTTCACCTAATTTTTCCCCAATACTAATACCATGATCTGAAATAACAACTAATAGTGTATCTTCTTCAAGATCTAAATTTTTAAAATGAGTGTAAATTTCTGCAAGATAATTATCTGCATCATTAAATAATTTATCATAATATTCAGAATTTTTTTTAATATTAGAAAAATATTCAGTACTAAAATTATCAAATGGTTTAAGAACATTTTCCATTATACCAGTATGAATATTACTATAATGTAGATAAAGGAAAAAGTTGTTTCCTGATTTTTTTTCAGAGGACATTTTTTCTAATAACAATTTATGACGCTCAGTAAGATTATCATGCAATTCATCATGAATTTTTAATTCATCAAATCCATCTGGAGGCAGAATTAGTTTATTTATAGAGTCACCATAAGTTACATAATTTTTATCGTGTAGATATCTAGGTAGTGTTTTGTATAAGTTTTTTTTAAAATTTGGACTTGACCAATAACTATTAACACCACTTTTAAAACCATAAACACCTGAAAATACTGCATGCATTGCTGCAATTGTAAAAGGTGCACTGGTTATTACTTTAGGAAAAAATGAATTATTAGATATTAGTTTTTTGAAAAAATTTCCTGTTATAATTCTGTCATATCTTGCACCATCAATAGTAATAAGAATTAGATTCACAAAAGAATACAAGTTTTATCATATATGGGTCATACTATGAAATATTCATTAATTTTAAACATAGCCCATTTTTCGTAATTCATTTTCAATTTCATCAGACGTAAGGGGGTTTTCATCTTGAATTGTTTTATTATCCTGTAAGAGATTTTCCAAAATTTTTTCCATTACATAGACTTGATTTTGGTTTTGTGCTGAACAATTAGTTTCTTCAAATGGATCACTATTCAAGTCATACAAATGAATTCTTTCAGTTTTAGAATTTTTATCTCTGAAATATTTAAAATCATGTGTTCTTATTCCTATTACATCATTAGATTTTAAATCAATCAGAGGATTACTCTCAATGAAGATGGGAGACTCAGAAAAAATTTCTTCAGATTTTAATGGAAAAAGATTTTTTCCATCACAACTAGAATAATTGAAATCGATATCTAAAAGATATGTCATAGTTGGTAATAAGTCGATCAATCCAACTTGTTTTGTAAAGATTTTATTTTTAGGTATATTTTTTCCAACAAAAAGAAGTGGAACACGTAATGCATCATCAAACAAGAAATGATCAATGGAGAAATGTCCAGATAATAAAGCACGTTTTTCATGATTTTGTAAATTGTACTTTGAGAGAATTTTAGATTTTTCTAATTTCTTTTTCTTTTCTATAGAAAAGAAAATTTTATCTTTCAGGGGTTTAAGGAGTCCAGGAGATTTAGTAGTTAGTTTTTTTGTAGCAATATCTTTTTGTCCTTGATCCTCAAAATCAATAATTTTGGAATTAATCTTTAATTTTTTTACATACGTTCCATGATCTGCAGTAATTACTAGAATTGTATTTTCAAAATCTATATTTTCAATTAATTTTCCAATCCAGGAATCAATTGAAGAGATTATTCGCTCATATTTTGAAAAACCATACTTTTCCTCATCATATTTTTTTGGGACAATTAGAGGAAAATGAAGATCCATCAGATGAATATTAAAAAACCAAGGTTTGTTTTGAGGAAGAGACGAAAAGACTGATAGAATTTTTTCACCTAACCCAGAATCTAATCGTTCGGTAAAATCAAACAAATAATTATCATTTTCAAATTTAGGGAAAACTCCTATTATTTCAGAGAATTTTGGGATGAAGCCATAAAATAGATAATTTGAATTATCTAAATAATTAAAGATCGTTTTTACATTATTATCTAATTTATTGAAACGTGAGGAACGTATTCCAGTTCTAAACGGAAATTGTCCCGTGAAAATGCTAGACCAAGATAAAATTGTTGCATCAGCGGAAGAAACAGTGTTTGAAAAATATGTTCCATTTTGTATGAGATTATCAATTTGAGGTTTTTGTGAGGTTGTAGTTCCGTGAAAGAATTTATCTGCTCGGAATGAATCAATTGTTAATAAAATTATATTTGGTTTCAATAAATTTAGAAACTTTTTTAGATATAAAACTATAATCTATAATTTGTAAATTTGGGAATTACTGAATTATCTTAGAAAGTTGTGATAGGTAGTCATGAAATAGATAATTTGTTTGTAGTAATTATATATCACGAATTTAGATAATTTTATGTGACTATTTTAAAAATTAATAGCAGAGTTATTGGAAAGAATTCTCTTCCATTAATTATTCCTGAGATTGGGATTAATCATAATGGAGAAATGAAAAAAGCTGAGAAAATGATTTTAGACGCTCATCATTCGGGAGCTGAATGTGTAAAATTTCAATGTCACATAATAGATGATGAAATGATTGAAAATGATGTTATTCCACCAAATGCACAAGAATCAATTTGGAAGATGATGAAAAGATGTTCTTTTTCAAAAACTCAAGAATCAAAACTAAAGAAATTGACTGAAAGATTGGGAATGATTTATTTGAATACACCATTTTCAAAATCTGCGGTAGATAGATTAGAGGATCTTGGAATTAGTTGTTATAAAATTGGTTCTGGTGAATGCACAAATTTTCCACTTATAAAATACATTGCATCAAAAAATAAACCTATAATTCTAAGTACTGGGATGAGTACGTTTGAACAGATCCAAGAATCAGTAAAAATTATTAAAAAATCAGGGAATCCTTTAGCAATAATGCATGTTACTTCTCAATATCCAACTCCTTATCAGAATGTTCGACTTGAGACATTAACTATTTTGGGGAAAAAATTTCCAAATGTTATAATTGGTTTAAGCGATCACTCTTTAAAAAATTATGTTGCATATGGGGCTATTGCTTTAGGTGCAAAAATTATTGAGAAGCATTTCACATCTAGTACAAAATGGAAAGGTTCGGATATTCCTATATCAATAACGCCTAAAGAATTACGTGAATTGATTCTTGGGGTAAAAGCAGTTTCTTTAGCTATGACAAAAAAAGTCAAAATCCTAAAAGAAGAATTACAAGTAGCAAAATTTGCTTATGCATCAGTAGTTTCTATCAACGAAATCAAAAAAGGTGAAAAATTGAGTTCATCAAATATATGGGTTAAACGTCCAGGTACAGGTAAAATTTTGGCTAAAAATTTTTCTAAAATTCTTAATAAGAAGGCCAGAAAAAATATTCCAAAAGATACGCAAATAGGTTGGGACATGATTGAATAAAAAAATTCTATTTTTGACTGGAACTAGAGCTGATTTCGGAAAGTTACATCCTTTAATGGATATAGTTGAATCATCATCTAATTTTGAATGCTATATTTTTGTCACAGGCATGCACACATTGAAAAGATATGGTTCAACATACCACGAAATTACTAAATCGCATTATGAAAATATTCAAATATTTAAAAATCAAAATTATAACACTTCTTCTGAAAAAATTCTTTCTAATACAATTAATGGATTAAAAAAATATGTTCAAAAGATCAAACCAGATATGATTGTAGTACATGGAGATAGAATTGAGACCCTTGCAGGAGCCATAGTAGGGTCATTCAATAATATTTTAGTTTGTCATATTGAAGGGGGCGAATTATCTGGAACGGTAGACGAATTAATTCGTCATGCAGTAACAAAACTTTCCCATATTCATTTTGTTGCAAATATTGAGGCTAAAAATAGATTAATACAATTAGGAGAAATTAAAAAATCAATTCATATTATAGGTTCACCAGACATTGATGTTATGCGAAGAGAGACTCTTCCGACATTAGAACATGTTAAATCTTATTATGGAATAGAATTCTCTGAATACGCAATACTAATTTTTCATCCAGTAGTAACTGAATTATCATCTATATCTACCCAAATTAATACAATTTTGTCTTGCTTAAGAAAAGAAAAAATCAATTTCATTGTAATTCTTCCTAACAATGATCCAGGCTCAGAAAAAATATTTGCAGCTTACAACAGTTTAGATAGTGAGAAATTTTTGATTTTTCCTTCCATTAGATTTCAATACTTCTTAACTCTTTTAAAAAATGCAAATTATATTATTGGAAATTCAAGTGCAGGAATTAGAGAAGCTGAAGTTTATGGCACTCCAACAATAAATATTGGTAGTAGGCAGTTTAATCGTTCTTCAAATAAGAATATCATAAACATTTCTTCTAAGAAAAATGATATAAAAAATGCCATAAACAGTATTACAGGGAAAAGATTCTTACCAAGAAATAATTTTGGAAATATCAAAAATAGTGATAAAAAGTTCATTGAAAAGCTGAATAATAAAAAAACATGGAATATTTCTATACAGAAACAGTTTATTGATTTTAGATAAAAATGACAAAAACTATTTTATGCTGGTTCCAACTAGATATGACGCAATTTTTAATGTTAGAAAAATTGCAGCAAAAAATTGACGCTAAGTTCTATGGAATTTTTGATATTCCTGATAAAAATCGTGAATTTTTTATAAATCAAAAGATGGTCAATTTTGAAAAAATCTGGTTTTTTCACGATGAAATAAATAGTAAAAATTCTTGCAAGTCAGATTTGGATAAGTTTGAATCAAAATATAATATAGATTTGATTAAACTTGCACTTAATGAGAGAACTATCTATAGATTTTATAATTACCATAAATTTTCTCATAAAGAAATCATTTCTATTCTAGAACATGAAACAGAATTCTTTGAAAAGGTTCTGGATGAGATAAAACCAGATATTTTTATCACTCGTGAGCCCGGGGCACATCATCACGAATTAATGTATGAATTATGTTTAAAGAAGAATATTAAACCACTAATGCTTACTCAATTATTTTTTGGTGAAAAATGTTGTATATCAACCAAAGTTCAATCTCTTGAAAATGAATTAGTCTTGGATCCTTCTACAACTCCAAAAAGTTTTGATGACTTACTAGAATTTAGAAAGAGATTTGATTATTCCATTCAAGGTAAACAGTCAATTTCAAGACTTGGTCAAAACAAATCGTTAAATTATTTAAAAGCTCTAATTAATTATTTAAAAGATAACAACTCTAATGTAAAAACTCATTATACTTATTTTGGGAGAACCAAAAGAAAAGTAATCTTAAATTCAATTATAGACTTTTCAAGATCATTTTTCAGAAAAAAATTCATAGACAAGAAATTTCTTAAAGATGTTAACTGTGATAAATTTATCTATTATCCTTTATCTTTGGATTTAGAAAGAAATCTTCTGATAAACAGTCCACTTCAAAATAACCAAATGGAATTTATTCGTCAAATTGCAAAATCACTGCCGCCGTATTTCAAATTGATTGTAAAAGAACATCCTCATCAAGTTTTTAGAGAATGGAGACCAATCCAATTTTATAAAGAGATTATGGAAATTCCTAATGTCTTAATGATTCATCCAAGTGTACATTCAGATGTTTTATACAAGAATTGTGAAATGGTTATTGCGACAGGAGGTTCATCTCCACTAGAAGCGTCTTTTTTTGGAAAACCTTCAATAATTTTAGCTGATAATTTTTACTGTGTTTTACCTTCTATTAAGAAATTAAAATCAATGGAAGAGTTACCTAGTCTAATACGCACTCAGTTAATTAATAAAGTAAATCCCTCTCTTCTAACAGACTTAGTAAATCAGATACAGAATAATACATTTGAATTTGATCAATGGAAAATATCGGAATCTTTTGCAAAGAAATTTTATCATAATGGAAATAATCATAATGTTGTAATTCAAGAAAAGGATGTCATAGACTTCTCAAATGAATTTTCAGCAGAATTAGACTTTCTTTCAAGTCAATTTTTGGAAAAAATTTGAGTTATTTATAAATAAGATATTTGCAAGAGTGATTAATGATGAAACCTATTCGAATATTTCTTGCAGATTTAACTTACAATACAGTTACGTTATCAACTGATGCGTTTCCTTTGAATGTTGGATTTGTTGCTAGTTTCGCAAAAAAAGAATTTGGAGAACAAGTAGAAATTGAATTGTTCAAGTATATTGATGAACTCGAAGCTGCAATCAATTCTAATCCACCGGATATCCTTGGATGCAGTAATTATTGTTGGAATGAAAGAATAGGATTAGAAATGTTCAGATTAGTGGTAGAAAAAAATCCAAACGCCATTTGTATATCAGGAGGTCCAAATTTTCCACTGGAGTTAAATGAACAAAAAAAATTTCTGAAAAAGAGACCCGAAATTGACATTTATGTTCCAATTGACGGTGAAATTGGATTTTCAAATTTTATAAAATTCGTGATAGAAAACAAAAATAATGAAAAATTAAAATCATTATTGCATAATCAAAAAATTGATGGATGCCTGACAATAAATTCTGAAGGAGATTTACTATATTCAATTGCATCACTTAGAACTTCATCATTAGATGACATTCCATCCCCATACTCAATGGGGTTAATGGACAAATTTTTTGATGATAAGTTGGCCCCAATGATTCAAACTAACAGAGGATGTCCTTTTTCATGTACTTTCTGTACTGATGGGACAGACATGGTTAGAAAAGTTAATCAATTTTCAATAGATAGAGTGAGAGAAGATGTAGAGTATATAGGAAAACATGTAACACCTTCAGTTCACACATTACATATTAGTGATTTAAATTTTGGAATGTATCCAAGAGATCTTGAAACTTGTTCAGAAATTGCTAAATTAATCGATAAACAAAATTATCCTAGTTACATCAATACAGCAACAGGTAAAAATCAACAAGAGAAAATAATTGCAGCAATAAAAAAACTTTCAGGTTCATTGAGACTTAGGATGTCAGTCCAATCAATGGATGAAAATGTTTTGAAAAATATAAAAAGATCAAATATTAGTGTTGAAAAAATGTTAGGACTTGCACCTGCCATCAAAAATGCAGGATTAAATACTGAAACTGAAATAATTTTGGGATTACCAGGGGATACATATGATGCACATGTAAAATCTTTAAGAAATCTTGTTCATGCAGGAGTTGATCATGTTGAATCGTATACTTGTATGCTTTTACCGGGTGCAGAAATGAGTTTACCTCAAGAAAGAAAGAAATGGGGATATCAAACTAAGTTTCGAATTTTACCTAGAGATTTTGTAAAATTAAAAAATGGGAAAAATGTGTTGGAAATTGAAGAAGTTATTGTTGCTTCCAATACGCTTTCATTTGATGAATATAAAGAAGCCAGACAACTTGCATTAATTATTTTTGTAAATAAAATTGGAATAGTTTATGAACCAATCATAAAATTTTTTACTGAAAATGGATATAGCATTTTTGACGTCTTTTTATTAATGTTGAAAAATAAAAATAGTTCAAATATTAAAATTGTAAAGATTTTTGAGAGATTTTTAGATGCCACTTTGGGTGAGCTTTGGGATAATCCTGAAGAATTAGAACAAAATTATCAAGATGACAAAGAATATGAAAAATTGATTTCTGGTGAAGACGGATATAATGTAATTCAATTTTACTTTACTCAAATACTCCTAACATCTATGAATGAATGGACTGAGTATTTTATTGAATGTTGTAATAAGATTTTAAAAGAATTATTGTCTAATGATGCTAAATCCAGAGTTTTCAATCAAATATGTGATTATTGTAGAGGTTTATCCCATAATGTTTTGGGGGAAAATAGGATGTCAACCAATCCAACTTATGAATTTAATTTTGATATAGAAGATTGGTTAAAAAAATCAAATCAAAAAATAGAAGAGTACTTACTTAGTCAGCCGGTTAAATATCAATTCAAATTTTCCGATATACAGTTTAATCAATTAGAAGATAACTTGAAAATTTTTGGTAATTCCTCCATAGGCTGGACTTCAGTCGTAAAAAATACTCAGATAAATTATCTTTGGAGGAAACCTCAACCTATTACTCCAATTTTGAGTAATAAACAATGAAACCAATTTGTTTTATTGGAGCTAGAGGAGGATCAAAAGGAGTTCCAAGAAAAAATATACGACCTATTAACGGAAAACCGCTTATTGCTTATACTATTGAATCTGCACTTGACTCGGGTTTATTCGGTTCAGTTATTGTTTCAACTGATGATGACGAAATTGCACGTATTTCTAGAAAATATGGTGCTGAAACACCATTTAAAAGACCAAAGAAATTAGCTAATGGAAAAATTGATTTTGCACCTGTATTAGTACATGGAATAAAAAAATTGCAAGATTTGAGGTTTAAATTTAATACATTAGTTCTACGTGATTGTACAGTACCCTTCATTTCTAAAAATGATATGAAAAATTCAATTAATGTACTATATCGAAAAAAAGTAAATGCAGTTTTTGGATTATACAAACAACATCTTAATCCATACTTTAACATTTTAGAAATAAACAAAAGAGGCCATCTTGAATTAAGTAAGAAGTTATCATCAAGACCTAAAAGTAGACAAGAATCACCACCAGTTTATCAGATGAATGGTTTATTCACATATGACGTAGCCAGTTTTATGAAGTACCAAAAAATTATTCTTCCAAAAACAGTTCTATATGAAATTCCAATTCAAAATGGAATTATGATAGATACAGAAATTGAATTTAAAATTGTAGAAATTTTAATTAAAAATAATCTGATAAAAAATTAAATTTTTTTTAAAACATAAATGACTTTTTGTTGTTGAAAGCCACCAACATTAAAATCTACTAAAATTTCATTTAAATTATTATCGTTTTTCAAACTATTTTCCATATTAGTTTTAATTATATAGTTTTGAATAATTTCAAAATTATTTTCTTTAAAGAATTTTTCCCATTCAAAAAATCTGTATTCATGTTCACCCTCATCACTTCTTTTTAGAATTAAGTTCTCATCAAGAAAATTATTTTTTAAAAACTTTTTATCATATTGAAAATTCAACATTCTTTCGATCTCCATATCAGGAGTAGAATTATTATGAACTTTGTCAACTACAACAAAAAATGAGTTTTTTTTTAGAATTCTATAGCACTCTTGAAGTGTATTTTTTACATTATCTGAATGATGTAAAGAATCCCAGGCAATAATAAAATCAACAGTATTGCTATCAATATTCATTTTATCAAAACTTCCATTTACAGAAAGAATTTTTTCAGATTGTTTTCCTAAAATAAATTTTTGAATTTTTTTATGACAGTGTTTTATTGCTTCTTCTACAATCTCTATGCAAAAAATATTTTTCAGTGGGAAATTTTTTTCTAATACTGAAGAAATTAAACATATTCCTCCACCTAGATCCACTCCTAATCCTTGAAAGATGGTTCGAGAGTCAATAATTGAATTTAGAATATACTTCACACCATTTTCGTCAATTTGAGTATATTTATCCATCAACTCTGATGCATCAGAATCAATGTAATTTTCTACCAGGTTTTTATTTGTTGTATATCCTTTATTCTCATTTTTGTTAATACTCCACTTCAGATATTCCATTTCATTCGCACTAAAATCATAAATAATAAAAATATACTGCTCACGAATTATTAGAGTAATAATTTTTGAATTTTATACATAGTAGAATATTAGTATGTGTATTTATTGATTCAATTAGATGAAATATTGTAAAAAATGTCTAATGCCAGATACTCGACCTGGAATTAAATTTGTGAAAGGAGTTTGTATTGCATGCATTCATTATGAAAATCAAAAAAAGATTCGTTGGAATGAAAGAAAAAAAGAATTAAAAAATATTTGTGAAAAGTATAAAGATAAAAATAAAAAAGATTATGATTGTATCATAGCAGTTTCTGGTGGAAAAGATTCTCATTATCAGGTTTATTATATGAAAGAAGTTATGAAAATGAATCCATTATTACTTTCGGTAGGCAATATGGATTATACAAAAACAGGAAAAGAAAATTTGGACAATCTTTCTGAAACCTTTTCTTGTGACATGTTAATTCATAAACCGAACTTGAATTTACTAAAAAAACTATCTAGAATTACTTTTGAGGAATATGGTTCTCCCTCATGGTATATTGATGCATTACTTTATTCATTTCCAATTAGAATGGCTACTAAATTAGGAATTGAATTAGTGATTTACGGTGAAGATGTCAATTATACATATGGAGGAAAATATGATTCTGAAACACCATCAGCTAAATTACAATCAAAAAATGATGTTGTGAAACCTATAGAAAAAAAGTTAATTAAAAAATATAATGTATCTGAAAAAGAATTATTTTCTGCAACGTACCCGTCTGAAAAAGAGATTAGTAAATCAAAAATAAATCCAATTTACCTTAGTTACTTTATTCCCTGGGATTCTCATCATAATTTTCTTGTGGCACAAAAATTTGGGTTTAAACATTTAGGTCATGAGCATGTTAGAGAAGGAACTCTTGAAAATTATAATTCGATTGATTCTCTAACATATTTGTTAAATCAATTTCTAAAATATCCAAAATTTGGTCATGCTTCTGCAACTGAAATGGCATCTAGATGGATAAGATCCGGTTTAAAAACGAGAGAAGAAATGATTCCATTTGTCAAGGAATTAGATAACAAATTAGATCAAGAAATTATTGATAATTTTTGTAAATTTACTAATATGAGTAAGAGATACTTTTTTGAAGTTTTAGATAAATGGTACAATCCAAAATTATTTTTTAAAGATAGAGATGGTGTTTGGAAGAAAAAATTTATTGTAGGAAAAGGTATGAAACAATGATTCAATCTTAAAATTTAAAACAAATAATATTGAATTCAAATAATGTGGCCTAATTTCTTTATAGTTGGTGGAATAAAATGTGGTTCAACATTCCTTTATCAGTATCTAGGACAGCATGAAGAAATTTTAATGTCAAAAATTAAAGAACCGTCATATTTTTCAATTTATGGAGGTATTCAAACTGAAACAATTTTCTCAAAACCTAAAAAGGGATTTAAAGAAAGAGAATTACCCAAAAAAAAATCAAGTAAATTTATACAGATTTCTCAAGAAGATCATACTAAATTATTTGAATCTAGAGGAAATGAAAAGATTTTTGGAGAAGCAACTCCTCATTATTTATTTGACGAAAGTTCTCCTAAACTAATTCATGAAAAATGTCCTGATGCAAAAATCCTAATTTCACTAAGAAATCCAATTGATAGATGTTATTCGTGGTATTTATCAAGTACTAGAACTAAAGTAAAACAGAAAACATTTGAACAAATAATTAAAGAATATTTTGAAAAGATTAGATCTAATTTAAAACCTTCAACAAAAAATACATATGAAAATATATTATTACCTAGTTTTTATTATGATTCTGTAAGAAGATATCTAGAACTATTTGGAAAAGATAAAATCAAAATAATTATTTTTGAAGAATGTTTTCCTAACAATATACTCAATACTATTAATGAGATATTAAATTTTTTAGATATAAAGAAAATTGTTTATGATTTTGATATGAGCAATACTGATGGTTATTTTACTCCAAATATGAAAATTTTAAAATTACCCAGAAATCCATTAATTAGTAAAATAGGAAGACATATTCCTTATGATATTAGAATGCCTATTTATAAAAAAATACGGGTAAAAGACAAAATTAGACCTAAAATTAATGAAACAGAAAGATCATTCTTAAAATCGGTTTTTAAATCTGATGTAATGAAATTAGAAAAATTACTTAATAAGAAAATTTGGGATGAATTTAATAATTAGTTAGAGAAGATATGGTGAAAATTAAAAGTATTTTTTCTATTGGAATCGCGGATGTAATTGGAAATTTAGCAACTACATTTTTTTGGATATATCTTCTCACTCTAATTCATCCTGAAGAATATGGAGAAATAGTGTTTTTGATTAGCATTGCTGGTACAGTGTCTCCATTCATAATGATTTCAACAATGAATGTGTTATCTGTTTTTTCTGCAAAAAAATATGACATTGTTGGAAATCTAAATTTTTTAATTTTGATTGGATTAGGAATTGCGTCAATTGTGATCTATATAATTTTTATGCGTGTAGATATAATTTGTCTATTATTTGGATATACTATTAGTAGTATAATTATTGGAAAATTGTTAGGAGTCCAAAACCATAAACTTTATTTAAAATTAGTCTTACTCCAGAAAATTCTAACTCTTGTTTTAGGTTTATCATTCTTCTATATTGAAGGAATTGAAAATATAGTTTTTGCAATATCTCTATCATATCTACCATTTATTTTTGCCATAAATAATATTAATATCAACTTTAGGCTCAACATAGTAGCAATAAAAGAAAAATTATCGTTTCTTGCTCAAAATTATTTAATTACCATTTTTGGGAGACTTTCTGGACAAATTGATAAACTTGTGGTCGGGTCGATTCTTGGAAATGAGGTTTTGGGGCTCTACATGTTCGGAGAACAAATAAATCTTGTTTCACAAATAGTTTCACAAGTTATTTTCAAGTATACATTAGCTAACGATTCTATTGGAATTAACAACAAATTCTTGAAAAAAATTTCGGTTCTAACATCAGTACTAATTGCAGTATTAGGATTTTTTTTGGCACCGGTTCTCATTCCAATAATTTTTCCCAATTATATTGACGCAATTTTGTCTGTACAAATTATAATATTCAGCATTATTCCTGCTGCAATTATTCATATTTACACATCAACAATTTTAGCAAATGAGAATGCTAAATTCTTGATAATTTCAAATGGATTAGGTTTATTTGCATTACTTACGGGCATTCTTACTCTTGGCGTAACATATGGCTTAGTTGGAATTGCTTTATCTTACTTTATCTCTTATGCTACACAAGCTATTGCTTTAATTATTTTAGTAAATAAAAAATCTAATTTGAATTTATAATGTAGACTTACAAAATTAGTCGCTTATCTCACGCACTAGATAGAATGCTTCAGCACTTTTAAATCCAGAAACTGTTCCCCATTTTTTTGCAATTACATCTAATGCTTCAATGGATCTAGGATGTGGGAAATCATTTATTTCAGATTTATATTTTTGAAGAGCTTCTTTTTTTACTTTTAATTCTTTTTCAATATTCACAAATACATTTGGAGAGAACTGTGATGGGAAAAACCATTCAGTCGAAGAAGGAACCTCAAATGAAAAAACTTTTTTAACTTTTGTGCCTGGTTTTGGTCTAGTTGCAGCTAATGTTGCAGAATATAATTTTCTATGATCAACATTTACATCAAAACCAGAGTGTGTGAAGATTTGTTCAGGATTAAAGTTTTTGATTATTTTTTCAATCTTTTTTGTAACTTCTAAATCAGAAACCAGATCCATTTCATTATCAGGAAAATCAAGGAATTCAACATCATTTACACCCAATTTTTTACATGCAGATAGTGAATCCAATTTTAATTTTTTGATTTGTTTGTTCATTTCTGAAATAATTTTTTTATCAATAACATAATTTGTTGAATTTTTAAAATTTGATGATCTTCGTGATGAAATTCCTGTTGCAAATATTACAATTTTGACATTATGATTGTTTTTTGCAAATTTCTTTATTGTTCCACCCATACCTAATACTTCATCATCCGGATGAGCAACAAGAACAAGAATATTCATTCAATTTCACCTTCAAAGGAGAGTTTTTTACCATCTAATTTAGATGATTTGAAAATAATTTTCTTTTTACCTATTTTGATGAATGCATTAGGATATGGATCACTTAACATACGAATGAAATTATGTAGATATAATTTAGAGTGATTCAAGTTTTTTAATTCACTTTGAGAAGGTTTACGCCTATTAAAAAAACTAGGGATTCCTTTTTGAGATGTCAATTTGTATTTACCTTGTATTATTTTTGTAATTAAATCATAGTTATTGTTTTCCATTCTTAAAAAAATTTCATCTAATGTTCCATCTAATGAAAGTTCTTTTTTCAATAAGATTTTTCCTGCATCTATTTTTTCATTCATCAAAAATGCAGTAGATTTTGTTTTTTTAATTCCACGTATAATTTGGTTTTGAAGTGGACTCCCACCTCTAAATTTTGGTAAATTTGATTCATGAATACAGACACATTGATAATTTTTTATAATTTCATTTGGTAGAATCCAAGACCAATCAGGAAAGAATATGAATTTGGGATCAATATTTTGAATTTTTGATATGGTAAGATTTTCTTTATCTTTTATTAATATGAAATTTTTATATTTCTTTTTTAATTTTTTAAAAACATTTAGAGAGTATTCCCTATGGGCACAATAAACATAATTCATGAATTAATAGAATTTTTAGCATTTTTTACCTTTCCTATTGTTATCTAAGTTGCAGAATCAGAAAGGTTGGTAATGCTTTTTTACATAAAAATTCTGATTTTATTATGATAGAGGGAAAAATTGTTAATTTACGTGCGTTAGAAGTAGATGATTTAGAGATTCATAAAAAATGGCGAAATAATAAGATTAATCGTAGACATACGAGAGAATACAGATTGCTTAATATGATTAATCAAAAGGAATGGTTTGAGTTTGTTTCTAAAGATAATCCTCCCAAAAATATCATGTTTGGTGTGACAAATAAACAAAAAAAATTGATTGGCGTATGTGGTCTTACATACATAGATTGGAAGAATAGACATTGTGAGATATCAATAATATTGTATAAAACTAAATGGCAATCAACAAAAGAAGCAAAAGAAGTTATTTCAATTTTGTTAGATTACGGATTTGGAGAATTGAATATGCATAGATTGTGGGTAGAGATATTTGATACCATACCAGAAAATATGAAATTATTTGAATTGATGAATTTTCAAAAAGAAGGAGTTATGAGAGAAAAGCTTTGGAGAGATAGGAAATGGCATAACTCAGTTATTTATTCAAAATTAGTTACCGATAAAAGATAATGAAAAAAATTAAATTATTTGATCCAGTATTTGATCAGGACGAAATTAAAGCAGTTATCAAGACACTAAAAAGTGGTTTTTGGGCATCGGGTTCAGGTTCAGGCAATGTATTAAAATTTGAAAATAAATTTAAAAAATATACACAATCAAAAGCTTGTGTGGCAGTAAACAGTGGAACTGCAGCATTAAATTTGGCATTATCATTATTTGATGTAAAAAATAAAGAAGTTATTTTACCATCACTTAGTTTTGTATCAACTGCGCACTGTATTGTAGAAAATGGTGGCATCCCCATTTTTGTGGATGTTGAACCAAATACACTTTGTATCGATCCAAAAAAGATTAAACAAGCAGTTTCAAAAAAAACAATTGCAGTAATTCCAGTTCATTTTGGTGGCATGTCATGTAACCAAGATGAAATACATAAGATTGCAAGATCATTTAATCTTGAAATTATAGAAGATGCAGCACACGCAGTTGGAACAACATGGAAAAATTATAGAAAAATTGGAGCTCATAGTTCAGCCGTATGCTTTAGCTTTCATCCTGTAAAAAATCTTGCAATGCCTACTGGTGGATTAATTTCATTAAATCATAAAAATCATAAAAAATTTAAAAAAATTCTAGATTCTAGGAGATGGTGTGGGATAACAGATAGAAAAGACACAGATTATGATGTAAGAGAAATTGGTTGGAACTATTATATGAATGAGTTTTCAGCAGTTATAGGTTTACAACAATTAAAAAAACTTGATAAACTAAATAAAAAAAGAAGAAAAATTGCAGAGAGATATTACAATGAGATTAGTCTTGAATCAAAAATGCCATTTGATCAAAATTGCTCTTATCACCTGTATTGGATTCTAGTAAAAAATCGACAGAAGGTTAGAAAAGAATTAGCTCAAAATGGGATTGAGACAGGTACTCATTACAAACCAATTCATTCAATGAAGATGTATAAAAAATCTAATTCATTACCAATAACAGAACGTGTTGGAAAACAAATAGTGACAATTCCAATACACCCTAACCTTAAAAATTCTGAAATTGAAAAAATTATCAATACAGTTAATAAATTTGCGTGAGATGATTTCATGAATATTTCAAAGATTAAACTTCGCAGAGTTTTAAAAACTGATTTAGAGTATTTTAGGGATTGGAGAAATTCACCAGAAATTTGGAAGAATAACACCCAATTTACATTTCTTAATATGAAAAATCAGAAAAAATGGTTCAAATCTCTTTCCAAAAAAGATTCAAAAAAAGAAATGTTCACAATTGTCAATAGTAAAAACATACCAGTTGGAATATGTGGATTAACCAATTTAGATCCAATTGAGAAGAGTGGGAAAGTTGCAATAATCATAGGAGAGATAAATGTACAATCAAAAGGAATTGGAACACAAGGATTAAAATTACTTTTAGAATATGGATTTAAAAAGAAAAAATTACATAGAATCGAAGCTGAGGTAATAGAATTTAATAAAAAATCATTATCATTTTTTCAAAAGTTTAATTTTAAGAAAGAGGTAAGATTAAGAAATTATTTATTTAGAGATAATAAATGGTGGGATATGATAGTGTTTTCAAAAATCATTTCTGATTAATTTATGTCAGAAAATCTTATTCCATTTCCACTAAGAATTGTTGATTTTGATTTTTTACCATTTACTTTTGAGATAAATCTAGGATCCATTCCACGTAATCTTTTTCCAGGACGGAGTATTTCAAAATTTATTCCAAGTTGAAATGTATCACCTTTATGGATTTTGGTTGTCGCTTGCAGTGAACGTTTGGCAAATTTAAAAAGTTCTTTTTCAACATTTAGGATTTCTTTTTTACCAGTTCCTATAGATTTGTCAGCTTTGCGAACAAAATTTATCATTGTTTTTAATTCATTAGGATTTATTGCAAATGCATGATCAGGTCCAGAGTAATTTTTGTTCAATGTAAAATGTTTTTCAATTATTTGTGCACCATAACCTATTGCAACTAGAGGTGCAGTGATTGGATCAATACTATGATCAGATAATCCAATTGAGATTTTATATTTCTGGTGTAATTGTCTGATTGTAGATAAATTCAGTGAGTTCATAGGTGCAGGATAACATGCAGTACATTGTAAAACACAGATATCTTTAGAACCAAATTTTTTTAGAGTTTTTATTGCAAAATCAATTTCATCTAATGTTGATGCCCCACTAGAGATGATCACTGGTTTTTTTGTTTTTGCTATAAATTTCAATAGTGGGATATGATTGATTTCATATGATGCAATCTTGTGAATTTTTACGAATTTGTTTACAGCCTTTGCATCGTTTAATGAAAAAGGAGTAGACATGAATTGAATTTTATGTTTTTTACAGAAATTACTGAGAATTGGTAATATTTCATAAGGCATTGAGAAATCATTGAAAATTTGATTAATTGATTTTCTTATTCCTGTTTTGGAAAGATAATCACTTTGTCCTGCGTTTTTGACATAAACTTCATCTGGACTGTATGTTTGGAATTTAATTGCATCTGCACCACATTTTGATGCTGTAATAATCATTTTTTTTGCTCTTTGGATACTGGATTTGGTATCTTTAGATTTCCAATTTGAACCAGCCTCTGCAATTACAAAAGTATGATTATTTTTTTTGGCAAACAATTCTTATCTTTAATTTATCATATTTGAATCTAGAATTGTCTTTTTTAATTCATCATCACTTAATTTTTCAGAGTTATCTGAAGAATATGAATTAGATATATCTAATTTAGATATTGAGGGATATGTTTCTTGTATGTAGTTATTTGATAATTCATCTTTTAATATCATATAGACATCATCATGTAACCATGCGGAACGCATTTCATCAATATTTATCAATGTTTCATGTAGTTTTTCACCAGGTCTTATACCAATAATTTTTGAATCAGTTTTTTCAAATATATCAAATAAGATATTTTTTACTTGATTCAAGTCATATGACTTAAGTTTTGGAATAAAAATTTCGGTTCCATTGCCTAATTCAGTAGCTTTTAAAATGAAATCTAGTGCTTGATCCATAGTTATACTAAATCTAGTCATTTTTCCATCAGTGATGGTTAACTTTTCCTTATTTTTCAATTGCCGAATGAATTTTGGTATTACAGAACCACTGCTACCAAAAACATTTCCATATCGAACAGCTATAAATTTGGTAGGATGTTTTTTCGGATTTGAGTATTGTTTGGCATTAACAAATAATTTTTCCATCAATAGTTTTGTTGCACCGTAAGTATTGAGTGGAGAAACAGCTTTATCAGTTCCAATACATATTGCCCTTTCAACATTATTTTCTAAGCATGCTTCAATGACATTCTGAGAGCCTTCGACATTTGTTTTTATGGCTTCAAATGGATTGTACTCAACTTTAGGAACATGTTTCATTGCTGCTGCATGAAAAACTATGTCAACATCCTCAATTGCTCTCTTTAGTCGTTTTTGATCTCTTACATCACCTATCAAAAATCTTAAACGATTATCCTGAATTTCAGATTCCATTGATATTTGTTTAAACTCATTTCGACTGAAAATTCTGATTTGTTTCACATCCAAAGATAACAAACGTTTTGTTAATGCAACACCTAGGGAACCAGTACCACCCGTGATAAGAATAGTTTTATCCTTAAACATGAAAAAACTGTTTTTTAGTAGAATTAAAAGACTTACGAATGAATATCATAATTTTTCAAGCGTCTCAAATAGAATTCGTGAAGAAAAACCCAGATTATCTATGTTTTTCATTAATGATTCATGTCCTTGTCTGACTAGATTATTTAATGAATTAGGATTTTTCAATAGATGATTAAGAGTCGTTGAAAAATCTTCAATCTTAATTTCTTGGCACGAATTTAATATGTACTCAGTGGTTCCAAACACATCATAATCTACCGGTATAGTGATAACGGGATTATCAATAATTTGAGATTCAAGAACACCTGAAGAAATACCAAGAGATATTACAATTTTTGAATTAGTTAATAAATTTGAAAGAGATTCATTTTTTATAATTTTAGCATGTTTAAGATAAGAATATAATTCTGGAGAGAAATCAGTCTCTGCTAGATCTGGATGTCTTTTAATTATTAAATTTAGATTGTTTTTTGAGACAGCATCATAAATTGATTTGATTATTGATTCATAATAATTCCACATCTGCACATGATGACCTACAGATTGATGATTACGTGGTCCAGTTGCAAGTATAAGTATATTTTTTGAATTAGTTAATTTTTGACTTTTATTTGGGAGTAGATTATCTAGACTTGGGCTTCCAATTGTTTTTATTTTTTTGAGAAACAATTGTTTAATCATATAATTGGAGGATATTTTTCCCCAGTTAAAGAAGTAATCAGAGTTTATTGGCAAAACACCTGCAATAATTGAATTATATTTTTCTGCATCAGGACTTTCAATAATTATTCCATGCTGTAAGAGAATGATTTTAATGGATAGTTTTTTTGCAAGTTTAATTATTATTTGCTCTGTAAAACCACATTCGGATAAAATAATTACAGATTTTAGTTTAGTATTATGTAGAAAATTTTTTGCATGTTCAATTTCATTTAGAGAATCTAATAATTTATTTTCGAAAATTTTTATTAGATATGGTTTTAGAAAAAACCATAATTCTATATCATCAAATTTAAAGAATTCTCTAAGAGATTTATCATTACTTATGAAGCTATGAAAATTCTCAAGTAAGAGTTTTTGAGAATTTTCAATAGAAAGTTTAGTGGTTTTAGAAGAATTTTTTGATGAAACAAAAGGTATGATTTTAGATTTTTTAATAATTTTTAGTGATTTCATATTATGAATTATTGGTCTATGCCTATTGTAAAGATGTAGATTTCCTTTAAAATTATTTGATTCTAAAAAAAATTTTTCATATTTTATTGGATCAAATTCAATGAAACCAAAATTATTTTTTAAAGATGAATCAGAGTGTGTTTTAACAACTAAATTACCTACAAGTTTTGATAGATCTTTTATTTTATTATAATTTTTTTTTGAAAGGTTTAAGGAAATTGAACGTGTAAGATTTAATTGAATTTTATCCCAGGTTAATTCAATATCTAATGATTTTGTACTGAAAGGAGATGAATTTATTCCTAATTCAGTGCATATTTTAGATAATTCAGAAGAACAAAGAAAAGTTGAATTTGGATAGATTGTATCTAATTTTTTAATGGTTAAGAATTTTTTTAAAATAGGGATTAGAAAATTATAAAATTCTATTCTATACAAAGAGCCAATATTGATATTTTCGTATGAGAGAAGTTTATCTCCATTATTTTCATTATACCATTGACATAAATTAATACAAGAAGAATCTATCAATTTTAATTCAGATTTATCAATTAGACTATCAGATACATCATGAGGAATTTTTTTCATAATTAATTTTCTATCAGATTCAATATCAAAAGTGATAATTTTTTTAAAAGTTTTTTTTAGATTTTGCAGATCATTTTCTGTAACGGTTGAGTCAATTAATAGAATATTATCAGAGGTTTTTTCAAGATTTTGAAGAGACATTTTCATTGTTTTTGTTTAAGTGAATTAATTACCAAATCTAACTCACGTTTAGTAATTTGTGGAAATAACGGTAAAGATAGAATTTCAGAATAAAGCTTTTCTGAAACTTTTAATGAAGAATGTACTTTAGATTTTGATTTATAAAAATTAAATTTGTTAAGTGGTTTATAATGTACAGATGTTCTGATTCCATTTTTTAATAAATATTTGAATAGTTCATTTCTAGTTATGTTGAAAGATTCAAGAATTCTAATTATAAACAAGTGACAACTGTTATCTTTTGGGGATTTATCAATTAGAAATTCAATTCCATTTAATGATTTTAATTGTGTTTTATAATAACTAGATGCATCTTGTCTTAGTTTATTCATTTGTTTCAATCTTTTTAATTGATTTAGTCCTAATGATGAACGTATTTCATCTAATCTAAAATTNTAACCTAATTCAGATACATCAAAATCCCAAGGATAACCTGTAGAAAATCTTTCTTTAAGTGATTTATTTATTCCATGATTCCGCATACTTCGAATCTTTGTAGCAATTTTTGCTGAATTTGTAATGACCATTCCTCCTTCAAATGTTGTTAAATTCTTTGTTGGGTAAAAACTGAAACACCCAGTTTTGCCAAAATTACCAACATGAGTTTTATCAAATTTAGTACCTAATGCATGAGCACAATCTTCAACAATTTCCAGATTATTTTTTTTTGCAAGTTTCTTCATGGCAGACATATTACAAGATTTTCCTGCAAAATGAACAGGGATTATCGCTTTAGTTTTTTTTGTGATGTTTTTTTCAATTGATTTTATTGATATGTTGATATCATCATAATTCACATCTGCCAAAACAGGTGTTGCACCAACGTATAGAACTGCATTTGCAGTTGCAACAAAGGTAATGTTTGGAATAATTACTTCATCACCCTTCTTTATTCCAAGAGATTTTAATGATAAATGGAGAGCAGATGTTGCATTAGATACTCCAATTGCATATTTTGAACCTGTAAATTTACAAAATTCTTTTTCAAATTTTCTCAATATAGGTCCATCAGTAAGTAAATTGGATTTTAGAGCAATCTCGATTGCATTTTTATCTGAATTTTCAATATTTGGAACTACAAAAGGAACTTTAATTGAATTGTTTTCAAAAGCATCAGAGTGTTTTTTTTTCATTTTTCTACAATTTTTTGATTTAGATAACTTTTATCAGTTGCTTATACACTCTCAGTGTATCAATAACCATTCGTTCTGAATTACATATAGAATTTACTAGATTATAACCAGAGTTGCCAAGATCTTGACACTTTTTTTCATCATTCAATAAGTTCAAAATTGCATCGGATAATTCAGAAGGATTTTCTGGTTTAACCAGAATACAATTTTCGTTATGTTGTATGGTATGAGGTATTCCATGAGCAGTCGTGCTGATAACTGTTTTCTTAAATGCAAATCCTTCTAATGGAGTAAGAGGTGAGAGTTCCCATTTGGATGGGAGAACTAGAAATTCACAATTTTCATATGCAGATATGACATCTTCTCTTGGTGGTTTTTTAATTATTAGTAATTTTTCTGATAATTCAAATTCAGATATTTTTTGTTCCATTACATTCTGATACCCAAAATCAACGCCCATGATAACAAGTTTGATATTTTTTAATAAATTATTATTTTTAATTTGATGAAATGATTCTATAAGAGTATCAATTCCTTTGACAGTATGAAACCTACCTAAAAATAAAATAAATTTTTCATCAATAGAATATTTTTCTTGAAAATTATTCTCCGAGTGCTTTAATTCATTAAGATCAATTCCATTCTTTACAATGACTATTTTTGATTCATCACAAAAATTAAGAAAAATTTTTTTTTCATATTCATTTGCAACTATGATCTTTTTTGAATTATTAATAACAAATTTAATTATTGGTTTCTGTAGCTCAATCAAAATTCGTTTTACTATAGAAGATTTCTTGAGATCAGGGTGAGTAGTTAAACCTCCTTGATCAGAAATTATTAGAGGTATTTTTTTTCTTTTAGATACTAATGTTGCAATAAATGCTTGAAAACTTCGTACACCGATTGCATGTATAATATCAAAATCATCATTCATCATTTGTTTATACATACCGGGATTAACAAAGAAAAGAAATGTTGAAAACCAAACATTAGTTCGTTTAATTATATAATTTCCAATTTTTTCTTGTGTAGGTAATTTTTTATTGAATGTTGAAGCATTGTTGGCAAAATCAAGATTGGTGGTATAAATTGTTATTTCATGCCCAATGTTTGATAGATATTTTGCAATATGAATACTTAGAAATAAAATTCCTCCAAATTGGGTAGCAGGTAGAGATGCGGGACAAACCAGAGCTATTTTCATGCTTAATTATTTTTATGAGATTTCTCTAGTTAAAATCATTAATATCAATTCATAATTGACAAATTAGTTATTAGTAGTTATGAACTAATATGCGAAAATTCTAGAAAAGACAATATGAGTAGATTTTCCATAATTCTCCAAATTCTAAAAAATGCCATCTTTAAACCACAACTTTTACAAGAATTATCTAGGGAAAGAGCTGAGATAAAAGATGATGAAAAATTTAGAAGTCATAAATACTCTTACAATTTCAATTCGATAAGTGATTTTTTTAAGAAAAGATTTCCAGATGTAGAAATAAATGAATTTGAACGAGAATTACATGAATTAGATGAACATGTAGATGATTTTTTTAAGAGTTTACAGACAAAAAAATATCCATCAAGAGATAAACCATATCCTATAGATTATTCAATAAATTCGGATTCTAGGAAATTTTTGTATATTTTATGTAGAATATTAAAGCCAAAAAATGTAGTAGAGACAGGAGTGGCTTATGGATTAAGTAGCAGCTATATTCTCAAAGCACTAGATAAAAATCAATCAGGAACTTTACATTCTATAGATTCAATTTTTAGACCATGGCAAAGTGAGGATATGATTGGTGCTGCAATACCAGAAAATTTAAGACATAGATGGAATTTCAATCTAGGTAAATCTACTGAAAAATTACAACAGGTTTTTGATGAATTAGATGGCGTAGATATTTTTATTCACGACAGTTTACATACATACAAAAATATGATGTTTGAATTTGAATGTGCAGAAAAAAATCTTAATGAAAATGGAACAATAATTTCAGATGATGTTTTAGATAATGATGCATTTTTTAATTTTTCAAATAGAGATAATTTGAATGGTCATTTGATTAAAGTGAATGATGATTTAGGATTAGGATTAATTATTAAGAATTAGATCTAATTGCATATAGAAACCCAATATCTTTGAATAATGTTTTTGTCTCAAGATTATAATTTTGAGATTTTAGTATGGAAATTAGTTCATCTAATAGTTCAGGATTAGTATCAACCATGTGATATTCAATAATCATTTTCTTAATTTTTTTGAAATAAGGTGCTGGGAGATTTTTTATAATTTCATACTCCGAACCTTCACAATCTAATTTAAGAAAATCACAATATTCTATATGATTATTGTCAAAAATTTGCTGGAGAGAAATTGAATTCACAGTTATGCTTTTAGAGGATTTTGAGAACATACTATGCCCAGCGTCATCTTGATTTAAGTATAATTTTACAGATGAATTTGAATTAGATACTGCCAAATTGAAGATTTTGATATTGTCAAGATTATTTAATTTGATATTTTCAGATAACAAATCAAAGTTTTCAACCATTGGTTCAAATGTAAAAATTGAACCATTCTTACAGAATTGAGATGCATAGAGAGAAAATAGTCCAATGTGACCACCAACATCTATTATTACATCATCATCATTGATTTCAAATTTTTTTCTTTTGTATTCACCAATCAACCAAACATGTGTTAATGCCATCAAATCAGTGGAATTTTTTCGAATCTTTATATTTAAACCAGAATTAGTTTCAAAAATAGGAAATTTACTATTAGTTAATCCATAATAGATTTTTGGATATATGTACCAATTTTTGAAAATTTTACGTGAATTAAGAAATATTTGTAATTTTGAGAAAAGTGTGCACATTATATCAAAATGATATATCCACTGAAATATATTTTCGTAGGAATCTGTGAATGAACTTTTAACTTACTAGATTTTGAAAAGTTTGTTGAAATTACTAATAACAGGAGGATTAGGATTTATCGGTAGTCACCTTGTTGATAGTCTATCAAATAAAAATAATGAGATTTTAATTCTTACAAAAACACTTTCAAAAAGATCAAATCTTCAGAATTTAACTAAAAATATTAAAATTAAGAAAATTAATTTAACTGATTTTCAAAAAGTTGGTAGATTAATAGAGAATTTTAAACCAGACGTTATAATTCATTTAGCTGTAAATACATCACATTCAAAATCATTTGAAAAGCCGTTACAAGATGTGGATTCTAACATAAAGACTACATTGTTTATGTTAGAAAAAATTAGACAGCTTGGATTATCTTGTAAATTTTTGCTGGGCAGTACATTCATTGTTATTGGAAGACCAAAAAAACTTCCTGTAAATGAAAATACTCCATGTAATCCAACCACAATATATGGAACAAACAGATTAGCAAGTGAACATCTCTGTAAGATTTATCATGATGTTTATGGAATAAATACAAATATTTTTAGAATTACCAATTCATATGGTCCTCGAGAACAGATTAAACCAAATAAAAATGCTGTAAATTTTTTAATTAATCAGGCATCAAGAAAAAAGATGATCAATATTTACAACAAAGGTGAATTCTTTAGAGATTTAATTTTTGTTGATGATGTAATTAGTGGCATAATTACAATTCTGAGAAAAGGTAAACCCGGAGAATTGTATTGGATTTCGTCAGCTAAGAAAACTTGGTTTAAAAAATTTGCAAGAATATTACAAAAAACAACTGGTTGTGAAATATCGTTTCCACCAACTCCAGGTTATACAAAAAAAGTGGATGTTGGGAATTTTGTAGTAAGTAATTCAAAATTAAAAAAACTTGGCTGGAAACCTCAGGTTGATATTAATTCTGGAATTAAAAAAACAATGGATTATTTTAATTCTCAGTAGAAAAATTTTTTCTCCTATAAATGAGATGAAAAAGAAGTAAAATCAAATGTTTGCAATAACTCATCCATCTTCCCATATGCTTTTTCTATATTATGATAAGTGATGAAATTATCTTTCTTTGATAGTTTTATTTTAGGCATAAATTCTGGTGTAAGCTCCCAGGAATGAATATAGAATGTTGCAGGAATTTCTTTTTTTTCATAATCTTTGATTGCATTTTTAATTACTTTCATTGGAAGTGTTCTTAGATAAAATCCACCTCCAGCAGGTATTTTTTTACCTAGAAATTTTGTCACCAGTAGCGGATATTCAATCAAAATTCCATTTTCATCTGAATTTTCAATAGATTTACTAGAAATTCTGTACGGATTTTCTTGTGCATCAGGATGTCCATACATTGAGCTTTTTGCAGGGACAATACTACTATCATATCTATAATTATTTTCAACCAAAGAATCTATTGCCCAAGATGTTGAAGAGTCTAGTGAAAAAGTTGGTGCTCTAAATCCTTTTGATTTGTTGTTTGTTAATTTTGAAAACTGTTTTAATTCATTGGAAAATTCATCCTTCGAATTGAAATCATGTAAACGCAAGTGATGCATTGTATGGAATCCAATTTCATGGTCATTTTCTAGAATTTTATCTAATATTTCAGGCTTGAATTCTAATAGTTCCCCAACAACAAAAAAAGTAGCATTTGTTTCATTTTTTCTTAAAAGTTCTAAAATCTTGTCTAACCCATTTACTACTTTTGGTTCAAGTTTTTCATCTTTAAGATATTTCTTTATTAATTCTGGATGAAACCAATCTTCAAAATCAATTCCCAGTAAATTTTTGTTCATTCTAATGATCTATTTTTTTTACAATTCTAGCAGGATTTCCAACAACAACACAATAATCAGGAATATCCTGAGTCACAACACTACCAGATGAAATTATTGAATTTTTTCCAACAGTAACGCCCAAAGCTATAATGGCACCAGGATTTATTACTGCACCTGATTTGATATGTATTTCTCCAGTTTTTCTTGGATAAGCTCCTTGTTTTAAAAATAAATTCGCTGTCGGATTATTATGTGCAAACAACATAGAATAGGAACCTAAAGTCACATTATCTCCAATAGTAATTAATTCTGGATACATCAAATCGATTAATGCGTAAGGATTGAAGTGACAATTTTTACCAATTTTTACACCCCTTAATCTTTGCATGTATATGGCAAATCCAGAATGTGTTGAATGAAATGCTAAACTGTGGTGTAACCATGACCTCAGATAATTTATTCTCAGTCTTAGTCTTCCACTTGAACCAGAATATCCATGATATTCCATCAATTCTTGTTCATTAATTTTAAAACTATCTTTGGATAATTCCTCGAAATTACTCACACGGGAGAGAATTTCTTAATCTATCTAAATATTTCTAACAAAATGAATGAGTAACTTTGTGTGATAAATTCTAAATTCAA
>PBOA01000012.1 GCA_002723415.1 Chloroflexota bacterium
GGAGAATTTCAAAAAGCTATAGATGATTATAATGCAGCAATTGATATCAATCCATCTTATGCAAATTCTTACAATAATCGCGGACATCTTTGGGATAATATGAAGGTTTATCCAAAAGCTATAAATGATTTTCAAATAGCNATNGAACTTAANCCNNTTGATCCTATNGCTTANTATAATATTGNAAATATTTANGNTTATANNNNTNAATATGAATTAGCTTTAGANAANTTNANNAANGCAATTNAAAACAATCCTGAATTTNNAGATGCTTANTATAATAGAGGCAAAATTTATGAAGANTTAAAAANNTTTGANNANGCNAANTTAGATTTTCAAAAAGTTGAAGAATTAAATAAATAATANNAATGNTNGATANTTACGTACCNCTNTTTGGATTNATGATTTTAATGGTTGGNACTCCAGGNCCNGCTAATTTANTNCTTGNNCTNGGAGGGNNNCAANTNGGANTNAAGNNATGNATTGGNTTTATNNTTGGTTTNATTTGNGGNAAAATNGCNTTAAATATATTTATNGGATTTGGNTTTANTANAATATTANNTAATTCACCAATATTACATGANACTTTTAAGTANTTAAGTGCTNNATATATGNTTTGGTTAGCAATNCGTTCNTGGAATNCTANNACTAANTCAAAANAATNTTTCANATAAATNACANCAATTTAANTTTNNTAANGGNNTAGTTGTNCATCCATTAAANCCAAAAGCNTGGGTNATGAGTNCTTTNGCNTGGANTAATTTNGCACCANCATTAGGNNCTTTTCNAANTCAANTTNTTNCNNTTGTNTTAGGNTTTGCTACATGNCAATTANTTCTTCATACNNTNTGGTGTTTAANTGGANGTNNTNTTGNNAAGACTATNCCNAATAATCAANANTTAACTAGATTAATGATTATNTTAACANTAATNATAGTAATNTGGGCTGTTACTTTNTAAAATNAACCNATTACTTCACGAAAATATCTTAAATAATTTAATCCTAATAATTTTCTTAATTCTTCTTCGTTGAANCCCTTTTCTGCTAATTTGACAGTTAAATTAGGCCAGTCACCGAAATTATTAAAACCGTCTATACGGTAATTTGGGGTAAGTCTATGTTCTTCTCTAAACCCTGACCAATTAAATTTATCAGGATTTTCGCGGTAATATTCAATTTGTCTTGGCATACTTTTAGGAAATTCCTCATCAAATACGACTCCAGTTTCGGGACCATTACCGCAGATATCGCTACCAATACCTACATGTTCAATTCCCATTATATTTACAAGGTGAGTAATATGTTTAGCAAAATCATCTAATGTGGCTATACTTCCATTATCCTGTAAAAAGCCTGGTACTATTGCTACTCCAAAAAACCCACCTTTATTTGCTACTGCTTTAGCTAAATCGTCATCTTTACCTCTATCGTGATAGCATATAGCATTACTCGAAGAATGGGTAATAATTATTGGAGAACTTGAAATTTCTAAAGCATCCCATCCTACTTGTTGGCTACAATGACTAACATCTACAGCCATTTTCATTTCATTTAATTTTTCTACTACAGTTCTACCAAAATAAGATAAGCCTGATTTATATTTTTCTGTGCATCCATCGCCTACTAAATTCCTAAGATTATAAGTTAATTGCACAACTCTTAATCCTAAATTATAAAAGTATTCAATTTTATTTAAGTCTGTGCCAAAGGGTAATGTATCTTGAAAATCTATTATTAAACCTCTTTTTCCGGAATTATAAACTTCTTCAATATCTTTAGAATTTAAAATTAATTTTAATTCACCATCTAAAGCATCTATATAAGACCTAGCTTGAGCTATTCCTTCTGTAGCAGTCATAAATGCATTTTCAATAGCTGTACCTGCACTATATGTTCCACTAGCGATATTTACACCAGATCTTTTCCATAAACCTAAGTATTGTGCTCTAGCAGATGCAGATGTTCTGATTTCTTGTTCAGCAACTTTTGTCAAAGCTGATGAAGCTTCTTGTCTGTTATATCCAAGTTTTTCCATTTCTAAAAGTTCTAATTTCATTTTTTCCGTAAAAATAAAACCTGAAGTTGCAGGAGGCTGTTGAGTATCAATAACTAATGCTTGTTCATGTAAATCTCTTGCNTCGTTTTCAGATAAATGTTGTTTTNTATTTTTCATAATTCATCCTTATATTTAAGTTGTGCTTTATTTGTTTTTAAGTTTAAAATATATATTAGATCTTTAGGATATTTTTGTAATCCTAACTAATTATTCATTTATTAGGATTTGGAGTCTANATGAATAATAAAATTATATATATTTGTTCTTTATTATGCCTTTTTATTTTGGCTTGTTCAAATACCACAGATATTGANAGTCCAATATNTGTTAATGATAAAGAAGANCAGCCTACTNCTGCTGCCAAANCNNATCAGAAAGAAGANCAGCCTACTACTGCTGCCAAACCTAATGATAAAGAAGAGNAGCCTACTGCTATAGCTAAAGCCAACAATGTATCAGAAGAATCTACTTTAGTCGAAAAAATTATTAATATAGAGAAAGGTTCAACTGCTAGATATATAGTTAGAGAACAACTAGTCAGATGGGTTTCAGAAAAAGATGTAAGTGGGGAAACTCAATTAGTTGAAGGTAAAATAATAATTTCTTCAGAAGGTAAGTTGATAGCAAAAGGTTCAAGATTTGTAGTTAATGTAAAAAGCTTAAAAAGTGATGAATCTAAAAGAGATAATTATATTAAAAATAATGCTTTAGAATCTAATAAATTTCCCGAAGCAATTTTTNAAATTAATAAGATGGAAGGTTTGAATGGCCCGCTACCTACTTCTGGTGAAGTTAATCTAACATTAATTGGAGATATGACGATACATGGAGTAACAAAAGAAATTTCTTGGACATTATTAGCTAATATTGAAAATGAAGATATTAAAGGAATTGCTAAAACATCAATTGAATTTGATACATTTGATATTAGAAAACCTAGTTTACCGTTTATTTTAACTCTTGATGATACACTTCGGCTCGAGCTGGATTTTATTGCTAGAATTCAAAACTAATAATTTATTTAAGTTTCAAATTATTTGAAATATCTTTATTTACTAAATTAAGAGGCATATATCCATTTAATACTTTAGCAACTTCAGAGCCAAACCTTATATACCTTGTTTTCATTGATTCATCTGAATAATGTGCAGAATGAGGGCTTACAATAGCATTATTCATATTTAATAATGGGTTGTTTTCATCAGGAGGTTCTTTTTCTAATACATCTAAGCCTGCACCTGATATTTCTCCNTCATTTAAAGCTTCAATTAAATCTTTTTCATTAATAACTGGTCCACGTGAAGTATTAATGATTAATGCAGACTTTTTCATTAAAGAGAGAGTAGATTTATTAATTATGTGGCTAGTTTCTTTATTCAGAGGGCAATGCAAGGAAATATAATCTGATTTTATAAGTAATTCTTCAAGGTTAACTTTTGTTACTTTNCGTTTATTAAAATATTCTTCATTTTGATACGGGTCATAAGCAATTACATTTAAATCAAAAGAGATAGCTCTTTTTGCAGTTTCACTTCCTATTCTGCCCAATCCNATTATTCCAAGAGTTTCTTTATATAGACTGCCAACTTTATATGGCAATGTTGGTGTCCATACATGATTTTGAATATCTCTTTGTGAAATACTGATTTTTCTATTTAAATTAAGTAAAAGAGCCATTGCATGGTTGGCTACTTCTCTTGTCCATAAATCTGGAACATTAACTATAGCGATATTTTTTTTATTTGCAGCATTGATGTTAATCACATCAAATCCAACACCAGTCCTAAGTATAACTTTGCATTTTTCTAAATTATTAATTATATTTTCATTAATTTGAGATTCAACAACTATTAATCCGTCTGCATCTTTAATTTTATTAATAAGTTCTTTTTCAACTTTTGGAGTTTTTATTGGAATTAATTTTGCGTTTGCAACATCTAATTCTTTTTGAGTTGATTTAATTTCATCACTATCTTGAATATCTATATAATAAACTTTGAATTTATAATCATTCATATAAATTTATCTCCTATAAATTAAGGTAATAAGCCCTGTTGTCCATCTAAGTTAGGNTTTTGATTGATTCCATCTTTGTTAGGGTTAACATATTGNAAAAACCATTTATCCATTTTAGATTTTAAATCAGAAATTAATAATTCATATTTTTTATAATTTATTAAATTATTTCTTTCATTATTGTCTTTTATCAAATTATATAATTCGTTAGGTCCTTTTGGATATCTGTGTACATATTTCCATTCTTTTGTTCTTATCATTCTTACNGGNCCATATTCATCAAAAATTACTATGTCATCTTTTCCTTTGTAGTTACTATTTAATAAAGCTTCTTTAAAGCTAGTCCCAGGTAATTTATTATCATTATTTACAGGTAAGTTTACATAATCAATTATAGTTGGAAAGAAATCATATGCGCTTATCATTTCTGTTTCTATTTTACCCATTGGAATTGTACCTGGTTGGCTAAATATTGCTGGAACTTTAATCGAATTTTCATACATATTCCTAGGATTAGTTCCATTACCTTTTCCCCAAAATCCTTTTTGTCCACAAGAGAATCCATTATCACTTGTAAATATAACTAAAGTATCATTAGTTAAACCTAGNTCATCTAGCTTNTTTAAAATATTTCCAATTCCTTTATCCATAGCTGTAACAGCAGCAAAATAACCTTTTAGTGAATCTATATTTCCTAAGTTTTCATCAGTCAACCAAATTGCCCAAGGATGTCTAGGTTCTTGAGGGCAAGATTCAAATTTACAATCATTGTAATAGTCTAATATTTCTTTAGGATGGTTATTAATCCATGGACCATGAGGAGCAGTATAATGAACGCTGATATAAAATGGAGAAGTGTTTTTTGAGTATTTGTCTAATAAATTAATTGCTTGATTTGTAATTGCATCAGTTATATATCCAGGTTCATTTATTAGTTCACCGTTTTTAATCATTGGAGCATTATAGTAAGGGCCACCGCCTTTTTGATGTACATACCAATCTGAAAAACCATGNTGGGGTATTTCGCTACTTCCTAAATGCCATTTGCCAGATATACCGCAAGTCCATCCATTATCTGACAATATATCTGTATAAGTNATAGTTTCTTTTAGGTATTGAATAGATGTTTTTCCTGTATTTCCTTCAGATATATAGTCATGGATTCCATGTTGTGATGGAATCATTCCAGTTAGAAAAGTTGCCCTGCTTGGAGAACATACTGGAGTAGCTACAAAAAANTTATTGAATTGAATNCCTTTTTCTGCAATTTTATCTATGTTGGGTGTTATTATTTCTGTGTTTCCATAACATCCTGATGCCCATACTCCTTGATCATCAGATAAAAACACAATTATATTTGGCTTTTTCATGTATTATAACTGTAAACTTTTACTCTTTATATTTGTAATATAGTATCATTTTATTCTACGTAGAGCGATCAGATTTAATTTTTTGGAGGAAATATAATGAATCATTTGAATTTAGAAGAAATAAAACAAAAAGTTTTTCAGAATATAGATTCTAACAGAAATAAATATATTGAAATTTCAAAAAAAATATTAAATAATCCTGAATCAGGATATAGAGAATATAAAACTGCTAAGACTGTCACAGATGAATTATCTAGAATAGGAATTCCTTATGAAGATAAAATAGCTTTAACAGGAGTTAAAGCTATTTTAGAAGGACCAAATCCAGGTCCTACAATAGCCATNATTGGAGAGTTAGATTCTAATATAGTTAAGGCTCATCCATACTCAGATAAAAATACTGGAGCTGCTCATGCATGCGGTCATAATATTCAAATTGGAATCATGTTAGCAATAGCTAATGCAATTAAATCTTCTAATGTAATGCAGCATCTATTTGGCAAAATTATATTTATAGCAGTTCCAGCTGAGGAATATATTGAAATTGAATATAGAAATCAACTTAGAGAGTCTGGAAGTATAGAATTTTTAGTTGGCAAATCTGAATTTGTTAAATTAGGTGAGTTTGATGATATAGATATAGCAATGATGACACATACAGCAGGTAAGCAAAAAGGGATAAAGTTTGAAGTTGGCGGTACATTTAATGGAATGATTGCAAAACTTATTTCATTTAAAGGAGTTGCATCTCATGCAGGTTCTGCTCCTTATCTAGGTGTAAATGCGTTATATGCATCAAATATTGCTCTATCAGCTATTAATGCACAAAGGGAGACTTTTCGTGAGGAGGATACAATTAGAATTCATCCAATTATCACTCGTGGAGGAGAGGCTGTAAGTGCTATACCAGATGACGTTGGTATAGAAACATTTATAAGAGGAAAGACGATAGATGCTATCATTTCAGCTTCAAAAAAAGTTGATCGATCAATTAAAGCTGGAGCTTTAGCTATGGGAGGGTCTGTAGATATTAATACTATACCAGGGTTTCTACCGTTGCATAATAATGATTTGTTACAAGAAATTTATTTAAATAATTTAGATAANATAGTAAAACCTAGTGAAATTAAACAAAGGGGACATGAAACAGGTTCATCTGATATGGGCGATTTATCAAATTTAATTCCAATTATTCATCCTTTTGTTTCTGTTGCAACAGGAAAAGGTCATGGGTTAGATTATTTAATTGAAGATTACGAATTAGCAATTGCTGACTCATCTAAATCTATGGCAGGAACAGTAATAGATTTAATGTATAATAATGGAATTAAAGGAAAAGAAGTTAAAGAGAAATTTAATCCTGTTTTAACAAAAAAAGAATATCTTTCTTTATTAAGATCATTTTCAAAAATTGAAAATTACTCTGAGGGCTCTTAAATATATATAATAGTATCTAGTTTAGAAATATATTTGATATAATCTTTTTGAACTTAAGATGTATTACAAATATAAATATTTATTTTATAGGTTGTTTAGTGATATTAATAATTTATTGTATAAAAATCGGCATATATGCCTAATTTAACTAATTCTTCTAATAAAATTATTCTGCCATTTAAAAATCGTAATTTTAGATNTCTATGGCTTAGTAATATGTTTACAGTTAATGGACAGACTGCCCAGATGACTTTATTGGCATGGTTTATATTGGAGGAAACAAATTCAAGTTTTCTAGTTGCGTTAATCGGGACCTTTAGCTTTGCTCCGTCCTTTATGTTTGGAACATTGGGAGGGTATTTAGCTGATAAAGTAAATCGTAGAACATTATTAGTTATAGTACAATTTGTGACTGTTTTATCAACAGTTATTTTTATGATTTTGTTTTTTCAAGATTTAATTGNNTCTTGGTATGTGTATATGGTTGTATTTATAGCAGGTTTTTCTTGGGCTTTAGAATTTTCATCAAGAAGAGCTATAAATCATGATTTGTTTGGAGATTCTTTAGTAACTAGTGCCATTGCGCTTGATGGATTTGGAATGCAGTTTAGTAGGATGCTGGCTCCTGCTGTTACAGGTATATTAATATCTTTGTTAAGTATTGAAGGATCTTACTTTATTATTCCACTTTTTTATTTTNTATCTTTGTTTTGTATTTTCTTAATTAAATTTGATGAAAATATTAAAATTAAAAGTATTGATGACCAAATAGATAGTTTTAATATTCTAAAGGTAATTAAAAATATATTTAATGATATAGTCTTGGGAGTTAAATATGTTAATAATCATAAGAGAATAAAATCTGTAATATTAATTACAGTTTTTATGAACCTTCTTTTTTATCCTTATTTACAAATTGTCCCTGTGATTGCAAGAGATGTTTTATTAGTAGATGCTGACTTGATGGGATTTTTATTAGCTGCTGCTGGTGTAGGCGGGCTAATTGGATCTATATTTCTNGCTGGTTTTGGTCCGGATTATAAATTTAAAGGAAGAATATATATTTGTGGTTCTTTACTAGGGACATTTGCTCTATTATTATTTGCATTTTCANAATCTTATATTTTATCTGTAATTTTAATGTTATTAATTGGAGTTGGGGCCTCTGGATTTGGAGTTATGCAAACAACAATAGTTATGATTTTATCAGATAAAGAAAGAAGAGGAATTGCATTGGGTATTGTAACTGTCGCAATTGGNTGCCTTCCATTTGGTTTCTTGTTTACTGGTATAATCGCTACTATTCGTACTCCTTCATTTTCTTTAGGACTTAATGCTGTTATATGTTCTATTTTAATAATATTAATTTCTATTTCTACTAGATCTTTATGGTATAAGATCGAACGTCATAATAAGAGTTAAAATGGATATACTTGATGAATCTTTTTATAGCCAAGATACTGCTATAGTTGCAAAGAAACTTTTAGGGAAGCATTTGGTTAGAATTTATAAGGACACGGTGGTTTCTGGGAAAATTGTTGAGACTGAAGCTTACTATGGTGAAAATGANCCTCCATCTAGAGCTTATAAAGGTTANAATAATTTTGCTAAATTAATGTGGGATAAACCTGGGAAAATTTTTATATATATGGTTCATTCCAATTGGTTGCTAAATATAGTTACAATGTCTTTTGGAGTTCCCTCTGCAGTTTTAATTAGGGCTATTGAACCATTAGAAGGTTTAGGTTTTATGTTAAAAAACAGATCGAAACATGGTAANGATTTATCTAATGGGCCAGGAAAACTTACGCAGGCTATGGATATAGATAAATCATTTAATGGATTAGATGCTACAAATAAAATTGGAAATTTATATGTTAAAAATTCTTATGAAAATTATGAAATTAAATCCAGTAACAGAATTGGAGTAAAAAGAGATTTGGAAAGGAAATTGAGGTTTTTTATTTCAGGTAATAAATATGTTTCAAAATAGATTAGATTAACTAATCTTGTTAATGCCATCAAAAGCAGCATGTTTATAACATTCTGCTAAAGTAGGATAATTAAAAACTGTTTCTATAAAGTAATCTATAGTCCCTTCAAATGCCAAAACACTTTGTCCTATATGTATTAGCTCACTTGCTCCTTCTCCNAGTATGTGTACACCAAGTAATTTTCGNGTTTCTATATGAAATATAAGTTTTAATATACCTGTATCATCGCCTATAATTTGACCTCTAGCAATTTCTTTGTATTGAGATTTACCAATTTCATAAGGNATACCTTTTTCAGTTAATTCTTCTTCTGTGCTCCCAACCATAGAAATCTCTGGAATNGTATATATTCCATANGGATAGAANTTGTGATAATTATTTNTTTTAATATTAAAAGCATGGCATGTTGCTAATCTTCCTTGCTCTTTAGAAGTTGATGCTAAACTTGGAAAGCCTATNATGTCACCAGCAGCATAGATGTTTGGAATATTAGATTTATAATTTGAATCAACTTCTATTTGTCCTCGTTTATTAAATAATACTTTTGCATTTTTTAAGTTTAAATTTTGAATATTTCCTGATCTTTCAATTGTATATAAAGCTTTATCGCTAATAATTTGCTTTCCACTAGATAAAATGATTTTTATCTTATTTCCATCTTTTTCTTTATGCTTTTGTATATTATCAACTTCTTCATTTAATCTTAATGTAATTCTTTTTTTTTCTGATTTCATATTTTAGAGCGTCAACTATTTCTGAATCCATAAATTTTAATAATGCGTTTGATTTGTCAATTAGAGTTACTCTAACACCTAATGTAGCAAATATACTTGCATACTCTAAACCTATAGGNCCTCCACCAATTATTACTAAAGTTTTTGGAAGAGANGGTAAATTTAATATGTCGTCATTTAGGAATANTAAGTCATTATCAATGTCTAGATNAGNAGGTTTACTTGGATGAGTGCCTACTGCAATAACAAAATATTCGGCAGTAATATTGCGAGTAGTTCCGNCNCCTTTGAAGTTTAAAGATATTTCATTATTACTAATAAAAGATGCTTGAGCTGATATTATATCTATGTGGTTTCTACTAAGTTGGTATTTTAATGTATCAATTTCATGCTGAATAACGTAATCAGTTCGGATTAATAAGTCATTCATAGTGATATCTTTTTTTACTGAATATGAATCACCATAAACGTTGTGTTCTCTATAACCTGTAAGATATAAAACTGCTTCTCTTAATGTTTTACTAGGTATAGTTCCACTATGAACCATATTTCCGCCTAAGCTTTCAGATTCTTCAATTAATGCAACTCGTTTATTAATTTTAGCAGCTTGTATTGCGGCGCTATGTCCAGCTGGGCCAGATCCTATTACTATTAAATCATAATCGTACATATTGATTTAGTTTTATATTAAAATAATTTATTGTTTTTATTTATAATATATATTATCAAATTATATAAATTAATTTTAGTTAATAAATATAGATAATAATCGATTAAATATGGAGGCATAATGAGTTTTAATGAAAAAACTTTAGGAGAAATTGCAACTGATGTGTTATTTGANAATGATAAAGTTAAGGTTTGGAATTTGATTTTAAAGCCAGGTGAGGCTAGTGATTGGCATATGCATAAGAGAGATTACATTACAATATGTATAGAGGGTGGGGGGTTAGATGCAGAATTTCATGATGGGTCCACAGGTAAAGGCTCAAATATTGGCGATTGGGCATATCATGCAGATCATCAAATTCATAGAGTTATTAATAATACAAAAAATNCTTATAAAAATATATTAATTGAACTGAAAAAATAATTAATATATTATTTTGGAAATTTAAATACCCATATAATTGCATCTAAAACTAAACAGTGGAATGTTATATAGCCTATACCTATAGTAGCTAAGTTAAGACTAATGTTATGTTCTAAGTTATTAGTATATAGTAATGTTATTAGCATAGTCATTAAAGATATTGCAGTTATCCAAAGTACTATAACTGCAATTAACCACCAATAATTTGTAGATGTTTCTAAAAATTTTACAGTTGCNGGCATCCATATTGAAGCACTAAGTAGGAATAATACAGATAAAATTAAAAATATATTTAATCCTATAAAAGTTGGATTATCATTATTATCTAATCCACCTTTAAATATCATATAAAATAAGAAAGTTAAATAACCAGTTGCTGATAATAGCATTGATATAGTGAAGAGTTGNCTTGTTTTACCAGTAATTCCTCCCCAGAGAGCTAATTTATCCTCTAGTTCAGAATTAAACCCTAAAATATAACTGCCAATTACTAATACTCCACCAATTAAATTAATTAGAATAAACGAAATCAACGTAGTCATAGATAAAATTTTCAAATTTTTATATATATAATTACTCTAATGTACATTAAAGTAATTATATATGTCTATATATGTTTAGATCTTAAGTTATTTAGCTTCTGCTTTAAGTAATTCGTCAGAACCTTCACTGTTTTTGGTATTTTTCTTTTCTAAATCATAGAAATAATGCCCGCATTGAAGACATGCATAAGTTTTACCGTCTAGAGCATCATCAAATACTGATAAATCTCCAACAAAACATCTAGGGCATGATTTAAGTAATATCATTGTATTTTCTTTCGTAATATAATTTTACACACTTGATTAATTTACTTAATATTGTGTATCATTATTAGTATTATGTAAATGCATTTTTCATGATAAAGATTATCATTTTTCGTGATGTAAGGACGTTTAATATGGAAATTAGAGAATTAAAAAGTTTTATTATAGCAGCAAAATATAAAAGTATATCTAAAGCTGCTGAAAATTTGGGAGTTGGACAACCAACTGTTACATCTCATATTAAAAGATTAGAAACCAGTTTAGGGATAATTTTATTTGATAGAGTTAAAAGGCCCATAAAATTAACATTATCTGGTGAAAAATTATTAGATTTAGCTTCACCATTAGTTGATGGAATCGATTCTTTGTCTAANTCAACTAAAAATGCTGAGAATAATGGCCCTATACATATAGCTTCAACTCCAGATATTGTTCCTCACACCTTATTAAGAGTGTTAAAAANTTTTCTTACTGAAAATCCTAATGTTCAATTTAGAATTAATTCTGCTCCACGCGAAGATGTAATTAAAATGGTACAGGATGGAGAGGTTGAAATAGGTGTTTCGCCTCCTCCTAGAAGGGCTACTAATTTAAAATTTGAAGGATTATTTGTTTTTGAAAGAGTTTTACTTGCACCTTTAAATCATCCAATAGCTTCTGAGTCTTTGATTTCTTTAGAACAATTGGCTCCATGGCCTTTAATATTAACGAAAAGGAATACTCATACTCGCCAAATGCTTGAAGAAGGTTTTAAAATTAGAGGTTTAAATTATGATGTTATTTTAGAATTAGATAGCATGGAAGTAATAAAGCGATATGTAAGTTTAGGCATGGGTATTTCTGTAGGGCCTAGATTAGCTATTGAACCAGAAGATGAAAAAATTGTATCTATAATTAGTATGTCAAACATATTACCAGTAGAACAAGTTGGTGTAATTACTTTAAATGGAAAAGAGATATCATCACCAGCAAATAAATTTATTAAAGTAATGAAAAAAACTCTCTCAGTTTCTAACTCTTCAATTCAATAAGAATATTTGTTTTAAAGTTATTTGTTCCAAATTGCTTGCATTATATTGTTAGGATTCATAGGTAAAACATCCATCCTTACACCTACAGCTTTATTAATAGCATTTGCAATTGCTGCTGGTGGAGGAGCTATGTTAACTTCACCTACGCCTCTAACTCCAAATGGATGCCCAGGGTTAGCAACTTCTACAATTACCGTATCTATATTAGGTAAATCTAAACTAGTAGGCATTCTGTAATCTAGTAAACTTACATTTGCCATATTACCAGTTTTATTATAGAAATATTCTTCATTTAATGCCCAGCCGATTCCTTGAACACTACCACCTTGCATTTGACCTTCAACAAAACTTGGGTGTATAGCTTTCCCGGCATCTTGTATAACAGTGAATCTGAGTATTTTAACCTTCCCTGTATCAGGGTCTACTTCTACATCAACTATATTTCCAGCAAAAGCTCCACCTTCTCCTGAAGGGTCAACATTACCTACTCCTAATATTGGTTCACCTGCATCATGTAATTCAGCAGCTAATTCTTTAAAAGTCATTTTGAGAGCTGAATCTGTTTTTGATTGAAAATTTCCATCTTGTAATTCGAGACTGGAAGCTTCAACATCCCATATTTTAGCAGCTCTTTCTATCATTTGTCTTTTAGCATCTTGAGCAGCTTCATAAACAGCCCAACCAGTTGCAAAAGTTACTCTACTTCCTCCAGTACCAAAGGTATAACCTATTTGGTCTGTATTTGTTACTGTTGCATTAACCTCTTCAGGGCTTATTCCTAAGACTTCAGCAGCCATCATAGATAAAGAAGCTCTACTTCCTCCTATGTCTGGGCTTCCTTCAACTAAATTTATTGTTCCATCAGGGTTTACACTAATAGTTGCAGATGAATGAAGTCCAGCATTAAACCAGAATCCTATAGCAACTCCTCTTCCTACGTTTTTATTTGTAATTGGAGCATTATAATGTGGATGTTTTTTCATCTCTTCTAAAACTTCTATACATCCGATTTTAGGGTATACAGGGCCATCAATTCTACGAGTTCCTTCTTTAGCAGCATTAATCATTCTTATTTCAATCGGGTCCATGCCTATTTTCTGTGCTAACTCATCAAGCACAGTCTCAGTTGCCATTGCAACTTGTGTTGCTCCAGGTGCTCTATAAGCTGCAGCTTTTGGTTTGTTTACTACGACATCTAATCCATCAACTAGTCCATTAGGAACATCATAAGCGGCAAATACACATTGTGCCCCTGCAGCGACTGGAGATCCAGGGTATGCTCCAGCTTCAAATGCTATGTAAGCTTGAGCAGCAGTGATTTTGCCATTGTTTGTAATTCCAATTTTTACTTTAGAGTATGATCCAGGGGTAGGGCCAGTACCTTCTAGTACTTCTTGCCTAGTCATTACGACCTTAACAGCTTTACCTGATTTTTTAGATAAAAGTGCAGCTACTGGTTCATGATATAGAGGGAATTTACCTCCAAATCCTCCTCCAATTTCCATAGGAGTAACTCTAACTTTAGCTTCATCTATTCCTACTGCAAGAGCTGTATCACTTCTTACTTCAAATGGACCTTGAGTACTAAGCCATATAAAAAGCCTGCCATCTTGATCCCAATAAGCAGTAGTATTTTGAGGTTCAATATATCCTTGGTGAACTGTAGCAGTATTAAATTCTCTTTCTATAATATGATCTGCCTCTTCAAAGCCTTTATTAATATCTCCTTTTTCATGTCGAAAATGATCAGCAAGGTTAGTTTTTCCTTTTTGTCCGGCTATATCTCCCTTAGTTTTTAAGTCTTCTAATAGAATGGGAGCACCTTCTTCTAAAGCTTCTGGAGCTGTAAGGACTGCAGGAAGAATTTCATAGTCTATTTCTATTAAGGATAAAGCTTCTTCAGCAATATGAGGGTTTATTGCTGCAACGCCTGCTATTGGATGACCTTCATACAAAACTTTGTCACTAGCCATTGAATTGTCTCTTAACTGTTTCATAGGTAAATCAGCCATGCCATGAGTTCCATCAGGGTTGTCTTTAGGATAATCTTTATAAGTTACAACTGCTCTAACACCTTCTAATGCTTCAGCTTTAGAAGTATTGATAGATTTGATTTTTGCATGACCATGAGGACTTCTTAGGATTTTACCATGAAGGTATTCGTTAGGGTAAAAATCTGCACCGTATATGGCTTCTCCAGTCACTTTGTGTGCTCCGGTTGAGGAATTAAGTACAGGCCTAGTACCAACAACTTTGAAATTTTTTTGTGATCGAACTACATTTCTATCTTGTGTTGTAGTCATTTTTGCTCCTTATTAAAGATTTATAGACTATTTTTTATAAACTAAAGGCTTTAAGATAATCATATTTTTCGAACAATCATAACATAAATTTAATTTTTAAAAAATATTTAAATTTAGGATATAGGTAATATTTATGAAAAATGCTTGGGCTATAAAGGTTTTAGACGATGAAGTTTTAAATACCTCTGTACAGCTTGGAGTTAAAGATATTGTTATTTATGGAGGTCCAGGTTTTTCTTTTATTCCAGGTACAGATATAAAATTAAATAAATCTAGAGCGTCATTAGAAGATTATAAAGAATTGGTAAAAAAAGTTTCTTCATATGGATTAAAAATAGCTGCTATAGAAGGTGGCATTGGCTGTTACCCTAAATATAGAGACCTCTTATTAGGGGGGCCAAAAAGGGATGAAATTATAGAACAATTAATTGATGAAATTAGAGATATGGCAAGAGCTGGCATTCCTATATTTGGTTATCATTGGATGTTAAATTGTGTTTGGCGTTCTGAGCATGTTAAGATTCGTGGTAATTCCCAAGCAAGATATTTTAATTTGAATAAAAAAAATTATCATCCTATGAAACATTATCCAATAGAACATGAATTTCAAGATAGTGATTCGAAAATTACTCATAATGCATTATGGCAAAATTTAGAATATTGGATTAAATCTATAACGCCAGTTGCTGAAGAAGAGGGGATTAAATTAGGTATACATCCTGATGATCCACCAGTTGAATCTATTAATGGAGTTCCTAGAATATTTAGTACTTTTGAATCATATAAAAGGCTTATTGAAATATATCCATCAGATTCAAACGGAATTGAATTTTGCCAGGGGACTTTTTCTGAAATGAATGAAGACATATACGAAATTATAGAATATTTTGCAAAAAGAAATAAGATTTTATATGTGCATTTTAGAAATGTTTCAAGTCAGTTACCAACTTTTACTGAAGAATTTATTAACAATGGTTATGTTGATATGTACAAAGCAATGAATATTTACAATAAATTTGGCTACCAAGGTGTTTTTATGGATGATCATTGTCCTCTAATTGATAAAGATATTGAATTTCCGGGTAATTGGGGTGGTTATAGATCAAGAATTTTTGCTCAAGGTTATATACAAGCTATGATTGAATCAATTAAAAAACAAAAAAAATAAAATTTTAGCTAAAAACATTTTTTATTAAATGACTATAACACTTGTCAAAAATTCGAATTTTTGAAAAAATGATTGATAAGTTAAGTAAAATAAATAAATATTAATTGAGGTATATTATGAATTTTAGAATTAATATTACTAATTCTTATAATAAGTTATTACTTTTTAATTCTTTTATAATTTTATTATTATTGATTATAAGTTGTAATTCTTCACAAACTTCTACAAACGAAATAAAAGAGACAAAAGAAGTTCTTAAGAGTGAACAAAAATTGAGCTCACAACCAGCTCCGACACAAAAACCCATTGAATCAAAAGGAAATAGTATGAAACAATATAATAGTGCTCCTCCAATGACAATTGATACTGGTAAAGAATATACAGCCACAATGGTTCTTGAAAAAGGGGGAGAGATAGTATTTGAATTATATCCAAAAGAAGCTCCAGTAACTGTTAATAGTTTTGTTTTCTTAGCTAAAGACGGTTTTTATGATGGAGTAACTTTTCATCGAGTAATACCTGGATTTATGGCGCAAGGGGGAGATCCTACGGGTAGTGGGGCAGGAGGTCCAGGTTATACTTTTGATAATGAACCTAGTCCAATAAGACGTCATGATGCTCCCGGGATGTTATCCATGGCAAATGCTGGCATTCGTGGAGGTAAAGGTACAAATGGCAGTCAATTTTTCATTACTTTTGTTCCAACTGAATTTTTAGATGGATATGATGCGGCAGGAAATAAAAAAGACTGCTCAAGAGAATCATGTCATACCGTATTTGGAAAAGTTATTAAAGGTATGGATGTAGTTAACAATATAACAATTAGAGATCCAGGGACTGCTAGAGAACCTGGAGATGCAATTGAAACTATAAAAATTGAGGAAAAATAGTTATTTATAATTAGAATAATTTTTTGATAGCATCTGTAATTATACTTAAATAACCAAATTGGACTAATATATATCCAAGTCCACCTAGTATCGAAAGTATTGCAGTTATTTTTGCAATGTTATTTTTATGAGTTCTTTCCCAAGCTTGAGACCATTCATCTAGCCACGATTCAGATGGTCGGAATTTTCCTTGTTGAGATTGCTGAGTTTGATTATAGGGTTGTTCTTGAGTAGTTATATTTGGATTTGTGAATTGGGGACTTGGTAATGTTTGTTCAAGTTTATTCAAATCACTAGATAAATCAGAGATTTTTTGATATCTTATTGCAAGTTCTTTTCCCATAGCTTTTTCAATAATTGAAATTAATTTTTTAGGTATATCATTTCGCAACTTTTTTAATTTAACTGGTTGTTCGTCAACTTGCATACGGATTACTTTCATTGGATCTTCATCATCAAAAGGTAAGACTCCTGTAATCATTTGATATAAAAGACAGCCTAAAGCATAAATATCTGACCTGTGGTCAGCTGGCTTTCCTAATGCTTGTTCAGGAGACATATAATGTGGAGTCCCTAATATTGCTCCAGCTTCTGTTATCCCCGACATTCTATCAGCATGGGCAATTCCAAAATCTACTATTTTAGCTTGCCCTTCAGAGCCAATTAAAATATTTTGAGGCTTAATGTCTCTGTGAATTATTTCGTTGTTATGTGCTAATTCAAGACCGGCACATATTTGTTGTCCAAATTGTACGACACTATTAACAATCATAGGAGAACTAGCTTTTATAATATTATCTAAACTTTCTGGTAGGTATTCAAAAGACATGAAATGTGTATCACCATCATTTCCCACTTCAAATATTTTGACTATATTTGGGTGGTCTAGAGATGCAATCATAGTTCCTTCTCTAGTAAACCTTTCTACATAAGTAGGGTTTTGTGTGTGGTTAGACAGTAATACTTTTAAAGCAACTACTTGTCCAGTATCAGAATCATACGCTTGATAAACTGATCCTTGGGAACCAACAGCCACAGTTTCTAATATTTGGTATCTCCCAATTTGCTGCTGCATTCTAACCTCTGTTTAAATAATTTTTGATTACACATTAATATATTAACTAATTATATTCAACTGTCCTTTAAATGATGGTGCATAGATAAAGGTGATGTAGCCAATATTCCTCCATCAATAGGTAAAACAATTCCTGTTACCCATCTAGATTCTTCACTAGCTAAATACAAAGCTCCCCATGCAACATCCCATGCAGTCCCTTCGGTTCCCAAAGGAGAAGCATTACGTCTTAATTCTCTTTGTTTATCTGTCATTTTACCTGCAACCATTGGTGTATATAAGTATCCAGGTGCGATAGCGTTAACTCTAATTCCTTCTCTGCCATGTTCGGATGCCATTGTCGTTGTTAGAGCTATTATTCCTCCTTTAGAAACTGAGTATGGAATGCTTTCAAAAACGCTTCCAGACCGTAGGCCTAGAAAAGAGGACATATTAATAATTGATCCACCTTTGTTTTCTATCATTTGTGGTATTGCATATTTACTCATTAGAATCATGCTTTTTAAGTTAACACTCATAACTACGTCATAATTTTCTTCTGTTACATTGATTACATTTCCAGGCGCTAAAATTCCAACATTATTTACTAAAATATCTAATTTGCCAAATTCATTTATAGTTTTTGAAACTATTTTTTCACAATCTTTTATTGAAGTAACATCTCCTGATATTGCAAATCCGCCGTTATAGTTTCCTTCATTTTTTATTAATTCTAAAGTTTCATTTGCTCTATCTAAATCTTTATCTACTAAAACAACTTTTGCTCCCTCTTTAGCAAAAGTACTAGATATAGCTTTTCCAGTGCCAATTCCAGGTCCACTTGATCCAGCTCCCGTAATTATAGCTACTTTCTCTTTAAGTCTCATTTGATCCTCCATTTTTACTGTAATAAGAGTGCCGATTTTTATAATATATCATGTGCAAAATAAAATTCTATAATTTGAATTATTGATTAATACTATATATTGAATTATATTAATTAAATATTTAATTTGTATGTTTTATATACTTAGGAATTATTTATGAAGCTATTAAGAAATTTAGGATTATTATTAATTATTTCTGGATTTATCGCTTTGTACGGATATGGTTTACTAAGTTTATTATCTTCTTCAGAGGTACCGATATTTATAAAAGCCTCTATTATTGCAATAGGCTTTGGTATTTTGGTGATTTTATTTTATATTTTATATGAGCAGAGAGTGAAAAAATCTAAAGAAAAATTTTATAAAGGATAATATTAATGTTAATTACAACTACTGAATCTATTAGTAATCATAAAGTAATTAAGACTTATGGAATTGTAAGAGGAAGCTCAGTTAGGGCAAGAAATATAGGCAAGGACATTTTAGCTATATTTCGGATGATTGCAGGAGGTGAAGTATCTGAGTACTCTAAGCTTTTAAATGAATCAAGGGATCAAGCACTACAGAGGATGGTAGATAGTGCTACTGATTTAGGAGCAAATGCAGTGATATGTACAAGGATAGAAACATCTACAGTAGCAAGTGGAGCAGCTGAAATACTTTGTTATGGAACTGCTGTAAAAATTGAACTAGAAAATTAAATTTATTTATGTATAATTTTAGCTTATTCATTAATTATAAAAAAGTAACGAATCAATTGTTTAAAATGCAATTTTTAAAAAGTTTGAAAAATTTCTCACGAGATAATTCTGGAGTAACAGGATTAGAGACAGCGATAATATTAATTGCATTCGTAGTTGTAGCAGCAGTGTTTGCATTTACAGTTATGACTACAGGTCTATTTAGTACAGAGAAAGCGAAGACTACTTCTCAAGCTGCATTAACTGAAGCTAGTTCTTCTTTTATTCTTAAAGGTTCAGTTACTGCTACTTGTGCTGCGGGAGCTGGTCCTTTAGGTTGTAAAAAAGATTTAGCTCCTGTTGGTGTCGCTGATGAATACGTTGAGTCAATAACTTTTACCATAGCTTTAGCAATTGGTGCTGAGCAGCAAAGGATTGACGATGAATCTGTATTTGCAATTCATTATTTTGATGAAAATAATGATTTTAGAACTTCAGGAGATGTTCCTAGGCAAGGTATTGTAACAGCTGTAGCTATTACTGAAGTGATTACAGGGTCAATTCCAGGGGTTTTAGAAGGCGGAGACTCTGCAACAGTTACAGTATCTTTGAACTTAAATACTGGTAAAGGTGGAGGAGCTAAACCAATTGATGATGTTATTCACTTAGGAGCTGGCCAGAAGTTTAGAATAGAAATTATATCGCCAAAAGGAGGAACACTTGTAGTTGAGAGAACGTTGCCTAAAAATTTAACTAGAAATATGAATTTACAATAATTTTATACAAAAATAAGTATAATCTATAATTTAATGCAGTTGAAATAATCGCAATAATAGAATAAAGTATTACGCATAAACTTAAATTGGAATATTTGCGATATAAATTTAAGGAGAAATTTGACAATGAAAATATTTAACAGATTTTACAGAGATAATTCTGGAATAACAGGACTTGAGACAGCAATTATATTAATTGCATTCGTAGTTGTAGCTGCAGTGTTTGCATTTACAGTTATGACAACAGGTCTATTTAGTACAGAGAAAGCAAAGACTACAGCTCAGGCTGCATTAACAGAAGCTAGTTCATCCTTTATTACAAAAGGTGCTGTAACAGCTACTTGTGACGATCCTGCTGCTTGCGCATACGTTAATAGTATAACTTTTACTGTTGCATTAGCTAGTGGAGCTGATGCTCAAACTTTATCTGCAGGAGAACTGTCATTTTTGTATACAGACCCTAACAATACAATGAGAACTTCTGGGCTTGTACCTGTTGGAGGTATAATAACTGTAGATGCCGATGGGGCTGCTGGTGAGCCTGACGGTAATGGTGTAGATATTGTTTCAATTATTGATACAGGACCAGGTGGCACAGGATCTTTAGAAGCTGGAGAAAGCGCTTCGGTTACAGTTAATCTAGCAGCTACTGGTGGTGCAGTTACACAATTAGAAGCTGGAACTAAATTTAGAATAGAGATGATGGCGCCAAAAGGAGGAACTCTTATTGTTGAGAGAGATATTCCTAAAGTACTTACTGGAAATATGAACTTAAACTAATAATTTGTTAGTTATTTTTGATCGGAGATAATTTATATGACTAGTGAATCTTCAAAATTACAACAACGTATTAATGTTTTGGAAGATGAATTAAATCTTATAAAATCAGAAATACATCAAACCTTGATTGATATGCGTGATGCTATGAGTAAAGGGCAAGATATACTTTCAGTTAAGAAAGAATCTCCTGCTCCAAAAGCATCAGCGTCAGCGCAAGTTAATCAACAAGAAGAAGTTGATTCGTCAGATACAGAAGATGAGACATCCACTGTATCTGAATCTATCGAAGAAGAATTGGAAGACGAGGGAGTTGAAAGTTTAGCAATAGATAGTTTAGATCATTACTCAGAAGATGATTCAATTGCTACTTTAGCTAAACCTTCTCCTGCTGCAATAGATTTTAAAACTAATAAAGCTTTAATGGATGATATTTTATCTTGGATTGGAACTGCAAAAGAGAAAGGGTTTACTGCTGCAAGGCTTTTTCCTGTGATGGAAGCTTATGAAACATCAGGTCTTATGAATCCTCTTATGACTAAATTTTTGTTAAAGAGTATGTCTATGCTTGATGAAATACAGGATAAAAAACAGCCAGCAACTCTATCTCCCTCAGATTATGCGCAATGTTTATCTGAGCTTCATCATTTAATTACTGGTGAAGAAGAATATGAAGAAGATGAAGAATACGATGACTCGACTGATTCTGTTTGGGGTCATGTTTAAGAATTAATTCTTAATATTAGAATATATTAACAGGTGATTATAAATGGATAAAGTGATTGTAACTGCGTTATTAGTTGTTGCGGGTGTGACTGCTGCAGGTGTTGCCGTTGCAACTTTAACTCCTGTAATGACCAAAAGTAGTTCAGCTGTAGTTGATAAAGCTAAAGATACGTCAGAAAAAATTGGTACTGATGTAAAGATAATTATGGTTCATCCAAATGCTACTGATAATGATAAAATTCAAGCTTTTGTTAAAAATGTAGGTTCAGTTAATATTGTTCCAATTTCTGAATCTAATTTATATGTTGAAAATGCAGATGGCTCTACTTTTTATGCGCCACCTTATAATGTAGCTGGAGGTGATAATACATGGCAATTTACACCTGCTACTCCACTATATTTAGGACCAGGAGAAACTATAACAATTGAGGTAGATTTACCTGCAGATCTTATTGCTACAAATTCATATGTTTTTACATATATTACGCCTAATGCAATTACAGATATATTCCCTTTTGGTAAAAAATAAGTAAATATTAATACTTATTAGTTTCATTTTTATCATAAAAGAATTAAACTTTATTAATACAAAATAGATATTTTTATATTTAAAATTTTGGATTTAAGATAATATGGGAACTGCCTTATCATCATTGCTGGTTACATTTTTTGTACTAACAACTGTATTGTTAGTATATCAAGCTAAGACTTCAGGGCAAACTTTAGTTCATGAAGCTAATAGGCAAGCTGCATATCGTATACAAAATGCAAATGCGACTCAACTAGATATGATTCCAGTTGAGAACTCTGTTTTTGAAAATGATGTACCTGGACCTGCAACTACAACTACAGATAAAATTGTAACTATTACTTATACCCCAAATTTAGCTAGTAGAGATCCCTTTATTCCTTCTTGGATGCAAATAAGAATGATGAATTTGGATGGGACTGATGTAACTCAGGTCACTAATAATACGACGCATTACATGTATCATGCGCGATTATCTCCAGATGGTACAAAAATTGCATATCATGCGCGGCCAGTTCGGCCACCCCCAGGTGTTTCTAGGGAAAATCAAATATATATAATAAATACAGATGGTACTAACTTACAACAAATTACTTTTGGAAGATTAACTTGGCCATTTTTGGTAAGACAAAGTCCTAAGTGGCATCCAGATGGTACAAAACTTCTTTATAGAAGGCTGACTCCCTCGAGTATGGATATTTGTACAATTAATGTAGATGGGACAAATGATGTTTGTTTCGAGACACCCTCAACACCAGCTGGTACAAGAGAATTAGATGCAGTATGGACTCCTGATGGTAAGATCGTGTTTACTTCTCTTGAATATGACGAAACCCTAAGCGACCGATTTGTTACAATGCCTACTGTGGGTATAATGGATTCTGATGGCACCAACATTCAATTTCTTACAGATCCGAGCATGTGGAATTCTCATCCAGCCATCTCTGCAGATGGTAAAAAAATCGCATATACTTGCCCAATAGATGGAGCTGGGGTGGTTTACCCTTCTCCTACTGATTGGTCGGGCTGGTTTAGCATCCGTAAAGCTATATGTACAATGAATATAGATGGTACCAATAAAGCTACGATAACAAAAAACACTAGTTATACAAATTATACTCCTGTTTGGTCTCCTGATGGTAGTAAGATTATATTTAATTCTCCTAGAGATAAACCAATTTCTCCTAATCCATGGGTTCCTGCACGTGGATTCGGTCGATCTGTGCAGAATATATATTCAATAAATCCAGATGGTTCTGATGAAACTCAACTTACATTTGAATTACCTTTTGGCGCTAGTTGGGTGCCTTCAACAGGAAGTATACCTGGCGGCGGTGGCGGTGGCGGTGGCGGTACGCCTGATTGTGGAATGGACTTTTGGATTAAAAATATTGGTGAATCATATATTAGTGGTTATGAATATATGGATGTAGCTTTAGTTTTTGATGGTACTATTGATCCGATTTTATTGAAATACTCTACATCTGCTATAGCAGATTTAAAAGTGGATGAATGGACTGCAACTATTCCAGATACAGATATAAATGAATTAGATGAATTGTATAATAATAATTCATATCAAGTAGATGTTTTAAATAATGGTGAGTATATGAAGGTTACATTAAAAATAGCTAGAGCCAATAAAAGTTCTGGAACTGTAATTTTTTCTCCACCAAATGGTAAGTTTGTTACTAGGCAATTTCAAACTACTGACGTTCCTGGTGAGATAGTTTTACGATGTGGAGGTCTTAAACCATAATGGGATCAGTTTTAACTACACTCATGATATCTTCAGTAGTATTAATATCAATATTTGTTATGTTTCAAACAGACCAAATGACTCAATTAATGAATAATGATGCTATTAGAAGTCAATCTATACGATTAGATGAAATTGATAACACTGATTTTGAGTTTTATAATGTAGCTACATCTACTCCAGATATAATGAATTCTAAAATATTTCATTTTTTTGCTAATTCAGCTCCACTTACTAGTGGAGATATTTATTCTGTTTCAAGTGATGGAGTTAGTGATTTTACAGATGTAACTTCTGATGGTAATTCAGAAAAAACTTATTTAAGTATTTTCCCTGACGGTAAGAAAGTAGCATATATAGAAGCTAAGGATGTTTTTATTGACGATGGAACTACAGAAACGAATTTAACTTCTGATGGTAAAAATTACCATGTAGATGTATCTTCTTTTAATGAAAAAATTGCTTATAGTTCAATTACTACAGGTGCAATGGAAATATGGGTAATGAATGCAGATGGTTCTGGTAAAACAAAAATAACTAATGGAGTAACTTTTAATAGTAAGCTACCTTCTTGGAAATCTGATGGAACTAAAATTGCATATGTTAAACATATAGTTCCAGGTAATGCACATCAAATATGGATTATGGATGCAGATGGTGGAAATCAAACTCAACTTACTACTTTACCTATTTCTGGTGTTAACGCAATATCATATATAAGTTGGTCTAATGATGGGAATAAGATTGCTTTTATAGCAAAATTATATAGTAGTACATACGAAATGTTTATGATTAACTCTGATGGTTCTAATGCAGATAGTCCTGTAAGAGTTACTGAAACAGGTTCAGCAGGTGGGCTTACTCCAGCTGAACGTACTACATTAGACTGGTCTCCTGATGATAAAAAGATAATATATTCCTTTGGAAATCCTGCTGGGAAAATGGCTTTTGAATCAGAGAGTAGTTTGAAATTAATATTCTCCTCTAATAGAGATGGTAATTGGGAAATATACTCAATGAATATGGATGGTTCAGAGCTGATTAATTTAACTAATAATCCTGGCGATGATATAAATCCTAAATGGTCTCCAGATGGTAGTAAAATATCATTCACTTCTGATAGAGATGGAGGAGTGAATAGTGTATTTGTAATGAATGCAGATGGTACAAATCAAACAAATATTATTCCAGCAATCGATGTTACTGCCTCCCAGGCTTCTTGGCATCCAGATGGTGATAAATTATTAGTAATTTATAAAGCTTGGTGGACTGGTGACTTTAATCAAATATATTCAATTACTGCAGCTGGAGCAACAATTAATCGACTCACTGATGGTGCTTGGGATGACTATTTTCCAACTTATTCACCAGATGGAACTAAAATAGTATTTTCTTCTACTCGTGATGGTAATACTGAAATATATACAATGAATGCAGATGGTTCTAATCAAACTAATATTTCAAATAATTCTGATGATGATTATTTCCCGTCATGGTCTCCTGACGGGACCAAAATAAAATTTACTAGTTATAGAGATGGTGATTCCGAAATATATGTAATGGATGCAGATGGTTCTAATCAAATTAATATAAGTAATAATCCTCTTGGCAATGATACATGGGCTTCTTGGTCTCAAGATGGGACGCAACTTATATTTAATACTACTCGAGATGGTGATTGGAACATATATAAAATGAATGCAGATGGGAGTGATCAAATTCCTATAACTTTTGATCCTTCGGATGAGTGGTATGCCGAAGTTACTACAATAGATAGTAGTGATATATATGTTATGAATGAAGATGGTACAGCTAAAGTTAATCTAACTAATAATAAGTTTACTGATAAAAACCCTGCTTTTTCTCCAGATAGGTCGAAAATATCATTTGAATCTAAGAGGCCTGCGAATATTCAAATTGTTTTTGAATCTAATAAAGATGATGAAGATCACTTTGAAATATATACTATGAATCAAGATGGTACTAATTTAAAAAGATTAACATTCTTTACTAAAGGGTTTGAGCAAAATAGAGCACCGAAATGGTCTCCAGATGGACAGAAAATTGTATTTCGAAGTAATAGAGATGGTAATAATGAAGTATATGTAATGGATGCAGATGGTTCAAATCAGACTAATTTAAGCAATCATGGTGCTGGTGATAATTACCCCTCCTGGTTTCCTGATGGGACAAAAATTCTTTTTAATTCTGAAAGAGTAGCCAATAAAGAAATATATGTAATGGATGCAGATGGAAGTAATAAAGAGAATTTAACTAATCATCCTAATCAGGATCTAGATCCAAGTATTTCACCAGATGGAACTAAAATAGTTTTTTACTCTCAAAGAGATGGTAATAGAGAAATATATGTAATGGATGCAGATGGGGGTAATCAAACTAATATAAGTAATCATGGTGCAGATGATGTTGAGCCATCTTGGTCTCCAAATGGAAATCGCATAGTGTTTTCCTCCAGTAGAGATGGAGGGAATTATAATTTATTTATAGTGAATGCAGATGGTTCAGATTTGACTCAAGTCACAGATAGTCCTGATGAGGATAGAAATCCTTCTTGGTCTTATGACCCAACTGTAATCACTTTTCAATCTAAACCTCCAGCTGGTGATGTAGCTGCTTATAATATAAATACAGATGGAACTAATTTACAAAAGCTTCCAACAGGAGATGGAACTGAATATTCACCACATTCTTCTAAAAATAGTTTTGATATATATATAATGAATTCAGATGGTACAGGAGTGGTAAATCTTAGCCAGTCTGTTGGTAATAATACAGATGTGTCTTTTTCACCAGATGGATTGAAGCTTGTATTTGAATCTGATAGAGATGGTAATTATCAGGTTTATAAAATGGACGTAGATGGTACTAATCAAGTTAATATTAGTAATAATGCTTTTAATGATAAATACCCTTCTTGGTCACCTGATGGTAATAAAATACTTTTCAATTCAGATAGGGATGGTGATAAAGAAATATTCATAATGAATACTGATGGTACAGCCCCTGTTCAGCTTACTAATGATGTTTTTGATAACTATTCTCCAACTTATTCTCCAGATGGAACTAAAATAGCATTTGTATCTAATAGAGATGGTAATAAAGAAATATATACAATGAATGCAGATGGTTCTAATCAAATTAATATAAGTAATAACGCTGGTAGTGGTGGCAACTATGGATTAGATGATAAACCTGAATGGTCTCCAGATGGAAAGCAAGTAGGATTTATATCTAATAGAGATGGTAGATTAAATTTATATAAAATGAATGCAGATGGTTCTAATATAATTCAAATGACTTTTAGTGATTCTAATAATAATGCTAATTGGGCGACAGGGCCAATTAGTAGAAATTTATGGGTTGTTGATTTAACTGCTACAACTACAACGAGTATATTAGGTGGAGTTTCACCTGACCCTGATAAAGCTTATGAATTTCCAATTTGGCATTATACAGATTCATGTAAAGCAGAGTTTTGGATTAAAAATATAGGACAGGAACCTATTTATAAATTTTCTGATATGAGTGTGTTCATTGATTTTGATGATGGAAGCGATATAGTTTTATTAAAATATTTCAAAGGTAATTACGTAGATTTAAGTCCTGGTGAATGGACATATGTAATTCCAGATAAACTTGATGATTTAACTAGTAATGATGTTTACTCACCAGGAGTATTAAATAAAGGTGAATATATGAGACTATATATTAAGACTTTACCTGCACAAAGTGGAGCAGGAATTCTTGGTGTGTCTACAGATAATGGCATAACGAAAATGCAGCCATTTGGAGCAGATGGAGACCCGAATAATAAAAGCTTACGTTGTGGTACAGAGGATTAATATATGGGATCAGCTTTAAGTACATTATTAGTTACATCTGTAGTATTAATTTCTGTATTTTTGATTTATCAGACTAATCTTGTTTCAGATATGATTATCATTGACGCTCAAGACGAAAGTATTGAAAGATTTGCTGAATTAAATCAGAATAGATTAAAGGTTATTCCAGTAGCAACTACAACTTTATCTACATTCACATCTAGAATTTTTTATGACAATACAGATGCTTTTAATAGAGATGTTTGGTCAATAGATACTAATGTATCAAACATAGTAGATACAGAGATAAATATTACTGGAACAGGTTCAGCAGCTAGCCCTGCAGTTAAACCTGGAAATGCTAATTTAATATATTTTGAAGATTTACCTAAACCAAATGATCGCATATTAGATGTTGGGCTATTAGGTCCTGATGGGAAAATACCTCCAGGTGCACCTACTACTGTATTAGATACAAATTTAGTATTATTGGATGATCATATATCAAAAATGTCATACTCTCCAGATGGAACCAAAATAGCATATGATAAATATAATGTAGCTAATTCTAAATATGATTTATATGTAATGGATGCAGATGGTAATAATAAAGTAAATATTACAAATAGATCTATGCATAATGATACTAATCCAACTTGGTCGCCAGATGGTACAAAAATTGCATTTGAATCTGAAATAGGTGGGTTCTCTGATATTTATTATATAAATTCTGATGGATCTGGAGGTTTATGCAAGAAGACGAACGGTTTTTTTGATGGTTATAATAACATAGCACCCAGTTGGTCGAATGATGGAACAAAAATAGCTTTTGCTACCGATAGATATCCTATTACTGACTATGATATTGCTTTATTAACTTCAGATTGTACAGTCACAGAGAGTCCAACTAGAATTACTGATGCTAATGATGTGCAAACTGATCCTGATTGGTCACCTGATGATACTCAAATTGTATATCAATATATAAATGGATGGGCAAGTCGAGATTTGTACACTGTAGACATTATTGCTACGACTACTTCATCTACTAAAATAACTTCTGCTAAGAGTAAATTTCCCAATAATCCTGATTGGTATTCGTTAGAGACTTGTGGATTAGAATTTTGGGTAGAAAATAGTGGTTCTAATTCTTTTTTTTCATTTAATAAAATGGATTTATATTTAAACTTTTTTAATGCTACTGAAGAGATAATAAAATTAAATTATGTAAAGCGCGAGGCATCAGTTTTAGAAAAAGTTTTGCCTGGTGAATGGACATATGAATTGCCTGAATTTTATGATGATTTAAGTTTAAATGATATTTACCAGCAAGGAATATTGAATAAAGGAGAATATTTAAGGGTATCTTTAAAACTTCCTTTTAGAGCTGCTAACGATAGAACAGGTATGTTAATTTTTTCTACAGATAATGGAACAACTCTAACTAGTAAATTTACAAATAACCTTGTTCGTCATAAAAATAATAATGAAATTTACATGAAGTGCGGAGTAGGACCATAAGATTATTTACTTAAATACTGTATCGTGTATAATTACTCTAGTATATTAAATCAGTTGATTGAATGTGATATATGAATAAAAATGAAAATGATACTGCAGATATAATTTCCACAGGTAGTAATGAAATTGACAGAAGACTTGGTGGAGGTATACCTAAAAGTAGCTTAATGTTAGTTGAAGGTGATGAAGGTGCTGGGAAAAGTACTGTTGCTCAGCAATTGGTATGGGGTGGATTAAACGATGGTTTAAAAACTAGTATTTATACAACCGAACAAAATATCAATAGTTTACTTAGGCAAATGGCAAGTTTGGGTCAAGATGTAACAGATTTCTTTTTAATGAATGAACTTGAAGTTTATCCATTGGTAATTTCTCCTGATGAAGAAGATGCAGAAAGTCTTTTTGAAAAATTAGGAACCCATATGAAAAACAACTTAGATTCAGATATAATTGTAGTGGATGCATTAACTACTTTTGTATCACAATCGGGTGGAGACCAAATACAGGATTTCTTTTCTAATTGTAAAAGTTTATGTGAAAAAGGAAAAGTTGTAATTTGTACTGTACATGCAAAAGCTTTTGATGAAGAATTTTTATTAAGAATCAGGTCACTTTGTGATGCTTACCTTAGACTAACTGTACAATCTGCAGGTAACAGATTGATTAAAGCTATGGAAGTAGCTAAAATAAGAGGTGCAGAAATGACTACTGGTAATATTACAGGTTTTGACGTAGAACCCGGATTAGGAATTAGAATAGTACCTATTACAAGAGCTAGGGCTTAAAACAAGGAATTAGTAAACTATGTTTGGATTTAAAAAATCTGAGAAGTCAGCTGAGAAAAAAGATGATAAATCTTTAGTTGATAGTGCTCAAAATGGTTCAAATGTTAAAGGTTCTCCTTCTCAGACTTTTCAGTTGAGGCAGATGGCAAACCAAGAGAAAGCTTATGTTTCAAATAATGCTTATGCAAATTTTACTAAAGAACTAAAAAGCTTATCTGAAAAACACAAGCATCTAGGTGAATATCTAGTTAATTTTACTGTTGAAGAAAATAATGATTTACCTGAATTTAGAGGAAGGTTTAGTAGAGGAGATAAATTCCCAGGACAGAGGAATTTAATTTATCCAGCAGGAAATGGTGTGTTTATACACATTTTGTATGATCCTGGTGATACTCGTGATGAATATATTACAATTGAACCTTCCCAGAGTGAGGGTGTTGCCGAAATATCTCTTGATGTTGATAAAAAGCTAATGGATTTCATTGATGAATTAATGGAAGCAGAAGATAACGAAAAAAGACATGAAATTCTATTAGAGTGTTTAGAGAAAATATGTGTTGTAACTGAAGAAGAAGTTTCTAAGAAAAAAAATAATAAAGTTTATGTTACTCAAGACCAATATGATGGATTAAAGTATTTAATTTACAGAGATAAGATAGGTCTAGGTTTAATTGAACCGCTAATTACTGACCCATACATTGAAGATATAAGTTGTAGTGGAGTTGGTCAAATTTTCGTTGAGCACAAAATACTTGGTGGTCTTAAAGCGTCTGTTACTTTTGAAACAGCCGATGATTTGGATAGATATGTAATTAAATTATCAGAAAAGATTTCTAGGCCTGTTACAGTTAGAGAGCCTATAGTTGATGCTGTCCTTCCTGATGGTTCAAGAATTAATATAGTTTATGGAGGAGATGTATCTAAAAGAGGGAGTAATTTTAGTATTAGAAAATTTACTGCAACTCCTTTAAGTATATTAGATTTGCTTTCTTCGGGTTCTATGAGTTATGAAATGGCTGCTTATGTTTCGTTAATGCTTAATGAAGGTATGAATACTTTTGTATCTGGAGAAACTGCTTCTGGTAAAACTACTTTGCTTAATGCTGTAAGTTCTTTTATCCCACCGAATTCAAAAATTGTTAGTATTGAAGATACACCTGAGTTACAAGTTCCACATAAAAACTGGATTAGAGAGGTCGTTAGAGGGGGTAGTAAAACAGGTGCAGCAGTCACTATGTTTGATTTACTTAGAGCAGCTTTGAGGCAAAGACCTAATGAAATAATAATTGGTGAGATTAGAGGTGAAGAGGGAGCTATAGCTTTTCAGGCGATGCAAACAGGTCATGCTTGTATGGCTACTTTTCATGCTGCTTCAGTTGAGAAATTAATNCAAAGATTAACAGGTAATCCAATTAATGTNCCTAAGACTTATGTTGATAATCTAAACATGGTTATGATTTGTGCTGCNGTANGATTAGCTAATGGNCAGCAAGCNAGGCGNGTACTAAGTATAAATGAAATAATTGAATATGATGCAGAAAGTAATGCATTTGGATTTATTGAAGTNTTNAGATGGGAACCTTCTACTGATACATTTGAATTCCCTGGATATATGAATACTTATNTNCTTGAAAATGTGGTTGCNGTNAAAAGAGGNTTNCCTCCAGATGAAGCTCGTTCAATATATAAAGATATAGAGAGAAGAGCAAAAATACTTAAACGATTACAAGAGCGTGGGACTACAAACTTTTATGAACTTCATAACGTCATCTCAAAAGCCTATAGAGAAGGTCAGTTCTGATGACCAAGTAGTTGGTTATGATCTTTTTTCTAGTGTTACTTATATGTCTATCTTAGCCAAGGGTGGTATAAACAGAGATAGAATGCTTGAGTATTGTTCACGTCAAAGGTATAAAACAGCTGTATTTTTTGAACATATTCGTACTATGGCAAGAGGTATGGGTGTAGAATATACTATTGCTTTTCAAGAGGTAGCTAAAAAAGCAAAAGCAGGTAGTATTAAAAGTTTGTTATTAAGATTTTCATCTTCTATATCTTCAGGGGGGTCTGAAGCTGAATTTATAGTAGAAGAAGCAAGGAATCAGAAGTTAGAATATTCTAATAACTATGAAAGAAGTGTAGATAATCTACAAAAATGGACTGATGCATATTCGGCTGTTTTAGTTGCAGTAACTTTAATTATGGTTGTATCCCAAATATCAAGTTTACTGGGAGCTACTAGTGAATCATTTATATTCTTAATGACTATGACTCTTTTTGGAGTTACTACTATCGGTGTTTTTTTGATATATAAAGTCGCACCATTTGAAGAATTTTCTTATGATACTAATGAAGGTATAACTAAGAATCGGAAAATGAGTAGATTTTTAGCTTTTGTTATCGGTATACCAGGTTTTGCTATTGCATTATTAACTGGTATGCTTATATATGGCGCTACAAATGACATAATGCGTTCTGGTTCAATATTTTATCTACTCCTAGGATTTTCACTACTCCCTGCAGGCTTTTTTGCATGGAGAGATGCTCAAGCAATAGATAAAAATGATTCTGAGCTTACAATATTTTTTAGAGGAGTTGGTAATATAGCAGGTGCTGCTGGTGTAACTTTAACAGAGACTTTAAAAAGACTTGATACTAAATCTCTTCCTAATTTAAAAATTCATATAGACAGATTGAAAACAAGGTTGATATCTGGATTGCCTAGTGCAGAATCGTGGGAGATATTTAGTACTGAAACTGGAAGTGACTTATCTTCTAGGACTACTACAATGATGCTAGATGGAATTGAAACCGGTTGTCCTGCTGATGAAGTTGGAACAATAAGTGCTGATTTTGCACAAAACGTCACTGAGCTAAGAGCTCGAAGGAAATTATGTTCATCTTCATTTGGGTTTTTAAGTTTAGCAATGCATATCACAATGTCTTTAATTTTAGTATTTGTAGTAGAAATTATTAATAATTTCAATAAAAAACTTGAGGAAGTATCAGAAGGTTTGAAAGGAGGAGTTACAGAAAGTATGACAACTCCTTCAGGCTTGCAAGCACCCCCTGGTATTGCATTGCCTTCTTCTAGTGATTTATCTGTTGGACTAGGGTTAGGAGAAAATGTGCAAGTGGGAATGATGCAGTTGACTATTATCATTGTGATTGGTATTTTGGTAGTAGCTAATGCATTAGCTCCAAAATTTACAGAAGGCGGGCACAATTTAAAAATATTATGGTTTATGAGTTTAACAGCTATTACATCAGGAATAATTTTGATGATTGTTCCAACTGTAACAGCTGGATTGTTAAACGTTGGAATGTAAAAAGTTAGGAATATATTATGAAATCTCCAATTAAAATATGGTTAGAATGGTATGAAACGTTAAGGACTGGGTTTTCATCGTCAGCTCAATTGCCTACTCAGGATTCATCTAGTATAAATGCGGAAATTGATAACCCTGAAAGATTATGGGATTTGAGTGATTTAGATGCAACCTTAGCTGACACTGTTTCAGAACCTTCTGCTTCTGAGATTCAGACAAATATTGCAGATACAAAAAATTCTCCTTTAGATTTAGAAGAAGATGTAAATTCTGATTCAGATCCAGATATTTCAGATTTAATTGATATATCTGAAGATGATAGTGCTGATGAGATTCAAGTTAATACAAAACCAGTTAATAAACCTAAAGTACAGTATGCATCTTTAAATGCAGATAGTGATGCTCTTGAAAATAGTACTGATGAAGAAGCAAATGATAATGAAGAAGAATTAGTTGGTGTGAGTCAAGTAAAAGCTGTTAATTTAGAGGCATCTTCTGAAACTGAGGATTCGCTCCCAGAAGAAGGAGCTAAAGATGAATCAGACTTAGATGATATATTTTCTTCTTCTGACTCAGAAGAAGAAGAAAAAGATTTGTTTGCTGATGATTCAGATTCAGGCTTTTCAGATGTGTTTTCTGAAGAAATTGTAACTAAACCGCATATAAAAATGCTATTAGAAAAACATGGGACTTATACAGCAGAAGAAATACTTAACGAAATTAAAGAATTCACTTGGAATCGAGAGGTAAAATGAGTATAGACGGAGATGTTAATATAGTAATTGCTGATGATTCACCTTTTATTAGAACAGCTTATCAGCGTATCTTAGAAACTCAATATAACTTTTCAGTTGTTGCTGTAGCTGAAGATGGTGAGCAGGCAATAGAAAAAGTTACTGAATTACAACCTGATGTTTTAGTAATTGATGTACGTATGCCAAAACTTGATGGTATTGAGGCATCAAAAATTATAAGAGAGAAATTTCCTAATATTTCTTTAGTTGTAGTTTCTGGTCATGATGATGTAGATTTAGTTTTAAGTTTGTTTGAAGATTTTACGGGTAGTAAAGCATATATACAAAAAAATTCTCTAGATGATGTAGGTGAATTAATTAGAGTTGTAGAACTTTCTTTAGACGGTAAAGTTGTATTAGATATAAATATAGTTTCTAAGTTGATTAGTTCTTACAAAATTAAATATAAAGATTCTGACAATATCTTATTAGACAATGAATTAGAAATATTATCTTTATATGCTAATGGTTTTGATGAGAATTATATATCTGATGAAATTCAAAAAGATGTTGAAGAAGTAAATAAATTGATTGACAATATAACTTCAAAATTTAATATAAAGAAATCAGAGAACATTAATTTACAGGCTTCGATTACTTTGTCGTTTATCGCATCTTGTATAGAAAAATAAAAACTTCAATTATGTGACGGTTTTATATGACTTCAATAAGCAGCGTATCTCAGATGGATTCTTCAGATGAGCCTCGTTTATCACCTGATGAGTTAAAAGAATTTTTAAACAATTTCTCTAATGCTGGAGAGATGCATGAATTTCCTGCGAATGAAACGCTTATTTCCCCAGGTGTTATTGATAGTACTGTATATATAATTTTTGAAGGTGAAGTTAAAGTATTTATTCCATTAAGTGATGAATGGATTCCAGTAGCATTGTTAACTGCAGGAAGTGTGATTGGAGATATGGCATTTTTTAGTGGTAATCCTAGAAATGCTTTAGTTAAAACTGAACTTCCTTGTAAAGTATTTTCTTTAACACGCGAGAGTTTTGATAAGTTTTCTTTGGAAAACCCAAGTGTTGCTAAATCGTTTATATGGAGATTGGGAAGAATAGTTGTCCATAGATTAAGACGAGTAGAAATGTTTGATGCTGCTGAATTAGGTCGTGAAGAAGAAAGGAAAAGATTAGCAGCTGAATTACACGATGATACTATGAATGATTTAGCAAGTTTTATTATGAATATAGGTATAATGAAATTAGAATTTTCCAAAAAATACCCGGAAATTATTCCGGAATTAAATGAATTAGTTCAAAGAATAAAAGATACTGATCGTAAGCTTAGAGATATAGTTAAAGGAATATTCCCTCCTACTTTAGATAATTCAGGTCTTGTCAGTGCATTAAATGCAGACTTTAATGATATGGCTTCAAAAGTAAATGAATCTAGATTAAATTTGAAGTTTAAAACTCAGGGTTTTAAAAATACCCGCCTTTCAAAACCAATTGAAGTTGATTTATATAGAATTGTTAACCAAGCTCTTGTAAATGCAATTAAGCATTCTCAAGCAAAAAATATTCTTGTTGAATTGATTTGGGCTGAAAAAGAAGTTAAGTTTTTAATTCAAGATGATGGAATTGGCTTTGATCAAGATAAAATATCAAATAAATTAAGTGCTGGACATTTTGGTTTATCTGGCTTGAAGCTACGAGCAGAAAGAATGCTTGGGACTTTAGATATAGATTCTAAAATAGGATCTGGAACAAAAATGTATGGTGCAATACCTATATCATCTAAAGACAGTTCTGATATAGAAGTAATAACTTTGGATTATAATATATAAATTTTTATTAATATAGCCTAGGTATTATTTTAGTAATATGGTCCCCTAATAAAATAATAAAAATTGTTCCCGAGCATATATATGGCCCAAAAGCGATATCATCATTGATTGATTTTTTTTTTGATAATATAAGGATTATTGATATAATTCCAGCAAAAATAATCCATGAACTCAAAGCAAATATTATTTTTTGAAAACCTGATATAGCTCCTATTAAGGCACTTAATTTTACATCTCCTGCACCAATTCTAGTGAAGGGGAGTAAATAGAAAAACATCATGATTGAGAAGCCTAAAAAGGATCCTAGGAAGGATTCTAAAATTAAACTTTTACCATTTAATTGTATTGAGTCACTATTTAATGTGAACAAAATTATTGATAATAAAGTTCCTATTATAATTATTTTATTAGGAATTATCTTAGAATTGTAATCAATATTAGAGATTAAAATAAGCAAGGCTATATATATAGTATTAATAATGAAATATTTTAGATTAACCTCTTTCGAAAAATAAGCTAAAAAGCTAAGTAATATTAATGTAGAGATAAATATAATTATTAAAGAAGAATATTTATTCACATTAATTTTGTCTTTATTATATATATTTGTAATTCTATGTGTTGAGAAAGTTATTATTGAAGTTAAAAATACAATTATAAATATATAAAATGCAAACATTTGACTTTGTAATTAAGAATCGTTTTCACTCGGTAAATTCTTGATTATAGTATTTAATTTATTTTGAATTTCTATTGGATCATATCCTAGCTTTTTAGAATATTCAAAATCTTCTTGCGCAGCGATTTCATCTTTTGAAAGGAATTTTGCAATACCTCTACTTACATATGCTTCTGCTAGTGTTATGTCTTTTTCTATTGCTTTTGTAGCATCTTCAATTGCCTCGTCAAATTTATATAGATGATTGTATGACATGGCTCTATTGCAGTAGGCAAATGGGTTTTCATCATCAATATTAATTGCTTCATTAAAATCTGACACTGCAGATTCGTGAAGTGATATTTGAGAATGTACTACTCCTCTATTATTAAATGCTGCAGCTAGTGAGGGGTCAATTTTAATTGCTAATGTATAATCATCTAGTGCCTTATGAGGTTGGTTAATTTTTCTATATGCTATTCCTCTAGCGTTGTGAGCTTCTGCAAAATAAGGATTAAGATTAATAGATTCTGTATATTTTTCAATAGCTGAATTAAAATCTCCATTTTCAAGATCTAAATGACCTTCTTTAAAGAGTTGATTTGCTTTTTCTTGATTTTTAATTGATGTTTTTGTTTTTATATCTTGTTTTTCAGAAGGTTCTTTAGGAATGATATTTACAATTTCTTCTGTACTATTTTCATTTCCTCGTATTTCCCTTAATTGAAGGTTTTCATTATGAATTTCCTCTTCAATTTTTTTGAAGTGTTCTGTTTGCTCTTCTGAAACAGAATCAAGGGATAATTGGAATTTATCTTCTATTTTTTCTTCTGTAATTTTAAGATTTTGTTCAAGTATATCTTTTATTTCATTTACTAAAACTTTATCTCTACTATGTATTTGATAATCTAGTATTTTTCTAAATTCTCTTGAAGCAGATCTTTCACTCCATCTAGCTATTGCCCATACAATAGTAGTTACAACAAGTAAAAAACTCATGAGTAATATTACAAAAAATATCATTTCTACACTACCTTTGATAGTCTCCATGATAAAATTGGAATATAGTACGTCTTGTGGGCTTGAAGTAGCTGGCATTTATTTATCCGTATATTATCTTTACATATAGTTAAACTTATTTTCTTACTTATGTAAAGTATTATTCTAATTTAATTAGATTGAAATTTTTGAAATATAACTATACTATTGATTTATAGTTTAAATAAAAAATTTATCAGTATGAGGAATTATATGTTACCAATTAATCAAAAAACTGAAGAAGCAGGCAGTATTTTTGGTGCAATTTTAAATAGGATAAATATTACAAATAAAACTGGTTGGAATCTATTAATTTGTTTAGAAGCAATAATCGTAGTTATTGTAAGTGTTTTTATATGTCAAACTTTGAACATACCTGAAACAGGATTAATGTCACTTGCTTTTGTATCTGCAGCGGTTGTTCCAAGAGTTAATCAAATTCTTCAGATTAATCGTGAGAGGATTTGGTCTGAACCAGGAAGTGGTTGGAGCGCAAATCGAGAAAGTTTAATTTCTGGGGTAAGTATTTTTGTAGGAATGTTTGTTGGATTCTTGTTAGTTGCAATTATTACAGATACATCCGAATTACTTGAAAATTTTAAATTTGTTTTAGGTTCCTATGAAGGAGAAGGTAAAATAGAATTCACACCTGAAAGATTTGATAAAGGCATATCATTTGTTCAGAATAATTTCATGGTTTTATGCCTGTTTTTCTTGATTGGATTTTTTTATCGTGCTTTAGGTGCAACTCTAGCGTTAGGTTGGAATGCTGGAGTTTGGGCTGTGACTATTGTATTAGCAACTAAATATGGAATGCAGGATTCAGCTGAACCATTATATTATTCCTTAATTATTGCTTTAGCTTTAACTCCACATATAATTTTAGAAGCATTATCTTATCTAACAGCATCATTATCAGCAATATTTTTATCTAGAGGAATAATTTTATATCAAGCAAATGATATAAGACTTAGAAGAGTTTTGGCTGCTGTAATTGTTTTATTTGTTGTGGCAGTATTATTTGTAATTATTGCAGCGATAGTAGAAGGTAATTTCGCTCCATATATACTTGAATTTAATCAATAAATATTTAATTTGGGTTTTTAATAATGAATGATATTTATGGACATGTATTGATAGTAGAAAGAGGATTTGATTCTCTTAGCGAAATAGAGTTGACTAATAAAACTGTTACCTTGGGTAGAGGACGTGCGGCAGATGTGGTTATTGATAATAGCTATGTTTCTAGTATTCACGCAGAAATTTCTGTGTTAGAAGGTCAATTTGCTATTAGAGATTTAGATAGTACTAATGGAACATCTGTAAATGGTAAACCCTTATCTCAAGAAAAAATCAAACTAAATATTGAAGATAAAATTCAATTAGCTGATGGAGAAGTTGTGTTGAGATTGGTTAAGCAATCTTCAAAAGACCCTGCTTATATCAAAGATAATATTGGTGATGAGGGAGTATCAAGTAAAAAACCATTTCCAACAGGTACTGTTACTTTTATGTTCACAGATATTTATGAATCTAGTTCTATGGTTGATAGGTTAGGTGATAATAAAGCTAGAATTGTATTAAGAGATCATGAAAGGATCACTAGGCAAGAAATCGAGAAACATAATGGGTATGAAGTTAAAGCCCAAGGAGATGGCTTTATGGTTGCTTTTTCAAGTGCACGTGAAGCTATTCAATGTTCTATATCTATTCAAAGTGCTCTATCAAGATATAGAATTGTTAATCCAGATCAGCCGATAAATGTTCGTATAGGATTAAATACTGGTGAAGCTATAACTGATGAAAATGATTTTTTTGGGAAATCAGTTATAATTGCTGCTAGAGTTTCTTCTAAGGCAGATAAAGATGAAATATATGTTTCTTCGTTAACTAGGCAGATAACTGAATCTGCAGGAGATATAAATTTTGAAGATAAGGGCGAAGTAACTTTGAAAGGTTTATCTGGGGTTCATACAATATCAGCAGTTGTTTGGGAATAATTATTATTCAATGAAAACTGAAAAATGATAGGTGCGGAATTAATTATCGTTTAGGAAATTTTTATTATGTCAGGTTTAAAAAATAATAGTCTTAATATGACTGTAGGCGCATTGACTCATAAAGGAATGAAAAGAGAAGGAAATGAAGATTCTTTTTGTGTGTTGGTTGAAAACAAATCACCTGCTTATACTTCTGGTCTTATGGTAGTTGCTGATGGTATGGGTGGACATCAAGCTGGTGAAGTTGCGAGTTTAATGGCTGTAGATGGTGTAGTTAATTTCTTTGAGGATTTTTTCTTAAAAGAAAACGATCCTTTTAAGAAAAAAATAAAATACGCTACTTCATTTTTGAGTAAAAGTATTGAAAAAGTTAATTTTGATATTTATGCAGCTAGTAAAAAACCAGAAACTGAAGGTATGGGTACGACTTTAACTACATTATTATTCATTGAAAATATAGCTATTATTGGTCATGTAGGTGATAGTCGTATATATCTTCTAAGAGATAATCAATTTAACCAAATAACAGTGGACCATACTTGGGTTGAAGGTGAAGTAAAAGAAGGTAGATTAACTGCTGATGAAGCAATTAACCACCCAATGAGAAATATACTTTCAAGAGCGATAGGGAATAATCAAAAAGTAAAGGTTGATACTGATATATTAAACCTAAAGCAAGACGATATAATTTTATTTTGCTCAGATGGTTTAAATGCTATGTTAGATGATTTGACTATAAAAGATATAATATCTAAAAATAAACCTCAACAGGCTTGTGATTTATTAGTAAATAAGGCAAATGCTAATGGTGGGTTAGACAATATTACTGTGGGAGTTGTTAATATTGATTCGTTACTAGAAGATTCTTCTAACTCAGATCAACTAGAAGAATACAAAAGTAAGCCTAAAACTTTATTAGGTAATGTTTTTGGTTTGTTAAAAAAATAATATCTGAGGTTTTATTTTGGAACTTAAATCAATATTGCAATATCAAATTCTTCAATTGATTTCTGTTGGAGCACATGGGAAATTGTATAGAGCATTTGACTCCTATACGGGACAAGTTGTTGCTCTTAAAGTTCTATATACTAACTTAACTTCTAATGTAGAATATGTTGAGCAATTAAAAAGTGAATCTAAAGTTATTTCGTCATTTGATCATGAGAATATAGTAAAAGTGTTTGAAATTGGCAACACTGAAGATAATTATTTTATTAGTCTTGAATACCTGCCTGAAAATTTAGATAGAATTCTTGAAAAAAATCTTGAGACTCCTATAAAGCGTGTAATAGATATAGGGTCTCAAATAGCATCAGGTTTATCTAAAGCGCATTCTATGAATGTCATTCATAAAGACATTAAACCTCAAAACATCTTAGTGGGATCTGATGGAAAACTAAAAATAGTTGATTTTGGAATAGCATATTTTAATGAAAAGCTATCATTAAGTAATTCAACAAGTACAGTTATAAGTACTCCTTATTATATTTCTCCTGAACATATAACAGGAGAAACCATTACACCAGCATCTGATATTTATTCTTTAGGATGTATTCTTTATCAGATTATTTCAGGTCACTTGCCTCATTTTGGAGATTCGCCATTTATTGTCTTTCGTAAACATATTGAAGAGATGCCTGAAAAACTAAATAAATTTCGAAAAGATATACCTAAGGATTTAATGATATTAATTGAATCTTGTATTGAAAAAAAAATTACAAACAGAATACAAACAGCTGATGAATTTCTAAATAACTTAAATAGTATTAAAATACCGGCAAATAACAGTAATAAAACATATAAAGAAAATCCTCAAGCTATATTGGATGAACCAAATTCTGGAGTTAAAAATGTAATAAAGTCAGTAAATCCTCAAGCTATATTGGATGAATCAAAAGCTGGAGTTAAAAATGTAATAAAGTCAGTAAATCCCCAAGCTATATTGGACGAATCAAAAGCCGGAGTTAAGGATGTAATACACGCAGTAAATCCCCAAGCTATATTGGATGAATCAAAAGCCGGAGTTAAGGATGTAATACACGCAGTAAATCCTCAAGCTATATTGGACGAATCAAAAGCTGGAGTTAAAAGTGCTATTAAAGCTGTTCCTACTACTTGGATGGATGATGTAACTAGAACTTGGGAAAGAACTCATAGAAATAGATGGGCAAAAATTGGTACGATAGCTTCACTTGCTTTGGCAATAACAGGTTTAATTATAAGATTTGGGTTTTGGGATGAAATCCAAAGTTTTGCAGAGCAAGAATTGAATGTAGAATTACCTGCATTAGTTGTTAATACGGAAATTGATTCTAATAATTTAAATGCGATCCAAAATATTGATTCAACTTTAAATCCTCGTTTTGAAATTTCTGAAAAATATAGTTCTTCTGTATACATCTATGATGGAATTGAATTACATTTTCCTATTGGAGCCATAGAGAAAACAAGTGTTTTTGAATTTTATAAATCAAATACTGAAGAATATAAAAATCATATAAAGCAATTCAGCCTCAAAAAGACACCAATGTTACCTGATAATTATCAAAATTATAAAGATGAAATGATATTTAGTATTTTTGAATATGATGAGACTCTTAAAACTTTTAATTATTCATATCCAGTAAATATAGTTATTAGGTTTTTACCTGAATCAACTCAAGGTATACCTACTGTTTTTATGTGGAATTCTATTTTGAAACAATGGGAATTATTAGAAAACAAGTTGTTGAGTGACCAAATATTAATTGCAAAAATGAATAATACGGGGCTTATAGGAATATTCATGAAAAAATAAGTTTTGATAATTCGAATAAAATGAGTTATGGAATGCTTGAAATATATTATCAAAAAGTTATTTAATCATTTTATTGATTTAAATATTAAGATTGAAAGAAATTTATGGTTTGAATTTATTTATTAGGCATAATATTTTCGGAAATTTATCTAAAAGTTTAACTTCAAAATCTTCATTGTTTTGGACTATTTATTTACCTAGCTTTCTCTTAACTTTTAGTATTTCTCTATTAATTCCTATTTTGCCAAGTTTTATTAAGCAAATGAATGTTGGAGTTGGCCTGATTGGGTTAGGTATTTCGGCTGTTTTAATAGGGAATATGTTATTTGACGTTCCTGTAGGTTTAATTATTAGCAAACAAGGTAAAAAGAGGTCTATGTTTTTAGGGACTTTATTAATGATAGCTTTTCCATTATTAATAGTTATTAATGATAATTTTTCAATATTTTTTATTTTAAGGTTTTTTGTGGGAGGAGCAATAGCTCTTTGGAGTATTTCTCGTATGTCTTATGTTGCTCATTTAGTACCTGTTAATAACAGGGGCAGGGTTTTGGCTACATTAGGTGGAGTACATAGAATAGGAATGTTTTTTGGTCCAGTAATTGGAGGGATTGTTGGAGCAAGTTTAGGATTTAATTCCGTATTTATATTACAAAGTGTAATATGTTTTTTCACTTTATTCATTATAATTTTCATAGTAAAAGAAGACTCTGATTTAGAAATAGATATGGATACACAGAATGAAATAAAGTTATCCTTTTTTAATTTAATAAAATCTCAAGGTAGAGTTTTACTCATTGCAGGATCTGCAGCTGTAGTATTAAATTTTGTAAGAAAATCTAAAGAAATAGTTATCCCTCTTTGGGGTACCTATTTAAATTTAGGTGTAGATGAAATAGGTTTAATTATAGGAGCAGCAGCAGCAGTGGATTTAATAATGTTTGTTCCTGCTGGAATTGTTATGGACAAGTGGGGCAGAAAATTGATGTCAGTGCCTAGTTGTATATTTTTTGCATTTGGTTTTATTTTGCTTCCTTTATCAAATGATGTAACTACTTTTACTCTTGTATCATTATTGACTGGGTTTGCTAACGGTCTAGGAAGTGGCTCTTTAATGACATTAGGAACTGATTTAGCACCAAAACTTAATACTGGTGAATTTTTGGGTGTTTGGAGATTGATGGGAGATATGGGTGCAGCATCTGGTCCTATATTTGTTGGACAAATTGCAATAGTAAGTTTGTCTTTGTCATCAATATTAGTAGCATTATTTAGTTTGGCTGGTGCTTTTCTATTTATATTTGGAGTACCTGAGACTTTAAAAAAAGTAAAAGATTAGATTATATTTTTTTTATATTTTTTAAAAATAACATACATATTATTCCTAACATAATTAAGCCTATACCATGTATTATTAGAGACATACCTGCTCCTAGTAAAGATGCTATATATCCAATTTCTAAATTTCCAAATATTTGAAATCCAATTGCTAAATTCCATGCTCCCATAGCTCTACCTCTAAATTCATTTGACACGGATTTTTGTATAATTGATTGAGAATATACATCTGATACAGCTGTCATACCACTGAGTATAGTTATTGCAAAAATTGCAATAATGAAATCTGTTGTATTGCCTAAAATTAGAAAAGAAATTCCTAAGCCTAGTATTGCTATGAACCATATAGATGCATTTTGTCTATTTTCTGATAAATTTGATAACATTAAAATAGCTAGTAATCCACCAATGGATTTAAAAGAATTCATAATTCCAAATCCAACTGCACCAACTTTAAGTACATCCTTGGCAAGATTAGGAAAAACTGTTATATGTGAAAAGCCTAATATTTCAAGAATTGCCACTAAAATAATAATAATTACTAGATTTGAGTTTGTTTTAAATTCGCTGGCTATTTCAGATATATTTTTTTTGATTGAACCTGAAACAACAGGCGAATAATCTCCAGTTTTATCAGTGAATAATAAAGGGATAATTGAAAATGTATGGCATATTCCTATACATATATATGCAATAAATATTCCAATAATATCAGTTAGATATCCTAGAAATAATGCACCTATAATACCACCTATTCTATTACTTATGTTTATAAAGCCTATAGTAGTTATTAATTTATTCGGGCCTATAATATCGTAAATAAATGCTTGTCTTGAAGTGTTTTGAAGTGACCATAGAATTCCATTTAAAAACGTTGCAACAAAAATTAATGGAACTGATTTAATATCTAATAGTAAAAATATACCTAATACAGTGTAAATTAACGCACTTCCTAAAGTCGTTAATTTTAATAGTGTTAATCTATTAAAATTATCTGTTATAGCACCTGCCAGCATTCCAAACATGCATAAAGGAAGAAGTCTTAAACCAATTCCGAGGCCTATTATTACAGGTGATTGGTTTAATTCAAGTAATAGCCACCCTAAAATTAATATTTCTCCAGTAGTACTTACTCCTTTTAATAACTCAGAGCTACACATATTTCGTATGTTTTTTGATTTTAAGATATTTAAAATTTTATTATTTTTTGAATTCTGTGACATAGTTTTAATTTATTTGTTGATGATGTACTATACTACCATTAAAAAGTAATTTAATTATATTAATAATAATATTAGGTTTTAATAAGTTATATTAAGGAGTTAATCAATATGGTTGATAATTGGGAATATGGCATCAATAGTGAGCAAGTTACTTCAAGTGAAAATCTTACTAGTGCCACTATAGGAGAGAATGGGTATTATTATAAACTTTCTGGTTCCAATTGGGGTAAATTGCCGGAAGGTTGTGTTTATAAAGAAGCAACCTCAGTAGCTGTAAATTCTAAAGATAATGTATATGTATATAATCGTGGGACTATTCCAATGATAATTTTTAATAAAGAGGGTGATGTTTTAGACACTTGGGAAAACATGGATGTTAAGGCGGCTCATGGGGTGAGTATAGGGCCTGATGATGAAGTGTATTGTGTAGATGTAGGTGATAATACGGTAAAAAAATTTAGTTATGATGGGAAACTATTGATGACATTAGGGACATCAGGACAAAAATCTCCTAAGTTAAGTGGAATTCCTTTTTCATCCCCTACAGATGTAGCTGTAGATAGAAGGAATGGAGATATTTATATTTCTGATGGTTATGGTAATGCAAGAGTACATAAATATTCCAGTAAGGGTGATTTAATATTATCTTGGGGTGAATCAGGAACTGGGCCTGGGCAATTTAATATTGTTCATAATATAGCTGTAGATTCAGAAGGATTTGTATATATAGCGGATAGAGAAAATCAACGAGTTCAAGTTTTTAATGAAAATGGTAAATATGAAGACCAGTGGGTAAATATGTCTAAAGCTGCAGCAATATCTACTGACAACTTTGCTCAAAATGGTCTTGTTTATGTGGGAGAGTATTTTTGTGGTATAGCATCAAATGATATTGGCACAGACTTGGGACCAAGAATAAGTATTATGAATTCAAAAGGCGATCTTTTGGCAAGGGTAGGGCGTCAAAGTTATGGTAACGATCCAGGAAGGTTTTATGCTCCACATGGTATAGCAGTTGATTCTAATGAAGATATATATGTTGCTGAAGTTTCTTGGAGTGAGTTTGGTATGAAATTAGATCCACCACAAGAATTGAGATCCATGCAAAAACTAATTAAAGTAAAAGAAAACCAATTATAGTATTGATTTTCATGAATTAACATGTATAATGTACGCACTTTATTATTAATAATAATTAATTTTATTATGAAAAGTAATATAAATAATACTTATAAAATAATAGGAGGACTAGATGTATTTGCAAAAATTGTTTAATAAGATTAAATTATCTTTTTTGCTTTTGATTCCTGCTACTTTAATTATCTTTAGTGCTTGTGAAGTTGAAACTGAAGAAATAATTAGAGAAGTAATCAAAGAAGTTCCAGTTGAAAAAATTGTTACTGAAGAAGTAGTAAAAGAGGTAATTAAAGAAGTACCTAAAGAGAAAATTGTAGAAGTTACTAAAGAAGTAATTAAAGAGGTACCTAAAGAGAAAATTGTAGAAAGAGTTGTAACTGAAATAAGGGAAGTTCCGGCTGGAATACCTTCAGCTTCATACCAATCAGTTTTAAGAATAGGTAATGGTGGAGAAGTTCAATTTTTAGATGCTGCTAAAAGCCAATCTGGAACTGATATAATTTTTTCAGAACTAATTTATAGTAGATTATTGCAATATGATCCAAGTATGATGAACCCTAAGCCAGATATTGCTGAAAGCTGGACTGTTTCACCTGATGGAAAAACTTATGTATTTAAAATAAGAGATGATGTTACATTCCATAATGGTAAGCCTTTAACAGCTGCCGATGTTGAATTTAGCTGGAGACGTTGTAGAGATGAGATTGCAGATAAGGGACGTTGTAAAGGTGAATTAAATGATGTAGTTTCTTATTCAGCAACAGGAAAGTATGAATTTACTGTTACACTTACAAATGAAACACCTGTTTTTCTTCCATCTATGGCTCACTGGGCTTTAGCTATAGTTGATAAAGATAGTGTTGCGAGTCAAGATACTAAACCAATAGGTACAGGTTCATATAAGTTTGTTGAACAAATCCCTGGAGATAAACTTGTATTAGAAAAGTATGATGGTTATTTTGATAAAGAAGTTAATCGAATAAGACCACAAAAAGTCTATATAGTTCCAATTAAGGATGCACAAACTAGAATGGCTGCACTTAAAGCTGGTGAAATAGATCTAGCAGTTGATGTGCCTTATGAGCAAATTTCTAGTATTGCTACTACTCCAGGTTTGCAATTGTTATCTCAAGTTGACGGTATTACTGCTTCCTACATGACAGTTATATTTAACTATCGTGAAGGTCCAATGGCTGACCTTAATGCAAGAAAAGCAGTTCAGTATGCGATTGATCCAATTGCAATTAACAAAGTGATATACCAAGGACTTGGTGTTCCTAGCTGTAACCCTATTTTAGAATCTCACTGGGCATATCTACCATTTGAATGTCCTGAGAGAAATATTGAAAAAGCTAAAGAACATTTAGCATTAGCAGGTTATGGTCCAAACAATCCTCTTAAAATAAAATATGTTCCTGAAAACATAGCTGTTACACAAAAAATGGCGACTGTTATTCAGCAAAATTTAGCTGATGCAGGAATTGAGATGGAAATTGTAATTGTAGATAGTCCTACATGGTTAGATAAGGTTTGGTTTGGAGTTGATTGTACAACTGAAGATTGGCCTGTATCTAGATGTTTCAATGGTACGCACAAAGAGTTTGATCTTGGAGATGCTTGGTATACTAGAGAACCAGATCCTGATGGGTTAATGCAGAGTTTGTTTAGAGCAGATAATGATAGATCAGGATTTAAAGGTAATAATGGTATGAGATACTTTAGTGAAGATATTGAAGTGCTATTTGATAAAGGTAAATCTACTACTGATAGAGCAGTTCGTGCCCAAGCTTATAATGATATTGTAGATATTATTGTGAATAGAGATGTTCCAATTGTTAAACTTCAAAGTATGCCTAGATATTTTGCTGCAAATCAACATATTCAAGGTGGTTTTGTAAGCCCTAAAGGGTATTGGAATGCTAAAGACTGGTGGTGGGTTGACTAGAATTTAGTATTTTAATTCATGTCAATTAAGAACATCCCGCCTAGGTTTTTATGGCGGGATGTTCTGTTTTTAAATTAACATATTGGAGATAATAAAATTCAAAATTATATTATTAGAAGATTAATTCAGACTCTTTATGTAGTAATAGTTATGTCTATTATTATTTTTTCAGCTGTAAGGTTCGCTCCAGGAGATCCGGCTGTTACAAGACTAGGGATGGAAGCTACCAAAGAAGCTTTAGCGCAAGAACGAAAAGATATGGGCTTAGATAAACCTATCCCTATACAATATTTTATTTGGGTGAACAAAGTTTTTCGTGGTGACTTTGGAGTTTCATCAGCTTATGCAGCAGAACATCCTGTTGGGAGTCTAGTTTTAGAAAAATTTAAAAGAACAATTCCATTAACAATAACAGCATTACTATTGGGCGTGATTTTAGCTATACCATTAGGTATAATTGCTGGACTAAAGCCATTTTCTTGGACTGACAATTTTGTTTCTGCAATATCTTTATTTGGAATAGCTGCTCCAAGTTTTTGGGTAGGTTTAATGTTAATATTATTTTTTGCAATAAGGTTGGATTGGCTTCCTACATCTGGATATGGTCCTATTGGTTCAGGATTTAAAGTCTCTCATTTTGTATTACCTTCAATTGCATTAGGTATTCAATTAATGGGAGCAATTACTAGGTATATGCGTTCAGGAATGTTAGATGTGATGAGTTCTGATTATATTCGAACAGCTCATGCAAAAGGACTTCCTTACCGTACGGTAGTGATAAGGCATGCGATGAAAAATGCTCTTTTATCAGTAGTTACTGTAATTGCATTGGATTTTGGAGCTCTTTTAGGAGGTTCTTTAGTTACAGAAACAGTATTTAGATGGCCAGGAGTTGGTTTGATGCTTGTTGAAGCTATTCAAGCTAGAGATTATTCTATAGTTCAACTTATTGTTATGGCTATTTCTTTTGTATATGTAATTGTTAATTTATTAGCAGACATAGCCTATGGTTATTTAGACCCAAGGATACGTTACGAATGAATGAAACAAAATCAGATAATTTAACTATTAATTTAAAGCGTAAACCAACAAGTTTGTGGCGTAATATTTTTCGCAGTTTTATTAGGAATAGAACTGCTGTTTTTGGTGTATTTATAATACTTTTATTTACTTTATGTGCAATCTTTGCTCCATTAATTACAGTTGATATTAATCCTGATAATAATAGACCTGCATATGAGGAAATGGATTTTGATTCACCTAAATTACCACCTTCATTAACTCATTTAGCTGGTACAGATGATAGAGGAAGAGATTCATTTACACGAATAGTATATGGAGGTAGAGTTTCACTTCAAGTAGGAATACTAGCTATGCTGATTTCTACCTTTATTGGTGTAACAGCTGGTTTAGCTGCAGGTTATTATGGTAAATGGATTGATAGTCTTATAATGCGTATTATAGATGCTATTTTGGCATTTCCTTCTTTATTATTAGCTATTTTAATGGTAGCTATATTAGGTCCTTCATTAAGAAATGCTATGCTTGCAATAGGTATTGGTTTTATACCTTCATTTGCTAGAGTTACTCGTGCAAATGTATTGTCTATAAGAGAAAAAGAATATGTAGAAAGTGCTAAAGCTATTGGTGCGAATAGCTGGAGAATTATGTGGCTATCTATATTCCCTAATACTTTATCACCAATTATTGTACAAATTTCACTTGGAATGAGTTATGCAATATTAATTGAGGCTAGTTTAAGTTTTCTAGGTTTGGGAATTCAACCACCTACACCTTCTTGGGGTTATATGTTGACAACAGGGAGGGAATTAATTGAATATTGTTGGTGGTTAACAGTTTTTCCTGGGCTAGCTATTTTCTTAACTGTTCTAGCATGGAATTTTATAGGGGATGGATTGCGTGAAGCAATGGATCCCAGGCAAATTCGTAGGTAAAATTAAACTTTATTATCAATACTTATATCTAGTACTGTAGGCTTATTAAGTTTTAATGCTTTTGAAATTTCTAAGCTTATATCTTTGGGGTCTGTAATTTTTTTGCCATATACTCCAATTGCTTCAGCAATCTTAGATATATTTAATGGGATTGGAAAGTCTGCACCAATATATTTACTTTCTGGATTTTTTTCTTTTAATATTTGAGTTTTATATACATTCATATTTAATTTTAAAATACGGTATGATTCATTGTTGCAAATTAAATAAATTACTGGAATAGAGTAATTAGCTGCAGTCCATAATGCTTGTACAGTCATCATGGAACTCCCATCACCAATAATGGCCATTACTGTTTTATCAGGGTTTGCTAATTTAATACCTAATGCTCCTCCCATTCCCCATCCAATTGCTCCACCTCTTTCACCAAATATACTTCCAGATTTATTAAACTTTATAGCTCCATGCATCGCTGAACGAGAGGATATAGAATCATCAACTATAATTGAATTTTGAGGGAGAGATTTAGAAATTTCTATCATCATTCTTTCTGGAGCCATAGGAAGATTGTCCCATTTTTTATTTACCTGTTCATTCCAATTTTGTTGTGATAATTCTGTTTCTTTTTTTATTTTAATATTTTGTTCTATAATTCTTTCTGTATTATAACCTGATTGTTTTTCTTTTATAATTTTAGAAATTTTTTCTACAGCTATTCCAGGGTCAGCTAGAATACCTATGTCAGTTGGTTCACTTTTACCAATTTCAGTGAAAGCTGAATCTATATGAATTAATTTTGCAGTAGGGGATGTGAATTCACCTGAAAAATAAAAAAAACTTGAGAATAAATTTGTACCGACTCCTATAATTAAGTCAGATTTACTCAATTCTTTCTTAGTCAATGGATTCGGCGTTAAAGGTCCACAATATTGAGGATGAGTTGTGGGGAAATTCATTTCTGAATATGAGGTAGAATATACTTTTGCACCTATAAGTTCTGCTAAGTTTTCTAAAGAATTTGTATTAGATGATTGAGCCATTCTATCACCTACCAGAATAATTGGAGACGTACAAGAATTGATGATGTCTACAGTTTTATTTATTGCATCTGTATTTGGTTCTGGAGGATGATATTCTTTTCTAGATGGGATGATATTTACTTGAGCTTTTTTATCTAATGCATCAGCTGAAAATGCTAAGAAAACTGGTCCAGTAGGTGGGGTTTTAGCTTCATTAAATGCTCTACGAATTGCACTAGGTATTTGTTCTGCTTCAGTTATTTCAGCTGCCCATTTAGTAAAAGGTTTAACCATATCTACTAAGTTTGTTCTACCTTCAACTAATTTTCTTATATCTTTATTAGCTGCTGTTAATATTAAGGGAGTACCTCCTGCATAGGCATTATTTAGTAAACTTATTCCATTAGCTAGCCCACTATCTATATGTAAATTGACAAAAGTCGGAGTTTTGGTTGATCTTGCGTATCCATCTGCCATACCCATGGATACTCCTTCTTGTGTGCTGAGTATATATTCAATTTCTGGACATTCTTCTAAAGCATCCATTATTGCGCTTTCCGATGTTCCAGGATTACCAAAAATGTATTTAATGCCTTCAGCTTTTAACATTTCGAGTAATATTTTATTTCCAGTCATAATAGGCATTTTATATTTCCTTTACTAAATCAGTCTAATTAAGATAATTGTTTATATAATAAACAGTCAAGTTAAGAAATTTAATTACTTAAATAGTATTCTAATTACATCTATTAATTTTTAATTTTTTGCTTGTATATTTTTCAAATTCGCGAATAAATTTGTCAGGATTGGTAATATGCATTAAATGGCCAACATTTTTCCATTTAACAAAATCGACTATTTTAGAAGCGATTTTACTATGATATTTATATTCTGTATCTGATATGTATCCACCGTGATATGGATCAGCTAATATTATTAGGGTTGGTGTTGATATTCTTTTCAAATAGTATTCACAATTTAAAGCCCAGTTTCGGTTATAGAATGCAATTTTTTTTAAGTGTTCTTCGGAATATTTTTTTGGTAAATCAGCTGTTTTTTCGGCTTGTAAATTATTAAGACCATTATTAATGCCATTTTTAATTATTTCAATTCGAGGCATATTTTTTTGTTTTATTATGTTTGGAATTATTGTTTTAAACGCATCTATCATTTTCCAATAAACTGGATCTTCTAATATTATAAGCTTAAATAAATTGGGGTATTCAGCTCCCATTAATGTTCCAATATTCCCTCCCCATGAATGTCCAATAAATATAGGAGATTTTAAATTTAATTTTTCTATAATATTGTAAATATCTTTAGCATAATCTTTAATATGGTACCCGCTTGTAGGAATACTTGATTTCCCGTTACCTCTATTATCTGGAATAATAATATGAAAATCATTAGATAATTTTTTTGCTATATCTTTCCACACCTCACCAGTTGTGCTCCAACCATGAATCATAATTACATCTTGCAATTTTGGATTGCCTAATTCTCTATAAAATATATTTAATCCATTAATATTTATATATTTTTCTTGCATAACATTAATAATTAGTAATAATTTCTATATATTTTTTATTTAGAAAATAGCTATTGGATTTACTGGAGATCCAGTACCACCTGGAATAACTAATGGATTTATTGTTATCATAAATTCATATTTGTTTTCTTCTTCACATGCTATAGACAAAGGTTCTAATAGAGCATTGTCTAGTAATACAACTCCAAATGCACTTATTGCAGTATGTACATTGATTTCAGGTCCATAATGCATTGGAATAACATCAAGCATATCCCAGATAACTACAGATATATCATGTTCTCGTATAAACTTTAGGCATGAAGCATGTAATCCAGGCATTGAAGGGTGGCCTCCCCAAGTACCTTGATTATCTTTTGCATATAATTCTCTTCCGCTGTAAATCGCAATTGCATCTCCTGGAGATATGGTTATATTTTGTTTTTGAATTATATCTTCGAGTTCAATATCAGTTACAGGATTATCTTGTGTTACATAAGGTTGATTCCTGTGTTTGGGAATATCGATTAATATACCTCTAGTAATAATTCCATTTTTCCAAGCGTCAACAGCACCACTTAAGACTCCATCATGTTTAATTTCATCTTTTGGAGCTTTCCCTTCCCACATGCCATCCTTATTCCAAAAATGGCATAGTGAATCAACATGAGTAACTGAATGACCGTGGTATGATACTGATATATAATCAAATGCACCTCCTGCGACTTCATCTTCTGTAGACATTACATAGCTATTAGCAGGTTCTGGGTTTTCCCTTGTCGCTTTTTTTGGCCAAGGCCTACTCAATGAAACTGTTCTTCCAGATTTAACTAAATTTGAAGCTTCAATCACTTTTGATTTTGTGATTAAATTTACTGTTCCAGAATCACTATTTGATTTCCACCTTCCCCAATTGTTGTTTTTTTTGATATAAGATCTTAATAATTCTTCATTTTCTATATTTGACATAATTAATATCCTTTATTAATTTAACACTAATATTATTGGCCCTATTAAAGTATCAGATGCCCAAATACAATTTGGCAGAAGAGCTTCTTCACATATTATATCCATTTTCTGACTTTCACAAATCGAAAATTTATCGTTTTTTGTTATTATTATCCATTTTTCTGAATCCATATTTCCTCCATTTATATTTGATTTAAATTAGGTGAAACTAATTTTTCAAAAGCTCTTTTACAATGCAGTGCAAAATTAGTAACTACTTCATACTTCCAAGAAGGCTTTGTAATACCGTAGTTGCTATTCCATGTATTCATGCTTTCCATCCATTTTTCACGTTTATTCTTTTTTGCATAAAATATTGCAAGGTTTAAGTGCTTACTACTTAGATCTCTATGTCTGCCACTAATAAATTCCTGTCTGAATTTTGAATATTTAACCATTACATCTTTAGGTGACGTAGTTGGGTCTATTTCCATATGTATTTTGGATAATCCTTTAAAGTAGTTATTTTTTATATATTTTGAATTAATTGGGTCTATTTTGGGGATATAATCAGTTAATATAAACATAGTTGATTCGCTTTGTTGCCAAGAAAATTCTTTACTTAGTTCTATTGATAAGAGCCTTAAATTATCTAATGAGCTGTCTTTTATAACTGGGATTTTTTTAATATTCACTAATTTTTTATCTAGGAAATTCAGGTAATCGGCTTCAATATTTTTTGCTTGGGA
>PBOA01000013.1 GCA_002723415.1 Chloroflexota bacterium
TATTGAGGTAAAATAGTTCTAGGTCTAAAAGGTGCTACAAACAAATTTACTATTGCCCATCGCATTATTGGGTTTGTGTCTATAACATCTGGGTCAGACAAGAATTCTTTTAGATATGACCTTATTGCTTTGACTGTAGGCTCAGAAGGAGTTCCTATATTCATTATTAGACAACCTATTTTATCATCAGCCAATTTAAAGACAAGAACCTTTCTGAAATAAAAAAATTACTTATATTAATATTATATTACAATATAATATAAAGATTAGTTTTTAATAAAGAACTATGCGTCTTTTACCCCATGGTCAGATAGAAAATCTATTGCTGCCTGAACAGTTGTAATGCCTTCAGCATCTTCATCTGATATTTCTATAGTGTTGTCATCTGTGCTGAATTCTTCTTCAAATCCCATGATTAATTCAACTAAATCTAAGGAGTCTGCATTAAGGTCTTCTGTAAAAGAAGCAGATGGAACTACATCATCTTTATCGACATCTAATTTTTCAGCTACTAATTCTTGAACTCTTTCAGAAATACTTGCCATTTTTAAATTCCTCCGTAATCTTAAATTGTGATTTTTTCTTTTGATTCAATTAAAGAACCTAATACTCCATTAACAAATTTTGGAGACGATTCTGATCCAAATAGTTTCGCTAATTCGACTGATTCATTAGCTACAACTTTTGGTATTGCATTTTCATATATTATTTCATATATAGCAACTCTAAGTATATTTTTATCAATTATAGGCATTTGACTAATTGGCCAATCCGGCGCATATTTTTTGATATTTTCGTCTATGTTAACTATATGTTTTTTAATTCCTGTAATCAATATGGCAGTAAACTCAGAAGAAATATTATTGTCTTCTTGATTATAAGAGTCTCTTAAATCTGATTCATAAAGTAATTGTACTGCTTGAATCCTTGACATTCTTCTGCTTGTAAATTCTTGTTTTTGTTTAGGTTTATCCATTTTTAAATATGTCTAGTTTTTACTAAAATTTACTATAGTTTTCATATCAGATATATTTGAAATATTCGCTTTTCTGTCAATACGTTTTACCATTCCGCTTAAAGCTCTTCCAGGACCAATTTCAATAAAATGGGATATCCCATTATTCATCATATAGGATATTGTTTTATTCCATTGCACACTTTTACAAATTTGTGATATAAGTTCTTCTTTAATTTCATTGCCAGAAGTTAAAGGGATTGCGCTGCTATTTGCAACAATAGGTATTTTAGGGTCATTAAATTCAAGTTCATTTACAGCATCAATTAATCCAATCATTGCAGGTTTCATTAATGCTGAGTGAAAAGCTCCCTCCACGTTTAAAGGGACAGCTTTTCTCGCTCCTCTTAGTGAAGCTAAATCAAGAGCTCTAGCTAAGTTAATTCTGTCTCCGCTAATTACAATTTGATCTGGGGTGTTAATGTTAGAAATATATGTTCCAGTTTCAATTGCAATTTCTTGTACGATTATTTCATCTAATCCCAGTATAGCAGCCATTGAGCCGGGGTTTTGATCGCATGCTTTTTGCATTAATTCTCCCCTTTTTTGGACTAACCAGGCAGTGTCTTCTATATTTAACACTTCAGAAACAGCTAATGCAGTATATTCTCCAAGGCTATGTCCTGCTAATAACATAGGTGTGTTGATAGTAGATGAATCAATATTTTCATTCATAGCTTTTATACATGCTAAGCTAATAGCCATAATGGCTGGCTGGGCATTAATTGTCTTTGTTAATTCATCTTCAGGCCCATCGAACATTATTTTTGTTAAATTCCTGCCTAAAGCTTGATCTATATTTTCTAATAAATCTTTAGCTGCTGAAGAAGAATCGAATAATTCTTTTCCCATTCCTACAGTTTGAGATCCTTGTCCTGGGAATAAATAAGCAGAATTTGAAACAGAAGGTATATTTTTATTAATTAGAGTCATAAAAATTTCCTAGACATCGGCTTGGCTGGAGATTATTTCTTTTCCGTTATAATAGCCGCATTCTGGACAAACTCTGTGAGGGATATAAGCACTATTGCATTGAGAACATTTAACAGTTTTAATTGCATTAATAGATTTATGAGCTCTTTTGTCGCCACGTCTTTTTTTTGAATGTTTTTTTTTGGGTAATGGAGGCATTTTTTCTACTGTTAGGTTAAGGTTGATATTTTTTTATATGATAGATTTTAAGATTAAAAACAGTATATAATACTGCAAATTAGGGAATTAATATTATTTGGATCCTTATTTATTTTATTACTAGTTTAAAATTCTAGAACGTCATTAGCTTTTGTGTCAAGTAAGCTATGTGTTCTAATTCAATTAAGTTTAGGGTAGAAATTTAAATGGATTTTGCTATTAAAAAAGATGTTGTTGTAATTGGAGCAGGTAATGCTGCGCTAACTGCTGCATTATCTGCTATAGAGACTGGTGCTTCAGTTTTGATAATAGAGAAAGCTCCTTTTCATCTTAGAGGAGGCAATTCTTTTTTTTCTGGAGGTTTATTTAGGTTTTCCTATAATAATTTATCTGATGTACATTCTTTATTTGATAGTTTTTCAGAGAATGAGAAAAAGAAAATTGATATAGGTACCTATCCGGATTCTAAATATTATTCTGATATTATGAGAGTTACTGAAGGATTATCGGATCCAACACTGGCAAGAACTTTAGTAACTCAATCTTATCCAACGATGCTTTGGATGAAAGAAAAAGGGATTAGATGGATTTTATCTTATGGAAGGCAATCTTTTTTAGAAAACAATAAGCATAAATTTTGGGGAGGGCTAATTATTGAAGCTGTTGGAGGGGGTAAGGGGTTATGTGATTTTGAATTTAATGCTGTAGAAAAGGCAAATGCTGAGATTGCCTATGATACAAAAGTTATAGAAATATTAAGGGGAGATTCAGGGAAAATACTTGGTGTTAAGGTTAGAAATGAAGAGGGTGTTAAGAATATTAAATCAAATTCAGTGATTCTAGCTTCCGGAGGATTTGAAGCGAATCCTCAAATGAGAGCTAGTTACTTAGGGCCTAGCTGGGAATTAGCTAAAGTAAGAGGGACTCGTTTTAATACAGGTGACGGAATGAAATTAGCATTAGATATTGGCGCACAACCGTATGGGAATTGGAGTGGGTGTCATGCTGTTGCTTGGGATTTGAATGCTCCTCTTTTTGGAGATAGAGTAATTGCTGATTTATATCAAAAACATTCATATCAGCTCGGTATTATAGTTAATATTGATGGGAAAAGGTTTGTAGATGAAGGTGCAGATTTTCGTAATTATACATATGTAAAATACGGCAGAGAGATTTTATCTCAACCACATAGAGTGGTTTTTCAGTTATTTGATAGTAAAACTCGAGATTTATTAAGAGATGAGTATTTTATTCCACAGGCTTCAGTTGAAACATCTAACAATTTAGATGATTTAGCAAATAAATTAGGAATATCTGAGTCGAATTTGTTAAATACTATAGAAGAATATAATTCATCAATCCCTTCAATTTCAAATAAATTTAACCCATCTATACTGGATGGTAGGTCAACAAATGGGATTTATCCTCCTAAATCAAATTGGGCTTTGCCTTTAGATACTCCTCCTTATTTTGGATATGCTGTAACTTGTGGAATAACATTTACTTTTGGAGGGTTAAGAATTAATACATCATCTCAGGTAATTGACACTGAAGATAAAGTAATAGAAGGATTATATGCTGCTGGTGAAGTTGTTGGCGGTTTGTTTTATAATAATTATCCAGGGGGATCTGGATTAATGGCTGGATCAGTTTTTGGTAAAATAGCTGGATATAATTCAGCTAAATATTCTTTAAATGAGTAATTAAATATTTAAGAGGAGGCAGTTATGCAAGGCAATAATGTAATAGCAAAAATATTAAAAGCAGAAGGTGTTGAATTTATATCTTGTTTTCCGGCCAATACGTTGATAGATCAGGCGGCTAGAGAGGGAATAAAGCCAATGATTTGTAGACAAGAAAGAGCAGGCGTAAATATAGCAGATGGGTTTTCCAGAATTAACAATGGTAGGAAGATTGGTGTTTTTGTAAGTCAGCATGGGCCTGGTGCAGAAAATGCTTTTAGTGGAGTTGCGCAAGCTTACTCTGATTCTGTTCCAATTCTTATTTTACCTGGAGGCCCTCCATCTGATAAGTCTGGTATACCGCCTGCATTTTCTGCTTCTCAGCAATATACAGGCATAACAAAATGGTCAGGGCATGTAAATACTGTGTCAAGAATTCCTGAGCTTATGCGCAAAGCATTTAGTCAGCTTAAAAGTGGAAAGCCTGGACCTGTTTTGTTAGAGATTCCTACAGATATTGCACAAGAAGAATTTCCTCAGAAGGATTTTTCATATACTCCTGTTAAGCCTGTATTGTCATCAGCAAGTAAAGAGGATATTAAAGAATTAGTTACTGCTGTTTTAAAAGCAAAAAATCCAATTATTAATGCTGGCCAAGGAATATTATATTCTGAGGCAACAGATGAACTTGTAGAGTTTTCAGAATTAACTAATATCCCTGTGATGACTACTTTAGCAGGGAAAAGTGCATTTCCAGAAAACCATAAATTATCCCTTGGGACTGGAGCTCATACTGCCACGATTATGGCTGCAGAATTTTTAAATCAGTCAGATTTTATGTTAGGGCTAGGGACTAGTTTTACTTCTTCAAACTTTAACGCACCTGTCCCACAGAGTGTAACTTTGGGTCAGGTAACCAACTCGCATGAAGATATAAATAAAGAATATAAAATTGATTTTGGAGCGGTTGGGGATGCTAAATTAGTTCTTCAACAGATGAATGAAGAAGTAAAAAGGCAATGTGGTGATTCTGGAAGGGCTGATGTAGGAGGAGTTGTAGCAAAAATAGCAAATATAAAGAAAAAATGGTTACAAGAATGGCATTCAAGTCTAAATTCAAATGAGGTCCCACTTAGTCCATATAGGGTATTTACTGAATTGTCTAAAATTGTTGATGTTTCTAATACCATTATTACTCATGATTCGGGGTACCCAAGAGATCAATTAGTTCCTTTTTGGGAGACTTTAGCTCCTCGTACTTATATAGGTTGGGGTAAATCCACTCAGCTTGGTTATGGTTTAGGCCTAGCTATTGGAGCTAAGATTGCTAGACCCAATATGAATGTGATAAATGTTATGGGTGATGCTGCTTTTGGTATGGCAGGATTGGATATAGAAACTGCTGCAAGGTTAGAAATACCTATTTTAACTATTGTCTTAAATAATGGAGTTATGACTCATTACAGTGAACATATGCCATATGCCACTGATAAATGGCAAACTAATGCACTAGGGGGTGATTATTCAGGAGTTGCTAAGGCGTTAGGTGCATATTCTGAGAGAGTAGATCAGCCAGAAAATATTTCAAAAGCTATAAAAAATGCATTAAATGCTAATAGCAATGGACAACCTGCCCTGTTAGAGATGATGACTAAAGAAGAGTTGAATGTTCCTAAGTATTGGTAAATCTCATAAATTTTATATTTAATACTGTTAGAGTAGAGGATATATATGCAAATTATTAATAATAAAGATGCCGGTTGGTCTTATGTTATTGGATCATATAAGCAGCCAGTTGCAAGTATAAAATCAGGAGAAGTGTTTAAAATTGAAACCCTTGATGCATTTGGAAATAAAGTAGATTCTTCTACTTCAGATATTACAAAATTAGTGCAAATGCCATATGTAAACCCTCTTACTGGACCTATACATATAGAAGGTGCTAAAAAAGGAGATGCTTTAGCCGTTAAGATTATTTCTATAGAAGTAGCAAGAGATTATGGAGTAAGCGCAATAATCCCTGAATTTGGAGGTTTGTGTGCTACTCCATTAACTCGTACTTTGAATGATCCTCTGCCTTCAAGAGTCATGATTCATCCTATACAAAACGATTCTGTAATTTTTTCTAAAGATCTCAATATTGCACCAATTCCATTTGAGCCTTTTTATGGAACTATAGGTACTTCACCTGAAATAGAGGCAGTTTCTTCATTATCTCCAGGTAACCATGGAGGAAATATGGATGCTGCCGATGTATGTCCTGGTAACACCATTATTTTGCCTGTAAATGTTGATGGTGGGCTGTTGTACATTGGAGATGGGCATGCTGCACAAGGTGATGCTGAAGTATGTGGAGTCGCTACTGAAATTCCTACTATAGGTACCTTAAAAGTAGACTTAATTAAAGGTTTATATTTAAGTAATCCGAGAGTTGAATCAGATGAATTTATTATGACTATAGGTAGTGCACGTCCTATGGAAGATGCAGCAAGAATAGCATTTTATGAATTAATTATGTGGCTACAATCTGACTATGGGATTGAAAAATTAGTTGCATATCAATTATGTTCTCAGGTTGCAAGAGTTAGACTAGCAAATATGGTGGATACTTTATATTCAGTTGTAGCTAAATTTCCAAAAAAATATTTGCCTAAATTAATTATTAAATAATTTTTGCTAGTAATTTAGTTGATAGAAATCTTTGTATTTGACATATATATAAAGAATTTGTAGATTATGTAGGTCTTAAATAAATAATATTGTCTAAAATATTCTACATTTAATCTTTGGGATTATGGTGATATATGAATCCAAATCAAAATATTGAGCCTTTAAGAAGTCGTTATCTTAATGCAATATTGTCTGGAAACAGAAGTGATGCTGTTAAAATTATATTTAGTTCTCTAAAAAGAGGTATTGATATTTATAAAATTTATATTGATATTATATCTGAATCTCAATCTATTATTGGAGAAATGTGGCATAAAGGTATTATTAATATTGCTGAAGAACATTTAGCTACTGTGACAACGTTAGAAGTAATGGATGCATTGAGATCAAATAACCTTAATAATAGAAAATTAATTGGATTTAAGGCAGTTGTTGCTCCAGTTGAAAAAGATGAACATATGGTAGGTTCACGTATGATGAGCGATTTTTTGATAATGGACGGTTGGGATGTTGATTTTTTGGGAAGCGCTACGCCGGTTAAAGATCTTGTTGAATTTATCAAGAATAAGCCTGTTGATTTAGTTGTACTCTCTTTAACTAATATTGAATATCAATCAAATGCTATTATTATGATAGAATCTTTAATTGGTATTCTGCCAAGACCAAAAATACTTCTTGGAGGATTGGCTGTTAAAAATCCTAAAATTAAGATTAAAGATATGAAATGTGATTCTATTGCATTAGATATTTTAGAAGGTATCAAAGAAGCTAGAAGATTAATGGGGCTTTCTAAAGTAAGGTTAAGTTTGGAAGAACACCTTCTTGTAATTGGTAAACAAATACGTTCTATAAGAATTACTAAGCAATTAACTCAGAAAGATTTATCTAAAGCTTCAGGATTGGATCGCACATATATTAGTGCCGTAGAGCAAGGTAAGCAAAATATGACTTTTGGAGCTATTGTTAAAATAAGCGATGCTTTAGATATCAATGTAGATGATTTAATTACTTCTGTAAATAAAAATAATTTATTAGATATAAATTAAATGTTTAGTGAATAATATTAGGTTGAGGCCCAAATTTATTTGACCCATCATTTCCTTTAGTAGCCATCCAGCGAATCCACCAAATTGTTATTGTTAAAAAGAAGATAAACCAAATTATGAATGCAAGTATTCCTATAATAGCTGTTGCAATAAAAAATGGAATTAATAGAATAAATAATAGTATATAGATAATTATAATTATTAATTGCCACCAGCCTGTTTTATCTATATCATGAAGCCTTCGAGTTGTAAGAGATAAAGTGGGTATTATAGAAGCAAGGTTGATAAATGGACCTATTACAGGAGTTATGGAACTAAGGATATAGAATAATATCCACCACCAATATTCTGATCTCGAAGACCTTCCGTTAAAATTAAAATAATTACTAAAGCCAAGATGTATAGCTGAAATTAATCCAATTTTTTTAGTTTTATTATTAAGGCTATCTTGTAAATTTTCATTTAATTCTTTCTTGGACTCGTTATTTAAATTTGACTGTGTTTGATTAATAGTATCTTTTTTTGAGTTAAGTTTATTTCCACATATACCACAAAACAGAGCAGATTTATCATTATTTGTTCCGCATATATCACATGTATCTTTAGGTTTTTCAGTAGTCATTTAGCCTCTAATATATATAATTCAATTCCAAACTTCTTTGAAAATGCGCAGCCAGTTTAATCCAAGTATCTTGGAGATTTCATTACTTCCATAACCTTTGTTTTTCATAGTATCAATTAAGTGAGGGAATTTATCAGGTGTTTCAAAATTTATTGGATAATTTGATGGATTGGTGGAGTCAGTAAATGTAGAAGGAAATTTAGTTCCTTGTTGAGACCCGATGTATTTCCAAAAAGTTTCTGGTTGATCTTGCGTAAAATCTGTTCCAATTGCCACATGGTCTAATCCTATAAGTTCAATTGTATAACTTATCGCATCAACATAATCTTCAATTGTTGATTTATTTCCTTTTTTTAAAAATGGAGCTATAGCAGTAATACCTACAACTCCTCCTTTAGACGCCATCAGTTTTAGTGCTTCATCTGTTTTATTTCTTGGTATATTATAATAAGATTTTGGATTTGCGTGAGTTATAGCTATAGGTTTTTCAGAATATTCAATAGTTTCTATTGTTGTTTTCATTCCCACATGTGATAAATCAATTAATATTCCAACGGCATTCATTGTTTTTATTGCATCGATTCCAAAATTTGACAAACCTTCATCAGACCTTTCATAACATCCATTACCTAGTAAGTTTCTTTCATGATAGGTAAGTTGAATAATTTTTACATGAAGCTCATCGAACGTATATATATTATCTAAGTTGTTTTCAATAGGGGATGCATTTTGGAATCCTAAAATGATCCCTGTCTTATCATTTTCTGCAGATTCAAGTATATCATCTGTATTTTTTATCAAAGAAATATCTGGCCTATTGTTAAATCTAGAATACCATTTAGATATATTATTTAAAGTTTGAGAATAGTTTTCCCAAGTTGCTACAGTTGCATTAATCGTATTCACATTGCCTTTATGTAAGTCTTGATAGACATTTTCACTTTCCCAGTTACTAACATTTAATCCGTCAATTATGAGAAAATCTTTTCTTTTGTTAGAGGACAAATTAAAACCTCCGGCTTTTGATTTGCTTAAGAAATTTATTACAATATAACACTTGAAGATTAATATTAGCTAATTTAACATTACAATATATTGCTTAGTATATATAAAGTATTAGGAGGGTAACATGTCTGGAATATCAAAAACTGTAGTCAGTTTAAAGCCGGGAAAAATGGAAGAGGTTACTAAATTTATCGATACACAATCACATTTAGTTACAGAACTAGATGGTATTATTGGATTTGCTGTGGCAGTTACTGGCACAGATGAGATAACTATAATTGGTGTTTATGAGAACACTAAGTCTGCTGAAGCTGCATCTGGGACAGTTCAAAAAGTGTTTTCTGAAATGGCTCCATTAATGTCTGCTCCTCCTGATAGAGGAGTTTATTCAGGGGTGTGGTTTGGTAAATAGACTGCATGGATGATCCTATATTAGAAATATCAAATCTAACAAAAAAATATGACAATTTAGTTGCAGTAGATGGATTTAACTTAAAACTTAAACAAGGTACTGTTCATGGTTTAGTTGGTCCTAATGGTGCAGGCAAAAGTACTATGCTTTCAATTATTTCAGGCCTACGAAGAAAAACCTCTGGCTCAATTAATTTTGGTGTGGCTAAAAAAGAAATTATGCTAATGCCTGACACGCCAGATTTTTTTGGATTCCTAACTGCTCGCCAGATAGTTGATTTAGCTCGCTCTCCTTTTTTACATAATATTTCTGAGGAACAGGTAGAAAAAGTGATAGATGCTGTTGGATTATCCAACTCGATTGATTTGAAGGTGAAAGGGTTTTCTAGGGGAATGAAGCAGCGGCTTGGTCTAGCTACCACAATCATTAGTCAACCTAAACTTATTTTATTAGATGAACCTTGTTCTGCTCTTGACCCAATTGGGAGGCATGATGTATTGGAAATTGTATCTGAACTAAAGAACAATTCTACAGTGCTTTTTTCAACTCATATATTGAGTGATGTAGAAGCTGTGTGTGATTCCGTTACAGTAGTAGATCATGGTAAAACTTTATATGAAGGTACTGTTTCAGGCATATCTGATGGGAAGAAATCTTTTGAAGATGCTGTAATAGAACTATTAAGGCCAAAAAAGGAATTATAATATGAATTTATGGAAAGCAGAATTACTGTTATTGTTTCGAAGTTGGCGTGGGTGGACTTTAGTAACTTTATATTTACTTGCATGTATACTTGCTTTACTTACAAACTTTTTTATAGACAAAGCTAATTCAATAGAGCTTATTTCTTATGCTGATGTTATTGAGTTATATTTGTTGTTTAGTTTGCCAGCAGGGATTTTGTTTATTGGACTTGTGGTTTCAAGTATGTCTTTTGACTCAAATCAGAATCTTTCTATATTTTTACGTATGAGGTTCTCTTTTAAAAAAATACTACTTACTAAACTAGTTATTTATGTCCTACTTAGTGAAATATTATTTCTTTCTTCTTTTGGAATAACTTTTGTCTTGTCAATGATAATGTTTGATACTTCAGATGCCATTTCAAGTAAATGGTTTTTACTTGGCTTCTTATTTAATATATTAAATTCGATTTTTTGGGTATGTCTTATTACTTTTACATCAGCTGTTTTTAAAGGCACAGTTGCATCTTTATTACTCACATTAGCTATAACAATTGGTTTTCCTATATTAGTAGGTGTTGCTACGCCTCTTGAATTAGCTGCAAGAGGACTTTTAGATACTCCTGAAAATGAATGGAATAATGTTTCTTACGTTGGCAAAATTAACAATTGGTGGCCAACTACTATTTCAGATACGCAAAATTTCTTAACAGTTACTAATTCTGAAATAGCTGCAAATACCATCAAAGTTAATTTTGAAGACGTTGAGCTAGATCCTTGGTTTAGATTAAAACCATTTATTGTTTCTTTGTTTGTAGCTCCATTTTTATGGTTGTATGCTTGGAGAACATATTCAAGAAGAGAAATCTGATTATTAGGCTATTTGTTTTTCAATAAATAATTTACATATTTTACATGAAGGGTTTTCTGCTGCAATATTATGAATAGACTTTCTGCCATTTTTTATAGTCATGATCTTAGGACCCCTTCTTTGCATTCTTTTTCTTCTATATTTTACTTTGTGTTTGCGAAACGACCCTAATAGTTCTTTATATGACTTGAGTCCAATAAATTGTCGAACCACTTTTAAATAAGTATATGCAAAATTCCTTCCATGATGGTCAGCATTAGTACTATTATAATTAATTACATGAGACATCTCATGACATATAAAGGGAATTGTTTGAGTATCGGTATAAGGTAATACTATAGTATCTTGTGTAGCATATACGTGGGTGTTCCCTTCTAAAATGATCGTAGGGGGTTTTATTTCTGCCCACTCTGAAATATTGTCAACTAAATGCTTAATGTTATTTATTGAAAGGACATTAATATCATCCCAAAAACTACACTCCTCTTCTGCTTGATATAATCTTTTTCTTTGATGATCTCTTACATGAGTGTTAGGAATATTTCCTATATAAGATATTGCCACTAATAATCTCCGTATTTTTTATTATATTTATATTCAATTTTGTTTATTGTTTTAGTTTTATATATGAATTCATAAAACAATGAGGCCACAAACAAAAAATTATTGAAAGGGTTTTTAGTGGAGGCTAAAATCTAATTATTATTGATTTATGTGACCTCATTGTTTTATGAATTCATTAATGGAAAACCTATTAGCCTATTTGTTTTTCGATTCCTGGGACTTCTTTGTCACCAAGTATTCTGAAAACCTTAGATGATGGGTCTTCAGCTGCAACACCTTGTACAGCTTTTCTACCATTTTTCATGGTTACTATCTTTGGATTTTTTATTTCTACTCTTTTCCTCAATTTAAGACTATAAGCTGTTAATTTATTATTCATATCATGTACTCCTTGTTATTAATTCATTTATTGAGAATGAGAATCATTCTCAATAAATAGTACATCTTTATGGATATTATGTCAATAGTCTATAAATAAAATAATATGTTAAGATTTATTCAAATAAATCTTCCTTAATTTTATTAGTTGATTATAAATTTATGTTGAAACAAGTTAATCTTTATTATGGCTGGTTAATTGTCATTGCTTTATTTTTATCTATGTCATTAGGTATAGGTACTAGGCAAGGATTTGGTATTTTTGTTGATTTATGGAGTTCTGAATGGAAAACAAATGTTTCTTCAATTAGTTTAGCCGCAAGTATTGGATGGCTTGTTAATGGATTAGCTGCCCCTATTTTAGGTTATTTGTCTGACAGATATGGGCCAAAAATTATTCTAATTTTTTCGGCTATAATTATTTCAATTTCGTCTATACTTGTTGCATCTTCCTTTAATGTTCTTACTCTATCAATTTATTATGGATTTCTTATTTCATTTAGTACTGCAACTGGTGGGCCAGTAGGAATATTACTTTCAAAATGGTTTGCTAAAAAAAGAGGACTTGCAATGGGAGCCGTAATGGCAGGAGGCTCTATAGGGAGTTTATTTTTTATCCCACTATTAACATTTATTACTCTTAATTTTAGTTGGCAACTTGCATGGATTATTATAGGATCGTTTGGACTCATAGTGGTTGTACCGCTTTTTATTATAGTTTTAAAAAATGACCCATCAGAATTATCTGAATATGGAATAAACAAAGAAGGTGAAGTAAATTCAAATATTGAAGAAGAAGGGCCTTTATGGGTAGATAAATGGACGAAAGCATATAAATCTAAGCCTATGTGGCAACTATCTTTAGGCTATTTTGTTTGTGGTATTACTACAGCATCTATATCAGTTCATTTTATAAAATGGGCTATTTCTCAAAACATATCTCCATCTGAAGCTGCTTTATCTTTTGGAGTACTGAGTGGAGTTAATGGAGTTTCAGTATTTTGTTCAGGATATTTTTCTGACAAGTTTGAAAGAAGGCATATATTAGGAATGGTATATTTTGTTAGAGGTATAGCCTTTTTATGCCTTTTGCTGTTATCAGGACAAGGTGCACTTTGGGCTTTTGCTATTATTGGAGGCATGTCTTGGCTTGCTACTGTTCCCTTAACTACAGCTCTAACTTCCGAAATTTATGGATATAAAAAACTTGGATCATTAGTTGGTTTTATAAATATGTCACATCAGATTGGAGGTGCAGCTTCAGTGATTTTATTTGGTGTTGTATTTGATTACTATGGTAATTATGATTTTGGTTTATGGGTTGGAGTAATTTCTTTAATAATTGCATCAATTGCATCTATTTCGATTGGTGAAAAAAAGTTTTCTTCAAGGTTTTACAATAAACCAATTAATCAAACAGTCTAATGTTTATTGAAACGAAAGTTAAAAACCAGTACTACAATCATCATGATGAAGCAATAAATTCAGATTTTGCAATATGGGTTATGGATTATATATCAAGTTTTTCTGAAAGTTTTTGGATAATAATTTTTACTACTGGATTTTTATTCATTTTGATTTTATTTATATCAATATTATATCTTTCAAAAAGTAAGCAGAAAAATTATATTGAATAGTATTAGTTAATATATATAAAAATATGTTTTATAAATGCTTATAATAGATTCTGGATGATTACTTTATAAATTAAATTCTATTCTTTTGAGTATTCCATGATTCCCAATAAGTAACGCTTTCAACAGGCTTTCTTTTAGGTTGTGACCATTTGCCTTTAATTGGATATCCTAATGGAATCAATGCCATTGTCATAGCGTCATCTGGAATATTTAATATTTTCTTTACATCTTCTTCATATGCAGTATGTAAAGCAGTTAATGTTGAGCCTATACCATATGCTCTAGCTGCTAACATTAAATTTTGAATAGCTCCATAGATAGATGATCCAGTTATTGGNCTNTTTGATTTAGAAATATATCTAAGTATTGGNACTATCCAAACAGGAGCATCTGNAATATGATTTGCTAGGTGTTCAGCACTTAAAAAGTTTNTTGGNCCTAATGNNTCATTNTCTAAATTATTTAATATNNTGTCACGCCTGNTNCCATAAGATTTATTCCAGCTTTCTAGATACAATTTTGCAATCTGATTTTTTGTNTTTTTATCTTTAATTACAATCCANCCCCAATCTTGTTTATTCCCGCCNGAAGGCCCGCGAATTGCTGCATCTATAATATTCCAAATAATTTCATCATCAATTAATTCTTCAGATAGGTACCTTCTAGATGGAGTGGAATGTATTCCTTCTAACAAACTTAAATTAGGAAATTTTTTATCAATCATTAGTAAAATCCTTACTTAACGCCTAAAGGTTAATTAAGAAATATATAACTATAGGATTATAGAGATGTCAATCTATTGCATATCTAGTAAATTTTTTATACCTGATCTAGTTTTAAACCAAATATTAGGTTTGATTTTATTTATACCATTGATAATTTCCCAGTCTGTGCTAGTTAAATTAGGAGACAATACATAAATTCCAGAGCCAAGAACATCAGGCCCAGGTTTGATAATGTTAGCTTTTACTAATGCTCTTAACCTGCTATCGGCAGACCTCTCAAAGCCACTTAAATGGTTTTTATAGTTTTTAAACCACTTAGGATATAAATTCCCCCACCCAACATTCATCTTTGCTTCTAAAGAATTAATACATTCTTGTCGTGTTTTAGGAAACCCTTTAAACGGTATGTTGGCGTTAGCGTTCCACCAAGTAGATAATATAGTGGCATCAAGGATGGCCGGATCAGGTTTGTATGAGTGTATATATTTCTTACTATTAGTGGCAGCTTTTTTATTATGACTCAATGTTGATAATTTTAAGCCTAGGTTTATTATTTTTTCTTCAGTGTTTTTTATAATATTTCTTTCTGGTGGTGATGTACCTTTTGTGTTTATTTCAAGCATCTTTTTAGCGATTGAATTATATTTAGTAGGTACATTTTGATCTTCATAATTTTTAGATAAAATATCTAATCTTTCTGTAAGAGTATCGTCTAGTCCAGTAAGACAATCAATGAGTTGAAATACGCTAATTCCGGTATTAGTTTTTAGAGAAGCTAAAGTTTCAAAAGCTTCTGTAGATATTTGAATATGTTTTCTTTGTCTAGACATAATTGTAATAATAACATCTTTATAAATATAATAGCAATCAAAATTAACAGACACAATATATAGATTAATTTTAAAATAAATTAGTAAGTAATTATTATAAGTATTAATTTATTTCTTAAGATATTAAATAACATAGATTTAATATATATATAATTTATCAGTAATAATATAATTTATTAGTTAAATATATAGTTATATTATTATATAAGTAACATATTAATATCTTAAGAAGATATATATTAGATTCTTAGCAGTAACTCTTACTTTCTTTAGAAATATAAATGTCTTTATATATTTGTAATTTTATTAGTTTTTATTTATCTAAATTTATTTTAGTTTTCCAGTAAGCCTAGTTATATTTGTGCCATCTGAATCCATAACATATATATTTGTGTAACCCAATTGTCCATCCATATCTGAGTCAAAGACTATTTTGCTACCATCAGGAGACCAGGAAGCATTTGCATCTGTACTATCTTCATTTGTAGTAAGCCTAGTTATATTTGTGCCATCTGAATCTATAATATATAAGTTGTAACCCAATTGTCGATCCATATCTGAGTCAAAGACTATTTTGCTACCATCAGGAGACCAAGAAGCACTTGTATCTATGCTATCTTCATTTGTAGTAAGCCTAGTTATATTTGTGCCGTCTGAATCCATAACATATATGTTTAAGCCCCATTGTTCATCCATATTTGAAATAAAGACTATTTTGCTACCATCAGGAGACCAAGAAGGCGTTAAATATGATATATCTGAATCATTTTGTTCTAAACTTTCAGATAATAGATCAAGTACATTAGTTGATTCCATTTGGGCTAATTCTGACATTGTTCCGTTTCCATGTATAGCACCTGATTCTAATAAAAATTGTTTGACTTCATATAAGCTTTCTTTGGTATATGGTAAATCCATTTCTTCAGTTGAAACACCAAAAAGCTCAAAGTTAGATATCATGTTTTGAGGTACCCAAATATAATCTAAAGGTGTGTTTTGAGTATCATCAGTTTCATTGATACTTGCCCCATAATCAAGTAAAAGTTTTATGATGTCTAATTGCCCATTCATTACGGCTACATGTAAAGGAGTCCAACCTGATTGACTGCCACCTTCTGGACCCATATTATTGACTGAAACGAATTTTGCCTTAAGGTTAGGGTTGGCTCCATAGGATAGAAGGAGATTAGGAATTCCACCTTGATACTCTTTTACAGAATTAGTAAAGGCATCTACATAAACAGCTAGGTGTAGAGGATGTAACCCTTCAGGAATTAGTACATCAGCATAGTGTTCTCCTTGAGTAAAAGTCTTATCTGGGTCTATTCCATTTTCTAGCATATCTAATACTTTGTACATAACATCTTCTAGTCTAGCCCCTCCCGTACCTAAATACATATAATAGCTATCCATTATTACTTCCAAAAGAGTAGGTTCATCTGGATTTTGTGAGTATAAATTATCACTGAAGGTAGAGTTCCCTTTTGTATGCATTACAATGCCGTTATAAGAAGATGATACTGGATTAAATTGATTACTTTTAGACAGTAAATCTTCTACTAAAGATTCACAAGATCCATTACTTCTTAAACAAAAAAGAAAGATATTATTGATTAACCAAACTTTAGGATTAGTAGTTCCCCCAACGTATTCATCCCTAATAAAAAATGTATCAATTAATAAAGAATCAATAATATCTTCATCTATACTTGTCCCTTCATATATTGCAAGGATAAAGTTTTCTTCATCTAACGTTCCACTTTTTATTTCTCCAGACCAAGCTTCAATAAATTTTTCAGAATAATAATCATTATCTGTGACAGATGGATCATGGAATTCTTCAGAAGGAAGGCTTTCAATATTTATATAATCAATAGATTTTATGTCTTCAGCAGTAAAGCTAATGAGCTCAGGCTTAGATACAGGCTGGGCTGTAGGCGTAGGCACAGCAGTTGGCTTAGGCGCAGGTACAGGAGTTGACGTAGGTACAGGAGTTGACTTAATAGTTGTTGAATTTTCTTGAACTTGGGCTTCAGGGGTATTTTCTGGGTTATCTGATCCTGAACAGGATGCAAAAATAAATAATGCAATAAAATATATTAAATATTTAGTTTTTAAATTAATCATGAATATATTTCCTTGAAATTTATTAATATAAATTGCAGCTATTCTTATTATTTTGTTTGATATTTTCTATGTCCCATAATTTGGAAAAATTAAATGCTCTTGGGCAATGTCCATATGCTTCTTGTATTTCAATCAAGACGCCTTGAAGGATTTTGGATTTAAAATCAGGGTTTGAAACTTCTGGTTTAAGATTTAATTTTTCTACTTCTTCAACATTCAAAACTTTTGCTTTTCCGTTAACACGTAAAGTCTCATTAAGGCCAGGGATAAAAAATATTAACCCTACATGCGGGTTGTCCTCAATATTTTGGTAGGACTGGAAAAGCTTATTTCCTGCAATATCAGGAAGAAGTAAGCGTTCTTTGTCTAAAACTTTTATGAATCCTGGCAGCCCTCCTTTTGGAGAGGCGTCACATTCTCCTTTAATATTAGCTGTTGCTATAACTGCAAATGGGGATTCTTCAATAAAACTTATATGAGAATCTTTTAAATAATTGACAATTTTACCAGTGGCTTTTTCTGAAGGGAATCCAAATTTTTGTGTAAATGTATTTTCGGGATTTTTTGGGATTTGAGCCTGGTTCATTTCAAATAGCTTTCTAATGATTAAATATTAATATTTGTTTATATATAACAATATGCCTATAGGAATGTCAATTAATATGAAATTAAATTCCCCTCAGTAACTTTTGATTTAATTTATCATTTCTATTTGATACAATAAATTAAAGTAATTTTTGAATTTAAAGGCTACTCTAAAAATTTAAATAAATTTTGATTTTATTTATTTTTTAATATAAGAAAGGAATATTTTTGATGATTGATTTATTGTCGATTGCGAAAACAGAAGCTTCTGGAGGTGATCTTTTTGGAGAGCTTTCAAGCTTATTTGAGCCAACAGATGTAAAGCCAGATGGATACCCTGAGGCAGTAGTATGGCAGGGCGGAAATCATGATCAAAAAATAAATCCTGTTACACATTCTTTAACAGATGCTTATGCATTAATTGGGACACTTGCTGCAATAGATATATTAGGACTTCCATATTATGCTATTCCTATGTGGGCTCAATATCGTCATGATACTAAGTTAGCTGCATTGAGTTGGTTTGGAAATATGCAATCAACTTCAATTAAGTGGTCTACAGCTGGGGATGCATATGTAAACGATGAGAATGGCAATAAAGTAGTTGTTTTAGGTAAGTCAGGAAATGCTCCTCTTAGAACTAAAGCCGGTGTTTATTGTAATGTAAGACCATATGGCCCAATAACTGTAGTTAGAAGCATGCCTTGTCTTCCTTATTCTCAAGATAAATCTAAATTTAACGTTGATTCCACTGGAATTATTCATTCTGAAATGAATACTCCAGGAGTTCAAATGGCATATTCCAATAGGCTATTCCTTAAGATGGTTCATGAAACTGGAAATTTAGGAAGAGTTGCTATGAAGCCTACTCAAGCTATGGAAGATGGTATTAACGCAGGTCTTCATTCTTGGATGATTAAAGGAACTGAATTTGAAGTTGGAAGAAAATATGCTGTTGATCCTTATGAAGAACATAAAGAATCAATCGATAAAATTATTAGTTTACTTCCTTCTAATTTTAAAGATGGTATGGAAAAATGGGGCGGCAAAATTGAACAACATATATCTGATACTAATTATGGGTTACTGGTTTGGGATATTATAGAGAAGCGAGATACTATTGTTTTAGCCACTGATTTAGATGGAGACCGTTTAACAGATTTACTTGCAGATATATCTGATCCATTAAGAGCATATGGAGGCCTATTAGCAAAACATCTTGGACAAGATTTAGATATGTCTGATATTTGGTCTGATATGGGTTATGTTACAGGTAACGGCCGAGATATGACTTCTGTTATGCATCGAATGGATGGGCCTCCTATTCATGAGCAAACATTAGGTTCAGCTGATGCAATGTTACTTAGATTATTAGATGGTGATGAGTCTATGGGAGGCAAAAAGCAACCATATGATCCAAGAATTCATTTTGTTTTAATACGTGATGCTTATATTGATGCTAATCCAGATAATAAAGACCTTGTTTCTTGGTTAGATAATGCTTTAAAAATTTTTGATCAAGTATATACTGGTAAACGTCCAGGATTTTTAGATGGATATAAATTATTAAAAAATGCAATTACTCCATGGGGAGTTTGAAAAATAAATACGTAAAGCTAATTTTTTTCTGTTTTTCTATACCATTTGGGGTTTTTGTTAATTTTTGTATTTATACGTTCTCGGATAATTTTATATTCATGTTGAGAAGGACTCCAATCATTAAATAACCCATTATTTTTAAAAATTTCTACTGGGAATTTCCGGTTTTTATTAGGTTTAAATCCTCTCTTTGTCATTTCATATGCTAGCAATTCATAACGCTTACTCAGGTATTTCCCTTTATTATAAAAGAAATAAACATGTCCTTTGTTTAGAGTATAATTTTTAGATATTTTACTTAATTTTAGGCCTTCTTTTGATTCAATAGTTCTCTTAAGACTAGCAGGTATCATAGTTATTTCTCTATATTCAGCAATAAGGTGTTGATCCATTAATTCTTCAACTGGTACAATATTGATTCTTGTCATACTATTTATTTTTATCTGCTATATTTAAATTGTGTTTGCAGTCTTAAATTAATCCTAATTGAATCGACTTTTTATTTATTTCCATAATTTGATTTTTTAATTGTATTAATTTAAGTCCGTCTGGTGTGGCATGGGCTAGATCAGAAAATTCATATACATCAAAGCCTGCAAAACTAGGGTTTTTAAATGTTGATTCATAATCAGCTAAATATTGTTTTAATCCAACTGCTCTTCCAATATAACGATTTAAATATAATGGAATTTTATTTTGATTTAATTTATTTAAAGCGTACTTAGCTACTGGGTCTCCTAATGAGTTATCCAAATTTTGCCTAATTGCATTTTCATTAGGAGGGTCTTCCCATCCTTCGAACCAACTTGTACGGAAAGTTGCCCCGTCAATTAAATTTTCGTTTATCCATGTTTCCCAGTCGAAAGTTATATTTGGAGGAAATCCTAATATTTGGCCATGAACAGGGTTTTCTCTAAATGCTTCAGTATGCATATGGAAATGAAATTGCTTTCCAAGGTTCCTAGCTTTGTGGCTACTTTTTCTTATGAATTCTGTATAGGTTTCACCTCTTATGTTACTTAGCTTAGTTTTATCTTCAGGGTTGTCGGAAGGTTCGTAACCATTTTCATCAATGAATTTCTCGATTGCTGGAGCATCGAAGCCATATTCATAGGGGGCATCAACTAAATTGCCGTGAGATGATATTCTGATATCGATACCGTCAACTCCTGTAGCCAATATACGATCTACCCATCCATTCCATAACTTTTGTACTTCAGGATACATTTCACATGGCGTAGAAGGCAGATAATCATTTAATCCTTTTGCTATTGCTATTATTCCTCCACGTTGAGCCGCATTCCAGCTATTTATTATTTTTGGAGGTCTATTGGATGAATCGAGAGAACATTGTAATGTTCCAAACCCAGAGTCGAATTCCAAACCTCCTGTTCGGAAATTTCTTGGCCTGTCCCATACCGTACTGAGATTTGCAACTTCAGAAGGAATTATTTTAGATTTATGATAAGGCTCAATCATAGATACTGCTGTGTTTATGAAGTCTCCTTTCTCACTTTGGAAATTAGTAGTTACTAATACATATTTTTCCTTAATATTTATATCATCCAGAGTGATAGTTAAAATTGGCTGCCCGAATTCAGTTACAGTTTCACCATAATAATCTGTTGTTTTCTTTTGAGCTGGCTCTATAGCCGTTTTAAATGTTGGGCTGATATCTATCTTTTTATATGCATAGTTATTACTACTAACCCAAATCTGTATATTTTCTGCTTTTATTCTTGTAGGAGAATCATCTTTTTTTAATAATTTTATTCGGTCTATATTAAGGTTTGAATAATCAGTACCATCATATGGTTTTCTTTTCATACGTGTATGAGGATATTTATCTAGAAATGGTATTACTTGGCCTACACTTCCTCCGATTCTTTGTATTCCGTTGGGGTCAAATGAATCAGACCCTTCAGATTGAGTTCCCGACATTCCTAGGTTATATGGTTTAAGAACTCCGTATATTTCTAATCCATGTTTGTGTGCAATGGGGACAGCAGCCTTTAACGGTTCACCTATATTTGAAATGGTTTTACTTCCATGGGTGAAAATCCCTTTATATATGAAAAGATTTCCTGCCCAATATGAATCTTGTTCTACATCACCGTAATATAACCAATAAACACGAGATGCTCCCATGTAACGGATTTGACGCATTATTTCATCAATTAATTTTAGAGAAAAAGGTCCATAAATTACATCATCTGGGAAATCAACAGTAACTGACAATACAAATTTTTCATTTTTGTTTTTAGTGTTTTTAATCATAAACATTTATCTCAACTATTATTACGGTTTTAATGCTTTAGTTAAATGCCCACTTAAAATCCATATAATTATTAATTATATCTAGCAGTTATAAAGCTTTTTATAAAAATTATTATAGAAAGAGATGATGTTGTAATCATAATTAAAACCCTTAAAAGTCCTATATCTCCATCATCTATAGATTTTGGAAGTCTTGTAACTATAAGAGCAAATAGTATAAGCAAAGTTAGTAAAATAGCAATGTGTGAGAAAATTTTATTTAATTTTTCGTTTCTTTTAGAAAGTAAAAAACATGAGAAAATTAAAACTCCAAACATTGTTGGTATTAATGCTGTTGGAGAAGAAACATCTATAAAGCCCCATAAACCCATAATAATAAGGGAAATTGAATTTATAACATTAGTCGTTTTTGGATTCATAATTTGCCTAATTTCTTATTAACGTTTTATAAACTGGATATTAAATTTTGTATATAGTTGTATTATATATGGCGTAAATGATTTTAACCAGTAATTAATAAATCTAATTAATAGGCAAAAACTACGCAGGGTCTTAATAAAAGAAATAGCGAGAAGTTACCAAATAATAAAGAACCATATTTAACCAAAATCAACTTTTGAATCACTGGTTGTTTACTGAAGGTTAATCTGGTAACAACTCTGTATGTTACTTAGGTTATAGTAACTGTATTCATTATTGTATCAAAATTAAGCACAGAATACCATTTCACTAGCTTGTATTAATCATTTGGACCAATCACAAACTTAGCGCCTTCTAAATTAGCAGATTTTTTTATTATTTTGGGAAGTAGTTCTAAAGGGTATCTTCCTGCGATAATATTATTAAGTTGCATATTAGGCAAATGATTTAACGCTCTTTCAAATGAATTTCCTTGTCCAAAAGCACCAAAAACAGAAATTTCATTTCTATGCATTTCAAATAAATCAAAAGGTAATTTTGATCCTTTGGGATTTACTCCAACCAGCAACATTTGACCTCTAGGTCTAATTAATTGAAAACATCCTTCTAAAACTTTTGGATTTCCTACTGCCTCTACCACTATATCTGCTCCATATCCATTTGTTTGATCTAGAACAACTTTAGTTAGGTTCTCTTTAATTGGATCAACTAAAATATCAGCTCCAAATTGTTTCGATAAATTTCTTCTTGAAATATCTATTTCTGAAGAAATAATTTTTTCAATTCCAATTTGTTTTAAAAAATAAATTGTAAATAAACCTAACAAACCATTACCTATAACTACAGCTGCGTTATTACTTGGAGGGGGTTTTAACATTTCTACGCAAGATAAACTTGCAGAAGCAGGTTCAGTTAAAGAAGCATTTTCTAGTGATAAGTTCTTTGGGATAATAGATAATGCTTGTTCGTATAATAATACATACTGACTAAACCCCCCTATTCTTCTTCTATTAATTTCACAATGCGCTTTTGTCCATCTTTTACAGCTCTCACATTTACCACAACCTCCAACTGTATGTGCTGCAATATCTTTACCTAATAATGATTGGTCTACATTTGGACTTACTTCTACAACTGTTCCAGAAAATTCATGACCTAATATTACATTTTTAGGTGAAGGAAAAAGACCTTGAGTAATGTGTATATCAGTACCACATATACCAGCGGTATGTATTTTAATAAGACACATTCCTGGTTTTATTTTAGGTATATCTATTTCATCAAGAGTAAAATTATTATTTCCTCTCCATGTCATGCACTTCATAATATTGATCCTTACAGCATTAATATTATAATATTTTATCTATTCATTTTGGCTCAAAGGGTTGTTTTTATGTTCAGCTAGAAATAAAGGAATAAGTCTTTCAGTTTTATTTTGATAATCTTCATAAGGAGGATAGGCTTTAATCGCCAAATTCCACAATCGCATTCTTTCTTCACAATTATTTATTTCCTTAACTCTCATTGAATATATATTTTCCTTGTCTTGTATCTGTATTTCTGGGTTTTTCTTGAGGTTATAATACCAAAGTGGATTTTTTGGAGCACCTCCTTGCGAAGCAACAAGGACATAATTATTATCATCTAAGACTGTCATTAATGGTGTTTTTCTTATAGATCCAGTTTTATTCCCTATATGAGTAACGATTATTACTGGAAGGCCAGACATTGTAATTCCTTCAGTACCTCCACTGTTTTCATATAATTCAACTTGATCAGCTACATATTTTTTCGGACTCGGAATATATTTTCTCATATTTTAACTCCAATAATATCTAAATAAATTTTATGCATTGGGGAGTGGGGAGGTTTAAATTAAACCCAGTATAGATTAGTTTCCCAGTTATACCATCTCTGATAAAACAAGTAATATTATTTGATAATTCATTTGCAATTAAAACATATTTACCTGTAGGATCTATAGCAAAACTACGAGGAATCTCTCCATATACATTTTTGTGTTCAATGTGAGTCAGTTTTCCGTCTTTATCTTCAATTTTAAATACAGCTATAGAATTATGACCTCTATTTGAAGCATAAATAAATTGTCCTTTAATATGAATATCTGCCGCCCAATTAATTCCAGAATAATTTTTTGGAAGTGTCGAAATTATTTGATTTTCTAGCATATTTCCTGATTTATTATCTACAATTAAAGCTGAAATAGTTGAATTTAATTCATTGATAACGTATGCGTAATGATTATTATAAAAAATTAAATGTCTTGGGCCTGACCCAGGTTTTAATTTTTTATAACTTGGATTAATTGGATAAATTTTTCTTTTATTTAAATCAATTGAATGTATCATAATTTTATCTGTTCCTAAGTCAGCAACATAAAGAAATTTTGAATCTTTATTAGTAATAATTGAATGCGGATGAGATGATTCTTGCCGAATTTTATTTTGACCAGAACCTTTATAGCTAATGTTATCAACAATATTCATAATCCCATCTTGTATCTGCATTACTAAACAATTAGCACTATTATAATTAGCTATAAATAATAATCTATTGTTTGGTGTAAGACTGATGTAACAAGGTATTAAACCATGAACTGATTTACTATCGACTAATGAAATACTTTTATCATCTTGGTCAATTAAATATGAATAAATTTCATTAGTCGATTCACTAACTGCATATAAATACTTACATTCAGAATCAATTGTAATAAAGGATATGAATTCCTTATTATCAATTTTACTTAATAAAGAAAGTTCTCCTGATAATATATCCAAGTCAGCTAAATATATTCCACCTTTATTTTTATCAGTAGTTGAGGCAATATAAAATTTCAAATCAACTTTGCTCCAAATCAGGAATAGGAAAACGAGTTAATAAGCCTCCATCAACAGTGATTGTTTGACCATTTATATAATTTCCAACGGAAGAACATAGTGCTGCAGCAAGATCAGAAATATTATCAGGCACTCCTCCGATGCCAATAGGTATATGTGTTTTAGCTTCATCTGCATATCCTTCACCAGCCCTTAAATATTCTTTATCTTCTCTTAAAGGTCTTGAGTCTATATAACCTGGAGCAATAGCATTGCAAATAATATTATATTTTCCTAATTCTTTAGCCATACTCATAGTCATTCGATTAATTCCTGCTTTGCAAATACCATATACAGTATTATTATCTGCAGCAACTAATGAATGAATACTCGAAATACTAATTATTCTACCTTTAGTTTTTCTTTTAATCATTTCATTAGCTACTTTTTGGCTACAAAATAAATAACCTTTAAGCGCATTGCCAACTTCAAATTCCCAATCTTTTTCTGTAATATCAAGAAAAGGTTTTTTAATAGATGAAACTGCATTATTAACTAATATATCTATAGCACCATGTTTATCTATAAAATTATCAATCATTTTATCTGTCTCAGTTTTAGAAGAAATATCTGCTTTATGCCATGAAACATTAACATTATATTTTTCTAACATCTTTATAGTCTCATGAGCAAATTCATCTTTAATAATGTCATTAACACCAATATTACATCCCTGGGAAGCTAATTTAATAGCTATAGACTTCCCAATTCCTTGTTTTGCACCTGTAATCAATGCGTTTTTACCTTTTAACAATAATTTCCCCCTTATAAAATTTGACCTTTATTTTGTAATAAGCATCTCATTTATAGAATTTACAACCCCATTTATTGACTGGATTGATAATTTTTCTCCCTTATCAGAAGATGACTTTTGTATTCCAATTTCATTCGAAGACTGTACTTTGTCCATTCTTACAATATGTGGTAATGCGTACATTGCTAAAGAAGTTTCAAATTCTCCTCCATGGCCAGGATATTCTTTTGTTTCAAGAATTAAATCAACCATATCTTGTGGGATGAAGTCCCAATAGCTATTAAATCTAATATCTATATTATTATTAGTATTATTTAAAATAGCGTCCATATATTCACTATGGTCATTTATAATTTTATTATCAAACAAGTTTATTGAATTATTTTGAGTAGCAATTAAATGTAATTTCCATTGTTCATAAACACCTTCAATAGGGGAAACATTACCGCCATGCCCATTTAATAATAGTATTTTTTTAATACCATGTCGCAGTAAGCTTTCGAGAAGATCAAATATTATTGAAAGAAAACTACCTGGCTTAGCACTAATAGTGCCTGGAAAATACATATGATGTTCAGCTATTCCAAAAGAAACAGGGGAAGTGATTAATACATTAGGATATAATTTCTCTGCAACTTGGTGAGCTATATATCTGCTCATATCTATATCCATACTCATAGATAAATGGTTTAAGTGTTGTTCAGTGCTTCCTATAGGAACAATTGCTGCCTTAAAATGGCCTAAATTTTGATGTTCTAAAAATTCTTCCCTTGTTAATGATTGAAGTTGGAATAATTTTATATCCATAAATACACCTTTAAGATACTTTTATATTATTAAATAATTTTTGTTTGACAATTATTTATATCCTATGTATCTTATGCCAAATAAGATTAAATTTAAAGAAAAGATATTCTAATGAGTGAAATAATAAAAAAATATAGTGAAAAATATAAAAGATCTGGAGAATTATTCATTAAAGGGGGAGGAATAATAGCTGGTAGTGGCCATGAATCTAGACCTCAAAAACCATTTCCTATTTTTGTAGAAAATGCAAAAGGATCTATTAAATTTGATATACAGGGCAACAGAATTATCGACTATCAAATGGGGTTTGGGTCTCTGCTTTTAGGGCATTCCCATCCTGTTGTAATGGAAAAAATTGCTAAAAGACTAGAACAGGGAACTCATTTAGGTGCTTTAAGTGAATTAGAATTAATTTGGGGATCTAAAGTAAAGAATTTAATTCCTAGTGCTGAATTAGTTAGATTTACTGCATCAGGTACAGAGTCTACACTTTTAGCAATGAGATTAGCTAGAGCTTTTACTGGCAAAAACAAGATTATAAAATTTAAAGACCATTACCATGGTTGGCATGATTATGTTGTACCAGAATCTGGATTAAATACAGATTTTGGTGTTCCTGAAGAAACAACTGGAACAATTGCTATTCTTGAACCTGATATACAACAATTAAGAACTTATCTTGAAAATAACACAGATGTAGCTGGAATTATATTTGAAGCAACTGGGGCACATTGGGGACAGCTACCTTTGAAAAATCCTGAATTTATGCAAGATTTGAGAAAATTAACTACTAAACATAATGTGGTTATGATTATGGATGAAGTGATATGCGGGTTTAGAATATCCAAAGGTGGTGCGCAAAAAAAATATGGAGTATTACCTGATTTAACTACTATGGCAAAAATTGTTGCAGGAGGTTTACCAGGAGGAGCAGTAGCAGGTAAAGAAGAAATAATGTCTTTATTAAATGAAGGAACTCATCATAAGAATATGTATCATCCAGGTACATTTAACGGAAACCCTGTTTCAGCAACAGCTGGGATAGAAGCATTAAAGATAATATCAAGTGAGCCAATAAATGAAAAAGCAGATGCTAATGCTAATAAGTTGAGAATAGGTCTAAAAGAAGTATTAGATAAAATGGAGGTTAAAGGGCATGTACATGGAATTTCATCTATTGTACATCTGGCCTTAGGTGTAGAAGGAGAATATTTAAATGGGATATCTCAAGTATCACATTCAGAGCTATTTGAAGCTACGTCAGGTAATTTGGCAAGGATGATAAAATTAGCTTTTTTAAATGAAGGAATAGATATAATGGGAGGAATAGGATTTATGCTGTCATCAGAGCATACTGATGATGATATAAATCAAACTTTATATGGATTCCAAAATGTATTATCTGCATTACGCTCCGACAGAATAATTTAAATTATATGAAAGAGAATATTAAAATGGATATTTCAGGTAAAGTAATGACTGTTAAAGGGGTAATAGACCCTTCTGATTTAAAAAAAACTATTACTCATGAACATTTTTTTATAGACTTAAGAAAAAGCCACCTTCCTCATCAACCTTTAATCTACACAAAAAATAAATCAAATTCAGAAAAACAATCTACTGAATTTACACCTTTATCAAACCTAGCTGATGAAGATGTATTGTTTCCAAAAATAACTAGTTTTCCTTCGGAGTCAATAGAAGTAGATTTTCCTGCTACAGAGTTAAATTTGTGGGATGCAAAAGTTGATTTTGGCAATTTGCATTTAGCTAAAGATAGAGCTCCAATAGCAGATAACTATATTCTTTCAGATGTAAATTTAGCAATAAAAGAAGCTTTAGAGTTTAAAAATAATGGTGGAAGCACTGTTGTAGATGTAACGAATAGAGGGCTTAAGCGTGATCCAGAAGCACTTCTGAAATTATCAGAAGCTACAGGTCTTAACATTATTATGGGATCTAGCTGGTATCAAAAAATGTTTCATCCTAGAGATATGGATGATAAAAGTGTTGAAAATCTTACGGATGAGATAGTAGAAGATGTAACTGTAGGAGTAAATGGTACAGGTATTAAATCTGGTATCATAGGTGAAGTAGGAGTAAATGGAGGTCCAATTACCCGCAATGAAGAGAAGTGTATAATATCTGCTGCTATTGGTTCTAAATTAACTGGAGCACCCATTACTATTCATTCTGGAGGAGTTGGAGAAGAAAAACATCACACTCTAGATTTGATTGAAAAAGAAGGTGTATCTCTTAACCGAGTAATAATGGGCCACTCAGACTGGCTAGCAGACCATTATGAATTTGCATTAGAATTAATAGATAGAAATGTATTTTTAGAATTTGACCTAATTGGACGTGAGTCAGCGTTAGAAATTAGTCCAACTGCAAAAGATATTCAAATAATTACAAAATTAGTTCAAGATGGTCACGAAGATAAAATATTATTATCTCAGGATGTATGCCATAAAAGTAATTTAAAACATTATGGAGGCTTTGGGTATTCATTTGTTTTAGAAAAATTTATTCCACATTTACATTCTTTAGGTATATCAAATTCTTCAACAGATAAAATGTTAATAGAGAATCCTAAAAAAATATTACAATTTATTGAACCTGTTCATTGATATCTTTAGATACAAATATATCATTATGAACTAATGGCCATGCTTTACCTTTAGGGGATTTCAACAAATACGGTATTTTTAATCCATCCTGAGGAGGTAATTTACTAATAGACTCTATCAATTCCCATTCTTCATCACTAAAGTTAACATTTAGCTTATACATGCCTGGTTCAACTCTAAGTATAAAGCCATTTGTTAATAAAAATTTTAACCTATTATCCAAAAACACATTAAAATTACTTTGTCTATATAAATTATTTTTAAACCATTTAGTATATATTTCGGACCAGCATTGATTATCAATAACAGGAAAAGTAATATGTTCAAAACCGGGAAAAAACCCAGTACTAAATTTACATCTGACTAAATCAAAAATAGTTTGTCTGGATTTAATGCATTCATTAGGATAATATTTCCAAGGAATTAATATAAATGAATCGATCAAAAACGAAGAAGGTTTTGATATTAAGGGTTTAAAATCAACACTAGAACGGATTACTTTAGGGCCAATAGAAGGAATATAATTGTTTAATTCGTTGTTGGATATAGATTTGATGCCAAGCGAATAATCAATTATATTAATAAAAGAATATCCAGTCTTCTGCTTAAGTGAAGTTAATAGGTAGTGAGCTTTACTGCTCAGTCTAGTGGTATAATTCATAGAATTTGATGCCATTATTTTATTAAAATGTTTACATATATATATTGTGTTATGTCATTAACATAATTTAATTATAACATATGTTAAAGAATTAAACTAAATATATAAAGTTAAATTTTAGTAATATCAATTATCATACTTAAACTTATAATAAATTGTGGATATTACATAATAATGAATATATTTTATCATTGTTTATTATTTAAGTATACAAATATAAATATATAAAAAGACATATTTATATTTATATATATAGCGTAAATATTATAAATAAATGAATCGATGCTCTAGTTTATTATCGGTTACTTCTATTAATCTAATTCCTGAAGGTTCTTCCCCTAGAGATAGTGATATTGGTCCAGTAGTAATTAATTCTGTGTTCTTATAATTCACAATATTGTTTTCATGCCAATGGCCTGTAAATACAGCGGTTACATTATATTTTTCTAATAAATTCAAAATTATTTTTCTCTGATTCTTTGGTAAGACCATATGATCATCTTTTTCATAAGGGTCTTGTCCAAATAGGGGATGATGCATAAAAATCATCTGTTCTTTACAGTTATTATTAAAACCCTCTTTTAATTTTTCTTCTAGAAATTTAATTTGTTCAACATCTGCACCTAATACATTTGTGCAATCAAATAAAACACAACTGTTTAAAATAATAAATTGAGAATCTAAAAAATAAAAGCTTTGATAATCAGAACCAAAGCGCCTTCTAAAACGATCTATGTCTTCAAATTGAGGGCTATTAGTTAAGTCTGCATTTCCTGGAGCAAAATAATGTGGTGAATTCAATGTTGAATATAAATCTATAACTATTTCAGCATGTTCTGAATTTAATCTATCTTGTGTGAAATCTCCTGTTGTAATTACAAAATCTGGCTTTATTTCGTTTGCAATAGATATTGCTTTCTTTAAATTGGTAATTTCGTAATCAACCCCATTTACATCTTTACGCCTAGAAGCACAGAAACCTAATTGAGGGTCAGACATTTGAATAAATTTATAAGACATTAACTTTTAACCTCTCGCTTTTTTATTATTTCTTTAAAGCTGAATTTTTAAACTTAAAATTACCGCCATTTTTGTCAATTAAATACCATGAATTCCTTATATGTTCTATATCTGAACTAGTACTATCAAAACTTAATTCTCTTTGGCAATTATGATAAAAACTACCATCTAAAATTGGTTCTTCAGTAAGCATTCCTAATTCTATCATTAATCTTAATGCTGCAGCTCCTGATTTATCTGGGCTAGCTTCTACTAAGTTAGCACCCTCTCTTTCATAAGTTTCTAAACCAAGTTTAAGGATGTCGCTATTAATATCATTGTTGGTTTTGTTAATTTCATTGACCATATAAGTTGCAAAATAATGTGCACCACCTTCAACCATCCAAATTGTGTTTGCATTCTTTAAATCAGATCTTTCTCTACATTTACCCTCATCATTTAAATCTTGTTGAAAAGCGTGGTAAAGCTCATGAATTAAAAAATTTTGGAATTCTGTTAATGGTTCTCTTTCTCGCATATTTTTAGTCACCCCCATAGCTACAACTCTTGTTTCTTCACATACTCCATGCATAGTAGAAGCATCAGCTCCTTGTTCAAGCCAAGTTCTATAATCATTAAGATGCATTTTTATATCTTTGTTGTCTAAACAAGAATCTCCTATAAACCATTCTTTTATTTCAATAAGAATAGAGTCTATTTGCTTTTGAGTTAATAAAACTTCATGTTTCATAAATACACTGTCTGCATAATCTGACCTAACGGATTCTTCAGGTCTCTTTATTTCTCCTACAGGGTAAATAAAAAATAATATACGAGACTTGCGACTTTTCATTTTTGATTCTGCAAGATTAATCCATTGTTTCAATTCAGTTGTCTTATAGTTTGTAAGGTTTATTATTTTAATACTGTTTTTATCTTTTGAATTTGATTCATTTACATTAATTGTATTCTTAGAAATATTACTAGAAGATTCTGAACAACCTAGAGTGAAAAATAAAAATATGCAGAAAAAAATGATAAAAATCTCCTTCATAAATATCTCCTAAGGTTTACATGTATCAATAACTATTTTTGCTGAAGAGATGTCTGGTTGAGCCGATACAACTCTGACTATTGTTGTATCTAGGCCTTTAGATAATTTTCTTAAATGGTCAATTGCTCCTTCAGGTTTTCCAAAATAACCAACTTTAAGAGCAAGCTCATTAGGAAATTCATCTATTAATTTATCTTCAGAAGCTCCATTTAATTTTAATTTATCTAGTTTATTTAATTGTTGGGCAAAGCCCATTCTTTCAAAATGACCTCTATAACCTAAATGTTTTTCAGATATTTTTGTTGAAGTACTATCTAAAGCATACCCCAACATTGAACGAATAAAAGCCTTCCTAGCTAATTCAATGTCATCATCTATACAAACACGTATATACTGTATAATCTTAATTTCTGAAGGATCTCGGTTATTCTCTTCTGCTGATTTTTTTACTATCTCTTTACTCCATATTACTTGATCAGTAGAACACCAATTAAGCGCTATACCATCAGATAATTTCGCACCTAAAGACAGCATATTTGGACCTAATGCAGCTAAATATAGGGGTATAGTGTATTGATTATATTCTCCCAGACTAGAATTCAATAATTTAATACTTTCACCTTCATAATTAACTGTTTGATTATTTAATAATTGCCTTATAATTGTAAGGTAATCTGTCATTAAGCTTAATACAGAAATTTTTTGAAAACCTAATGAATTACGAGTAGCTTCTCTATAAACACCACCAGATCCTATGCCAAGTATGAAATTTCCTTTCGTTCTTTTTGATATTGTGCTAGCTGTCATTGCTAAAGCAAATGGAGATCTTAAATTTACTGGAGAAACAGCAATACCAGTTGTTATATTTTCTCTAATTGATGATCCCAGTGATTGCCATCGTTCTAAACAAACAACAAAACTATCATATGCACTACTTTCTGGAGTCCATATACTTGTATAACCTAATTCACTAGCATATTTACTAAGATATAAGTCTTGTTCATAAGTAATATTTAATGTTGTATCTAGCCCAATCCCATATTGCATTTTATCTCCTATGAACACATTGCATTGTTAGTAATCATGATGAAATATTTTTTTTATTTTTAATAGAAATAATCCTATAGGTATTAAATAAACCGATAATTAGTCCTACAAATAAAGACAGCCAATAATCACCATTAGATAGTATAAACCTAGTAATTAAAATAGCTGCAAAAACAGCAATCACTATGTTTATAAACAATATATGTATATTTTCAATTATTTTTTTAAAACAGATCATTGAATAACCTTTAAATTGATATTTTGCCTTTATATTTACATCATTTGAACCCAATCATTTCCAAGTTTATCAAATCTTGAATATATTTCATTAATTAAATTATTATCTAATTCAATTCCTTTCTCTAATAACGCAATGTTATTTAATAAATGTTTGTTATTTCGTGTTCCCACAATGGCTGTGTTAACTAAGTTATGTGATAATACAAAACCAATAGCAAATTCTATAGGATTTGGAGGCTCACTTAATAGTGGGCCCATTTCAATCATTGCATTAGCCCTATCAAGATAATAATCAATATAGTTGTCATCATTACCATATATGGGGCGTTTAACAGGCCTCCATGAAGCATTTGCAATTGGACGTTTAATAATTAATCCAGAATTATTTTTTTCTATTTTAGGAAATAAATTATGTCGCGCTTTTTGGTCAACTAAATTAAAACTAGTTTGTAAAGTGTCAAATACACCCAATGACATAGCATATTCGGCTGCTTGATTATCTCCACTATAACCAATAAATCTAGCTTTACCAGAATCTCTTATTTTTTGTAAAGTCTCAATAATTTCACCTTTTTCAAGGATTTCTAAGCTGCAAGAATGAATTTGTAGCAGATCAACATAATCAGTTTTCAACCGGTTTAAACTTGTATTAATATTTTGCTCTACTGTTGACTGTAACCAATCTTCTGGATGTTTTTCAAACGGTTTTCTTTTAGGGGAATGACCACATTTTGTAGCTAAGATATATTCTTTTCTTCTACTTGAAACAGTTTTACCTATTAATTCCTCACTAACACCATAACATGTTGAAGTATCTAAAAAATTAATTCCATTATCTATGGCAGTGTTCAATAAACTACTTGCTTCTAATATATTTTCAGATGTTAATTGATATCCAATTTCAGCTAAGCCTATACCTAATCTGCTTATTTTTAATCCTGTATTACCTAAATATGACATCTCCATAACTAAAAACTCCTATAATAATTAAGTTAAATATACAAATTAACTATTAACACAATGAAAAAAATCATGTTGAGACTGATTAACTTTAAAAAATTTTATGCCTATATTGTTATCTTTAGCATTTTGACCAATTTGTTTCCATAATGACATTATTTTTATATCTTCGTTAGGAGGCTCATAATAATTTTCTTCAGAATGGCTATACATAATGTGATAGGTTGAACCTCTTATTAATCATGGTGGAGCTGAGGAGGCTCGAACTCCTGACCTCTTCAATGCCATTGAAGCGCTCTCCCAACTGAGCTACAGCCCCATTTTGTATTTGATTTTTGGCTTTTAGCATACCATATTGGGGTAATAAAAATCATTCGTGACACTTATTAGTACGTTTATTTGTACCTATCTTGTTTAGATTTTGTAATTTGGCTTATGCTATCTAAATTGACAACATTAGTTATACTAAAAATATATTCATAACCATTATTAAATGGGGTTACTAATCCCCTATTCTTTTTATAAAAGTGTTTATTTGTAATTTTATATTTAAACTTCACTACTCGCTAAGAGATAATTGGGCTTATGCTTTATTAGATTTAACTAATTAGGCAATGTTTTCATTCAATATTTACACAAACTCTTTGAACACCATTCACAGCATAACCTAACCTGTTCCAAATATTATCCAGTGGCTGTGTATTTCCTTTATCATCGCTTGCTCTGACCATCAGTGTATTATGCCCTTTCTGGGTCGCTTCCCATTCAAATGTCCACTGTTGCCAAGTATATTTATTTGATAAATCTGATAATTGAGCCACGGACCATGTCTTTCCAAAATCGTCACTTATTTCAACCCTCTCTACTTTACCTGTACCAGACCATGCTAAGCCAGCAATTTTATTTTCACCATATTTGCAAAATTCTCCATGTCTAGGCTTGCTAAACAAGGATTTTATTTTCATTAAAGTAAGAGGCAAGGGTTTTGAGTCTTCCTGTTCTATAATATATCGGTCTTTTTGGAAAAATCCTTCGTATTTATAATCAACTAGTGATATTCTTTTCAGCCATTTAACAGAAGCCATTCCATACCACCCTGGAACAACAAGGCGTAACGGATATCCGTGGTCTACGGGAAGAGATTCCCCGTTCATTTCATATGCCAAGATCGTATCCGTGTGCATGCCTATTTCTATAGGCAAACTTCTACCGTACGGACTTTTTTTTTTGTGGCCATCGGGAATTCCGCTGTCTAAACCTTCAAATATTATCTCTTTTACATTTCTTCCAATTCCTAAGGTTTTAAGAATAAGATTTAGCGGTACACCAGCCCATATCGCAGTGCTTACCGCACCTCCTTGAAATTTGTTGCCGCTAACAGGGGGGTATAGGTCTGTTCGATTGTTACCCGCACATTCCATTGTTACAGGGATTGTTTTGCTTGGCATTTCAACAATATCTGAATATGTAAATTCTCCAATATTTTCCACTATTCCATCAACAATTAACTCCCATTTTGATATATCAACTGAAGGAACATCATAGTGATTTCTCGCATAATAGAGCGAATTAGGGGTAAGCCAACTATTAATTGCTTCTATAGGTGTTTCTCCTACAAAAGGTGCTTCGTCAATTGTAACTAGTGTTGCTGGCTGTGGATGTGGCTGAGTATGCCAAGGTTCTTTTGTTATCCCTGATGCTTCAGCCGGGCTACATCTACAATTTCTCATTTCCTACCTCTTTAATTAATAGGATATCATTTATGTATTTTAAAATGTACTTTTATTTGCACCCATCTTGTTTAGATTTTGTAATTGGGCTTAAGATTTCTATTTGACAACATTAGTTATACTAAAAATATATTCATAACCATTATTAAATGGGGTTACATATGGCATCAATTTACTGTCCAAATTGTAATAGGCAAGCAGGCGATAATTGGACTGAGTGTTATTTTTGTGGAAGTAAGAACCTTAAAGAAGGAGAATCAAGTCCTGTTACTTCTATACCTAAAACGGAAACAACTGATGATGTTGATGTAAGTATAGAGCGGGTAAGACAATTACTTAACAAGTCTAAATTTGGCAAAGTTGAACTTACTAAATCTGAAAAAGATGAACTTTCTATAGGCTTTATACACTATGATGAGCTTTCAGCAGTAGAGAAAGT
>PBOA01000014.1 GCA_002723415.1 Chloroflexota bacterium
TTCCATAATTAATACTAAATCATATTCACCTAAAGCAAAAAACGCTTGAATAATTTTTACTCCAAATTTATCTAACATTGGGCTAAGTTTTTCAAAACGATTTTCTGGTTTTTTCACTTGGTTGGCCCAAGCTTCAGATGTATATGAGCACTGTGTTAAATAATATGGCATTTATAACCTCCTAAATTATGAATATAAATTTATATTAAATCCTCAATATAAAATATTCAAATATTTATTTATAGCATATATACACAAAAGCTGGAGGTAAATTCCTCCAGACAATTCTACTCTTAGAAACTTTTTGAAATCGGCAAATTAATTTTTTTTTAAACTTGATAGCAGATGGAAATATTATACCTGGTAAAAGTGCGATAGTTAAAAATACCCCGCCCGGCTTCAAAGCTATATATAATTCATTTAATAATTCATCTTGTAAATCATTATTAAAAGCAGCCCAAGGTAAAGCTGATATAATACAGTCAGAATGCCGAGTTCCATGTTTTAATAAATATTTGTTTATTTCAATTGCAGAATCATTATAAATAATTACACTAGGGTTAGTATTTTTAGTTTGGCTAAATAAAACTTTATTAAGTTCTATTGCAAAAAATAATGAATTCTTAGGTTTTTTACTTGTAATTTCATTAGTAAATATACCTGTTCCTGGTCCTAATTCTACAATTACTGATTTAGTAGTTAAATCAGCACTATCAGTAATTAAACTAGATAAATTTTTTGAGGAGGAAAATAAAGACCCTATTTGTCTAGGATTTTTAAAAAATTCTTTTGTAAATTTCATTTTCTATATGATTTCCTTTTCCTTTCCTGGAGTCCTACCCAGTTTTTGATCTCCTTCAAGAACTTGGTGCCAGCCTCCTTTATCATCTATTAAATAATTATCAGAGCTTCCTGTCGGCTTCCATCCAAGAATATCCTTAGCATGAGTAGTATCTCTCCAAGCATATTTATTATTTGAGCTAGCATGAAAAACATCAAATTTAATACTTTCTGGCGCACTTAAACAAAGGTCAATCATTTGCAAACAATCTTTGTGTGATAAATATCCTGGATATTGGCGACGTAAAGTAGGTTTGTCTTCAGTTAAAACTCCTCCTAATCGAATACATAAAACTGAGATATCATAACGATCTGAATAAAAACGTCCTAAAGCCTCACAAAAAACTTTACATGCACCGTATATACTTTTAGGCCTAGTAGGGTGCTCTTCTGTAATCATTTCCCAAGGACCTTTAACTTTTTCATATTCTCCTGCTGCTAACTCTCCATATGGATATTCCATTTCATACCCAGTCATAGTGTCACCAGTACTACCTAGAACAACTCGCTTAACTCCATTTAACCTAGAAGCTTCATATACATTTCTAGTTCCTAAAATGCCTACATTGAAATGTTTATCCCAATTAATCACATCTTCGGTATAATTTGACATATGTAGAACTAAATCAATATTTTTAAAAGCTGGCATTATAGAATCCAAATCTGTAATGTCTGCCTGTAAAGTAGGAATTTCAGAAACATTACTTCTATTAAGCGCAGTAAATTCATATTTATGTAATAAATTTCTAAATGTAATTCCACCTATAAGACCACTAGCCCCAGTAATTAACACTTTAGGTTTATACATTAAAAGCTCCTTATAACAACTATTAATATGTTATATAGACTTTAACATATTAATTTAAAATCAACTTTAATATTGACAAGAATTTATCTAACCTATAGGCTCAAAATAATTAACAAAGTATTTAGAGGAGAATATATTACTTATGGACCTAGGAATAAAAAATAAAGTTGCATTTATAACTGGAGGTAGCAGAGGACTTGGTAAAGCTGCTGCAATATCACTTGCAAAAGAAGGAGTAAATATAGGTATTTGTGGGAGGACGCAATCTAGTTTAGATTCAACTATTGATGATTTGAAAACATTAGGAGTCCAAGCTGAAGGGTTTATAGCTGATATTTCAAATATGAAAAATTTAGAAAAACTTCATAAAGATATAACAAATAAATTAGGTCAAATAGATATTTTAGTTAATAATGTAGGTGGATCTAAATCTAAAGGAGATTTTACAGAAACCTCACTTAATGGTTTCCAAGAAACTTTTTCATTAAATTTATTTGGATCATTTGAAATGATGAAACTTGTAACACCAAATATGATAGATAATCAATGGGGGAGAATTATTAATATAGCTTCTATATGGGGTAGAGAATATGGTGGAAATATATCATACATGGCTGCAAAAGCTGCACTTATAGCTACTACAAAACATGCAGGGTTATCATTAGCAAAACATGGAGTATTAGTTAATAGTATCGCACCTGGATCTATAGCTCACCCTGAAGGCAGTTGGGAAAGATTTCAAAATGAAAATCCTAAATCTGTAGTTGATGAATTCATATCTAATAATCTTCCAATGGGTAAATTTGGATGGCCTGAACCTGTTGGAGATTTGATAGCATACCTTTCATCTGATCGTATAGGCTTAATCACAGGTTCATGTGTGGTAATAGATGGAGGACAAAGTTATTCTATGCTCTAATTTGCCCATCACCTATAACTATCCATTTATAAGAAGTTAATTCTCTAAGGCCCATAGGCCCACGTGCATGTATTTTATTTGTACTAATTGCAACTTCAGCCCCAAGTCCAAATTGCCCACCATCATTAAATCTAGTTGAAGCATTAACCATTACTGCACTAGCATCTACTTCATCAAGAAATTTATCACTAGAGTAGGAATTATTTGTAATAATAGCTTCTGTATGCCCAGATCCAAATTCCTCAATATGCTTGAATGCATCTTGCATTGAATCAACAATTTTGACTGAAGCTATTAAAGATAAAAATTCCATACCCCAATCATCTTGATTTGCTCTAACAACTAAATTAGAATTATGCCCTTTTAAAATATCAAACGCTCTTTCATCACACCTAATTTCCACACCAGATTCAAACAAAACATTTGCTATTTTAGGTAATAATTCTTGATATATCTTTTTATTTATAAGTAATGTATCCATTGCATTACATACTGATGGTCTATTTACTTTTGCATTGTTAACAATTGAAATTGCCATATCAATATCAGCATATTCATCTACATAAACGTGACAAACTCCGATCCCACCTGTAATAGCAGGAATTCTAGATTTATTGGCAACCATATTAACTAATTTTGATCCTCCTCTAGGTATTATTAAATCAATATAATCTTTCATATTTAACATTTGATTAACTAAATCTCTATTTGTAGATTTAACTATTTGAATTATATTTTTATTTACACCAGTATCTACTAATGAATCTCTAATTAAACCTGATAAAGCTATATTAGTTAAAATACCTTCCTTGCCTCCCCTCAAAATAACAGCATTACCTGATTTAATACATAAGGCTGAAAAATCTACTGTAACATTTGGACGATTTTCATATATCGCACCTATTACACCTAATGGCACTCTCCTTTTTTCAATTCTCAGGCCGTTTGGTAAAGATTTTATATCAAAAATTTCATCAAGAGGATCTGGAAGCTCAGCAATAGTTATTACATCCTTAGAAATATCACTTAATCTTTTATCATCTAAATATATTCTGTCAATTAAAGAATCATCCAGTCTATTACTTATAGCTTCTTCACAATCTTTTTTGTTCGCAATTAAAATCTGCTCTTTATTTACCATTAAATTTTCAGCTATTTTATATAAAGATCTATTTCTATCTTCAGAGTCTAAGCTTGCTAACACTTTAGCAGCTTCTTTTGCCTCTTTTCCTAGTAAAAGTAATTCGTTAGAATATTTCAAAAAATTTTCTCCTAAGTTTCACAACAAAACCATATTGTTTCTATGAACAACTTCATCTCCATACCTATATTCAAGTATATCAAATATCTTGTCAGACCTAATCCCTTTAATCTTTTCTAAATCTTGAGAAGAGTAATTAGTAATACCTACCCCTATTCTTTTACTTTTGTTAGATACAATCGATATAATTGACCCTCTATCAAATTCCCCATTAATTTCAACAACCCCCGCAGGCAGTAAGCTCCCTGGATTTTTTATTATGGCATTAACAGCACCATCATCTATAACAATACTTGTATTAGATAATAATCCACTTAACATCCATCTCTTCCTGCTTTCCAATTTATTATTACTTGCTTTAAATATAGTTCCAATAGGCTGATGATTAAGTAATTTAATTAAAACTTCATCCTCTAAACCATCAGCTATAATAGTGCTAATTCCAGTAGAAGTAGCTAATTTAGCAGCCTCAATCTTAGTAGCCATACCTCCACGGGCGAAATCATTAGAGGAAGCGCCACCCATAGAGTATATTTTCTCATCAATACTATTTACTTCTCTAATTAGTTCCGCATCATTGTAAAGATTAGGATCTTTTGTAAACATACCTTTTATATCACTTAAAATAATTAAAAGATCTGCATCAATTAGATTTGCAACCATTGCAGATAAATTATCATTATCACCAAAATTTTGCCCTTGTAATTCATCAACTGAAACAACATCATTCTCATTAATTATAGGTATAACTTTGTTATTAATTAAACCAAATAAAGTATTACGAATATTCAAATAACCGAGTCGATTACTAAAATCATTTTTTGAAAGTAGTGCCTGGGCTACAATAATATTTTTTTTACTAAATAATTCTTCGTATGCATACATTAGGTGTGGTTGTCCTATAGAAGCAAGCATCTGTCTAAAAGATAAATGCTTAATATCAATAGATCCGCTTAGTTTAATTCGGCCAGCTCCAACGGCCCCAGAGCTAATCAATACTACTTCAACTCCATTTTCATGCAAATTAGAAACCTGGTCTACAAATCTATTCATGAAATTCAAATCTAAACCTTGCAAACCATTGGTCAATAAACTTGTACCAGCCTTAACAACTATTCTAGAATATTTATTTTTTTCTAATTTATTAGAAAGACTAGACATATCAGTTTACTCACAAAGAACCAAAATCAAATATAAAAAACTCACCATTTATTTTTTTAATTATAATTACCAAGCCGGGTCTGAATCATGAAAGTCATTATTTGTTATCCTTCTTTGGTCTGACCCATCTGATTTCATAACAAATATCTCAGCGTCCCCATCAAGATAAGATACAAATGCTATTTGTTTCCCATTAGGAGACCACACTGGTTGATCATCTCTAACATCGTTATTAGTTAAACGAACGATATTTCCGCCATTTGAATCCATAGTATATATTTCAGGGTTACCATCTCTATCAGATACAAACATAATCTTATTTCCATCAGGTGACCATGAAATAGAATACTCATCAAATTCAGAATTAGATAAATTCCTTTGGTTTTTACCATTAGATGTCATAGAATAAATTTCAGAATTCCCATCTCGATCTGAGAGAAATATTATACTGTCAACACCAGGAGCCCATTTAGCATTATAGTCTGACGTTTCTGTTAATCTAAATTGATTAACTCCATCTGGATTTCTCGTATATATACCCATAGATGTTTTTTCATCAACTGAAAATAAAATAGTGTTATTCTGCCTTGACCAATCTCCAATTTCACGACCATTCAATGTAGTTAATCTTATTGATCCTCCTCCATCAATTTGAACAATATTAATTTGATGTCTATCAGGTTGTTTTGACAAATAAGCTATATTTTTACCATCTGGAGCCCATAATGGAGAAGAAGTTGAAGTTGTAAACCCTGTAGTAGCATTAGATATTACTGACCTTACTGTACCATCATTTTTCATTACATGAATAGATTTCTCTTTCCCAGAACCAGATACAAAAGCAATTTTATCTCTTTGAGGTGATATAATTGGAGACACATCATCTTCTTGAGATTGAGTTAATTTAGTCTCATTTTCACCAGTAGGGTCAATTGAATAAATATTAAAATTCCCATCTCGATCAGAATTAAAATATATTTTATTTGATGCATCTGAAGAGCTACATCCAGAAAAAATTAATACAACTATAACTAATGAATAAACAAAATTTTTCATATATATAAAATAAATTTTTTGAAAATTTCCAATCTCATATTTGAACTTTTAATTTAAATAATTATTATAGCTTTATAATAAATAATTAAAAGTTATAAACTATGTAACAGTGATATATATTAATAAGTCAAGCTTGATTAGGGTGTAGTTTTAAGGTATTAGCAATAATCTAGTTATAATATACTAACCTTTATTGCTACAGCACCTCCTCCACCGTGGCATAAAACAGCTATTCCAGTAGTAAGAGAATTATTTTTTAAAGCATGAATTAATGTAACTAATATCCTTGCCCCACTTGCTCCAATAGGATGTCCAAGTGCAATAGCTCCACCATTAATATTCACTTTAGACCAATCCCAATTTAAATATTTCCCATTAGATAATACCTGACCTGCAAATGCTTCATTTACTTCAAATAAATCAATGTCTTCTATTTTAGAGTTGTTTTTTTCTAATAATTTTTCTACAGCTTTAGCAGGAGCTTCAAAGAGGTCTGCTGGATTATTTGCTACAATTGAATAATCATCAATAATAGCTATAGGATTTAATTGTTTTGAAGAAGCATATGCACTATCTGACAAGACTAATGCAGCAGAACCATCAGAAATCTGTGAAGAATTACCTGCTGTAGCAACTCCATCTTTTGAAAAAGGAGACTTTAATTTCTCTAATTTATCTAAAGTTGTATCTTTTCTAGGGCCTTCATCACAGCTAATCTCTAATGTGTCATTTTTATTTTTTAAAATAACAGGAGAAATTTCAGAATTAAATTTACCTTTGTTTATTGCCAATATTGCCTTTTGGTGACTTCTTAAGGCATAATTATCATGATCAAGCCTAGAAACTCCAAACTTACCTGCAGTTTTTTCAGCCAATACTCCCATAGACAAATCATTGAAAGCACACCAAAGACCATCTTTAATCATAGAATCTTCAAGTACTACATTCCCAATCTTACTACCTGTTCTGCTATCATTTATTATATGTGGAGACCTGCTCATATTCTCCATGCCACCAGACAAAACAAGGTCCATATCTCCTGACTTGATCATTTGGGAAGCCAAAATAACTGACATTAAACCGGAAGCACAAACTTTATTTATAGTAATAGCTGAAACATCTGAAGAAACACCTGAATATATTAATGCCTGCCTTGCGGGAGCTTGTCCAATCCCACCAGTTAATACATTACCAATGATTGCATAATCAAGGTCAGTTTTATCTATTGAAGATTCTTCAATAGCAGATTTTATTGCATAAGAAGCTAATCTAGGTGCAGTAATATTAGAAAATGCTCCTAAAAATTTCCCAATAGGTGTTCTTTTAGCACTTAATATTACAACTTTCTTATCATTTATCATTTTACAAACCTATAACAAGCCTTTTGGAATTTTAACAATCATATGTTCTTTATTTAAATCGATTTCTAGTACAACATCTTTAATTGCAGGTAAAAGGATATCCTTTGAATTACCTAAAGATATAATATAAATATCATTTGCACCCGTATTCAAAATATCTCTTAAATCTCCTAAATACTTTCTTTCTTCTGTAAAAACTTTCAATCCTAACAATTGAAAATGATAATAATTTCCACTTTCTAATGAAGATATATCTTCTAGAAAAACCTTGATTGATTTCCCTTTCAACAACTCCGCTTGGTTAGCATTTTTAATAGTATCCAATGAGATTAATATATTATTTTTAGATTTTTTCATATCATTTATAATATATTTTTTTTCTTCTATATAAATTGAATTACCTACGCAAAATCTAGTATCATTATCTGATAAACTTAATATTTTGATAACTCCCTTTATACCCCAAGGACGTAAAACTTTACCTACTAATATTTCTGGTTTCTTTGCTGAATTAAATAAAGAATTTGAAGTTGACAAAATTTATCTAATGAATCCAATATTATATTATTTCTAAAGTAACTCTAACATTTCTTTTTATCGCAAGAACTTTTAATATCGATCTCATTGCTCTTGCAAATTGACCTTGTCTACCTATTATTTTCCCCTTATCTTCAGGATGCACTTCAAGACTTATTACAATTCTATCATCACTTTCAATTGTTTCTGTTACTTTAACCTCTTCAGGATTAGAAACTACTGAAACAGCTATATATTCAATTAGTTCTTTCATTTTGCTCTGAACCCTCAATCACACCCCTAGATTTCAACATTCTTTCAACAGCTAAGCTAGGAGAAGCTCCTTTTTTTAACCACATTAAAGCTTTATCATCATCCATATTGATTAATGGAGGGTCTTGCCTAGGGTTATAATGTCCTATTTGGTCAACAAATTTTCCATCTCTAGCAGCACGAGAATCAGCAACAACAATCCTATAACTAGGCTGATGTTTAGACCCAACTCTTCGCAACCTTATCCTTAACATATTTTTCTCACTTGATTATTAAATAATAAATTTTATTCTGACTATTTATTGTTGTCAATTAATTTCCTAAATCAGCTTTCGCCTTATTCAATTTATTAACAACTCTAGACTTTCTTCTTGCTGCATTATTTTTATGAATTGCTCCTTTTTGAGCAGCTTTATCTAAAGCAATAACTGCATCTTTAACAGTTATCTCAGCATTTTCAATATCTTTATCAGCAATTAATCTATTTGATTTTGTAATTAAAGTTTTTGCTCGAGTTCTTAATGGAGCATTCTTTCTACGCTTTCTTTCTGATACTCTAGCCGACTTTGCGCTTGACAATCTTAAATCCCTCCTAATAATAATTATTAATCTACTGTTCTAGAAACAGATATTACACCTTTAATATTATCTAAACTTGAACATAAACGACCAAGGTTTTCTATACTGTTTATATGAACAGTTAAGTATATTATACTTATATCATTGTACTCTTCTTGAGTACAAGATGCTATGTTTAACCTTTCTTTAGCTACTTGAACAGTAATATCTCTTAATAATCCAACTCTATCATATGCATCTATTTTAATCCTAGATGGATAAGTTTGACTATTATAATCATATGTAACATTATTCCAATCAACCTTTATCTGATTATCTAAATCATAATCAGATATCTCTTTACAATTTCTCCTATGAACAGACACTCCTTGATCTCTATTTAAAAATCCCACTATTTGACTATCCGGAGAAGGAGTACAGCAAACAGCAATTACAGTCTTCAAATCCCCACTACCCGTAACAGCAGTATTAAACACATCATCTTTGTGTGAATTTTGTTCTAACTTCCTATTTTCTGATAATCTGTTATCTTTTTGCGCTAATTTTTCAATAACTTTAGAAACACTTATTTTTCCACTACCTAGAGCATTCAAAAAATCAGATTCATTATTAAAACTCATCAACTCAGATATATCTAAAATACTCATCAAGTCATTATAATGAACAATGCGTTCTTCAAATAAGCTTTTCCCATTTTGAATGTTATTTTTTAATTCCTGACGATTAAACCATTGCTTAACTCTAGTTTTCGCTGAAGTTGTTTGCAAAAACCCTAGATCATTATCTAGCCAGTCCAAACTGGGCCCTCTAACTGTTTTACTTGTAATTATTTCCACTCTATCACCATTTTTTAATTGATAAAATAATGGGACTAGTGTCCCATTAACTTTAGCTCCAACACATCTATGTCCTATATCTGTGTGAATTCGATATGCAAAATCAAGAGGAGTAGAACCTGCAGGAAGCTCTTTAAGATCAGATTTTGGAGTATATACAAAAACTTGGTTTTTAAATACATCAGATTTAAATGATTCAACAAATTCTTTAGCTCCTTTAACATCTTTTTGCCATTCAAAAATTTGTCTTAACCATGTTATTTTGTTATCAAATTTATCATCATCTAAATTGGAATCAGACTTATACAACCAATGAGCAGCTACTCCATATTCAGATGTAGAATGCATATCTTGAGTTCTAATTTGCACCTCAACAGGAAATGCCCCTTCACATAAGACAGTTGTATGTAGCGATTGATATAAATTATCTTTTGGATTAGCAATGTAATCATCAAATTGTCCAGGAATTGGCCTCCACAACTTGTGAACAATACCGAGAGATGAATAGCATTCCTCAACATTTTTCACTATTATTCTCAAAGCAAAGAAATCATAAATCTCTTCAATTTTTTTATTCTGATCTAAATAAGATTGAATTTTCTTATATATACTATATATATTTTTTGGCCTACCTGAAACTTGGTATTGGATATTAAAATTCTCTAATTCTGGTTTTAAAACATTAAGTATATTTTCAATATATATTTCTCTCTCACTTCTTTTAGATTTTAGTAAAAGAGAAATTTTTTCATATTCTTGAGGATTTAAATATTGAAATGACAAATCTTCTAGTCTCCATTTCAGCTCCCATATCCCTAATCTATGTGCAAGTGGAGCATAGATCTCCAAAGTTTCTCTTGCAATAAATATTTGCCTATCATATGGCAAAGCACTAAGAGTATTCATATTATGTAATCTATCAGATAATTTTATCAATATTATTCTAACGTCAACTGCTATAGAACTAATCAGTTTTCGTAAATTCTCTGCTTGCAGGATATCTTCGTCACTTAATTTATTGCTGTTATTACCATGAACTTTTTTCATATCAGGAGTAATCTCGGATCTCTTTAACTTTGTAACACCATCTACTAATTTAGCTATATCATCACCAAACAGCTGAACTAATCTACCAAAAGAAACATCACAATCTTCCATTACGTCATGCAATAATGCAGCTGCAATAACTTGATGGTCTAATTTTAAATCAGCTAAAAAATTAGCAGTTTGAATAGGATGATTAATATAAGGTTCACCAGAAAGCCTAGATTGCCCCTTGTGTGATGCTAAAGCAAAATTATAAGCTTCTTGAATTACATCTACGTGATCTTCTATTAGATATTTTTCAGCTTTCTTAATCAATAGTTGAATAGAGTCCATATTAAAAACGCACCAATATTTATTTAATTTATATAGTATCATTAAATTAAATTGTATAAAATATTAATTTAACTACTACATTAAAGGAGTAATTAATTGTATAAATCTCCTAGAGGCACATCAGATATTTTACCAGATGATCAGATATATTGGCGAATATTAAATAAAAATATAGAGAAAATCTCTTCAGAATTTGGTTATGGCCGTATTGATACTCCAATAATTGAAGATGCTAAATTATTTGTTAGAGGAATCGGCAAACTTACTGACATTGTTGAAAAAGAAACTTATACCTTTAAAGATAGAGGAGACAATTTATTAACTCTCCGTCCAGAAGGAACGGCCCCAATATGCCGTGCATACCTGCAACATGGAATGCAAAACTCAACACAACCAATTAGATTGTTTTACATGTTGCCAAATTTCAGATATGAACGTCCACAATCTGGAAGATATAGACAACATCACCAATTTGGTGCAGAAAATATTGGAGAATCAGATCCAAATATTGATTGTGAAATTATTGAATATGCCTGGAGATTTTTAAAAAATGTTGGATTATCAAAATTAAACCTAGAAATAAATAGTATTGGAGATAAACAATGTCGCCCAAAATATATTACTACTCTGAAAGAATACTATAATTCATATACTAATGACTTATGCGAAGATTGTATTAGACGTTTAGAAAATAATACTTTGAGATTATTAGATTGCAAAAAAACAGAATGTAAAAAAATAATCTCGAAAGCTCCTAATAACTTAGATTACCTATGTGATGAATGTAAGCAACATTGGGAACTTCTACTATTATATTTAAGTGATATCAAATTACCTTACATCATAAATAGAAGACTAGTTAGAGGTTTTGATTATTATACTAGAACTGTATTTGAAATAACACCAAAAACAATTGGTTCAACTACTGCAATAGCTGGTGGAGGAAGATATGATGGATTAATTGAAGAATTAGGAGGCCCTGAAACTCCTGGAATTGGCTTTGGTATTGGCATGGAAAGAGTTATATTGGAATTAAAAAATCAAAGCATACCTATCCCTAAAAATAATAACAATAAAATACTTATAGCAAACCTTGGCCTAAAATCTAAACACACTGCTATATCGATAGCCTCATTTTTAAGAAAAAATGGCATAACTACTATACTTGGGCCTTCATCAAAAAATTTACGTAGGCAATTAAAATATGCATCATCTATTGGTTCAACACATGTAATTATTATAGGCGATGATGAAATACAAAAAAATAAATTGATCATTAAAAATCTTTCATCCGGGACCCAAGATAGTATCCCTAACAAACCTAATGATCTAGTAAAAATGTTAAGTAATAACTAATTTCTTACAGAGGAATAAATGCAAAAAAGAACTGAAGAATTAGAATATCGTTTTGATTTAATTGAATCTCAATTAAAAAATCCAGAAATTTCCTCTAACTATTCTAAAGTACAAGAATTGTTAAAAGAACATAGTAGTATTAAAGAAAAAGTTGATTTAATAAGATTGATTCGAGAAATAGAGAAAAAAATCACTGAGACGAATTCAATGGTTAATTCTTCTAACGATGAAGATTTAAATATATTAATAGAAGAAGAATTAAAAGAATTAGAATTAAAAAAATTAACATTAAATAAAAAATTATCTAACCTAATGATTCCTAAAGATCCTAATGATAATAAAAACGTCATTATGGAAATAAGAGCAGGTACTGGAGGAGAGGAAGCTGGGCTATTTACCTCAAACTTATTTAGAATGTATATACGATATGCACAAAGGCAAGGCTGGCAAACTGAAATTATCAATCTCAATGAAACTGGTGTCGGAGGCATTAAAGAAGTTGTATTTCAGATTAATGGAGAAGATGCATATAGATATCTTAAACACGAAAGCGGAATTCATAGAGTCCAAAGAGTCCCTTTAACTGAATCAAGCGGTAGGATACATACCTCAGCAAGTACTGTTGCAGTACTACCTGAGGCTGCTGAAATTGATATAGAAATTAAGAATGATGATATACAAATAGACATATTTCATGCAAGTGGCCATGGAGGACAAAATGTTCAAAAAGTTGCAACTGCTGTACGTATAACGCACAAACCAACTGGAATAGTATCAATTTGCCAAGACGAAAGATCTCAATTTAAAAACAAAACTAAAGCTTTAGGAGTCCTAAGATCAAGAATATTAGCAATTGAAACTCAAAGACATCATGACGAAATTAGTCAAAACAGAAAATCTCAAGTTGGCTCTGGTGATCGTTCAGGAAGAGTTAGGACTTATAATTTTCCTCAAAATAGAGTTACTGATCATAGAATTTCTCTTACAACCCACAATCTAACTGAAATTCTAGACGGAGACATACAAGATTTCATAGATAAATTGTTAGAATTAGAACAAACTATAAAAAGCCAACAACATACATCTTGAATATTTCAGAATCATACCGCAAATCATATAATTCTTTAAAAAAAATTGGTGTAAAAGACCCGCAATTAGAAGCAGAAGTGTTAATAAGACACGTGTTAAATATTAGCAGAACTCAATTTTATATATCTTTAGAAAAGCCCTTATTGTCAATCCAAGAAAAACATATTGATTCCTTAATAAAAGAAAGATTAAATTCTAAACCACTTCCATATATAACAAACCACAAAGAATTTTATAACTTAGATTTAATAGTTAATCCTTCAGTATTAATACCAAGGCCTGAAACAGAATTATTAATAGATATAGCAATAGACTATTCAAATAATATTAATAAAAATAACTTATTAAGAGTTGCTGAACTTGGGACAGGCAGTGGTGCTATTTCAATTGCTATTGCAAAAAACATAGAAAATTCACAAATCAAAGCTACAGATATTTCAAAAAAATCATTAGAAGTTGCAAAAATAAATGCTAGAAAAAATTCAGTTGATAAGCAAATAATTTTCTTTCACAAAAGTATATTTAAACCAATAAATAATTTATTTGAATTAATAATTTCTAATCCCCCTTATATAAAAACTAAAACTCTAAAACTACTCGAAAAAGAAGTCCAAAAGGAACCTCAAATTGCTCTAGATGGTGGGGAAGATGGATTGAAGTTTATTAAATACATAATCAACAATTATTTTAATCAATTAAGCCCTAACGGTTCGATAATAATCGAAATCGACCCTAATCAAAAAGATATAATAAAAAATCTAACTAATACTTTAAATTCATGCAATGTAGAGTTTTATAAAGATATAAATAATCTAACAAGAGCCGTTCAAATAAAAAAAACAACTAGTTAATTACTTAATTGAAAATATTTCCCTTCAGTTTTAATTGATGGAGCAATAACCATTTCAGCATCATGCATTTCAGAAATTTTTTGCGCACCAACCATACCCATACAAGCTTTAAGCGCACCAATAAGGTTTTGTGTCCCGTCAGATAAAGAACTTGGACCAAAAAGTATTTGCTCTAGCGAACTTTTTATCCCAACATTAACTCTTGTTCCTCTTGGCAAAGCAGGGTGTGGTGTGGCCATACCCCAATTACTTCCCTTACCTGGAGCTTCTTTTGATTGGGCAAGTGGAGTCCCTAGCATAACAGCGTCAGCTCCACTTACAAAAGTCTTACAAAGATCTCCACCAGTTCTGATACCTCCATCAGTAATAATAGGAACATATCTCTTAGATCTTTTAAAATATTCATCTCTAGCTGCAGCACAATCAATAGTTGCTGTAACTTGAGGAACTCCTACTCCAGTAACTTCTCTAGTAGTACATGCAGCACCAGGACCAACTCCTACTAAAACACCATGTATACCAGTTTCCATTAACTCAAGAGCAACATCATATGTAACACAATTACCTACTAAAACAGGTATTTTTATCAAATCCAAAAGTTCTGGAAATCTAAGCCCTTTAATACTTGTAGATATATGCCTTGTTGTAGTGACAGTAGATTGAACTACTAATATATCTGCTCCAGCCTCAACTGCTATAGGCGCCAGTTTTTTTGTATTAGCTGGAGTAACTGACACAGCACAATATCCACCATGTTTCTTAATATCAGTAATTCGATTAGCCACTAATTCTTCTTGGATAGGTTCTCTATATAGATCTTGCATTATGCTTGTAACATCTGCTTGAGGTGAATTAGAAATTTTTAATAAAATTTCTTCAGGGTCATTATATCTAGTCTGCACTCCTTCTAAATTCATCACACCTAATCCTCCAAAGCTATTCATTAAAACTGAAAAACTTGGAGAAACAATAGCATCCATAGCAGAAGCTAAAATAGGAATAGCCAAATTAACACCTGCTATATCAATGGAAGTATCAGTAATCTCTGGATTAATCGTTATAGATCCAGGAACTATAGCAACTTCATCAAACCCATAAGCTCTTCGAATATTCTTGCGTTCAGATAAGCCCATTTACACCTCTTAAAATTAGATATCAATTTGACTATAGCAAATGCTATTTATTATAGTCAATGTTATTATAATTCAATAATAACAATTTATAAATAGCCAGTATACTTAATATGAACTCAAAATCCCCAGAAAAACTCATAAAAAAATATGCCTATGAACTAGGCTTTGATATTTCTGGCATAACAACTGCACAACCATTTTTCAGAGATGAAAAAGAATCAATTGATAGAATTAAAAAAGGTCTAATGGGAGACATGCATTGGTACAATATTGAAAGAGTTCAAAAAGCAAATCACCCTGAAAAACTCCTGCCCGGAGCAAAATCAATCATTTCACTTGGAATTAGTTATTTTAAAAATCCAAATAATGTAAATAATAATGACATCGGGAAAGTAGCACAATATGCTTGGGGTAAAGATTATCACCTAGTAATAAAAAATAAATTAAATACATTTGTTGAAAAATTGTCTACTATGTTTGAATATGATTTCAAAACACGGATTTTCGTCGATGATGGCCCTATGAATGATAGAGCCGTTGCTGAAAGAGCAGGCATAGGATGGTTTGGTAAAAACACTAATATATTAACAAAAAATTATGGCTCTTGGGTTTTTCTAAGCCAAATCCTGACAACATTAAATTTGAAACCTGATAAACCTCTAAAGAAAAATTGTGGAACATGTATAAAATGTATAGATAAATGTCCCACAAATGCAATAATTGCTCCGTATAAAATTGATGCTAGAAAATGTATTGCTTACCTCACCATAGAACATAGAGGAGTAATTCCAATAAACTTAAGACCGCATATACAAAATTGGATATTTGGATGCGATATATGTCAAGAAGTATGCCCGGTTAACGATAAAGCCGAAACTACAAAAGAAGATCAATTTATTTCCACAAATAATTATTCTGTTGAATATATGATTTCATTGCTTGAAATGAATGAAGAGGAATTTCTTATTAAATTTAAAAATAGTGCAATTAAAAGAGCGAAACGACTTGGGTTACAAAGAAATATTTGTATTGCACTTGGTAATATAAAAAACCCAAAAGCTATATTAGCACTATCTAAAGCTTTAAACTCAAAAGAAATTTTAATTAGACAACATGCTGCTTGGGCATTAGGGCAAATTAAAGCAAATACATCTTTAGAAATATTAGTTGCATCTCAAAAAAAAGAAAAGAATCTTGATGTTCTAACAGAAATTGAATTAGCAATAAAACAAAATTTAAAAAATTGACAAAATCCTCCAATATAACTAATTTATTAATTAATAAAACAGGAGGATATTTAATGTCATCTCATGATAAATTATCAACACGCCCAGTATCAATGGGTAATAATGGAATGGTCACTTCTGCTCATCCCTTAGCTACAAATGCTGGCATCAAAATACTTACTCAAGGGGGCAACGCATTTGATGCAGCTGTATCAGTTGCATCAACATTAAATGTAGTTGAGCCATATATGTCTGGACTTGGAGGAATTGGCTTAGCATTAATATATTTAAAAAAAGAAAACAAATTCAGATGCTTAAATTTTTCTGGCAATGCTCCAGAAAATGCACACCCTGAAAAATTCACGCCACAAAACAAGTCATTAGGCATATTATCTGCATTAATACCAGGTAATTTATCTGGATGGCTAACTTTACAAGAAACTTATGGTACTATGCCATTAGATAATTTATTTTCTTCAGCAATACATTATGCTCAAAATGGATTTCCATTAACCTATTTAAACGCACAATATATTGTAAAATCAAAAGACCGAATTATGCCATATCCTTCAGCATCAATTCTACTAAGCAATAACAATTCAGCCCCAAAGCCTGGTTCAATTCTAAAAATGCCTCAATTAGCTGAATCATTTAAAAAAATATCTAAACATGGAAAAGACATTTTTTACAAAGGCGAATTAGCTGAAAAATTAGTTAATGGAAATAATAAATTAGGAGGCATTTTTACTCTTGATGACTTGGCAAATTACAAACCAGAATGGCAAGACCCTATTAGTATTAATTATAAAGGTTACCAAATACTTACAACTCCACCAAATTCAAGCGGTTTTCAAATTTTAGAAACATTGCAAATTCTTGAAAATTTGATTAATTATAGTGATTCAACTGAACAATCTGCCAACCTTCATAAATACATAGAAACAGTAAAATTAGCTACTACCGATCGAATAAAATATGCCGGAGACCCAAAATATACAAATATACCTTTAGCAGAATTATTATCAAAAGGTTATGCAAAAGTTCAAAAAAAAAGAATTACTGATAATCCTTCAATAGTAAGCGGTGAACATTTTTCAGATGTAATACCTATTGGATCTTTGTTAGCAGGAAATCCAGAAAATTATACTGCAGGAATGACAACTCATTTTGCAATTTCTGATAAAGAAGGCAATGTAGTATCCATAACTCAAACTTTAGGAGGAGGATTTGGCTGTGGTGCTGCAATGAGTGATACCGGAATATTTCTTAACAACATGGCTTCCTGGTTTGATCTTTCAAAAAACAGCCCAAATCAAATTGGCCCTAAAAAGAAAGTTGACTTTGTTGTAGCTCCGGTACACGTGTCAGAAAATAATGATTTCTTACTAAGTATTGGAACTCCAGGAAGCTGGGGAATATTACAAACAACTCCACAAATTATAACAAATTTATTAGACTATAAAATGAATATCCAGCAAGCAATAGAACAACCTAGATTTAAAATTTTATCTGAAAAAAAGATTCAAATGGAAAAAAGGTTTAATAATAAATTAATTCAAAAACTAACTGATATTGGTCATTCTATTGAACTCATAGACCAATGGTCTCCTATAGTTGGAGGTGCTCAAGGAATAAAATTTGACAGAAAGAATAATGTTTACTATGGAGGAGCTGATCCTAGAAGAGATGGAATTGCAATTGGATTCTAAATTATTTTATTTCAAATAAATTTAAATAAATTTTATGAAAAAATATAAAAAATATACAAATATTTCTTTATATGTTATGATTTATCAAAAAATAATAGTATAAAAAAGAGTAGCCTTTTATCTATCTTTTTTGTATTATTATTTATAATATGTAAAAATTAATGAATATTTATATAATATGCCCTTGTAAAGGCTATAATCTTTGCTAGACATGTGATAGAGTTCAGATTAGATTTAATTCTAGTATAAATCTTTCACTCTTGAGCGGGAGGAAAATTAGATACCATGCTTAGGTATAAGTTAACCGCTTTCTTGGCTATAGTTTTACTGATGGTTTTCCCGACTTCAGTAATGCTAGCTGAGGAAGAGGAACAAAAAACAAGAATCGGGAATGCCGAAATATATGATGATATTTCATCAAATGATGCAATTAAATATACATTGCATAGTTTGCCAATACCTGCAGAAGGAACAACTTATGAAAGTTGGCTAGTCTCTGATGACTCAAAAACTTTCTTAAGTACTGGGGTAATTACCGTTGCAGCAGACGGAAGTGCATCACACAAATTTAATAGTGCTTCAACTGGCTACACTGGATTAGACTTACTTCAAGGATTTGCAACTGCAATAATTACATCAGAAACTGTTCCAGATGATGACCCATCTAGCCCTGGAACTGTTTTATATATGCATCAAGTTCCAGCAGACGGTTTAATTCATATAAGGCATCTAGCTGGTAAAAGCCCAACAGGTGATACTGGAGTATTTCGCAACCTAGTTTCACAACTTGATCTTGCTATAACTAGTGCCCAGGCAGCAAAAAATGCCTCTACCTTAGAAGAAATGCAAGCACATGCACAAGATGTAATTAATATAATTGAAGGTTCTTCAGGTGCTAATTACAAAGCTGGCAATGTTAACGGTGATGGATATGGCATACTTAATTATGCTGCAGACAGATCAATAGCTACTCAAGCATCTGATGCTGTACCTACTGATCTATATATAACTGGAACATCTACTCTAGTAAAAATAGATGCTAAAAATACTGAAGACTGGGCAACATTAGCTAGAGATATAGCATTAACTAATGTCATAGGCGAGGATGAACTCAAAATAGCACAGATATTTGTTGGTCCAGGTGCGGGGACAATGATTAGTAATTTAGAGGCTGCAAGAGATGGATATGATAGTAATAAAAATTCGTCTATTGAAGCTATTGCTGGAGAAGGTGGAGCTAAACAAGCAATTAGAGATACACAACTAATGGCTTCTTTTAGATTAGCTTCAGTCACAGGTGGCAGTATATCTGCTTCATCTATTGCTCCTGTAGTTCGTTATGATGGTAGTGGATTACCTATAACAGGTGGTATCCCAATAACTAACTTGCTACCTTTTACTCTCTTATTAGCAGTTATATCACTGTCAGTAGGAACAATAGCTCTAAGAGTTTCAAGAAGAAAATAGAGATTTAAATATAAATAATATTTAAAAAGAGCCCTGAATAAAGTCCTAATGGACTACAATCAGGGCTCTTTTTTTTATCTATCAAAAAATAAATGAATAAAAACAATATTATAAAATTAATTAATTATCTTTTTTTAATTTATATATTTACAAATTTTATAATATTATCCTCAAATTGTTATCCATCTAAGAATAACGATTTTATTCAAACAGAACTCAATATTGATCCAAGCGAAATTATATCCAAATCAAGTCAATCTATAAAAAATCTAAACTCTTTTTATTTTGATTTATCCCATGAAAATGGATTTACTTTTATCTCAAATAATTTATCTCTTAAATCAGCTAGAGGCCATGTAATTAGCTCAGAAGAACTAAATATTGAATTTGATGGATTAATCAGTGAAACATCAATTAAATCCGGTGTTATTGTAAAAGATGAATCAACTTATCTAAAGAACCCATTAAATGGAAATTGGGAAACTATTCCTGAAAATATAAATCCAATAAATTTTTTTGATCCTAGTATATTAATTCCTAATATCCTTAATGATATATTAGAGCCTAAAGTAATTGAGAATACTAATAAACAATATATAATAAAAGGAATTCTTCCAAATAAATCTTTAGCTTCAATAGTTCCTAACCCTCTAAATAATGGCAACATTGAGACACTATTAACTATTAGAAAATCTGACTTCTTAATCTCTCAAGCTATACTAGTAGGGAAAGTAGATATTATGGAACCAATTGACACAAAAAGAATAATTAAATTATCTAAATTTAATGAAATAAAATCTATATCTGTGCCTAAATAATTCGTCATGTTAAACAAACTAAAAAACTATCGCTATATCTCACTTATACCAATTTGTTTAGGAGTGTTTATAGCTGCAGATGACCAAACAGTTATAGTAACCATCATTCCAGAAATTATGAAAGACATGAATATACCTCCAAATGAACTAAATAAAGTCTCATGGAGTATAACAGGGTATTTAATTGGATATATATCAGCAATTCCTATAATTGGAAGAATTTCAGATACATATGGTAAACGTAAAATATTTATACTTTGTACAATAATATTTTCAATAGGATCTATGTTAGTTGCACTTTCTCCAAAAATAGAACTATTAATATTATCAAGAATATTTCAAGCGACTGGAGCAGGAGCTTTAATACCCATAGGAATTAGCATAATATCAGATAATTTCCCACGTAACAAAATTGCAATCCCTATAGGTATAATTGGTGCAACAGCAGAAGCTGGAGGAGTAATAGGGCCATTATGGGGTGGTATTATATCTAACTATTTTAACTGGACATGGGTGTTTTGGATAAATATCCCTCTCTCCATTATAGTATTAATAACATGTATAATATTCATAAAACCAACAAAACCTAACAATAGTAAATTTGATTATTTGTCAGGGTTTATATTAATTATTTCTTTTGTGTCTCTAACTCTAGGGCTTAACAAATTAAATCCTATAAATTTTAGTACATATATTTATTTTATCATTTTTATAACAACTACATTAATTCTAATTATAAAAATGAATTCCCTATATATTTATGAGCTAAAATCTAAATTTAAATTAACTAAATTTTTATTAATTAATCTATCTCATTTATTGATTGGATCATCACTTATGATTGCAATGATTACAATACCACTAATGGCTAATACGGTATTAGGATTAGACTCATTAGATGGAGGGCTATATTTAATGAGAATGACTATTGCTATTCCTATATCTGCATTATTGGGAGGAATTATATACCAAAAATTACATTACAAGAATTCTATAATAATAGGGTTAATTATATCCAGTATTGGATTTTTTTTAATGAGTAAATGGAATTTACATATATCTGATCCTGCATTAACTATTCATTTATTTATTACTGGATTTGGATTTGGAATGTTAATATCTCCAATATATACAAAAGGATTAGATTGTATTGAAGAATCATATAAAACTACCGCTGCAAGCATGTTAACTGTTAGCAGATTAATCGGGATGACTCTAACAATATCATGGATAAGTGCATGGGGAACAACTAGATTTAAAGTTTTAACTAATGATATTCAAATATTTCCAATTCTTAATCAAATAAATTTAAATTCAAATAATGAAACTAATGATATTCAATTACAAATTATAGAAGCAGGTTTGAAATTATTTAACGAATTTTTCTTAATTGCTTGTATAATTTGTATTATCGGAATAATTCCAGCATTATTAATTAATAATAAAAATTAATTTAAAGTCAAATATTTCCAACTAACAGGGAAGTAAGCATGTATTTGATTACCCATAGATTCAACTAATTCTCTGGTCTCCATTTGAGCATCCTCTGTAGTTCTCAATCCATAAACTCTAGAAAAAGCAAATAAACTACCTGTCCAATACCACTCCGTATACATAGATTGAGGCAACAGCATCCGGGCTTGTTCGGGCGCTACATTTTTCAAAAGTAGTTTAGAATATAAATCAAGAGCATCTTTATGTAATTTTAATATAGCTTCATCTTCTTCATTAGTAAGATCTATAACTTCTGTTCCAGACCCTTGTTTTTTGTTTTTTGGTCTTTCTCTCCATTTTTCTGGAATAAAAAATCTTGGAACTGTATCAACATATCTCCTACTTACTTCATTCCATACTAAACCTATCTGATGCTTAACTAGTTGCCTTGCAACAAAAATAGGTGCTGAAATCCTAAATTGTAATTGAGGGTGTGCAAAAGGAGTCCAATGACCATGGGAGGCCAAATACTTAAGGAGTTTTTCATCTTGGTCACGAAATTCATCAACATGTTTATCAAATGACACTCTTGCACTGTTTACAACAGTTAGATCACTTCCCATTGTTGTTAAAAGTTCAGCTTTCAAAATTATTCTCCAAATATATATAACTTTAAATTAAGAAACCAATAGGATTTTCAAGAGCATCTTTAAAAACAGAAATAAATCTAGCTCCATCAGCTCCATCAACTATTCTGTGATCAGCTGACAATGTTGCATTCATTATTTGAGCTATCACTATTTTATCATCTACAACTATTGGTTTACTACTTACAGTCCCAACAGCAATTACTGCTGTCTGAGGAGGTTGTATTATAGCTATAAAACTAGAAACATCGAACATTCCTAGGTTGCTAATCGCAAAAGTACCTCCCGTATATTCTGAAGGATTTAACGTACCATTCTTAACTCTATTAATTAAATCTTTTGATGCAATAGAAATATCAACTAAAGATTTATCTCTACAATCCATTATTGCAGGAACAGTTAACCCTTCATCTTCTGCTATAGCGATCCCAATATTTATTTCTTTATTAAAATTAATATTGTTATCAGCTAAATATGCATTAAAGTTCGGATATTCGGTTAATGCCTGAACAGAAGCTTTTACTATTAAATCATTAATTGAAACTTTAACATTTTGACTTTCTAAAGATTTATTGAGTTGCGATCTAAACTCTATAGCTTTAGTCATGTTAATTTCACAAGACACATAGAAATGAGGTTTTTCATTTTTACTAGTAGATGTAACTCTAGCAATCTGTTGCCTCATTTTTGAAAGAGGGATATTCCTATCTAAATCATATTGTATATCTTCTACATCATTATCTTGGTCAGAAATTCCATTCTTTTGAAAATTTAATATATCTTCTTTTATTACTCTACCCCCTGGACCAGTGCCTATAATTATATTTAAATCAATACCTTTTTCTTTAGCTATACGACGAGCAATAGGAGAAGCTTTTATAACATCTTTTTGTTTAATATTTTCTTCCACATTTACTACAGAAGTCTCAATTTGTGATTCATTGATAGAACTAACATCTTCATTTATTAATTTATCAGATTGTTCAGCATTTATATCTTCAGAAGGTTGCACTACTTCCAAATTGTCAAGATCACTTATATCTTCACCTTCTTCTCCAATTATTGCAATGGGCGTACCTACAGGGACACTAACTCCTTCAGAAATTAAAATCTTACTTAATATCCCATCTCCTTCAGACTCTACTTCTACAACAGCTTTATCAGTTTCAATTTCTACAATAGGCTCTCCAGTTTTAACAGGTGTTAATTCTTCCTTTAACCACCTAATAACTGTCCCTTGTGACATATCGTAACCAAGCTGAGGCATATTCATTTTAATTGACATATTACACTTCCTTATATATTAAATATAAAGTTATTATTATTTAAATTTTAATATTAAGTTTATTAATTATTTGCTTTATAGCAGTTTGCGCATTTGGAATAATTATATCCTCTAATCCTTTTGAATAAGGTATAGGAATATCTTCAGAACAAATCCTTATAATTGGACTATCCAAATAGTCAAAACATTCTTCTTGAATAATTGAAGTTAATTCTCCTGAAAATCCTCCTGTCTTATGCGCTTCTTCAATTATCACTACATTACCTGTTTTCTTTACTGATTTAATCATTGATTCAGAGTCTAAAGGACTCAATGTTCTTAAATCAATAACATCCGATGATAAATTATATTCTTTTTTTAATATTTCTGAAACTTCTAATGAAACACACGCCATTCTTGAATAACTTATTATTGTAATATCTTCTCCGGATTCTAAGGTATTAGCNTGACCAAAAGGTATTTCATAATATTCTTCAGGCACTTCAGATGTATTTCTGTAAATCATTCCATGCTCAACAAACAATATTGGATCTTCAGATCTAATAGATGTTCGCAATAATCCTAAAGCATCATATGCATTACTAGGATTTACAACAATAAGCCCTGGAACTGAAGCATACCAATGTTCAAGACTTTGAGAATGAGTCGATGATAATTGACCTCCTCCTCCAGTTACAGTCCTAATAATAATAGGTACTTTCATTTGCCCATTAGAAAGGTAGTTTAATTTTGCAATATTATTTACTATTTGATCCATCGCCAATAATGTAAAATTTATACTCATAATTTCAACTATAGGCTTCATACCAGCTAATGCAGCTCCACATCCAGCTCCAATAATAGCTGACTCAGATATAGGAGTATCAATAATTCGTTCTTTTCCATATTCCTCTAAAAACCCTTTAGTGATTGAATATGCCCCACCATAATCTCCTATATCTTCCCCCATAATAAAACAATTATCATTATTATTTAATGCTTCCTTCAACCCCATAGATATTGCCTCTCTAATCGTTAACAACATATTTAAACCTACTATCTAATGTTGGAAGTGCACTATTTTCAGCAAAACTTTCAGCATTTAAAACTATTTCATCTGCTTCTTTTTCAATTTCTAGAATTTCTTCCTTTAGATTTTTTTGAACTAAATAATCCTTAAGAAAAGTAATTGGGTCTTTATCAATCCACATTTCTACTTCTGAATTATCCCTATATTTACTAGGATCAGCTATTGAATGTCCTCTAAACCTATAAGTCATTGCTTCTATAAAAAATGGGCCATTACCACTTCGTATTTTATGTATTGCTTCTTCTGTTAATTCTCTAACCGCAAAGAAATCCATCCCATCAACTTGTGCTGCTGGAATTTTATAAGGATCTTCAATTGAAAGATATACATCTTTCCCACAAGCATGTGTTTCATAAATACTACTACCCATTCCATATAAATTATTTTCCAAAATAAATAAAACTGGAAGCTTCCATAAAGAAGCCAAATTCAAACATTCATGGAATTCCCCTTCATTNACGGCTCCATCTCCAAAAAAACACATTATCACATCATTCTTTTTCTTAAATTTTGAAGCCATAGCTAAACCAATAGCAATAGGTAATTGACCAGCAACAATAGCATAACCTCCCATAAAATTTTTAGAACTATCCATTATATGCATTGATCCTCCTCTACCTCCATTAGTTCCATCAATTTTACCGTATAATTCTGCCATTATTAAATCAGGATTAATACCTCTAGCTATAGCATGCCCATGATCTCGATAATGTGTAACTATATAATCATTTTCTTTTAATGCACCAATAGTTCCAACAGCAATAGCTTCTTGTCCACTATATATATGTAAAAAGCCAGCTATTTTACCACGCTTATATTGACGTTCGGTTGACTGTTCAAATTTACGTATAATTAACATTTGTTTTAATATTGTTAATAATTCTGAATTATTAAAACCCATACAAACACACTCCCTATTAAATATGAATGGCTTCCCCAAAAATATTTAATGCTGCTTCCTTAACTACTTCTGAAATTGTTGGATGTGGGTGAACTAGTGCTCCTAATTCAACTGCAGTTCCTTCAAGAGCTTTTATAATACCCAATTCTCCCAACAATTCAGTTACTTCAGCACCAATCATATGAGCTCCCAAAAGTTCATCTGTATCATTATCAACTATTAATTTACACATCCCACTAGTTTCAGCTAATGCTAAAGCTTTCCCACTAGCTGAAAGAGGAAATTTACCAACTTTTATATTAAGTCCATTAGCAATAGCGTCATTTTCGCTAATACCAAAACTAGCAACTTGAGGTTCACAATAAATTGCCCTAGGCATATTATTATAATCAATATAGGCAGGATTCAAACCTACAATTGTCTCAACAGCTACAATAGCTTGAGCAGAAGCTACGTGAGCTAAAAGCATATTACCAGTTACATCACCAATAGCATAAATGTTTGGAATATTTGTCTTCATATTTTCATCTACCACAATAAAACCTTTATCAGTATTCACATTTACTGCTTCAATACCAATATTATCTATATTCCCTTGCATACCAACAGAAACAAGTACTCTGTCACACTCAACTATTGAATCAACTCCATCTTTTGTAAGAGACAAGGTTGCAATGTTATTATCTAATTCAATATTATTAACTTTACAATCAGTAATTATCTCTATGCCTCTTTTCTTGAACGACCTTTCTAAATTCTTACTTATTTCTAGATCTTCAGAAGGTATAATTCTTGGCATTAATTCAATTATCTTTACTTGAGCTCCATATGTATGATATATATGAGCAAATTCAACACCCGTCGCACCTCCTCCAACTATAATTACATTCTCAGGCATTGACTGAGCTTCCAAAGCATCCCTACTAGTCATAACAACATTATGATCAATATTAATTCCTGGTAATTGTCTTTGCCTAGCTCCTGTTGAAATAATTATATTTTTGGCTGATAATACTTCCCCAGTTTCAATTACTTTCACACTATTTACGCCTTCAATTAACCCTGTTCCTTTAATATTATCAATTTTATTCTTCTTCAAAAGTAACTCTATACCGTTTGTAAGTTTTTTCACCACATCTCTACTACGATCTATTGCTTCTCCAAAATCATATTGTAAATTATCAAATTTGATCCCAAATTGATTTGCTTTTTTAACTAAACCTAATACTTGTGCATTTCTTAAAAGAGCTTTACTTGGTATACATCCCCAATTTAAACATAATCCTCCAACAGCCTCTTTTTCTAAAATTGCAGTTTTAAGTCCTAATTGCGAAGCTCTAATAGCTGCTACATAGCCTCCAGGGCCAGCACCTAATATTACGACATCATAATTCAATTGTTATTCTCCTATTTAATATTAAGCATATAAACTTAGCTGTATTTTATCACATTTTAATATTTATAATATTATAAATATGTTANAATATCCTATTAAGGGTTTTAGCCGAGGTAGCTCAGTCGGTAGAGCACAGCACTGAAAATGCTGGTGTCGGCAGTTCGATTCTGCCCCTCGGCATATCACAATTAATTATTATTAGCGGGCGTAGCTCAGTGGTAGAGCGTGTCCTTGCCAAGGACGAGGCCGTGGGTTCGAATCCCATCGCCCGCTCCATTATTTAAATACTTGTNAGTATTTAAATAAGTTAATATAATTGTNTTAAATANACTAANNATTAAATTAATANNAAAAANTNANATTAATATATGACTACNAGTAAANGAGACTANTACGANATANTAGANATATCTAAAAATNCTTCAGAAGAAGANATAAANAANGCTTTTAGAAAATTAGCTCTNAAATANCANCCTGANCGNAATAAANCNANTGAAGCTGAAGNAAAATTNAAAGAAATTAANGAAGCTTANCAAATNCTTTCNGATAANGAAAAAAGNCAANTNTATGACCANTANGGNCATGANGCNGTAAGTGGAACNAGNTCTGGAAAAGGATTTGATGGTTTTGAAAATTTTGGTGGAGTGGGAGATATATTTGATGCTTTCTTTGGTGGGGGTTTTGGTAATAGTAATAATAAACAAAGAGTTCACCAAGGGTCAGACTTACAAACTTCTATAAAAATTGATTTTGAAGAATCCGTATTTGGAACAGAATCTGAAATACAAATTCAAAGAATAGAAAAATGTTCTAACTGTAAAGGAAATAAAAACGAACCTGGAACTGAAACTCCAGTTTGCAATTCATGCAATGGTTCTGGACAAATACGCAGATCACAACAAAGTGTCTTTGGGCAATTTGTTCAAGTGGGAAATTGTGGTAGTTGTAATGGAAGCGGTAAAATAATAAAAACTCCTTGTTCAACGTGTTCAGGGAATGGAAGAATAAGAAAAAAAAGAAAACTATCAGTTTCAATTCCAGCTGGAATTGAAACTGATACTCAAATCAGATTAACTAACGAAGGTGAAGCCAGCATAGACGGAGGACCTCCAGGAGATTTATTTGTGCACGTTACTGTAACTGACCATGAATACTTTAATAGAAAAAAATATGATATACATTCGATTAGAAACATAAATATTTCACAAGCAACACTTGGAGATAAAATTAGAGTTCAAACATTAGAAGGAGAAATTGAACTAACTATACCCAAAGGAACTCAAAATGGAAGAAATTTCCGATTAAAAGGAAAAGGCATTGTACACCTAAACTCTAATAGACGTGGGGACCACATAGTTTCTATAATCGTTAAAACACCTGAAAATTTAACTAACTCTCAAGAAAAATTATTTAAAGAATTATCTAGTACTTTGGAAGATCCAGACAATGAATTAAATAATTCCGCTAAAAGTTGGTTCAGTAAAATAAAAGATTCAATAAACAACTCCGATTAGTTTATCTGATTTTATTGGGAAATAATAGTAAATGGACTGGTTAGAATTAAGTATAGATACACCAAATGAATTTGTAGAACCAATATCTCAAATTTTTCTTCGTTATGCTAATACTGATATAGCAATAATAGAAAACATAGAATACCATCCCGATGAAGGTGAAACAAAACCTAATAATTATTCTGTAACTATTAAAACTTATATTGAAGAAAACCAAAAATCTGATAGCATATGTACTCAAATTGATATAGCTACAAGACTTATAAGATATATTTCTCCAGTTGGTGTTTTAAAAATCCACAAAATAGGTAATAAAGACTGGAAAAATTATTGGAAAACTCAATTCTCTAATATAAATATAGGAAAAAACCTAGTTATATCTCCCACATGGCAAAAATATACTCCAAAAGAAAAAGAAATAGTAATTAAACTAGACCCTGATATTGCATTTGGCACAGGTTATCATCCTACCACTAATATGTGCCTACAATTATTAGAATCAAATATAAAGACTGGAATGAAAGTTGTTGACATTGGATGTGGATCCGGAATACTTTCTATTGCTTCAATTAAATTAGGTGCAAAAAGAGTAGTAGGAATTGATATTGACCCAAATGCAATAAAAGTTTCTAAACAAAATTCAATTTTAAATTCAACTTCAAATAATTCCCAATTCCTCAAAGGAACACTCACTGATTTAAGTCTAGATTTAAAATCTTTTGACATATTCGTAATTAATATATCTTCAAAAATATTTAAAGAATTGGCTTCCCATATCAGAAATCACATTCCCTTAAATAGTAAAATCATTATATCTGGTATATTAGAAGAAAACAAAAATGAAATACAAAAAGAATTAAAATTTTTGAAATTTAATATATTGAGCAATAATCCTTTAGAGGGCTGGGTAACCATGATTGCTGAAAAAGTAGATAATGCATAGATTCTTTATAAAATCAATTATCAAAAACACAAAACAAGTTATACTCCCTGAAAATCTAAGACATCAATTAATTAATGTTCTTAGACTTTCAGTAGGAGATAAAATTACACTTTTTGATAACTCAGGCTGGGAATATATAACAGAATTAAAAGAAATAAAAAAAGATAATCTAATTGGGTTTATAATTGAGAAACAAAAAAATTCATCTGAACCACCAATTAAAATTACTTTGTATCAACCTATCCTAAAATCTGACAAATTTGAATTTATATTACAAAAAGGAACTGAATTAGGGGTAACTAATTTTGTACCTATATTTTGTGATAGATCTATAAAAAGATGGAATGACGACCAAATTTTAACAAAAAAATATCCACGCTGGAAAAAGATCATAACTGAATCATCAGAACAATGCCAAAGAGGAATAATCCCCGAATTAAATAAACCTTTAGATTTTACAAAAGCTATTACTTATCCAAATAAAAATATGAGCAAATTTATTGCCCTAATTGATAATAAAAACTCTAAATTAAAGCAAATACCTCAATCGAATATAAATATTGAAATAGGGTTGTTTACTGGTCCAGAAGGAGGTTTTACAAAAGAAGAAATAGAATTATCTAAAGCAAATAGTATTAAACCAATATCTCTAGGAAATAGAATATTAAGAGCAGAAACAGCCACTATAATATTGATTACTGCGATTTTAATTAAATTTGACGAAATATAAATTAGTTATATCGAATTTGTTAAATTTTTTATTACATAATCAGGAGACTCATCATTAAATACGATATTATAAATTCCATTAATTATAGGCAAATCTAGATTATACAATTCTGATAAATTTTGAGCTGCAAAAATAGTATCCACACCTTCTGCTACATTACTCATAGATTTTTTAATATCAAAAATACTTTTACCAATAGCTAATTGTTCCCCTACATAACGATTACGACTTAAATTACTTGAACAAGTTGTAATTAAATCACCTAATCCAGAAAAACCTAAAAATGTTCTTTCTAATGCACCACATGCTAAACCTAATTTAATCATTTCATTAAAACCGCTAGTAATAAACGTAGCAACTGTATTATTCCCATACTTCAACCCATAACAAATGCCGACTCCAATCGCAATAATATTTTTTAAAGCTCCACCAAATTCCACACCAATAACATCAGAACTAGTATAAACATGAAAAAACTTAGAACTGAAAAATTTTCTTACTTCTAAAGTAATTCTCTTGTTATCTGAAGCAATTACAGTGGATGAAGGAATTTCTTGAATTATCTCCGCAGCTAAATTTGGACCAGAAAGTACAGATATGCCTCTATATTGATTATCTTTAAGCTCGTCATACAATATTTGACTCATACGCATTGAGGTGTTTATTTCTAAACCTTTCGTTGCACTTATTAATAAAGCTGAACCAGATAAATATTGCTTAATATTTTGAATATTCTTACGAAATGATTTTGATGGAACTGATATTAATACCATATCAGCATTTTTTAAATTTTCGTAGTATTCCGTAGTAATATTAATTTCTTGAAATTTCTTTAAATTATTGCTTGAAAAGATTTTTAATCTCTTGTTAGTAAAGTCTTCTACATCTTCTTTATTTCTTGCACAAATAGTTACATTTAAACCATTTTTCGCAAGTAAATCTGCTAAAGTAATTCCCCAACTAGTAACTCCAACAATTGCAACATTAATCAAAATACTTAAACCTTAACTCTAATACTCTATATCTTTTGACCTAGTTTACGTTCTTGACCTTTAATTAAACGTAAAATATTATCTTTATGCCGAAAAGCAATTAAAATAGTCCCAAGAACTCCAAACCACATATAGGGAAGAGGGGCATTTCCAGTAAGACACAATATTACTAAAAATATACTCCCAACTACTGACGCAGTAATAGACCCCAATGACACATATCTCGTTATAGCTATCAAAAATAACCCAACTATACTTGCAATAAGTCCTGATATCGGAGATAAAAATAATAATCCTGCCCATCCACAAGCAGTACCTTTTCCTCCTCTAAATTTAGAAAATACAGGCCAAATATGACCAGTTATTGCTAAAACTCCTGATAAGGATACAATCAAACTTGAATCTACTATTAAAATAGCTAAATAAATAGCTAAGATTGATTTCAACATATCTAAAATTAAAACTGCTATTCCTGTATATATCCCTACAGTCCTAATAACATTTGTCATCCCCATACTTCCACTTCCAAGATCACGTACATCAATACTTTTTACTATTTTGCCTAAAACAACTCCAAATGGAATTGAACCAAGAATATAAGCTAATATTAATACAAGTAATTCCAAAATCATTTTTTACCTAACTTCTTAAACCTCATTCTTATTGGGCTACCTAAGAAACTATAAGCATCTCTTAAACAATTCTCAAGGTATCTCTTGTAAGAAAAATGAACTAAATCTGGATTATTAACATAAAAAGTAAAACTAGGTGGAGCTTTTTTATCCTGAGAAACGCTATGTATTTTTAATAATCGTTTCCCTGAATTTGATGGAGGATTATTTCCTATTGCTGTCATAATAATACGTCGCAAATCATATCTTGGAACTGTTTTATTCCATTCATAGTTAACGTCAATTACTTTATTTATTAAATCATTTAGACCTTGCCCATTTAAACCTGAAGTAAAGCAAATAGGCGCAAAATCTAAAAATTTAAACTTATTCTTTATTTTAATTTTTACATCATCTTCTGTCATAGATAATTGCGAAGATAAATCCCATTTATTTACAACAATTACTATTCCTTTAAATGCATTTAATATGTTACTTGCCACATGAGTATCTTGTGCAGTTGCCAATTCAGAAGCATCTATAACTAACCCACATACATCAGATCTATCAATAGATTGCAAAGTTCTAAGAACACTATATTTTTCAACCCCTGCCTCAATTTTACCACTTCTCCTAATCCCTGCTGTATCAATTAATAATAAATCTTTATCATTATAATTAAATCTAGAATCTAGAGAATCTCTTGTTGTCCCTGGAACACCATGAACAATTGATCGATCTTCTTTTAATATTGCATTCATTAACATAGATTTACCTACGTTTGCTCTTCCAATTAACGAAAATTTTAAATCAACATCAAAATCATCATACTCTTGATTTGTAGGTAATAAATTAAGTAACTCTGACATTAACTTATCAATGCCTTTGTTGTGATATGCGCTAATTGGAATTGGATTAGTAAGGCCTAATTCAAAAAATTCAGATGCTGACATTTCCCTCAAATCATTATCTGATTTATTTGCTGCTAGTACTAAAGGTTTACCTGATTTCCTAACAACTTCTGCAACATACCTATCTGAAGGAGTTATACCTATAGACGCATCAACTACCATAACTAATACATCTGATTCATTAATAGCGGAATGAATCTGGCTCTTAACTTTTATCCATAAGTTATCAGTCATATCTACATCTAGCCCGCCAGTATCTACTAATGTAAATATGCGATCCCCCCAACTAGTATTTAAATTCACTCTATCTCTAGTGGTTCCATACATATCAGAAACAATTGATGACCTAACTCCTACAAGTAAATTAAACAAAGTAGACTTACCAACATTAGGCCTTCCAATTATAGCTACACAAGGATTTAAATTCGATAGATCCATAAAAGTCTCTTTTATTTACTAAACAAAGAGTGCATTATTGCTTTTTGAGCATATAATCTATTCTCAGCCTGGTCAAAAGCTATAGACCTAGAACTATCCAACACATTTTGGTCAATCTCTTCTCCTCTGTGAGCCGGCATATCATGCATAAACAAAACAGAGGGTTTAGCTAAATTTAATAAATCTTCAGTTACAGTATAACCTGTAAAATCTTTTAATCTTTCTTTTCTATCATTTTCTTGCCCCATACTAACCCACACATCTGTGTATACAAAATCAGCATTTATTACTGCTTCACTTGGATTTAAAACCCATTTAACCTTAGAGCCAGATATTGCAGCTCGAGATTCGACTTCATTTAAAATAATTGCAGGCAACTTATAGTCTACGGGAGATGATAAAGTAAAATTAACCCCTACAGAAGCACAGACTAAGGCTAAACTTGAAGCAACATTATTACCATCACCTATAAATACAACATTCAGCCCCTCAAAAGAACCTTTATGTTGACTAATAGTTGCTAAATCGCCTAGTGCTTGACATGGATGTTCAAAATCCGATAATGCATTTATTACAGGAATAGATGTATTATTGGCTAATAAATCCAAGCTATTATGTGAAAATACTCTTGCTACTATCCCATCTACCCACCTATCAAGGACTTTTGCAATATCACTTTCTGGTTCTCTTATACCAAGCCCAACATCATCTTTAGACAAATAGATACATTTACCACCCATTTGTGAAATTCCAACTTCAAAGCTTACTCGAGTTCTTAATGATGGTTTCTCAAACAATAAAGCCAAAATTTTATTATTTAGGCTATCAGGCATCCAACCTGATTTCATTTTATTGGTTTTATCAACTAATTCGTAAATATTCTCTCTAGAAATATCTATTATTGATAAAAAATCTTTTGAATTCATAATTATTCCCTTAAAATTATAATATGATTAATTTTAAATATGAACAAATCATATCACTAAATATTCAGTATTGAACATTCTTTATTCTTCTTTTAATTTTAGTTTATTTATAAATAAAAGATCTTCTTCAGATAATTTTACAGAATCTAATAAGTCTGGTCTTCTATAAAAAGTCTTTCTTAATGATTCTTGTCTTCTCCATTTCAATATTTCTTTATGATTACCAGAAAGCAAAACTTCAGGAACTTTCCAATTTCTAAACATCGAAGGCCTAGTATATTGTGGATGTTCAATAAGACCTCTTGCAAAAGAATCTTCACTAACTGAATCTTGAGATCCAACTACTCCAGGAATTAATCGTGAAACAACATCAATTAACACCATTGATGGGAGTTCTCCCCCTGTTAAAACATAATCTCCTATACTAACCTCATGAGTCACTAAATTTTCTCTAACTCTTTCGTCTACTCCTTCATACCTTCCACATATCATAATTATATCTTTAAAACTAGCTATTTCTTTAGCTAAATTATGATTTAATTGTTGTCCTTGCGGTGTTAGAAGAATAATACATTTTTTATTATTATTTAAAATCTTATTTTTTTGTATATTTTCAACAGCATTAAATAATGGCTCAGGTTTAAAAAGCATACTGCCTCCACCAAAAATATAATCATCTACAGTTTTGTGTTTGTCTTCAGCATAATCGCGCAAATCATATGTATAAATGTTTATCAACCCTTTATCTTGAGCTTTTCCAATTATCCCTTCAAAAAAATATTCAGAAAATATATTTTTAAATATAGTTAAAATATGAAAATTTATCATCTATAAAACCTCAAGCATAAATTAATTGAATAAAGCTAGATTATTTAGTATATATACATTAATATCAATATAAAAATAATTATTCATTATAATGAAATATATACCTCTTGATATTAATTTATTAAAAACAAGTCTTTCAAACAAAATAGTTGGAAGAAATATATTATATTACGATATTCTCTCATCAACAATGAACAAAGCTAAGTTAATTGCTAAAAATAATGAATCAGAAGGATACGTAATTATAGCTGAAAACCAAACAAAGGGTAGGGGAAGGTTTAATCGCAACTGGATATCTGCTCCTGGTGAAAATATTTCATTATCTATAATATTAAAACCAACTCTACAACAATTAGCCTATATAAATATGGCTGCTACACTAAGCGTATACGAAGTTATTAAAAATTATACTAATATGAACCCAACTATCAAATGGCCAAATGACGTAAAACTTAACCAAAAAAAAATATCTGGAATATTAATTGAAAGTGAAATGAATTCAAACAAGCTAAATTATGCTATTTTGGGTATAGGAATAAATATTAATTTCAATCCAATGAAACACTTAGAAATATCTAGTATTGCTACAAGCTTATATAAAGAAACAGGAAAAATAATTGATCGCACAGCTTTTTTAATCACATTTTTAAATATTTTTAATAATTATTACATTAAAATTAAAAACCAAGAATTTCTCACAAAAGAATGGTCTTCAAAAATAGAAACAATTGGAAAAAATGTTGAAATAAGCTCTAATGGAGAATTAATTAAAGGTAAAGCAATTCAAGTTACAGAGAATGGAGACCTAATAATTGAATTTTCAAATAATATAAGAAAAAAAATTACTGCTGGAGAAGTGACATTAGAATCTAATTAAAAAATCAAATAGCTATACCAGTATTCTTAATAACCTAGGAAGGACAATTTGCAACACTATCAAAACAATCATTGGAGACAAATCAAAAAGTCCGGTTCTGGGTAAAACCCTACGAACTGGAGCAAGTAGTGGTTCTGTGATATTAAATAAAAAATTACTCACTGAATCACCCCCTCTGGGTGATATCCAAGACATCAATACTCTTCCAAAAATTGCAAAAGTTAACACTGTAGATAATAAATAAATAAAATTAGCTATGAAGATCAATTTTGTTGCCCTAATTCTATTGATTTTTCATACGCAGCTATAACTGTCTCCATTATAGTAGCTCGTCCGGCCCCTTGTTCAAAAGTCAACAAAGCTTCTATAGTAGTTCCTCCAGGTGAAGTTACACGATCTACTAAAGCTGAAGGGTGATCATTAGAATCAATTAACATTTGACAACTACCAAGTACAGTTTGAAGAACTAATTGCCTAGATAAATCTCTAGGGATACCTAAATATACTCCTGCATCAATTAGAGATGAAATAAATAAAAATACATACGCCGGACCACTAGCACTTAAAGCTGTAGCAATATTTAAATAATTTTCATCTTTGACCTGTATCTCTTTACCTAATGACTCCAATACAGCTTTAGTAAAATCGTTGATTTTTTTAGACACATTATCGGTTGGTAACCATACAGTCATACCACTACCTATTTGAGCAGGGGTATTTGGCATAACGCGAATAATAGATTTCAAATTAAAAGCCTCTGTTAAGTCCTTTAAACTCAAGCCTGCGACAATAGAAATTATTGTAACTGATTTTGGAATATTATTAGATAATTTCTCACTAACTTCTAAAACATTCTGTGGCTTTACAGATAAAATTATTATATCTGAATTATTAATAGCTTTTAAGTTATCTGAATATGTTTTAACTTTATAAGTTTGCTCTAAATATTCACGTCTTTGAGAAGAAATTTCTCCAATTGATATATTCCCAGCCGTTAAAATTTGTGACTGAAGAATACCTTTAATCATTGCCTCTGCCATAATCCCACCACCTATAAATGAAATATTCATAATTTCTTATTCCTTAATTTATTTAACTTTTTTAATTTTTAAAATTAAATTTAATTCACGAATATCTCTGATCATTACGGAAGCTTATTATCAGCTATTAACGAAACAGCAACTTTTATAGCTTCCAACATACTTAAAGGATCTGCTAACCCTTTCCCAGCTATATCAAAAGCTGTTCCATGATCAACTGAAGTTCTAATAAATGGTAATCCAATATTAACACTAACACTTCTTGCCCAATCATAAGCTTTAATTGGAATATGTCCTTGATCATGGTACATCGCTAACACTACATCATAAGCCCCATCAATAGCCTGGTTAAAAATTGTGTCTGCAGGAATTGGACCAATCGCATTAATCCCAATTTCCTTAGCTGAATTTACAGCTGGCAATATTTGATCAAATTCTTCATTTCCGATTATCCCACCATCACTAGCATGAGGGTTTAAAGCTGAGACACCAATTTTTGGATTTTTAATATTCCATTGAGTAAAGTATTTATCAGTAAGAATAAGTTTTTCTAAAATATTACTATGAGTTACATAATCACAAGCAATTTTCAATGATTTATGAGTTGTCAGATGAACAACTCTAAGGTTTCTTGCCATTAACATAGTTGCAACTTGATCTGATTGAGTTTGACTTTGAAATATTTCCATATGTCCTACATCTTTAAACCCAGCTAAATTACATGCTTCTTTATTTATAGGAGCTGTAACTATAGCCTGAATTTCATTACTTGCAGCTAAATTACCCGCTTTCAATATCCATTCAACAGATGCTTTCCCCGAAACATCTGATACTTGACCTACTTGTATGTCATTATAATCTAAGTTTCCAATATCTAAAACATTTAACTTAGTTGTATCAGATATAGCCTGGTTTATACTGTCAATAGGATTAACCTTTTTATTAGAATTAATTGAATCTAAAGCATTTGACATTATATTCGAATTACCAAAAATAATTGGAATACATTTAAAAAATATTGAATCATCTGACAAAGATTTGGCAATTACTTCAGGACCTATTCCAGACGGATCACCCATAGTAATACCTAGATTTGGCTTATTATTAAGGTTCATATAAATCTCATACTTTTATTTGTTACAAATTAACAAATTACTCACATTTAGTATATCCACAATCTCTGCAACTATGACAACCTTCCTGAAAAATCATATAAGCCGAACAATCAGGACACCTTGCTCCACTATTTATTTTTTTGTCTCCTTGTTCAGAAATCATATTATCCGAAGGGAAAATTCCTAATTGGGCAGCATCATCCTTAATATCCACAGAATTTAAAGTCAGCTGATTATTATTAATATCATTGGTAATTCTTTTACCTAACACATGTGCAACAGCATCTTCAGCAGAACGAATTAAATTACCTCCATCCCAAACTGGACAACAAGTTGTTCCTTTTAATTGATCCACTATTTGATCAGGGTCTATGCCAGAACGTAAAGCTAAAGAAGTTAATCTAGATAACCCATCCAAATGTGCTGCTTCACAACCCCCTGATCTTCCTGAAGTTGAAAAAACTTCAAAAGGCTTGCCGTCTTGATCAAAATTAACAGTAACAAACATAGTCCCGTGGCCTGAACGAATTCTCTCTGTCAATCCATTGACAACAGTAGGTCTATGACGAGGCAACAAATTATGTATATCATCAACTTCATCACTAGTTTCAGAATTAGTATTATTTTTACCTGTTTCTAAAACTTGTAGAGACTTTGAACCATCTCTATAAACAGTTACTGCCTTACATCCAGTTTCCCAAGCTAATTCATACGCATTTTTAATATCTTTAACAGTCGCTTCATTAGGCAAATTAATTGTCTTAGAAACTGAATTAGTTACATATTTCTGCCAAATAGATTGCATTTTAATATGAGCTTCAGGACTAATGCCCATTGAAGTACGAAATATTGCAGAATCAATACCATGTTGATCTAGTATATTTTTTGCATCCTCAGGATTATCAGCTATCTGCGTTAAAACACTTCTTACCAAATCTTCATCCTTTAATGACTCTCTAAGTTTTTCCCATACGGATGTAGGAGCATCTAAAAGACGAGAACTTGTACCATCTTGATCTTCCCATAAAACATTTGACCACCATGCAATAGCAAAATGAGGTTCAATTCCACTTGAGCAACCAGCAATTCTACTTATAGTACCAGTAGGAGCAATTGTTAAAACACTAGAATTTCTAACAGGAGGCATTCCTCTTTCTTTTAAAGCCGAATTTTCATACTCAGGAAAAGGACCTCTTTCTTCAGCAAGAACCCTTGATTCATCCCAAGCAATTCTATTTAAAAACTCTCCTAATTTGTCTGCAAGCTCAAGAGCTTCTGAAGAATCATATGGTAAATTCAATCTCATTAAAGAATCGGCCCATCCCATAACCCCTAGACCTATTCTTCTAGTTTTCAAATTAACTTCCCTCAATTGAGGCAAAGGAAAATTATTAACTTCTATAACATTATCTAAAAATCTTACTGATGTTCTAACAGTTTTCTCAAGTGATTCCCAATCAAAATCATTGTCTTTAACATGCAAATCCAAATTAATTGAACCTAAACAACAATTACCATAATTTTCTAAAAATTCTTCCCCACATGGATTAGATGTTTCTATCTGTCCCATTTGTGGGTTGGGTGCAGTTTCCCAAACTCTATCAACAAACACAACACCAGGATCACCTGTTTTCCAAGCAGATTCAGATATCTCATTCCATAATTCTTTAGCAGACACTTTCTCAACAACTTTTCCATCTCTAGGATTTATAAGCTCCCAAGGTTGATCTTTTTTTACTGCTTCCATAAATTTATCTGTAATTTGAACAGATATATTGAAATTAGAAAGCGTATCATCTCCATCCTTGCAATGAATGAATTCCCTAATATCTGGATGGCTATCTCTAAGTTGCCCCATATGAGCTCCTAACCTAAAAGAGCCTTGGGTAAGAGTAGCTCCAACCGAAGAATATAATTTCATAACTGCTATAGGCCCGCAAGCCATCCCATGAGTTGTTGAAATTTTATCATTAACTGGTCTCAATTGTGAAAACCCAAAACCTATGCCTCCTCCCCATTTTTCAATCATAGCAGCATCATAAGCTACAGACATTATCGAATCCATAGTATCCTCAGGGGAAACCACAAAACAGGCAGACAAACATCCTTTATCAGTTCCAGCGTTAACCAAGGTAGGTGAATTAGGCAAAAATTTCAATGAAGTCAACAATTCCAAACAATCATTTTTCCAACTCTTTCTTTTTGCCTTACGCTCTCCTAATGATATTGAATTAGCTACTCTGTGAAATAACTCTTGATGATCTTCAATCAAATTACCATCTTTATCTCTTCTAAGGTATCTTTTTTCAATAATCAATTTTGCATTATCTGACAACTTTGCAAATGGGGCACCTTCATTACTATTATCAGTTTGGTTCAACTCTATTTCTTCTGATTTTAACGGATGCAAAAAAGAATATTGCAAATTGTTTTTATATTCTTTTTTCAAATCTTTGTCCGTTCTATTCTTTTCAACCATATTTACTCCAATAATTCAACTTATAAAATACATATTAATTTTTTATACTAATTTTGTTTGAAAATTTTTGATACTTTTTGATAGTCCTTTACGTCTATTAGTCTTTTGCAAAAAATCAATTTCTAAAGAATCTAAAAATGATAATTGCGCATTATAATCAATTTTACTATCTTCATTAACCAATAATGAATCTACTTCACTTTTAAAACTTTCAACATCTTTAAAATCTCTATAAACACTCGCAAACCTTATATAAGCAACCCTATCTATTTCTTTTAATTTTGTCATAACTAATTCGCCAATTAATCTAGAAGGAATTTCCGACTTCCCTGACTCTATTATTAATGCTTGAGTCAAAGACACTAATTTATCAATACTCCCAATAGGTATAGGACGCTTCTTACAAGCACTCCACAAACTTCTCTTTAATTTATCCAAATCAAAATCTTCATTTCTACCATCACGTTTTATAACTGAAATTACTTTTGATTGAATAAATTCATATGTAGTAAATCTAACACCACAATTAATACATTCTCTTCTTCTGCGAATAGAATTCCCCGAATCTCTAGAATCAAGAACTTTAGATTGATTATTATTACAATAGCTACAAGTCATGTCAACCAAACCACAATTTAAGGTGTTAGAAGATAAAATTAACACTATATATTGAGCATTGTCAACGAAAATTTGTGCTTTTTTTAAATTGTTTGTTTATAATATTTATTCTTTAAATATCTTACAAATATAAACCAAAAAAAAAGACAAAAAAGTCTTTAATAACTTAGAGACTTTTTTGTCTTTTTTTAGTAAAAAATAACTATTTGTTTAAAGATCCATTATTATTATGTCTGCTCATTGAATATCGCCTTAAAAATGGAGGAACATCTAAATCAATATCATCTCCCTCTAAAACATCTTCAAGCATATTTTGTATTTGGTTTTCTCTTTCCTGCATACTCTCAACCGTAGGAAACCCAGTAGCAACAATAGTTAATTTTATTTCATTTTCCATTTTAGGATCAGTTACCATACCAAATATAATATTAGCATCTGGATCTACTACACGTTGAATAACTTCAGCTGCTTCATGTAATTCAGATAATTTTAAATCACTACCCCCAGTTACATTAAATAAAACTCCTTTAGCACTTTCTATAGAAACATCTAGTAAAGGATTAGTTATAGCTTGCTGTGCAGCTTCTCTAGCTCTATTTTCACCTACCCCCCATCCTATAGACATCCATGCAGGCCCAGCATCACGCATTACAGTATTGATATCAGCAAAATCGACATTAATGTCTCCAGCAGTAGTAACTAATTCAGCTATAGATTGAACGCCTGACCGTAAAACATCATCCGCCATTTTAAAAGCGTTCTCAGCTGTAATTTCTTCATCACAAATGACATGTAATCTTTCATTAGGAATCACTAATAAAGTATCCACATTTTGACCTAAATTCCTAATACCTTCTTCTGCAGATTTTGACCTTTTACTACCTTCAAAACTAAATGGCTTTGTTACTACTCCGACAGTAAGTGCTCCAGTCTCTTTTGCTATTTGTGCTAAAACAGGTGCAGAACCAGTCCCTGTACCACCTCCCATTCCTGCAGCAACAAATATCATATCAGTATCACGAACTACTTCATATAATTCCTCTCTACTCTCTTCAGCAGAACGCATTCCTAAGTCAGGATCACCTCCTACACCTTTTCCTGCAGTTAATTGCTCTCCTATGCGTATCTTCATAGGAATATCACTTTGAAGTAATGCTTGAGCATCTGTATTTACAACAACGTACTCAACTCCAGGAATCCGTTCTCTAAACATCCTAGATACTGCATTAGAACCTCCCCCTCCTACACCAATTACTTTTATTTTGGCTATTTCTCTTGGATTTATACTATTAATTATTTCCATAATACTCTCCCTAATTTAGATGAAATTGGTTGCATTGGCAACAAAGTTTTTATTTGGTTTATAAATTGGTAAGTTTTATTTCTAGTGTTATAATTATCTTTCGAATCCATTACATCGGAATTATCAGAATTAATTTCACTGTTGTCTAATCCCCATAATAATAAACCTAAAGATGCAGAAAATTCAGGTTTATTTAATCCCTCTTTCAAATCATTCCTATTTTTAGGAAAACCTAATCTAGTTTTACTGCCTAAAGACTGTCTAAATATGGAATTGATTCCAGGTAATTGTGCTGCCCCACCTGTTAAAACTACAGACATTTCAGATATGTCTTCAATATTATGGTTAGTTAATTTAAATTTAACCAACCTAGCCAATTCAGTAGAACGTTCTCTAATTAACTGACAAACTTCTCTTCTAGAAATTTTTAATAAAGAATCATCATTTGTATCTAAATCAATTTCTTCAGAATGCGAAATTCCAAATAATTCTGCATTGCCACATCTTAATTTAATTTTTTCAGCAACATCATAATTTGTATTATATGTTACACAAATATCATTGGTAAATTGATATCCCCCAACAGGAATGAAATCATTACATACAATGGTATTATTTTTAACAACAACTATATCAGTCGTTCCTTTACCGATATCAATTAATATGGTCCCATTATCTTTTTCAAAATCTGTTAAAGTAGAAAGTATATTACCCAAGGGAGTGAAAATAAGTTTATCTATATTAATTCCAATTTTATTTATTATTTCATGCATTTTAATTGCTTGTTCTTTATCAGCAGTAATAACATAATTATCCACTTGTAAATCTTCAGTATGCATGCCTAAAGGGTTCTTAATCCCAGCTATTCCATCAACTATATATGAAAGTGTAATCATATGTAGCAAATAATCATTTTTTTGATCAATAATAATATTATCTGTATTTGCCTTTAGATCATTAGAGGTAATTACACCAGTTTTGGCAACAGAATCCATTTTATCAATTTTTGTTTTAAATTTTATATCTGGACCAGTAATACCAATATATGCTGATTCAATTTTAATACCTAATTGATTTTCAATTTGACTTATTGATTGAGACACAGATGATGAAACTAAATCACTCTCCTTAATAAGTCCTTTATGCATGCCTAAGGAAGGAACACTACTATATCCTAATATATTAAAGCTATTTTCAGATTGTTCAGCAACTATTGTACAAACTTTATCTGAGCCAATATCTATTGCAGTAATAATATTATTATTTATCATAATACCCCCTCTAGTTTATTTATAATCATCAGATTTTCTCAGCTACTCTTAATTTTGCGCTTCTACTCCTGCGGTTCAGTCTGATTTCTTCCAAAGAAGGTTTTAAAACCTTTCTAAAAGATAACTTAAGGGTAGGAGAATGATCACAAACACATTCTAAAATATTTATTGGACATATACAGTCACGTGATTCTTCAAATAAAATTTTTTTTACTAACCTATCTTCAATAGAATGATAGGAAATAATTATTATTTTCCCTGACTTTTTTAATAAATTAATAGCTTCCTTAATACCCAAGCTTATATTATTTAATTCATTGTTTACATACATCCTAATAGCCTGAAAAGTTTGAGTCGCAGGATGTTTAGTTTTATGTTTATAACTTTTTTTTGCTCTTACTATGATATCCGCTAATTTTAAAGTACTTATTATTGGCCGATTTCTTACTATTGATCTTGCAATCGCATTTGCTTTAGGTTCTTCTCCAAATTCTCGAATTATATTTTTCAATTTTTCTTCTGATTCTTCGTTAATCACATTAGTTGCTGAATTAATTTGGTTTTTATCAAATCGCATATCCAATGTTGAATCTTGACGAAAACTAAAGCCTCTAACAGCTTTTTCTAAATGCAATGATGACACCCCTAGATCGAACAATACAGCCTCTACTTTATTTATTCCACTTTCTTTTACTATTTTTGATATATTTGAAAAATTACCCTGCTTAATAACTATCGAATTTAAATTGTCATTTAATCTTTTTTCAGCTATCTCTATTCCTTCATAATCCAAATCTATAGCTAAAATTTTTATTTTTTTTCCTATAGATTTTGCATATTCAAGTATTGCTTTTGAATGTCCTCCTGAACCTAATGTACAATCTACTATTACTTCTAAACTCTCAAAATTTATAGATTTTATAACTTCCTGCACCATCACAGGTCTATGATATACTCGCATTATGTTTAAACTTGAATTTTTAAAACCCACAAAATTTAACTTATAGAAGCAGTTTCCCAAACAAAATAATAATACGCAAGGCATTTCTTGACTTATTTATTACAAATCTAAGACTTTTCCGAAAAATACATTTATAATAAAAAATATTAAGGATCTTTTAACTAAAATTAAATAAAGGTATAATCGTATTAATAATAATTAAATCAAATAAGAGATATTAAAATTTTTAAATTAGGCATTATTACTATTAGTGATTCAGCTTCTGAAGGGAAAAGAGAAGATACAAGTGGGAAAGTAATAAGTGATTTTATTAAAAATAATGATTTTATAGAAGAAGTTGCTTATGAAATTATCTCTGACGATATTAATCGTATTTCTTCTAAACTAATTGAATTAAGTGATAATAATATAATCGATATTATAATTACCACTGGTGGTACTGGATTAGGACCAAGAGATATAACACCTGAAGCTACTAAAAACGTTTTAGATAAAGAAATTCCAGGAATTTCAGAGGCAATGAGAATAGAAACTTTAAAATATACAGACTTAGCGATGTTAAGCAGAGGGATGAGTGGTTTACGTAAAAAATGCTTAATAATTAATTTACCCGGCAGCCCTAAAGCAGTCAAAGAATGTATGGAAATTATTGAACCAATATTAGTGCATGCTTTAACAATAATTAGCGGTAAAACAAATCATAAATAATTTATTCAGGAATCCCCCAAACTAATTCTGCTACATCTACACTCAAAACAGATTCAATACCAAATGAACTTAAGCTTATAGTTCCTGTAGATTTATTGTTATCCAAAATCAAAACAATACTACCAGGGACGATTTTATTTTCTACTAAATATTTCAATAAACTCATATCATCTGCAGGTATTCTATCAATTTTCACTCTAGAGTTTGATTGTAATTCATTAATTTTGACAGCTTTTTTATTTAAAACATAGTTACTTCCTGGTATTGGATAACCATAAGGAGATGTAGAAGGGTTACCTAATTTTGCCAATATCTTAGTTTCCAAATATGATGATATAGCATGTTCAAGTAAATGAGCTTCTGTATGTGCTCTAAATAATTCTACGTCAAACATGTCTACTACTAATCTTTCTGCCAACCTATGTCTTTTTACAATAGTCTCAGCATTAGTATATCCACTCTTGGTAAAATTTATTTCTTTTTTCTTGTCATCAATAGTAACAAAACCTTCTCGCACTAGCCTTCTTACCATACCTCCAACGGAAGGTAATGAAGTACCAATACCTTCGCCTATTGGTAATGTTTTTAAATGTGCCGCAAGAGACGAAATACTCACAACATTGCCTTCTTCCTTTAATCGAAATATCGATAGAAGGTAATTTTCAACACCCATTGAGAGTCGAGAAAAACCAGTTTCATATTCTTTCATTTTAATAGCCTTCTATACCAATTTATTAATAAACTTATAATACCAAATTAAATTTAGAATTTCATCTCGAAATTTAATTTCTACTATAAACTATCAAAGGATTAGTATTAGCTTTTATTAAATTAACATTAGAACCTATAGTCCACAATTTATCTTTGTCATTATTAATAAATTTTAGTTCAAATCCATGGTTTATAGATTGTACTTGAACCATTGAGTACATACCTCTAAATTCTATAGATAAAACTTTAAAATTCCCATTAGGATCATATGCTATATTAAAATCTTCTGGACGTATTAAAACATTTACATCTTTTTTATCATTTTCAATATTATTATTTAATTCCATTGTCTTAAAAGAAAAATTACCTAGTATAGTAGTTAAAACTCCATTTTTAATTGTTCCTTCTACAAAACCACAATTTAAAACTAAACTCGCAACATCTTGATTAATGGGATATTTAACAACTCTATCTGGCTTGTCAAATTGCTCTATGTTTCCATTTACCATTATAGCTAGATAATCTGATGTAGCAAAAGCCTCTTCCCTATCGTGAGTAACCAATATTGTGCTTACTTTACTATCCCTAATAATTTTTTGAATATCTGTCAACATTGCTGATCTTGTAAAAGCATCTAAATTACTAAAAGGTTCATCTAACAACATAATAGTTGGCCTTGGAGCTAAAGTTCGCGCTATAGCAACTCTTTGTTGCTGGCCTCCAGAAAGTTCCTGAGGATATCTATTTGCAAAATCTCCCAATCTAGTTATTTCTAAGACTTCATTAACTCTATTTTCTTTGTCATTTTTATCTAAATTTTTTAAACCGAATGCAATATTATTAAAAACATTCATATGAGGGAACAATGAATAATTCTGGAAAACCATTCCAATATTTCTTTTTTCAGGACGTTCATGAACCCCCGTTTTTGAAACTAACTTATCGTTAATATATATCTCGCCATTATCCAATTCTTCTAAACCAGAAATCAATCTCAACAATGTCGTTTTACCACAGCCACTAGAACCTAATATAGATAAAATTTGACCAGAAAATAGTTGAAAATCCAAATTATTGATTACATTATATTTACCAAAGCTTTTTGATAAATTCATACAATTTAATACTAAACTCATATCATTTCAGCTTTATCTTCAGCTTTCATCAATAAAATCAAAGGGAATAAAGATAAAATAACTATAGACAATGCAGGAGCTGCTGCACGAGCAAAATAAGCTTCAGAAGCAGAACTCCATATTGATGTAGCCAAAGTCTCAAACCCTAAAGGACCTAATATTAATGTTGCAGGTAATTCTTTCATAGTCAATAAAAACACCAATGACAAACTCATGATTAACCCAGATTTCATCATAGGTATAAGTATAAATATAATTACAGACAAAAAGTTTTTACTTAATAATTTAGCAGAATCTTCAATTTCAGGATTGATTTGTAATATTACAGCTTTAGAATTTCCTAACGCTACAGGAAAAGCTAATATAATACATGCAATTATCAATAAAGTTTTCGTTTGATATATAACTCCCACAAAATTGATACCAAAATATACCAAAGATATCGCTACTATCACTCCTGGCAATACATATCCAGCCAAACTTATTATTTCCATATATCTATTTAATATAAAATTATATCTAACTAAAAAAATTGCCATACAAATTGAAAGAAATACAGTAAATATAGACGTCAAAATTGATATAAATAAAGAATTATAAATAAGCTTCCAAACAAATAGTAATTCTTCTCCTGAAAATAATCCTCTAATTAACCAATAAAGTAATCCTCCCAAAGGCAAAATTAATGAAAGAAATACAACAGAACCTAAAATAATGAAAACAGGTATTTTCCAAATACCTAAATCGGTTTTTTTAAATTTCGGGCTTGTGCCTGTACCTATTTTATAATATCTGCTTTTATTTCTAAATCTTGATTCAATAAAAATAATTAATATAGCTATTAGAACTAATACTAAAGAAATCAAAGATATTATCGAACGATCAATTATTGATTGATATTGCTGATATATAGCCCAAGTTAAAGTATTGTATCTCATTAAAGATACCGCTCCAAAATCCGATAAAGTATATAAAGATACAAATAAAGTACCCGCTATAACTGAAGGTTTTAATTGAGGAAGTATAATTTTTAAAAAAGTCTTAAATTGACCATACCCTAACAATCTTGAAGACTCTATCAATGTAGAATCAATATTAGATATTGAACTTTTTAATATCAAAAATAAATACGGAAAACTTAATAAAGATAAAACTAAAGTTGCTCCCAATAATCCATGTATATCCGGCAATGTATCAATACCAAAGAAAAAACTTAATACATCTTGTAATACTCCTTTAGGTCCTAAAATAGAAGAATATATATAAGCTCCTACATATGTTGGAATAACTAATGGCAATGACAAAAGTACAGCCCATACATTAGAAAAAGGTAATAATGTTCGAACATTAATCCATGCTAACGGTAAAGCAAGAAGTAATGTTATTAATGAAACAAGTATCATCAATAATAAAGATCTTAATATGATATATAAATAACTTATGCTGAAAAATATATCAAATACCTCAAAATTTGCATCATATACTCTTAAAAAAAGATAGATGAAAGGTAATAACATAATAGTAATCGTAATAAAAACTATTGATGAAATATATATTGGAGGTAATTTCTTAAATGAAGTAGCTAAATACATATTTAGAATTTCTTATACTAAAAATAATTCATAGTTTAGTAAAATATATTTAAATCTTGCATCAATTATATACTAAGTAAAAACATAACACTAGTTTAAGTTAATTTATTAGCATATACAAATATTAAAAATACTTGTATTAAATTATATCTATTGATGATGATAGATCATTATCAATTTCAATATGCATAACTTTTCTAGCATTTAGAGACAATGCTAATCTATCTCCAAATGCTTGAGAATCTACTAATTTTTTTAAACTATAAGACTGACCTGGAATACTATAGTCTAATCCTTTTTTTTCCGTAATTTGTAAAAACAAACCTGAATTAACGCCCCCTTTATGTAGTTGACCTGTTGAATGCAAAAAACGAGGGCCATACCCTAAAGTTGTAGCTATTCCAAATTCTTTTGTAATTCTTTTTCTTAATAACTGTAATGTTTCATTTATTTCAGAATTATCATCAATATATGCCATAATTGCTAAATAACTATTAGGCTTAGCAACATTCAACATTTGATCTAAAGATAAAAAAGAACAAGGTAAATCATTATAGGAATGAGGTATACCCTCTAGTAGTAACCTAGAAGTAATATCTTTTGACAATTGCCCATTTGGCTGATCAAAAGGGTTAATATTCAAAAAAGCACCTAGTAACGCTGTTGCAAATTCCCATCTAAAAAATTCTGCCCCTAAAGAATCTTCATCTTCTAATTCGAGCTTTATTAATGGGCTTTGATTCTCTTCAATTTGTTTAATATATGAATCTAATTCTTTGTCTTCTCTAATTTTAATATAAACAAAAAATCTATCATCAGAATATTCTTTAGGAGAAATTAATGGTTCATCATATATAGGAATTAAACCAACTCCATCTTTCCCACAACTTTCTGCAACTAATTGTTCAATCCATAAACCAAGCGACTTTATTTCCTCAGAAATAATTAATGTCATCTTATCTCTTCCAGATTTAATCATTGCAGCCATAAATGCTCCTAACCGCGCTGATGAATTTCTGTCTAAGTCATCAAGTTTGGATTCTTCATTTATAGATTTTGCTTTAATTAACATTGATTCAAAATTCACCCCACAAAGCATCGGGGGTATTAACCCAAAAAATGAAAGTGCCGAATATCTACCACCTATATTTGTAGGATTATATAGTATGTACCGGAAGTTATCATTTAAAGCTAAATCTGCTAATGGAGTACCTTCATCTGTAATTGCCATAAAACGACTTCCATACTGAGATCCAATGTTTTCTTTTACTTTATCTTTAAAAAATTTATATAAAAGTAACGGCTCTAAAGTCGTGCCTGATTTAGATGAAACTATAAAAAAAGACTTTTTTAAATCTATTTTTTTTAAGATACGGTCTATAGTTTGAGGTATTATTGTATCAATTACTGTTAAATTTGGAAATTTATTTTCTGATTTAGTTATTATATTATAAACTACTTCAGCCCCCAAACTACTTCCACCCATACCTAATAATATAATATGATCAAATTCTTCATTACAAATATTATTTCTTATATTGTGTATATAATGTTTTTTTTCATCAATAAAATCTAATACATCAAGCCATCCCAATCTATCCGGATAAAATTCTGAGTTTAAATTCCATATACCATAATCTTTAGACCAAATACGTTTAATAATCTCTTCTTTTATTAAAAAATCCAGATTCTCCTGAAAGAGATTTTCCCAAGATATTTTATCCATTTAAATTAAACTCTTAATTTTAGTTTCTATATTAGATATCAATTCTTCATATGATTGAGTAAAAGACTTAATCCCTTCAATTAATAGTAAGTCTAAATATTTTTCTAAATTTATCTCAACAGATGCTAATAACTGAATATTAGACTTTGCTTCAGCAACGTTATTATTTAACGTAGATATATTGGAACCATGATCAACAAAAGCTTTTAAAGTATTATCTGGAATTGTATTAACAGTATTGTTTCCAATTAAAGAATCGATATATAAAACATCGCTCAAATCAGGGTTTTTGGTACTCGTACTTGCCCAAAGAGGTCTTTGTACATTTGCCCCTTTGGCTAATAATGAGTTAAATCTTTCAGAATTAAATGTTTTATTAAATTCTTCATAAGCAATCTTTGCATTACTAATACCAATACAATTTAGTAATTTTTGCCGAACGTTATTGAAAGAAGAAGAAAGTCCATTAAGTTGTTTATCAATTATAGTATCTACTCTACTAATAAAGAATGAAGCCACCGAATGAACTTGAGATAAATCTCCACCTTTTTGTTCAAATTTTTCTAATCCTAAAATATAACCTTCTCTGACTTTAGAATAAGATCTTTGTGAAAAAATTAAAGTTACATTAATATTTATACCTTCACTAATCAATGCTTCTAAAGCAATGACTCCTTCATCTGTACCAGGCACTTTAATCATAATATTGGGACAATCTAATTTATTATATAGCCTTTTAGCTTCTAATATAGTTTTATTACTATCAAAAGCCAGTTTAGGATTTACTTCTAATGAAACATAACCATCTTTCTTATTAGTTTTTTCATAAATAGGGTGTAATAATGCTGCTACACTTCTGATATCTTCAACAGCCAATTCTTCAAATATTTGCTCAGTAGACAAATCAGATTTCGAGAAATTCAACAAATCCTGATCATATAATTTACTATTAGATATTGCTTTTTCAAATAATGTGGGATTAGAAGTTAATCCCGTAATACCTATATCTAATAAATTCTTTATATACCCATTATTAATTAATTCCCTATTTATATTGTCATACCAAATTGACTGTCCTAATAATTGAACTTTTTCAATAGGGTTCATACTTTCCAACCTCTCAATTTAATAATCTATTATTAGAATTAAAACTAAACTACCTTATATAATAATACATAAAACAATTTAAATTCTATAAAAAATTGAATAGTTGCTTTAGCTATTTTAAAATAAATATATCCATAAAAAATAATAATTAACTTTTATATTAATTTGGAATTTAATTTAATGAAAAAAAAATTTAATTTATTCTTAATTCTTTTTTTGAGCTCTTTGCTATTATGCATTATTTTTTTATTTGCTAAAGGACTTACAAACGATAAATCTGTTACTAGTAAAAGTGGATTTACCCGAGTAGGAGAAAAAGCACCGGATTTCGAATTTATTCTTATAAATAATTCTCAAAAATTCATTCTTTCAGAAAATTTTGGAAAGTCTCTAGTAATTAACTTCTGGGCATCATGGTGCCCTCCATGCAGAGAAGAATCAGAATTATTAGAAAAAACTTATAAAGAATTCAATAATCAAAACGTACATTTTATAGGCGTAAACATTCAAGATACTTTAACAGAAGCTAAAAGTTACATTGATCAATATAAAATTACTTATCCAAACGGTATGGATACAGACGGTAAAATTTCAATAGATTATGGAGTTATTGGATTACCAGTTACATTCTTTGTAAATAAAGAAGGAATTATAGTAACTCGATGGGTTGGAGCAATAACTGAAGAACAACTACACTCTAATATTTCTAAAATAACAAAGTGATTTTGTTAACTTTTTTTGATAACGAATGGGTAGGGTTGTAGTATTTTAAATATGACCCCTATCCCTAAAACAAGGTCTTTTCTATACAGTAAAATTTTCAATAATTAGGCTTATGCTATCTATTTGACATCTATATAGCAATATTTAAAATGTCTATAAATGAATAAAATCGGATAGAAGTGTCATAGAAGTTGTCATAAAAGATGTTTAGACTGATCAGTGAAAGCTGGAAACTTTAATAAAACACTAATTTTAAATACAAATAAAGTGGTGGAGCTGAGGAGGCTCGAACTCCTGACCCCCTGCTTGCAAAGCAGGTGCTCTCCCAACTGAGCTACAGCCCCTAAATGAAGCTGACTTTAACAACTGGATAGTGGAAGGAAAAAAATTCAAAAAAACGTCGGATTTTTATAAGATTAATTCATAATTTAAGGAACTCCCTCTTAATAAAAAGAGTCATGCTCAACTTAATTTGTCAAAATCTATTCTGACGATCGACCTGAAACATTAATTAATAATGTTTCTACTCCCTAGAAAGGAGGTGATCCAGCCGCACCTTCCGGTACAGCTACCTTGTTACGACTTCGTCCCAGTCACAGACCCCACTCTCGGCGCCTGCCCCCCCTAAGGGTTGGCCCAGCGACTTCAAGTGTTGCCGACTTCCATGACGTGACGGGCGGTGTGTACAACCCCCGAGAACGTATTCACCGCAGTGTGCTGACCTGCAGTTACTAGCAGCTCCACGTTCATGCAGGCGAGTTTCAGCCTGCAATTCCAACTGGGGCCGTCTTTTTGGGATTAGCTCCGGATCGCTCCTTAGCAACCCTCTGTAACGACCATTGTAGCGTGTTTCTGGCCCAAGACGTAAGAGCCGTGCTGACCTGACGTCATCCCCACCTTCCTCCCCTTTTTTAGAGGCAGTTTCGCTAGAAAA
>PBOA01000015.1 GCA_002723415.1 Chloroflexota bacterium
TGGTATTGGGGTAGCAGTTGGCTCAGCGGTAGCTGTAGCCGTAGGTGGTGCTGAAGTTGATGTGGGCATAACTGTAGGTATTGATGTAGGCACAGAAGTAGCCGTAGGTGGCAAAGGTGTTGGAGTAACTGGTAACGGTGTAGCAGTATTTACAATTTCAGCTACCTCTTTTACAACGCTTACCTCATCAGAAGAGTCTATATTTGCAACCTGAGTGCTAGATTCAGTGGCACAAGCGGGGATAAGGAAGAGTAAACCAATTGCTAATAGATATTTAACTTTAGCAAACATATTAAGTCCTTTAAGGATATAATTTATCAATAAATTTAAGTATTTACTCGTCTTCCATTTCTTTTACGTTACTTATTCTCCATTCGTTATTTTTCTTTTTAGTTTCTTTAAATGTCATGTTATATTTTAATTCACCTTCCGTAGGGTGAGTGACAAAAACAATCATCCCTAAAGTTGTAGAACCTGTTCTAGCAGCAGTACCATCAGTCTCAAATGTTATTTTGGCTCCTTCTGATTTTAATGAATCGATTTGTTCATCAATTGTCATTGAACCTTTTTCAAGATATTCAGGGTGTAGAAGCTCTTTTGCTATTTCAGGAGAGTATTCAATATGAGATGTCCAGTAAGCTTCTAATAGCTTATTGGTTTGTTCTGATTTAGCCATATTAAGATTTTTTACAGAAGATTTAATGAAGTTGCTTCCACCAGCACTACCTGCCACAGTAACATTGCCAGCTGCACTCTCTGCTGCTTTATCTGCAGCTTTATCCATTGCTTTTTCAACGTCTTTTGCATCAACAGATTTAGATTTGTCTGATATTTTAGGTTCTTCTTTAGCTTCTGGAGCTGGAGCTGTACTGGATGTTTGAGAATTAGTTTCGTCTGAAATGCTACATGCAGTCAGAGTCAGTGTAATTAATATTATTAGTGGAAGAATTAACTTTTGCATACTTTACCTCTCCTAGATTATAGCACAGAGTAAATTGTCAGGGAGTGGCAAGTATTTTTAAAGACTAGATCAAGGATAAAGAATTTACTGCGGATTGAATAAATATTATTTGTCTAAATAACATCAGATTTAAAATTTATGCCTTTTAATTCCCCCCAATTAGGTCCAATTTTAGTATCAACAGATATAGGTATTTTGAGTTTCATGGCTGATTCCATTTGGGGGATAATAATTTTTGCACTTTCATTAAGTTCGTCTTTAGGGACTTGAAATATTAACTCATCATGTACTTGTATAATCATTTTTGTTTTCAATTTTTTATTACTTATAAATTTGTTAATATTTATCATTGCAATTTTAATCATATCTGCTGCAGTTCCTTGAATTGGTAAATTTATTGCCATTCTTTCTGCAGAAGCTCTAATTTGATGATTTGGGGAGTTTATTTCGGGTATATACCTCTTTCTACCAGAGAGTGTTTGTACATAGCCAAATTGTTTTACATGATTTTTCGTATTTTCGATATATGATTTTATTTTTGGGTATTTATTAAAATAAGCACTTATAAATTCAGAACCTTGAGTAGGAGTTAGGTTAGTTTGTTGACTTATTCCATAAGGACTTAATCCATATAATACGCCAAAATTCATTATTTTGGCGATTCTTCTCATATCATCTGTAACGGACTTTAAGGGGACATTATAAACTGAAGAAGCCGTAGATGAGTGGATATCTTCATTTTCTTTGAAAGCTTTTATTAAGCTAGGATCTTCTGAAATATGTGCAAGTACTCTAAGTTCTATTTGTGAATAATCTGCCGATAATAACAATTCGTCAGGATATTCATTTACAATGAAAGCTTCTCTAACTCTATTACCTATAGGTGTTCGTATAGGTATATTTTGTATATTTGGGTCATTACTTGATAATCTGCCAGTAGTGGTACCTGCTTGATTATAATTAGGATGAATTTTTTGAGTAATTGGATTAATCATTAAAGGTAGAGAATCTGCATAAGTTGATTTAAGTTTTGATAATTGTCGAAATTCTAAAATAGAATCTAATACTTCAATTGATTTAGGATTTATTTTGTCAGAGTGAATTTTATTTAATTGATTTCTCAGGTTTTCAAGTTCTGCTGCATTTGTCGAGTAGCCTAATTTATTTTTTTTGGTGGTGGGTAATTTTAGTTCGTCAAATAAAATTGAACTTAATTGCTGTGGGGAATTTAAATTAAATTCATGCCCAATTATTGAGTACGTTTTATTAGTAATATCTGTTAATCTGCTGGATAGTTGATCAGATAAGTTTTTTAATACAGATTTATCAATAGTTATACCAGTTCTTTGCATATGAATTAATAAAGGGATAAGCTTAATTTCAATTTCATTATATAAAGTTAATAAATTATTCTCATCTAATTCTTTGTAAAAAATTTCACTTAATTTTTGAGTGAAATAGGCATCAGCCATAGCATATAATGCAGTAGTTTTAATATTTATATTATCTATTGTTGTTTGATTTTTCCCTTTGCCAATTAATTCAGTGATATCGGTCATCTCATGTTTAAAATATTCTAAAACTAAAGGTTTTAATCCAATTGAACGTTTACCTAAGAGGTGTGCAGCAATCATAGAATCAAAAGATATATTATTAACTTTTATATTGTCATTTAATAACACTGAAGCATCATAGTATCCATTATGTACATATTTTTTGATAGATTTATTTTCTAATAGATCTTTTATATATTTTAAACTAATATTTAAGTCTATTTTTTGGCTTTGGTCTTTATGTCTTAAAGGTAAATACCAAGTTTTATCATTAGAATTTGCAAATGAAATACCGACTAAATTTGCTGACATTGGGTTAGTAGATGTGGTTTCAGTATCAAATGAAAAATTATCTGCATTTAATAATTCATGATACATTTTTTCAAGTTTGTTTTGATCATCTATTATAATATTTACATCTTGATCAAAAGAGTATTTTGATTTTTCTTTAAGTATCTCTGATTTATGTTCTATAATGGTTTCAATTTTAGGGATTCTTGAAATTAAACTATAAAATTCCAAATCATTTAAAAATCCTACTAGTTCTTCTTTTTTGAAGGTCCAAAATGTTGCGTGTTCTAAATTTAAATTAATAGGTATTGCTCGTTTAATTGTAGTTAATTCCTTACATTTATAAGCTAATTCTTCATTGGCAATTAAAGAACTACGTATTTTTCCTTGAGGTAAATCGTTTATATTTTTATAAATACCATCAATTGAATTATATTCTTTCAATAATTTAATTGCTGTTTTTGCTCCTACACCAGGTACTCCAGGTATATTGTCTGATGAGTCACCTTGGAGTGCTTTTATTTCAGGTATAAATTTAGATCCAAGACCTTCATATCTTTCTTCAACTGCTTTTTCATCGTATAAAGTCTTTTTTTGAGATCCATGTGATAAAAGTACTTTAACAAAAGGTGAAACTAGTTGTAATGTATCTGTATCACCTGTAAGAATCATGCATTCAACTTGTTGTTTTTCGGCCTGTTCACTTAAAGCACCTAAAACATCGTCACCTTCATAACCTTTAATTTCATATATAGGGATATCTAAGATTTTTATTGCTTCTTTTACTTTATCAAATTGATTAATTAATTCTTGAGGAGTTGGTGGCCGATGAGATTTATATTCTTTAAACATTTCATGTCTAAAAGTAGGGTAAGGTAGATCAAATGTGATTGCACAATATTTTGGTTTGTAATCGTTTAATGTGCGAAATAAGCTGTTTAAAAAACCAAATATAGCTCCTACTTCTTCTCCAGTAGAACTAAGAGTTAAAGGTTGTTGAATTCCATGCCAGGCTCTATGAACAAGTGCATGACCATCCATTATAATTATTAAATCTTTTAAATTAGAGTTCATTTTTTTATAATTAACTTTTTTTTAATAGTTAAGTTATATAATAATTTGTTAATTAAAAATATAATTTTTGATTTCGTTTAGAATTTCTGTAACCTGATTCTCAGACTTTCCTTCTACATGTAATCTTAATAGAGGTTCTGTCCCTGAAAATCTAATTAAAGCCCAGTATCCTCCTTCTAATATATACTTGAATCCGTCTTTATCATTTTTTTCTTTTACAATTGAAGCTCCTATATTTGTAGGGGCCCAGTATTTAATTTTATTATTTAATGATTCTTTTTCGTTTTCTTCAATTTCTAAATCAATTCTTTGATACACATGTGACCCAACTTCGTCGAATAACATTTCGATTAATTCAGAAGCTGTTTTATTCATTTGTACTAGCATCTCAAGAAATATTAACCCACTTAATATACCATCTCTTTCTGGAATATTCCCTTTAAAGGCATAACCTCCACTTTCTTCTCCCGCTATCAAAGCTTTTTGTTCCATCATTACTTTACCTAAATGTTTAAACCCTACTGGAGTTTCATATACTTGGACTTTATAAATATCTCCAATTTTGTCAATCATATTAGTCATTGTTATTGATTTAACAATAGCCCCTTTTTCCTTTAAAATTTTTAATTTATATAAACAAATTAAAGAAAAGACTTCTAAAGTGGATATATATTCCCCTTTTTCATTAATTACTCCAAGCCTGTCTGCATCACCGTCAGTTGCTAAACCAATATTAATTTTATTATTCTCTTTAACTAGATTCATTAAATTAGAAAGGTTTTCTTTGATTGGCTCGGGTTGTTTAATACCTGGGAAAGAAGGATTATATTCAGCATTTATTTCATATGTTCTAGCTGTTCCTCCAGATATTATATTAGATAGGTACCCTGATCCTGAACCATACATCGAATCAATACCTATTGATAATCCAGAGTTTCTAATTTTTTCTAAATCAACTAAGGATGATATATGTTGGATATAACTTGGATTTGGGTTGAAACAGTTTAAATATATACTGGATTTCAGATCATTTGAAGACAAAGACTTTATAGATTCTTTTGAATTTATTTTTAATATTTCTTGCTCAATATTGTTGACTATTTCAGTAGATGCACTCCCTCCATAGTCTGGTTTGTATTTGAAACCATTCCAGTTGGGAGGATTATGACTTGCTGTGATAATTATTGCTCCAGCAGTATTTTTTGTTATTACGTTATGGGTAATGACTGGAGTTGGTGCGGGTCTATCACATAAGTACGTAGTGATTTTATTTGCAGTCATAACTTGAGCAGCAGATTCTGCAAATTCTTTTGATAAAAAACGGGTATCATAACCTATTATAATACCCTTAGAATCTTCTTTATTTGCTTTTAGCATGTTGCATATTGCTTGGGTACATATTTGTACATTTGCAAAAGTGTAATCTTTTGCAATTATTGCACGCCATCCATCTGTCCCAAATTTTATAGGCATTTTCTAAAAGGCTTCTTGTTTTAATATTTCAGATTTGTCAGTTTTTTCCCAAGGTAATTCTATATCTAATCTTCCAAAATGGCCGTAGGATGCGGTATTTTGATAAATCGGTTGTCTTAAATTCAAATCTCGTATTATGGCTCCTGGACGTAAATCAAAATGCTTGTTGATTAGTTTGACTATTTCATCATCAGCTATATGCCCTGTGCCAAATGTTTCAACCGAAACTGATATGGGAGAAGATACTCCTATTGCATAAGAAACTTGTACTTCACAACGGTCAGCTAGCTGTGCTGATACTATATTTTTTGCTACATAACGTGCAGCATAAGCTGCGGATCTATCAACTTTTGTAGGATCTTTTCCAGAGAAAGCTCCTCCTCCGTGTCTGGCAACCCCTCCATATGTGTCTACAAGTATTTTTCTTCCCGTTAACCCAGCATCTCCATGTGGACCACCTATAACAAATTTTCCGGAAGGGTTAATTAAGATTCTTGTAGAGCTATCAAAAAGTATTTCTGGTATTACTGGCTTGATTACATATTTCAATATATCTGATGATATAGTATTATCTGTAGTGTTTTCATTATGTTGAGTACTAATGATGATTGTATGAACTCTTTTAGGTTTGCCATATTCATATTCAATAGTTACTTGTGATTTACCATCTGGGCCTAAATATGGGATGATGTTGTTTTTTCGTACTTCAGTTAATTTTTGAGTTAGTTGATGAGATAGTGACATGGTCATAGGCATTAGTTCAGGAGTTTCATTGCATGCAAATCCTACCATCATGCCTTGATCTCCTGCGCCAATAGCATCTACTTCTACATCATTCATTAAAGAGTTAGCATCTCTATGTTCTAAAGCGGTAGATACTGCGGCATTGATATTTGGAGATTGTTCATGAATTTTTACTATTATTTCACATGTTTGCCAATCAATTCCTGTATTAGCATTGTTATATCCTATTGATTTAAGTGTTTTTCTAGCTATTTTTTCATAATTAATTTTAGCAGTAGTTGTTATTTCGCCTATTATTACAACTAAATTAGTAGTAGTTGCTGTTTCACAAGCAACTCTAGCTGAAGGGTCTTCTTTCAAAATAGCATCTAATATGCTGTCAGAAACTTGGTCACACAATTTATCAGGGTGACCCTCAGTTACAGATTCAGAAGTGTATAAATAAGATTTAGAGTCAATAAAACTGAACGCCATAAATTTTTCTCCTTTAGTGGGTAAATAATTAAGTTCCAATTTCCCAGCTTGCTAAGTATTTTTCTTGTTCTGAAGTGAGTGTGTCAATATCTATACCCATAGATAATAATTTTAGTTTTCCTACTTCATTATCTATTGATTTTGGTACTGAATAAACTTTAGGATTTAAAGAAGAAGCATTTTTAAACATATATTCTGTAGATAAAGCTTGATTAGCAAAGCTCATATCCATTACAGCGGAAGGGTGTCCTTCAGCTGCAGCAAGGTTAACAAGTCTACCTTCTCCTAACAGATATACTTTTTTCCCATCTTTTAATGTGTATTCATCTACAAATTCTTTAATTCTTTGTTTTTTTTCAGATAACTTATCTAAGGCATCAATATTAATTTCTACATTAAAATGGCCACTATTTGCTATTAAAGCCCCGTTTTTCATAGTTTTTATATGTTCAGCATCAATAGCATTTAACCCGCCAGTTAAACTTATGAATATATCTCCTATTTTAGAAGCATCTTGCATTTTCATTACTTCATGTCCATCCATTGCTGCTTCTAAAGCTTTTATGTGGTCAACTTCAGTAATAATTGTTTGTGCCCCCATTCCTTTTGCTCTAGTAGCCACACCTCTTCCACACCATCCGTAACCTATCACTACTACTTTTTTCCCAGCCCATAATACATTGGTTGCTCTCGTGATACCGTCAAGAGTGCTTTGCCCTGTTCCATAGCGATTATCAAAAAAATGTTTGGTGTCAGCATCATTTACTGCGACTATTGGATATTTTAATTCTCCAGCATTGGATAAACTTTTCAATCTTATAACTCCAGTAGTAGTTTCTTCACATCCACCAATAATATTTTTAAGGGAATCAGTGCGTTCAGTATGTATTAAAGCAACAAGATCAGCCCCATCATCTAATGTGATATTTGGATTAAAGTCTAATACTGAATTTAGATGTTTATAATATGTAGAATCATCTTCACCTTTTATTGCAAATGTTGGAATTCCATAATGATAATTCAATGCTGCTGCTACATCATCTTGAGTACTTAAAGGGTTACTTGCACATAAGGCAACTTCGGCTCCACCATCTCGTAAAGCTAATGCTAAATTTGCAGTCTCTGAAGTTACATGTAAGCAAGCACTCAATGTTAATCCAGCTAAAGGTTTATCTTTATTAAATCTTTCACGTATTTGGTTTAATACAGGCATTTCTCTTGCTGCCCATTCAATACGATTAATTCCTTTTTCTGTTAGTGAAATGTCTTTGACATCTCCAGATATATTTTTTTCATTCAAGTTTTTTCTCCCATATTTTATAGTCTATTTACATATTGTATATTTTTATATCTATTGAGTACAGAGTTTAGTATAATAATTTTGTAGTTTCTTGATCATTTAATTTAGAAAAACATATGGCATCATATAAGAAATTAAATCTATTAACAATTTCTTTTTTTGTTATATTTTCAAGCTGGTTTATGCTAAAACTTTCAACGGCAAAAGAACCCATTACAGAACCAAATATAGATGCTTTTCGGATATTGTCGTGAGTTATATCGTTGTAATTTGATAAATACCCCATAACTCCTCCAGCAAAAGAGTCTCCGGCTCCTGTTGGATCTATTGGATTTTTTATAGGGTAAGCTGGGCAATAAAATATAGAATTGTTATAAAAAACTATAGAACCATATTCGCCTCTTTTAATTATTACAACTTTAGTTCCTTTTTTAAGTAAAGTTTCAGCAGATGAGAATATATTAGATTGTTTTGACATCATTTTAGCTTCATTTTCATCTAAAAATAATATGTCTACCATTGAAAAAAGCTTTTCTAAATAAGCCTCTTTTGAGTTGATCCAAAAATCCATACTATCAATTCCTATCAATTTAGGTCGTGGATTTATTTGTTCTAATACCTTTATTTGTAATTCTGGATCTATATTTGCTAAGAATAAATTTTTTATTGATTTGGAATTTTTAATTTTAGGATTGAAATCAGCTAAAACATTCAGATCTGTTGTTAATGTATCCCTTTTGTTTAAGTTATCAGAATGGTAATAACCACTCCATCGAAAAGTTTTCCCAGGGTACGTTTCTAGCCCTTTAATACCTATTCCATATTTTTCAAATAAATCTTTATCTTCTTTTTTAAAATCTTCACCTATTGCAGCAATTAATTTAGTTGTTTTGAAATGATTACTCGAAAAAGAAAAATATGTTGCTGAACCTCCAAGAGATTCTTTAACATTTCCACTAGGTGTTTGAACAGAATCGTAGGCAACAGTGCCAATTACTAACAAAGACATAATATGTTATTTATCTGACCCATAACTTGTGGGGTTTCCTTTTTCTATCCATGCATCTGTCCCTTCAGAAATAGAATATAGTAAATCTGAATTTATACCCATCGCTGCAGACATTTCACAGGCTAGACCACTTCGTACACCAGCTGCACAAATGAAAATTAATTTTTTATCTGTAGGTAGTTCGTCAATTCTGGATAAAATATCATCTACAGGTATAGATAAAGCATTTTTAATGTGGCCGTTAATATATTCATCATCTCTTCTTACATCAATGAATACAGTATCTTCGGCTCCATACATTTTAGAAGCTTCGTCTACAGTTAAACGAGTATATGGTTCTCCATGTGATTGTGTTGGCATTAGTAGCTCCTATAAATATTTGTTGGTAAATAAAGAAATTGATTCTTTAATTTCTTTTGGAATTGAATCCTTATTAGTAATAATAGCATTTTTGAGAGCATTAGAACATTCACAATCATAATCTAAACTTGTTAATTTAGTTATTTCAAATATTATTTTTTTACCGCTATAAATATTTTTCATCAGATTTTGAATTACTAATTCTACCGATACATCTTCTTCTGTTTCGTGCCAACAGTCATAGTCTGTTACCATTGCAATAGTTGAATAACATATTTCTGCTTCACGAGCCAATTTAGATTCAGGAATAGCAGTCATTCCAATGATATGGGCTCCCCAATTACGATATAATTCAGATTCTGCTTTTGTAGAAAATTGAGGACCTTCCATTGCTAAATAAGTTTTATCTTGATGTAAATTTATATTTAAATTTTTTCCTGTTTTAACTAGTAATTTGTTTAAATTATTACAAAAAGGTTCTGCAAAAGAAATATGTGCCACTATACCGTTTTCAAAAAAAGTTGATGGTCTAGATTTTGTTCTGTCAATAATTTGATTTGGTATTACAATGTCTAAAGGTTCTATTTCTTTTTGTAAACTTCCTACAGCACTAAGAGAAATTATTTTTTTTACGCCTATTGATTTTAATGCATATATATTTGCTTTTGACGGGATTTCTGAGGGATTTATTTCGTGATTAATTCCATGCCTAGGGAGAAATGCAACATTTGAATTATTTAATTTACCTATAGTAATTGGTGCACTAGTGTTCCCAAAAGGAGTATTAATATTAATTTTTTCTATATTAGAAATTCCATCAATATTATAAAGTCCAGACCCTCCTATAAATGCGACTAATATATCACTCATTATTACCTCCGAATATTTTTTTTATGTTTAAAGTATATGGAGGATATATAACTCCTTTTTCAGTTATTATGGATTTGATCAACGTATTTGGAGTAACATCAAAAGCTGGATTGTATATTGTTACGTTATCTTGAACAATTTTGATATTTTTTATATTTGTTACTTCTTCTCTTGGCCTTTCTTCAATTGGTATTTCAGATCCATTATTTAATTTTATATCAATGGTACTTGTTGGTGCTGCAACATAAAAGTTAACATTATGAGATTTAGCTAGTATAGCTAAAGTATAAGTTCCAATTTTATTAGCAACATCGCCATTGGCTGTTATTCTATCTGCTCCTACTATAATTGCGTCTATTTCTTTTTTTTGCATTAAGTACCCAGCAACAGAATCAGGTATTGAATATGCTTTTATATTAGAATTTATTAATTCCCATATTGTTAATCTTGAGCCTTGTAGTAAAGGCCTAGTTTCAGTTGAATATACTTTAGATATTTTACCTTCATTATTAGCTGATTTAATAACTCCAAGTGCGGTTCCATAACCTCCAGTTGCTAGAGCTCCTGCGTTACAATGGGTGAGTATTTTTGAATTTTTATTTATTAGTGCAGCTCCTAGCTTTCCGATATTATGATTTGATTTAATATCTTCGATGTGTATTTTTTTTGCTTCTTTAATCAAAGAGCTAGTTATTAAGGGTATTTCTTCAATTGTATTTGCAATATTCATCATTCTATCTATTGCCCATTTTAAATTTGATCCAGTAGGTCTAGAATTTATTAGCTTTAAAGATATCAAATTTAATTCGCTAAGAAATTTTTGTGCGGATTTTAACTTTTTTGTTTTGGAAATTTCTATTGCGCCTAATGCTAGCCCATAGGCACCAGCTATTCCTATAGCTGGTGCTCCTCTAATTTGCATGTTACTTATTGCATTAATCATTTCGGGATATGTGGTAATTTTTATCCATTTTTCTTTAAATGGTAATAATGTTTGGTCTATTAACTCTACTGTTCCGTTAATCCATTTAATTGGGCTGAAGTCCTCGTTTTTCAATATTGCACCTTATTATTAAGAAGAATTTATGAATATGATATTAACACTCTATTGAATATTATTTTTATCTAATAGTTTTATACAGGAATATAGTGTTTCTATATGAGGGATTTGTATTTCCATTATTTTTGCAAGTTCAATTATAGACCCTAAAATAGGTTCTATTTCCATAGGTCGTTTAGATTCTAGATCTTGTAGCATCGAGGTTTTATGGGGGCCTACTTTTCCTGCTCCTGAAATTCTTTGGGCTATGCTCACTGGTATTTTTACATCTAATTTATTAGCAATTTTATAAGCTTCTTCCATAACTTTATAAGCTAATTGATTCGTATGCTTGTATTTTACTATATCTTCCAAGGTTGAATTTGTTAATGCACTGACGGGATTAAAAAAAATATTACCTAATAACTTTAGCCATAACTCATTTCTTATGTCATTTTGTATGCGTGTTTTAAAACTTGCTTGATTAAGTATTTGATTGAGGTTTAGAATACTTTCAGTTTTATTGTTATCTATCTTGCCTATTGATATCCTATTCCCCTCAATATGTTCTAATGTTCCTGGGTTTTTAACTATAACCGATGGGTAAATAATACTTCCAATTATTTGTTCTTTAGGAATCCATGAGTCAATTATTCCATTTGGGTTTAATGATTTTAAATTTAAATCCCTATATTTGGAATTTATGTAATAAAAATACCACCAAGGTATTCCATTTTGAGTAGAAATTATAGACGTCTTTTTACTAATCAATGGGGCAATTTTAGGTCCAATTTCTATAATATTATGAGCTTTGACTGTAAGGAATAAATAATCTACAGGCCCAATATTATTATAATTATTAGTAATTAATGGAGCCCCTTTTAATATTCCATTTTTATGGATGACTTCGATACCATTATTTTTTATAATATCATAAGTTTTTCCACGAGCTATTAAGTGTACTTCTTCACCTATTTGATATAATTTTAGAGCTATATACCCTCCAATAGCTCCGGCCCCAATAATTGCAAATTTCATAATTCATACACTTTATTATTCAGATGATTTTGAAAACTGTTCGGCTACTATTCTTCTTTGTATTTTACCTGTGGCTGTACGAGGAATTGAGTCGACTATTTTAATTGATCTAGGGCATTTAAAAGCAGCTAGCTTTTCTTTGCAATGTTTGATCAAGTCTTTTTCTGTTATTGGTGATTTAATTACAACTGCTGCAGAAGGTTCTTCTCCGTATGTTTTATGAGGTATGGCAAATGCTACAGCTTCAGTAACTGCTGGATGGAGTAGTAATGTTTCATCAATTTCAATAGGGGATATTTTTTCTCCACCTTTATTGATCAACTCCTTTATTCTACCTACAATTCGTATATAACCTTCTTCATCTATTATTCCTTCGTCGCCTGTACGAAACCAGCCCTTTGAAAATGACGAAGCATTGGCTTCTGGATTATCCTCATATCCATGAATTACATTTTCACCTTTAATTACAATTTCACCTTGCTGCCCATTTGAAAGTAAATTGTCATTATTGTCCATAATAGCTATGTCTACATTTGTTCCTTTACCCACAGTGCCTGGGATTCTTTTATCAGGAGGAAATGGGTTAGAAGACATTTGGTGAGCTGCTTCTGTCATTCCATAAGCTTCTAATACAGGTATATTTAATATTTTTTCCATTTCTAACATTGTCTGAGCACTTAATGGGGAGCTACAAGATCGAATAAACCGTAAGTTTTTAGTATATTCTTTAGGATTGGAGTTGGTTTTTATTCTTGTTAAAGCTGTTTGATGTATAGCAGGTACTGCTGAAACCCATGTTATCTTGTAAGATCTAATTATTTCCCAGAAATTTAGAGCGTTAAATTTTTCCGGGAGTATTATTGTGCCTCCAGTGAACAATGTAGATAAAGTCGATGCTACCAAGCCGTGAATATGAAATAAAGGCATAATGCACAGAGATATATCTTTAGATGTTAAGTTATATGATTCAGATATGTTCTCTATAGATATATATATATTTTTATGGCTTAAAGGGACTCTTTTTGGTCTACTAGTTGTTCCACTGGTATGTAATATAAGGGCTACATCATCGGAATTATTATTTTTAGAAGAATTTTTTTCAATTGATTTGTTTTTCAAATTATCATTTTGAATTAAACAAAATTCATTATTATTATAATTAATTGTTATAATATGGGCATTACTTGGGCATCCCTTGAAAGCTTCTTTGTATTTAGGTTCTTCGGAAGTTATAAGGTATTTAGCATTAATATCTTCCATATAGAATTGCACTTCACTCGCTGTATATGCTGGATTTAAAGGTGCTGCAGTAGCAATTTCTGAAATAGCTAGGAAAATTATAATTGTCTCGGGTTTATTAGTTAAATAAATTGCTACTCTATCATTTTTCTTTATACCAAATTCAATTAGCTGTTTTGTCAATTTATTAACATTTTTTGTGAGTTCTGAATAAGTAAAGCTATCTTCGTTAGGTACTATTATAGCTTTTTTATTAGGATTGTTTGTTTTAAGTATGTTTATTAAAGAGGGTTTATTATTATGTGTCATTAGCATTTATTTCCTTATAGAATTATAAAAGCATACTTGCCATCATTTAAAGTATTAAAAATATTAATTTACAACTTGTTTTTATAATTCTATAAGGTATTTAATATATCTATCAAATTATTTAGTATACTTAAACCAATAAATTGATTTTTTTGAAAGGGTAAATTTATGAAACTTTCAGGTGAAGAAATTGAAAATTTACAAACAGATTCTGAAAACCATTTTTGGCCTCATGGGAGATTAGCTGGTCAAGTGCCGCCTATTAGATCTATTAAGTTTGTGAATCATGCAAAAGGTGTATGGGTTGGAGATGTTAAAGGCAATAAATGGATAGATGTTCTATCTGGCTTATGGCTTAAAAATGTGGGTTATGGACGTGAAGAAATTGTTGAAGCAGTTTATTCTCAGATGAAAGAAATTACTTTTTCACCAATTAGTACAGCAAGTCCATCAACTATTAGACTTTCTGCAAAAATTGCTAGTTTATCACCAGATAAACAATCTAGAGTTTATTTTGTTAGTGGAGGATCTGAAGCGATTGAAACATCGTTGAAAATGGCAAAAAATTATCATTTGAATAATGGAGATTCAAATAAATGGAAAATTATAAGTAGAAGAGGTTCTTATCATGGAGCAACTCATGCATGTATGAGTTTAGGAGGTGCTGTTGCAAGTGCAACATATAATTTTGGTCCTCCTATGCCCGGGAATATTCATATTTCTCAACCAAATGGATGTTCTATAGATGGAAACTGTAACCTTCAATGTGCTTATGAATTGGATAAAGTTATAGAACATGAAGGTGCTTCAACAGTCGCAGCATTTATAGGGGAGCCAATTTCTGCAGCTGCTGGTATACATATTCCTCATCCGGATTATTGGCCAACTATCAGAGAAATTTGTAATAAACATAATGTTTTGTTGATATGTGATGAAGTTATTACTGGATTTGGTAGGACAGGAAAAATGTTTGCAACAGAACATTGGGGAATAATTCCTGATATATATACAATTGCAAAAGGGTTAACTAGTGGATATTTACCAATAGGTGCTGCTGTAGCAAGTAAAAAAGTTTCTGATGCTTTTCTTGGAGATGAGAATTTAGTTTTCAAGCATTTAATAACTTTTGGAGGCAATCCTGCTTCTTCAGCTGCAGGATTGGCTAATATCAAGATTATAGAAGAAGAAAACATTGTAGAAAATGCAGCAAACATGGGAGATTATTTATTCCAAAAATTACAATCATTATATAAACATGATATTGTTGGGGATATACGAGGAGGTAAAGGACTTATTGCTGCTGTAGAATTATTTAAAAACATTGATACTAAAGAAAAATTTACTAAAGACAGTGGATTAATTGATAAGCTTGAAACATTAATGACAGAGAATCAATTATTAGGAAGAGCTGCTGATGTAATACCTATAGCACCTCCTTTATGTATTAATGAAAGAGAAGTTGATTATTTAGTTGATAAATTAGATTTAATTATCAGTAGATTAGTAAAAATGTTATAATGAATTCGGATAGTTTTTACTAGTCAAAAATTACTATTAAATGTTTTGGAGGTAAGCATGCCATTTACACGAGGCATAGGTATTCCTGAATTATTAATTATTTTAGTATTAGTTATGATTATATTTGGTGTTGGGAGATTACCCGAAGTTGGAGGAGCTCTTGGAAAAGCAATAAGAGAGTTTAGGAGAGTCCAATCACCAGATTCTAAAGAAGATTCTAATGATACTATTAATCAAGACGCTGATATAGAGAAAGATAAAGTTAATTAATTAACTTTATCTTTTATTTTGAATTTTCTGATGTGTCTGGGGATTTAGAACTCTTTTTTGCAAATTTTGAAGTCCATATACCTATTTCATATAATAATATTATTGGAATTACTACAAGAGTTTGATTAATAGGATCGAATGTGGGTGTAATAATTGCGCCTAAAATAAATGCTATTACTATTGCAAATCTTCTTTGTTTTGCAAGGAAATTACTGGTAACAATGCCAATTTTAGCTAGGAAAAAAAGCACAATTGGAGTTTCAAAAACTATTCCCATCCAAAAAAGTAATGATAACATTATGCTAGTATAATTTCCGATTCTTATATATGGAGTTGCAACATCATTACCAAAATTGAGTAAAAAATTTATTGCTGGCGGAAATAATATACGATATCCGAAGAATGCTCCAGCGATAAAAGCAAGTATACTTATTGGTAGTAATATATATAAATATTTTTTTTCTTTTGAAGATAATCCAGGAGCTAAAAACATTACTAATTGGTATAGTAAGAATGGTAAAGAAATAGAAAAACCAGATATTAATGATACCTTCATTGCTACTCCAATATATTCAGTTAATTCAGTATATACAGGTTTTTGGTTTGGTATTTTTGAAAATTGTTGTGCGGGGCCCATTAATGTTTCGAGTATTTTTTGATGAAATATAAACGCTATTGTTGTTGAAATAATTATTACTATGACTGACCAAGTAATTCTTTTCCTTAATTCTCTTAGATGGCTACTTATTGGTATAGGATTATCATTCAATTTTTATTATCTGCATTCTCTATATCATTTTCAGCATTTTCAGATATAGTATTTTCTAGATTGGAATTATTAGCTTTATTATTAAATTTGACTGGTGTTAAATTGTTGAAATTACTAGTTGTATCTTGAGCTTTTGTTGAGTTTGATTTTTCTTCATCAAGTATAATTTCTTGCATATCTCGTGCAATATCTTTAGCGTTTTTTAGCATTTTACCTATATTTTTTGCAGTTTCTATCATCTTTGAAGGGCCTAAAAATATAAAGGCTACTAAGAATACTATTAGTAACTCAAAACTACCCATACCTAGAATATTCATTTTATTTTACCAAATTATCTTCATTGTTTTTTCATATTAATTTGTAACATTGTTGCTACACATTCTACATGATGTGTTTGAGGAAACATATCAATAGGGTCTATTGAAACAAGTTTAAATTGTGATTTAGATAATAAGTCTATATCTCTCATAAGTGTTTTTGGGTCGCATGAAACATAGATTATCTTTTTTGGAGGGTTATCAATTATTGCATTTAAGGTGTCAATATGACATCCAGCCCTAGGAGGGTCTAATATTAAAACATCAGCTTTTATTTTCAAATTCCCAAGTATTTCTTCAGTCTTGCCCTGAATAAATTCTATATTTTCAAGATTATTCATATTATCAATAGCATTTTTTAAGGCAGATTTTGATTCTTCGATTGCGATGATGTTTTTTGCAAATTCAGATAATGTTATAGCAAAAGTACCAACTCCTGCATAAGCATCTATAATTAAATTTGTATTAGGTTCTATTTTGGAGATTACTAGTGAGATTAATTTTTCTGCTTGAATAGTGTTTACTTGAAAAAATGAAGGAGAACCAATTTTAAATGTTTTATCAAATAATTTTTCAGTATAATGACTTTGACCAGTTGCTAAATTTATCTTATCAGAATTTAATTTAGGTTGTATTAGCCAATCATTAGAATTTGTGCCAAACCGAATACTCATTTGAGAAGTTTCTTGGACTTTGTTTTGAAGCTTGCTAATCGCTAGGTTTATCCAGTTTTCCATTAACTGGCAGTTTTCAATTTTTATGAACTTCTTAGATATTCTATTTATAAAACCTATAGACCCTTTTTCTCTAACTGTGAATCTCGCATGGTTTCGATAATTGAATTCATATTCACTAGGTATTACATCCGACAAATTTGTTTTTGTTAATAAAGGGTATTTATTAAGTTCATTGAATATTATTTCTTTTTTCAAAGTTAATTGATGAGAATATTCTATGTGTTGCCATTGGCATCCAGTACATAGCCCAAAATAGTTGCATGGTGGTGAAATTCTATGAGGTGAAGGAGTTAATATTTTCTCAACAAATCCTGATATTATTTCTTTTTTCTTTTTGAAATATTTAGAGTAATTTATTGAAACTATTTCACCTGGTATTCCGCCAAACACATTAATAGTTTGATTATTATAATTGGCATAAGTATCACCATTGCTGGTTAGCCCAATTAATTTTATTTTTTTTATTTGTTCAATTTTTGCAGAAGATTTGAATAAATTTTGTAAATCCATAATTATATTATACATTTTATTTTATATTTAATTTTGGTTAGGAGTTTATATTTTGTGTCTTCTATATATTGATTAATTTTGATATTATTGAAATTGATAGAGGAGAATTATGGTTGTACAAAGAAGACTACCTGTATGGATGAAAGTACCTATGCCGGGTGGGCCTATATATTCTGATTTGAAAAAAAAATTAAAAAGCGCAAAGCTGCATACTGTATGTGAAGAAGCAATGTGCCCTAATATAGGAGATTGTTGGGAAAGAAAAACTGCTACGTTTATGATATTGGGAGATATTTGTACAAGAGCTTGCTCATATTGTGCAGTAAAAACAGGAATGCCGTCTGGTCTAGATTTAGATGAGCCAAATCGATTAGCTGAAACCGTAGAAAAATTAGGCCTTAAGTATGCAGTTATTACTTCTGTTAATAGAGATGATTTACCAGATGGGGGTTCATTTATTTTTTCACAATGCATAAAAAAAATTCGTAAAAAATTGCCAAATTGTAAAATTGAAGTTTTGATTCCAGATTTTTGTGGTAATTGGGATTCTCTAAAAACTGTTATAGATGCTAATCCTGAGACACTTAATCATAATATTGAAACTGTAGAGAGAGTTTTCCCTAGAATTAGAGCAAAAGGTGATTATAAATTATCTCTTGAATTACTGGATTATACTAAAAAGTATAATCCTAAAATGGTGACTAAATCTGGAATGATGGTTGGGTTAGGTGAAACTTTAGATGAAATAATTCAGACTATGAAAGATCTTAGATCAGTAGGATGTAACCTTTTAACTATTGGCCAATATTTAAGACCATCTCAAAAACATGTTGCTTTGTCAAAATGGTATACTCCTTCTGAGTTTGAAGAGTTGGCTGATATAGCTTTGAACTTAGGGTTTGACAATGTTGCATCTGGGCCTTTAGTTAGAAGTTCATATCATGCTGATGAGCAACATACATCTGCATTAACTAATATGAATTAAATTTTATTATTAGTCAGATGAAGGTAGGTTGCGAGGTTCTTGAACTTCCATTAGAGTGTTACAACATTTGGGGTCTCCGTCCCCTGCTTTTGTGCATAGAGCAATTGCTCCACATATCGAACATTTATAGCGTTTTCCTAGTTTAGTTCCCACTAAATTTACCTCTGAAAAATCATTTCAATTCCAATAAATTATTGCAACATGCTAAGTCTCCTTCACCGCCTCTAGTAACAACAAATTCAGCGTTGCATGTTTTACAAGTATATCTTTTTCCTGTTTTACTACTCAAATCAACCTCGTTAAATTTTAAACTAAATTATATATTTCGAATTTTATTGAGTCAATTATTTTTTATCTTATCAATAACAAAATTTGCTAATTTATAATCGCGTAGTCCATTTTTATAAATTGGAGGGATTAAATAAAAAGAATTAATTCCCTTTTCTAAAAAAGATTCTATTATTTTCAATGTGTGAATTGTTCCGTCAGAATCTTTTGGATTATATTTTTCAGATAATGATTTAGATATATTGTCGTAATAAAGACTATCTTTATTTATCATAAGTATCCCATGAAATATAGGTATGTTAATTTTTTTTTTAAATTCTTTGATATATTTAGAATGGAATCTTAAGAAATTGTCAGGGTCGCTAGAAGGTTGAGAGATAAGGAAATGTGCTCCAGAGTCTAATTTATTTTTTGTTAATTTGATTTCTTTATTTGAATTTGAAGATGTATTTATTGCTGCTCCAACACAAAAATTGGAAGGGGGTTGTATTTTATGATTATTTAAATCTTTTCCTTCGTTCATTTTTATAATATCTTTAATTAAAGAAGTAGGGGTATAATCATCTACTTCTTTAAAGATATCTTTTTTAGTTACTTTATCCCCTTTGAAAACTATTAAATTATCTAATCCTAATAATTGAGCTCCTTTTAATATACTTTGAGTTGATAATTTATTCATGTCTCTAGTTGCTAAACTAAAAATAACATTTTTATTAGATATTTGTTTAACCTCTTGAGCTACTATCATTGAAAATACTTTTATGGATTTAGCAGGGTTATATGATACAGATATGTAGTCGGCATTTAATTTCTTTGATTCATCTAGGAAATTGATATTTGCTGATTTAGGAGGAGAGAAATCCACTATGAATATAGGATTTGTTCCTTTTTCTTTATGTAATTCAGTAACTTTCAGCAAAGTTCACCTGTTGCTTATAATTGAAATCTAAAATAATATCTTTATGTTTCCGTTTACCTTAGCTATAATAATTATTGTGATCATCTGTAATATATAATATTATACCTTATTGATATAGGAGAAAAGAATTGTTAAATATATTAGTTTGCATAAAACAAGTAATTGACCCGGAAATGCCTGCATCTGCATTTAATATAAATACTAGTTCAAAAAAAGTTGAAGAACCTGAGGGCATTCCTCCTGTTATAAATGGATTTTGTGAGAATGCTGTAGAAGCTGCTTTAAGAATTAAAGATAACAATGATGCTAGTATTACAATATTGTCTATAGGAAATAAATTTGTAACAGAAGTTATGAAAAAACCATTGTCTATGGGTGCAGATAATCTAATATTAATAGATGATCCTAAATTTGAAAATCTTGATGCTGTATCTACAGCACATGTATTAAAAGCTGCTATAAAAAAAATAGGCAATTTTGATTTGATTTTATGTGGAAGGCAGGCTTCAGATTGGGATAATGCGCTTGTTCCTTTGGGTTTAAGTGAAATGTTAGATGTCCCATGTATTACTATTGCTCAGAAAGTGGAAATTATAGACCAAGGGGTGATAGTACAAAGAGCATTGTCGAATGGTTACGAAGTAATTGAATCTTCATTACCTGCTCTTGTTACAGTTACAAATGAACTTGGAGACCCTAGATATCCTAATTTGAAAGGTATAATGTCGGCAAGTAGGAAGATTCCTACAATTTGGAACTCTAATGATTTAAATTTTGATCTTGAAAGTTTAACAGCTAAATTAAAATTAATAGACCTTCAGATTCCGATTACTGATAAACAATGTGAGATTATAAAAGGGGATGATGATCAAGAAATAGGAAGAAACTTAGCTATTAAATTGAGAGAAGCTAAATTAATTTAAGGAGAGTTTTGTGGCTAACATATTGATATTTGGAGAAGCTTCTGGGGAAGAAATTAGTTCAATTAACTATGAACTTTTATCTGCTGCTAATAAATTAAAGGTAAATATAGATGACCAAATTATTGTGGCAATTTTAGGAGTAAATAATTCTAAAAAATATGATGAATTATTATCTTATGGGGCTCAAACTGTGTGTCTCGTAAAAGATGACCTTTTAAATCGGTCTAATACAGATGCATTTTTAAATGCGTCTAAGCAAGTGGTTGATAAATTTAAACCTCAAATTATTTTATTTGCTAAAACTGATTTGGGTAGAGATATTGCTCCAAGATTAGCTTTTAAATTAGGAGTTCCTGTTGCTCAAGATTGTATAGATTTAGAGATTGACAAAGACTCTCAGAAAATTAAAGTAACTAGACCCGTATATGGAGGTAGTGCAATTGCTAAATTCATATTTGAGAATGTTGATATTCAAATAGCGATTGTTAGACCTAAGATTTTTGAACCAATTTTACCAATAGAAAATACTAGTGGAGAATTAATTGAACTAAATGTTGAATTAGACAAAGAATCAATTAGAACCAAATTCATAGAAGAAGTCTTGAAAGAATCTGAAGGGATCCCATTAGAAAGCGCTAAAGTAGTAGTTGCTGGTGGAAGAGGTTTAGGAGATGCGAAAAATTTTGATTCTTTGAAGGAGTTAGCTAAAATATTAGGCGGAGCTGTTGGTGCTTCTAGGGCAGTTTGTGATGCTGGTTGGCTTGATCATGAATATCAGATTGGTTTAACTGGTAAAACAATAACTCCAGATTTATATATTACTGTAGGTATATCGGGTGCTAGTCAACACATGGCAGGTTGTTCCAATTCAAAAAACATAGTTGCTATAAATAAAGATGCTAATGCAAATATATTTAGTTTAGCAAATTATGGAGTCGTAGGTGATTGGAATACAATTTTGCCTGCTTTTATCGAAGCAGTAAGAGAATTGAACTAAAATATATGTATAGGAGAATTATATGCAGGTTTTTTGGCGAGAGACTAGGCGAGGGCAACGTTTAGTTTTAGTAAAAGAGGGAGATTCTTACGAAGAAGAAATAGGTGGAGTAAGGGAAACTAAGAGAGGGTTTGATGCTTTTGCAAAAACTTTTGGCTATGACCCTGGCAGAGCACAAAAAGGTATGTCAAGTTTGGAAGAAGCTAAATCTTTTGTAGAATCATTTACTCCATGGGATCTATATTCTGATGAACCAAATATAGTTGTAGATATTAATATTAGGCCTAGAATTGAGTCTTAATAAATATAAATTTATAGAATTTATATAAATTTTGGAGTTTGTATACTTGTTTAAGGTATTGTATATATGATTGGAATTATTGGAGGAACAGGAGCAGAAGGGCAAGCTTTATCTGTAAGGTTTGCTTCAAATGGGCATGAAGTTATAATTGGCTCTAGAAACGAATCTAAGGCTAAGGATGTTGCTGAAAGTATAACTGGGATGTATAAAAAATTCCACATTCAAGGCATGACTAATTTCAATACTGCCCAAAATGCTGAATTAATCATTTTAACTGTGCCTTATTATTCACAAAAAGATGTTTTAAATGAGATCAAGCCAAATTTAACTAATAAAATAGTGGTTAACACTGTAGTCCCGTTAGTGTTCAAAAATTCAAAAGTTTTTTTAGAAAAAACAGTTGTTGGATCTGCGGCTTTAGAATCTCAAAAGTTGCTACCTGATTCTTTTGTTGTTACAGCTTTTCAAACTATCAGTTCTGAACAATTAATTGATTTAAAAGTTATAGTTGATAGCGATGTGTTAATTTGTGGAGATGATTTAGACGCTAAACAAAAAGTTATTAGTTTAATTAATAGGATAGAAGGCTTAAGGTCAATAGATACAGGTAGTTTAGATAATTCTATATATATTGAAAATTTAACAGCTTTATTAGTAAATATTAATAAAACTAACAAAGTCAGATCTGCAGTTAGAATTACTGGCATATAATTTTGTTGTATGAATTTAGATTTACATATAATTACAAAAGAATTATGTAAAAATTTTACGCTTAATAGTAATAACCAAAATGTCTTAAAAAACATAAATTTCCAATCAAATAGAGGAGAATTTGTTTCTGTTATTGGTAGAAGTGGCTCTGGAAAGACAACTTTATTAAAATTATTAGCAGGATTGTTAAACTTATCATCTGGGTCTATATTAATTAACAATAACACTCCAGAATCTGCTAGAAATAATAAAGAATTAGGATTTATTTCTCAGAATCCAGCTCTTTTACCTTGGTATAATGTTTTCGAAAATATTAATGTTGCTTTAAAAATTAATAGGAAGACAAATCAAATTTATGATGATGAAAAAATTAAAGATATCTTAAGATTTATTAAATTAGAGGGGATAGAAAATTATTATCCATATCAAATATCTGGAGGGATGAAACAGCGAGTAGCTATAGCAAGATCTATTATTTATAACCCTGATTTATTAATTATGGATGAACCGCTTAGCGCTTTAGATGAAATTACTAGAGAGGAAATAAGGTATGAAATTTTGGGTCTTCACGAGAAATATAATCCGACTATAATTTTTTCTACGCATAATATTCTCGAGTCAGTAATGTTATCTGATAGAGTACTTGTTTTATCAGGCAAATCTAAAAATTTTATTGAAGATATAACAATTGATTTACCACGTCCAAGGTCTTCAAGCTTAGAGGATTCTTTAAAAGTGTCAAATTATGTGAATAGATTAAAAAAAACTATTTATCATGATAGATAAATTTTTAACTCAATAATAGGGAGTAATTATTGCAAGATATTATTAAAATGCATAATGTGACTAAATATTATGGCAAATTTAAAGCTTTGTCTTCATTAACACTTGATGTGAAAGAAAATCAAATATATGCATTCATAGGCCCTAATGGAGCAGGAAAAAGTACAGCTATTCGCTTGATGCTTGGTATATTAAATTTTAATGAAGGTTATATAGAGGTTTTGGGTAAAAGTCCTACACAAAACAACATAGATATATTTCAAAAAATTGGCTATTTACCAGGAGAATTGAGGTCTTATCAAAAATTAACTGGGAATGAAGTATTAAAATTTTTTAGTAATTTGAGGGATATTAAAGAGGATAATTACATAAATAATTTAATTGAGAGACTAGATTATGACCCAAATAAATATATTAAAGAATTGTCTAAAGGTAACAAACAAAAATTAGGATTAATTTTAGCTTTTATGCACAGACCAAAATTATTAGTTTTAGATGAGCCAAGCAGTGGGTTAGATCCCTTAATGCAACAAATTACTATTGAGCTTATCCGGGAAGCTAGACAAGAGGGGACAACAATTTTTCTTTCTTCGCATATATTTTCTGAGATTGATAAAGTAGCTCAAAAAGTAGGTTTTATTAAAGAAGGTGAATTGATTGTAGAAGATAGTTTAGAAGTACTAAAGTCTAATGCTACTAAATCTATAACGATATATTTTAATGAAATAGTACCTTTAGATTTGTTTAATAATATGGAAAATGTGAATTATGTTGAAAATAATAAAAATGTTGTTAAATTAAATTTTAATGGCCCTGTGGATGCAATTGTCAAGATGATAAGTAAGTATGAAATAAGTGATTTGAAAACACAAGATCCATCATTAGAAGAATTATTTATGAATTATTATTAGAATGGTTAGATTATGTTGAATAAAATCTGGACTAAGGTTATATATGATCAGAAATTATCGCTAATATTCTGGAACTTAATTCTTATAGGGATTTCTTTATTAATAATGTCTATGTATCCATCAATTAAGTTATCTGGTGATGCTTTAGATAAGGCTATAAATTCAATGCCTAAGGAAATGGTTGAACTTTTTTATGGAGGTGAAGCTCAAAGTATTACAACTCCTATTGGTTGGCTCAGTATGGAATTGTATGGCTTGATTTTGCCATTTGCATTAATTATTTATGGAGTTACAAATGGCATAAATGCTATAGCAGGAGAAGAAAAAAACGGGACTTTAGAATTATTGCTTACTTTACCTATATCTAGAGTGAGGTTGGCTTCCGAAAAATTTTTTTCATTAGTATTAGGTTTATTAATTATTATTATATCTTTTTCAACGTTTATAATTATATTTAAAGATTTGTTTGATTTAGAGTTTGAGTATATATTAATTGTAATTGCGGGTATAGAGCTTTTCTCTCTAGCATTAGTTTTATCTTCTATAGGATTTGCCTTAGGGACTTCGACGGGTAATAAGAGCATAAGTGTTGGTTTAACGTACACTATAACTATTTTTTCATATTTATGGAATGGACTAGTAGGCTTAGTGTCAGGGATAGAGAATTTGAATAATATTTCGGTTTTTTATTATTATTCTGGATTAAAATATTCTTCAAATAGAATAGATTTGGTAGAGTTTTTTTGTATTTTATTATTTTCTTTATTAATAGTATCATTGTCAATTTTTATTTTTAACAGACGAGATATCAGGACTTATTAAAAATCTAAATTTATTTTTCAGGACAAATAAGTGTTAAAAATTAAAGACATTTTAGTTGATTGGATAAATTTACTAATTTATCCCTTTTTGAGTTTCTTATTAATATTTTTAATTTGGGAATTAAGTGTTAATTATATAGGTGTACAAAAACATTTAATTCCTAGGCCTAGTGAAGTTGTAACAAATATTTTTCTAAATTTCGGGCATTTCTTTTTGAATTCATTTTATACTTTTTTTGAATCATTACTTGGATTTATATTAGGTTCAGCTTTTGGTATTTTATTAGCTATATTAATATTATTTAATAAGAATATAGAAAAAACATTGTTGCCTGCAGCAGTACTACTTAAGGTAACTCCTATCATTGCATACGCCCCATTATTAGTTATATGGTTCGGTTTTGGAATATTTCCTAAAATAATTATTTCAGCTGTAGTTGTTTTTTTTCCTGTTTTAATCAATACTTTAAATGGATTGCAATTAGTTGACAAAGATATTACGGATTTTTTTGATTCAATTAGTGCGTCTAGATCTGAAATGTTATTTAAAATTAGGATACCAAATGCATTTCCATATATTTTTTCTGCTTTTCGCATAACTTTGCCTATGGCAATTGTTGGGGCAACTATTGGAGAATATTTTTCTGGAGGTGATAAAGGTCTAGGAAGTTTAATTTTCGTAGCAAGTTACGGGTTGGATGTAGTTACATTATTTTCATGTGCTTTAATTTTAGCTATCATTTCTATGATTTTAATTTTATGCCTTAATCATATTGAAAAAAAAATTATTAAGTGGCAATTTCAAGATCATTCTTAAAGAATAATAAAAGGAGTTATAACATTTTGAGAACATTTTATTTTACATTATTTAGTCTTGTATTGATTATTTCTAGTTGTTCATTTGGTGGAAATGTTACAGGTGATGAAACAGAAAAAATTATATTTATGGCAGGGTTTAAAGCTCAAGCTAATTTACCTTTCGCTGGAGTTTATGTAGCTAAGGAGATGGGTTATTTTGATGAAGAAAATTTAGATGTAGAAATTAGGCATTCTGCTTCAGGTGGGACATTAAATTTGCTTGCTTCTAAAAAAATAGACATTACAACAAGTGATGCATCTAATCTTGTTAAAATTGTTTCAGATCAAGGAGTTCCATTAACTTCTTTTGCTTTAATAGGCCAGGTTGGGCAACAAGCATTTATTTCATTAGAAAAGTCAAATATAAATTCTCCAAAGGATTGGGAAGGAAAAGTGTTTGGTTATAAAGGCTCCCCTCCTCCTGAATATTTAGCTATTTTAAAAGCTAATCAGGTTGACAGGTCTGAAATAGAAGAAGTTAGAGTTGGTTATAATCCTTCAGTTTTAACAAATGGAGATGTAGATGTTCTTGCAGTTTTCAGGTCTAATGAACCTAATATAATTGAGACTAATTTAGGTTACCCAGTTACAATGTGGTCTCCTTCTGACTACAATTTGCCTGTATTAGGGTTGAATTATGTTGCACATTCGGATACATTGAATGACCGTTCAGAAGAGATGACTAAATTTTTACGTGCTGTAATTAGAGCTTTAGATTATATTTTAGATAATGAGCAGGAATCTATAAAAATGATTATGAAGTATGCAGAAAATGAAGATGAAGCACATCAAGTTTATATGCTTCGTTCAGAAATAAAAGACGCATCGAGTGAAATTACAGAAGAATATGGTTTAGGTTGGATGACAGATAACCAATGGGATATGTTTTATAAATATTTGAAAGAATGGGGAGTATTAGCAAAAGATATTGATATAAAAAATGTATATACTACTTCTATACTGGAGAAGGTTTACAAAGATGATGAAAACAAAATTAATTAAGAGGTATACTTATGCAAGATAAATTAGCTATAGATGGCGGTGAGCCTATACGAAAAGATTTATTACGCATGGCTAAAGTAAATTATGGTTATGAAGAATTAAGTCAAATATTGGAAGTTTTTAAAGATGAAGTGTTTTGCTCTGTAGATCCTAGAGCTTCAAAAGTAAAAGATTTTGAAAATTTATTTGCTGAATATATAGGAAGCAAATATGCTCTGGCTTTTAGTTCTGGTACAACAGCTCAGCATGCATCTTTACTTGCTGCAGGGATAGGTGAAGGAGATGAAGTCATTGTCCCTCCATTAACATTTGTTTCAACTGCATATACTGTTATATTAACAGGTGCTAAACCTGTATTTGTAGATGTTGATGACAATTCAATAACACTTGATCCAAGTAAAATTCAAAATGCTATTACTAATAAAACTAAGGCCATAGTTCCTGTACATTGGTTTGGATATCCAGCAGATATGGATAATATAATGAAGATAGCTAAAGAAAATGAATTAGTGGTGATTGAAGATTGTGCACATGGATTCGGTTCCAAATATAAAGGAAGAAATGTAGGTACAATTGGTAACATGTCTTGTTGGAGTTTACAAGAAACTAAAACAATAACAACAGCTGGTGATGGAGGAATGCTTATTACTGATGATGAAAATTTAGCATTGCTCGCTGAATCTGTTAGAGATCATGGTAAAGACAAAGGTGCGATGTCTGATTCAAATTTACCCTATAATATAATTAGGGAAGGCAATAATTATAGACTTTCAGAAATACATGCAGCATTTGGAATTGCGCAATTAAGAAAAGTGGAAGGGTTTTTAGAGAAAAGGAAGATTTTCAGAGATTATCTTGATGGTGAGATTGTGAAAATAGAAAATGTTACTATCCCAAAAATGAATGAATATATAGAACATGGTAATTCAAATTATCCAATTAGAATTAAAGAAGAAAATATGAGAGTAAATATATCTGAAATATCCTTGGCTTTAAATGCTGAAGGAATAAATTGCATAGATAGAATAGATGAATATCCTCCTGATCATACGTTATTTCGGGAACATAGTGGCCCAGTAAATACTCCGGTTGCTGAAAAAATTAAGAGGGAGTTGTTACTTCTGCCATTACATCCTGGCTTAACATTTGATGACTTGAGAGATATCATAAAAGCAGTAGATAAAGTCGCAAAAATTTACTCAACTTAGGATTGACCTGGTATTTATTTGGCTGTTAATATTATTTGTGAGGATTGTATGGATTTAAGTCCTTTAAAAAGTGTTTTTCGATTTATTGGAATCGGATGGTATGTAGTAATTTGTTTAATTGGAGGAGTATTTTTGGGGAATTTAATTGATAATAAGGTGAGTTATAATTTTCCATTGTTTGCTATATTATTTACTACATTGGGAGCTTTGTTAGCTTTCTTAGGGGTAGGCTTGATGATTAGGTCTTTTATTGAAGAAAAAACGGAAGGAAGATAATCTTTTCATGTCGATAATTTTTCGGAATACTAAATTACTTTTAATTATAATTGCTTCTATAAGTGTTTTTGTCATTAGTATTTTAGGTGGTGCCTTAGGTAATCAGTTTGGGGGAGGGTTTTTGGGTGCGCCTTTAGCGCACATACAAATCTCTGCTGAAACTGTAACAAAGATTAAAATTACTGAGGGGTATAAATATGCTTTGACAAATACAGTAATAGCTACATGGTTGTCTATATTTGTATTAATATTATTTTCATTTTTTATTAAAAAGAGTATTTCGGATGTTCCTGGGAGATTGCAATCAATAGCAGAAATAATTGTTGAATTTTTTCTCAATCTTGCTGAAAGCATGACAAGTCCTGAAAAAGCAAGAAAATTTTTGCCTTTAGTATTAACTATATTTTTATTTGTATTGACTTCAAATTGGTTAGGAATATTGCCCGGATTTGGTACAATTGGAAAAATTGAAAGTCGTGAAGACGCTATTCATCATGCACAAGATTTAGCTGAAATACAGGGCAAGAAATTTGATGAATCAAAAGTTCATACTGTTCTTTTCGACGGCGAAGGATCATTTGGTGTTTTACCAATTGGGTCAATTAGAGATGTTAAAAGTCATGATGATCATAGTTCTGGTCATAAAACTGATGATCATAAACATAAAGCTGTAGAAAAAGGTAAGCAAGAGGGGCTTTTAATTCCCTATTTTAGAAGTGCTAATACAGACCTTAATACTACCTTGGCTATAGCTATTGTGGCTATGGTTTTAGTTCATTTTTGGGGTTTTTCGATTTTAGGTTTTGGGTCGCATTTGTCTAAATTTATTAATTTTAAATCTGGGCCTGTAGGGTTTTTTGTGGGGATTTTGGAAGGAATTAGTGAATTTGCAAGGATTATAAGTTTTACATTTAGGCTGTTTGGAAATATATTTGCTGGTGAGGTTTTGTTGTTTGCAATGGCGTTTTTATTGCCTCTTATTGGTATAATTCCATTTTTAGGGTTAGAGCTTTTTGTAGGCTTGATACAGGCTTTAATCTTCTCTGTACTCACATTGGTTTTTGCAGCTATGGCTACTGTAAATCATGGAGATGGGGATCATTGATTTTTAATACTTATGAAATAAAAAATAAACATTATAATAAAATTATAAAATTTTAAATGGAGGAAATTTAAAGATGACAGGAGATATAGCAGAAGCAATGAAAAGTATTGGAGCTGGTGTGGCTATTGGATTAGGTTCATTAGGGCCTGCCCTTGGTATAGGTATGTTAGCTTCTAAAGCAATGGAGAGTTTGGGTAGAAACCCTGAGGCTGCTGGGCCTATTCAGCAAAATATGATCTTAGCTATTGCCTTTGCTGAGGCGATTGCAATATATGCTTTAGTTGTAGCAATAATAATTAAATTTGTATAGTAAATTAGTTATATATATATATTAATTTTTAGAAAGCAGGATTATTATGAGCGCTTTAACCCCTTTGGGTTTAAATTTATCAGGCTTAATTACTCAAATAATAAGCTTTGTAATTCTTTTTACTATCTTATACAAATTACTTTATCAACCTGTGATCAATATGTTAGATCAAAGGTCTGCAAAAATAAAAGATAATTTAGATGCTGCTGAAAAAGCAAAGCAAGATATAGCTAGTAGTGAGCAATCTATTCAAGATAGCTTATTAGCTGCTAAGCAAGAAAGGCAGCAAATGATTATAGAAGCAAAAGAGGCTGCAGCTAAATTTAGAGAAGAAGAGATGAACAAGGCTAAGAGTGATATTGAAGCAGAATGGATTAAGGCAAGGTCGGAAATACAAAGAGAAAAAGATGCAGCTATTGATGAAGTTAGAAGGAATTTTGCAGGATTAGTAATTACAGCTGCTGAGAAAGTAATTGATACTTCTTTGGATGATAAATCTCATGGAGAAGTAATAGAGAAAGTCTTGAAAAAGTCTATTTAATGGTGTGTTTATGAAAGATAATTTAATGGAGAATTGTAAGTATTATGGCTAAAAAATCTCCAGCTAGAAGATATGCGCAAGCTCTTTTTAAAATAGGAGTAGATAATAAATGTGAAAAAATTCTTCTTGATGATTTACATCAAGTTGGGGAATTGTTAAAAGAAGAAGGCCTAATGTTTTTGTTGGATTCTCCCAAATTTAAACTTTCTGAGAAAATCAGCTTGCTTGATGAGGTTTTTGAAAATAATATTAATCAATTTTCGCTTAAATTATTGTATTTGCTAGCTGAAAATAAAGATTTTAAATACTTCTTTTCAATTTACAATAGTTATAAATTAATTGTATATGATTCTCTTAAGATTGAAATTGGAGAGCTAGTTACTGCTGTAAATATAGATCAGTCTTCAATTAATAATATAAAAGAGAAATTAGAAAATAATTTAGATAAAAAAATTGAATTAACAACTTCAATTAATTCAGAATTAATAGCTGGTTTTGTAGCTAAAGTTGGAGACAAAGTACTCGATGCTAGTGCTAGGTCTTATTTAATGAAAATGAAGAAAGAAATAAAGGATTAATTAAAATTATTGATATAGCCAATGGAGGCATTTATGGGATCAAAAGGTCAAGAAATATCATCTGTTATTAAGCAGAAAATAGTTGAATATAATAAAGAATTATCTATGGTCGATAGCGGTGTCGTGGTTGAAGTTGGAGATGGTATTGCTCAAGTTCATGGTCTTTCTGGTGTAGGGTACAACGAATTAGTTGAATTTGATGGAGGTTCGTATGGGATGGCTTTGAATTTAGAGGAAGATGGTGTTGGGGTAGTTATACTTGGAGATGCTAAAGGAATTAAAGAGGGAACTGAAGTTAGAGGTACTGGCCGAGTAGTGGAAGTCCCTGTAGGTGAAAGTTTAATTGGCAGAGTGCTTGATGCACTTGGAGAGCCTATAGATGGTAAAGGCAGTGTAGAATCTTCTTCATCTAGGGAGATCGAATTAGTTGCTCCTAACGTGGCTATTAGAAAATCAGTTGATACTCCATTGCAAACAGGTATTAAGTCTATTGATGCCATGGTGCCAATTGGTAGAGGGCAAAGAGAATTGATAATTGGTGATAGGTCTACAGGTAAAACTTCTGTTGCAATTGATGCTATCATAAATCAAAAAGGACAAGATGTTGTCTGTATTTATGTAGCTATAGGTCAGAAAGCTGGTAAAGTTGCTCAAACAGTAGGGTTGCTGGAGGCTCATGGTGCTATTGATCATACTATAGTCATTGCAGCGAATGCGTCAGATCCTGCTCCTATGCAATATCTAGCCCCTTATTCTGGTTGTGCGATGGGTGAGTATTTTATGCATAAAGGGCAAGATGTGTTAATAGTATATGATGATTTGTCTAAACATGCTTGGGCATATAGGCAAATGTCACTTTTATTGAGGCGTCCTCCTGGTCGTGAGGCGTATCCTGGAGATGTTTTTTATTTGCATAGTAGGCTTCTAGAACGTTCAGCTAGGTTGGATGATGATAATGGTGGGGGCTCCATAACGGCATTGCCGATAATAGAAACTTTAGCAGGAGATGTTTCTGCATACGTGCCTACTAACGTAATATCAATTACTGACGGGCAGATATATTTAGAGCCAGAATTATTTAATGCTGGTATTAGACCTGCTGTTAACGCAGGCCTTTCTGTTTCAAGAGTAGGAAGTTCTGCTCAAACAAAAGCAATGAAAGGTGTTGCAGGAAGGTTAAGGTTAGAATTAGCGCAGTATAGTGAATTGGTTACATTTGCTCAGTTTGGTACTTCTGACTTAGATGAATCTACAAGAAATCAACTTGAAAGAGGACAACGGGCAACAGAAATACTAAAGCAAGTTCAAAATGAACCTTTAAGCTTGGAAGATCAAGTGACAATTCTTTTTGCATTAACTAAAGGTTTAATGGATGATGTAGAAGTTTCAGAAATACAAAACTTTGAAAAAGATTTTCGTGTTTATATGTCTTCGAATCATTCTGATATTTTGAAAAAAATAGCTGATTCAAAAGATATTGGTAAAGATATTGAGCCTGCTTTAGAGGCAGCTATTAAAGAGTTTAAAGAAAGTGGATTTAGAAGCAATTAATTATGCCAAGTGTAAGACAAATAAAAAGACGTATTCGTAGCGTACAGAACACATCAAAAATAACGAAAGCTATGTCAATGATAGCTGCGTCAAAAATGAGAAGAACACAAGTAGCTGCCATGGAAGGGAGGCCATATTCGGATAGTATGATTTCTTTAATGGCTGATATTATTTCGCAAATGGGCGAAGATGACTATTCTCATCCATTATTAGATGTAAGGAAAGAGAATGTAGCAAATTTAATTATTGTGTCTCCTGATAGAGGTCTTACTGGTGGTTTGAATTCTAATATAAATAGATTAGTCGCTGATTTTATTAGTGAAAAGAAAAAAAATGGAATAGATGTAAAGTCTATAGCAATTGGGAAAAAGGGCCGGGATTTCATTAATAGTTTAAATTTGGATCTTAATGGTGAGATAATAGGGGTTACTGATAAGCCATCTTTGTTGGATATAACTCCTGCAGTTAGTATAGCTATAGGTAATTATGAGGAAAAGAAAACTGACTCTATATATATAGCATATGCTAAATTTATTAATACAACAAATCAGAAGCCCGTGGTTGAACCTTTATTGCCTATTGATTCCTCGTTTATTGAGGATCATAAATCTTTAGGTTATATATTTGAACCTTCTCCAGCGGAAATTTTTTCTAAATTGCTACCAAGGTTTGTGGAAATGCAAGTATTTCATTCGTTATTAGAGGGGATTGCTAGTGAGCAATCTGCACGAATGGTAGCTATGCGTAATGCTACAGATAATGCAAATGAAATGGTTGAAGATTTGACTTTAGTAATGAATAAAGTAAGGCAAGAATCAATTACAGCAGAATTGCTTGATATAGTTGGAGGAGTCTCGGCTGTAGAATGAAGAATATAAAAAAATCTAGTTTTTGGAGTATTTAATGTCAACAGGAAAAATTATACAAATTATTGGAACAGTAGTGGATGTGGAATTTGAATCCGATAGTATGCCAGAAATTTATAATGCTTTGCATACTAAAATTGATGATCAAAGATTAATTCTTGAAGTTGAGCAGCACATTGGTAATAATGCTGTAAGATGTCTTGCTTTAGGCCCTACTGAAGGTTTGGTTAGAGGAGTCGAAGCTATAGATACAGGTGCTCCTGTAAGTGTGCCTGTAGGGGATCCTACTTTAGGAAGATTATTTAATTCTGTTGGAGAAACCCTTGATGGACTAGATGAAATAAATAAAGGTGAACAATGGCCTATTCACAGAAAACCACCTGCTTTTGATGATCAAGCTACTCAAGTAGAAGTTTTGGAAACTGGTGTTAAAGTTATGGATTTGATGACTCCTTTTACTAAAGGAGGTAAAGTGGGGGCATATGGCGGAGCAGGTGTTGGTAAGACTGTTATTATTCAGGAGTTAATTCATAATATTGCTACTGTACATAAAGGAGTTTCTGTTTTCGCTGGGGTGGGTGAAAGATCACGAGAAGGAAATGACCTTTGGCATGAAATGCAAGAGTCAGGGGTTTTAGATAGCACAGTTTTAGTTTTTGGGCAAATGAATGAACCTCCTGGTGTGAGAGCAAGAGTAGGTTTAACTGGGTTAACTATGGCTGAATATTTTAAAGAAGAAAGATCTCAGGACGTTTTATTATTCGTTGATAATATTTACCGCTATATTTTAGCAGGTATGGAAGTTTCAGCTTTATTAGGGAGAATGCCTTCTGCAGTTGGATATCAACCAACACTTTCAACAGAAATGGGTGATTTGGAAGAGAGAATTACTTCATCTAAAAATGGATCTATAACCTCATTTCAAGCTATTTATGTTCCTGCAGATGACTACACTGATCCAGGTATTGTCACAACATTTGGTCATTTAGATGCAGTTGTTGCTTTAGAAAGATCTCTGGCTGCTCAAGCTTTGTTCCCTGCAGTTGACCCTTTAACTTCTTTTTCAAGAATTTTAGAGCCTTCTATCGTAGGAGAAGAACATTATAATGTTGCTATGGGAGTTCAACAGGTACTTCAAAAATACCAAGAATTACAAGATATTATTGCTATTTTAGGAATGGAAGAGTTGTCTGATGAAGACAGATTAACTGTTTCTAGAGCTAGGAAAATCCAAAGATTTCTAACTCAACCAATGTTTGTTGCTGAAGTCTTTACTGGGCAAGCCGGTAAATATGTGCCTATTAAAGAAACTGTTAGAGGCTTCAAAGAGATATTAGAAGGAAAGCATGATGATATACCTGAACAAGCTTTTTATATGGTGGGGACGATTGATGAAGCTATAGAGAAAGCTAAATGATATTATGCCGAAATTAAAATTAGAAATAGTTACAGCAGAGAGATCAGTTTTTTCAGGTGAGGTTGACTCACTAACTGCTCCTGCACATGGTGGAGAAATTGGAGTTTTACCAAATCATGCACCATTTCTTACAATGATAGATAGTGGTGAGATTCATGTGGTAAATGATAAAGAAGAATCTTTTATGGTGGTTAGTGGCGGGTTCTTGGAGGTAATGAAGAATAAAGTTACAATCTTGGCTGATACTGTTGAAAGATTGGAAGAGATTGATCAAGAGAGAGCTCAAGCTGCTTTGTTAAAAGCTCAAGAAAAATTGAGTTCTAAAGATTCTGATATAGATTTAGAGAAAATTTTAGCATCTATAAGGAAATCTCAAATAAGGTTGAATTTAGTAAAAAAGAGGCGAAAAAAAACTAGTTAATATTTAAATAATGTACTTTCTAATTTAATATAAATATTGAAACAAAAAACTTATATTGGTATGCTGTTGTTGATATGGAAACCAAGTGAAAATATTTATTTGTCGTATTATATAGAAATGGAGTCTAGGATATGGAAGATAAATCAAAAAATGAAATTAGTGAATCTCAGATAGCAGTACATTGGCGAGAAGAAGATAGGATTTTTCCCAATACCAAATTTATTTCCCAAGCTAATGCTGCCGACCCAGAAATATTTGAAAGATTTTCTTTGGAAAATTTTCCTGAATGTTATAGAGAGTATGGAGATTTACTTGATTGGGATCAGTATTGGCATACTATTCTTGATACATCAGATGCTCCTTTTTGGAAATGGTTTGTAGGAGGAAAATTAAATGCTTCTTATAATTGTGTTGACCGACATCTCGAAAAACATGGTAATAAAGCAGCATTTATATGGGTTTCAGAAGTAGAATCAGAGCCAGATAGAGTATTAACCTATCAAGACTTGTATGTTAAAGTAAATGAGTTTGCTGCATTACTACAGGATTTTGCAGGTGTTAAAGCTGGAGATCGTGTGACATTACATATGCCTATGATGCCTGAGTTGCCAATTGCTATGTTGGCTTGTGCTAGGCTTGGAGCAATTCATTCGCAGGTTTTCGGGGGATTTAGTGGTTCTGCATGTGGAGATAGAATTATTGATTCTGAAAGTAATATATTAATTACAATGGATTCTTACTGGAGAGCTGGTAAATTACTTGAACATAAATCTAAAGCTGATGAAGCAGTAGAAAGAGCAGCTCAGTCAGGTGTAAAAGTAGATAAAGTTTTGATTTGGAATAGGTATCCAGAAAAAAAATCTGAAATTTCTTTAGTAGATGGTAGAGATTACCTGATATACGACTTGTTAAAACAATATAGAGGTAAGAGAGTTGAGCCAATATCTATGGCATCTGAATCTCCTTTGTTTATTATGTATACTAGTGGGACTACTGCTAAACCAAAAGGTATTCAGCATAGTACAGGAGGCTATTTATCTTATGTTGCAGGAACTTCTAAATATTATCAAGATATACATCCAGAAGACGTTTATTGGTGCTTTGCTGATATAGGCTGGATTACTGGACATTCGTATATTGTTTACGGACCATTGTCTGTTGGAGCTACAAGTGTAATGTACGAAGGTGCTCCAGCTGAACCTGATGCGGGTAGGCCTTGGAGAATAGCTGAAAGGTTAGGCGTTAATATTTTTCATACTGCCCCAACTACAATTAGAATGTTGAGAAATGCTGGGCCGGATGAACCAGCAAAACACGATTACCATTTTAAGCATATGACAACTGTAGGGGAACCTATAGAGCCTGAAGTTTGGAAATGGTATTATGAATTTGTAGGTAAAAAAGAGGCAGTTATAGTAGATACTTGGTGGCAAACAGAAACAGGAGGATTCTTAGGTTCAAGCTTACCGGCATTACAACCGATGAAGCCTGGTAGTTGTGGTCCTGGAACGTTAGGAATAAATCCAGTTATACTTGATGAGGATGGCAATGAAGTTACTCCAGGAGAAGGGAAGGCTGGAAATATTTGCATAAGAAATCCATGGCCTGGTATCATGCAAACAATATGGGGTGATCCTGATAGATTTGTGGATACTTACTATAGTAAATATTGTAAGGATACAAAAAGTACTGATTGGAGAGATTGGCCATATTTTGCTGGAGATGGAGCTATGGAGGCGGAGGATGGATATTTTAGGATACTGGGTAGAGTTGATGATGTAATTAATGTTGCTGGTCATAGGCTAGGCACAAAAGAATTAGAATCTGCAGCTTTAACTGTGGAAGGTGTTGCTGAAGCTGCAGCAGTACCTGCATTTGATGACATTAGAGGTAGAGTGCCTGAAATGTATATTGCAGTTAAATCAGAAGTTACTGACCATGAAAAAATATCCAAAGAAGTTGTACAAGCATTACGTTCAATTATTGGACCAATTGCAAGACCGGCTTATGTATGGGTTGCTAGTGATCTTCCTAAAACTAGATCAGGGAAAATTATGAGACGTGTAATAGCTTCTATATCAAATTTTGTTGATGTAGGAGATATTACGACATTAGCTAATCCTGAAGTAGTTGAAGAAATTAAAAATAATGTACAAAATCAGAAAATTAAATTAGATGTTGTCCCTAAAGGGGTAACCCCTGAAATGATTGAAGAGATTAAAAGATTTGGAGAAAATTAATACAGGGTAACATTTGAAGTTTATTGACACTAATAATACAGAATGCTAGACTTTTGCATAGTTTAACTATTCTCGTTTGAATGAAAGGAATACAATTAATTGGATAATAATCCAAGTATAAAAAGAGGCCTTAAAGATATTTATATCGATACTACTAAGTCTAGTTATATAGATGGAAATGCTGGGCGATTATTTTATCGAGGTTATGATATTGATGAATTAGCGAATAATTCAACATTTGAAGAGACAGCCTTTTTATTAATGTATGGTAATTTACCCAATAAAGAAGAATTAGAAAATTTTGAATCCGAATTGAAACAAGCCAGGAGATTGCCAGATAATATAATAGAAATTATTAACCATATACAGTCTTCTCATCCAATGGATGTGTTAAGAACATGTATTTCTGCTTTATCTGCATTTGATATAGATGTAGATGATAATTCTAGAGAGTCTAATTTGCGTAAAGGAATAAGACTTACTGCACAAGCACCTGCTATTGTAGCTGCTCATGATAGGATTAGAAAAGGTCAAAAGGTTATTTCTCCAGATGATAATCTTTCTCACGCTTCTAATTTTTTATATACTTTACTAGGGGAAATTCCTGATGAAGAAGATGGTAAATTGTTGGATAAGGATTTTCTTCTTCATGCTGAACATGGATTAAATGCTTCTTCTTTTGGAGCAAGAGTTACTGCCTCAACTCAATCTGATTTACATAGTGCTGTTACGACTGGTGTAGGTATATTGAAAGGTCCATCTCATGGTGGAGCTGCAGAGTCAGTAATGAAAATGGCAATGGAGATTGGTGAGCCGGAAAACACGCAAGATTATATAAATGATTTGCTTAATAATAGAGGTAGGGTTATGGGTTATGGGCATAGAGTCTATAAATCAATAGATCCTAGAGCTATTCATTTAAGAGATGATGCTAAGAAATTAGGAGAACGAAAACAACAAACTAAATGGTATTCTATTTTAGAATCTATTGCAGATTTGATGGTTCCTTATTCTAAAAAAGGTATTTGTCAGAATGTAGATTTTTTTTCTGGAGCTATTTATTATTTGATGGGTATATCAGAAGACCTTTATACATCAATTTTTACAATGGGTAGAATCCCTGGGTGGACAGCCCAAGTTATGGAGCAATTTGAAAAAAATATATTGATTAGGCCAAGGTTATTTTATGACGGTTTGTTAGATATAAAATATATACCTATTAATAATAGAGATTGAAAGGTTTATGAATAGTGTCAAACGAAACTCAAACTGACTCTCAATGTGTTCATCATTGGGTTATTGAAAAGCCTAATGGACCTGTTAGTTATGGTAAATGTAAGAATTGTGGAGAACATTCTGAATTTAAAAATTCTATTCAAGGAAGTGGTTGGGATAGAGGCCCTGGCACGACAAAACCTGATAATACTGATAATGATTAAAGATTTTGTTTTAGTGTGAATAAATATTCTCCTGATTCAGAAATTCGAAATAAGATAAGTCTAAATTCAAAAATTACTTTTTTTGAATTTATGGAAATTGCTCTCTATCATCCAAATGGGTATTATAACAACCCTAATAATATTTCTAGTGAGGGTGATTATTTTACTAGTTCAGTTTTACATCCGTCTTTTGCCTATCTTCTTACAATTCAATTCAGGCAAATGTGGAAATTACTTGATTGTCCTAAGGTTTTTTGGGTTATTGAAATGGGTGCAGGAACTGGGCATCTTGCGAATGAAATAAGCAAATATGCAAATATTATATGTGAAGATTTTGCAAAATCTTTACGATATATATCCCTAGATATTTATAATAACTTTCAGCAATATAGTAAAAAAGATAATACTTTTCAGCATATTTTATCAAATGATATACCTTTTAAAGATGTAACTGGGTGTTTTATTTCAAATGAACTTGTAGATTCTTTTCCAGTTCATAGGTTTAAAATATTAGGAAAAAAGGTTTATGAAATATATGTGGATATTGATGATGAAGGTAACTTAAAAGAAGTAATTGATGAACCTAGTTCAAATTCTATTGTTAAACGAATTAATGGTTTTTCTAATCATTTACCTGATGGATTTGAAGGAGAAGTTAATTTGAAAATTGATGATTGGATTTTATCCATATCAAAATCTCTTTTTAAAGGTTTTCTTTTAACAATAGATTATGGTGATATAAGATCAAAATTATATTCTGAAAATAGATTTAATGGGACTTTACAGACATATTATAAACATATTAACTTAAACAAACCCCTTAATAAGGTTGGTAAACAAGATATCACTTCACATGTTGACTTTTCTTCTTTAATGGAAATGGGTGATGTTCATGGATTAAAAACCTTGTCGTATCTTTCCCAAAATATATATTTAAGAAAACTAGGGTTTAAAAAGATGTTGCATAAATTAGCTCAATATAAATTGTCTCAATATGAGTATTATAAAAACCGTATAGCAATGATGCAATTAGTCAAAAGCCCAGGATTGGGTGATTTCAAAGTATTAATCCAAGAAATGAATACAAATATTGATAATTCAGATACTTTATTTCATATTCTTGAGGATGAAATAAATTTTATTTCACCTCTATTAAACTCTGGTTATTTGAATTTTGCGGATAGTAAATATTCTCATCAATTAGATATTAAAAATTTTGATTCATATTTTATTTAATTCATTGAAAATTGTATTTATTTTAAATTCAGAAATATCCGAATAGATTCGTTTAAATTTTATTATCCCATTTTTATTAATTAACAGTATAGATCTTTTAGATGTGCCTTTATTATAATCATATACTTTATATATTTTTGAAATTTTACCCTTTGGGTGGAAATCTGATAATAAAGGATAATTAATATTACCTAAAGAAATTGAGAATGCTTTTTGTGAAGGACTAGGGTCTGTACTTATACCCAAGACTTGAGTATCTATTTCTTGAAATTCAGGCAACATTTGCCTGAATTGAGAAATTTGTAATGTTCAGCCTTCAGTAAATGAATATATATAAAAGAAAAGTAGTATTTTTTTTTGTCCAAGATATTTATTTAAATAAATATCTTGATTATCATGAGATTTTAAATTGAATGTGGGTGCTAAGTCTCCAATATTTACCATTATAAGATTCCTTATTAATTATATATTTGATGAAGTCCATCGTAAATTTGGATTTCTAGCAGCTAAAGCTTCGTCTACCCGTGTATTAGGTGTGTTATGAGGCGCATTATGAAGTAATTCAGGATTGTCTTTTGCTTCTTTACTAATTGTTTTCATTACTTCAATAAAATAATCAAGTGTATCCTTAGATTCTGTTTCAGTTGGTTCAATTAACAAGGCTTCATCAATTATTAATGGGAAATACATTGTAGGTGGATGTATGCCATAATCAATTAACCTTTTTGCAATATCAAGAGCACTTATATTATATTTTTGTTTATAATCCTTTGCGGATAACACGACTTCATGCATACATGTTCTATCAAAGGGTAGCGTGAAGTAATCTTTTAATTGTGTACGTATATAATTTGCGTTAATTACTGCATTTTGACTAATTTGATTGATGCCACTACCGCCTAAAGTTTTTATATAAGAATAAGCTCTTACTAAAGCTCCAAAATTGCCGTGAAAAGCACCCATTTTGCCAATAGTATTTATTGGAGAATATAATGAATAATAATTAGTTTTTTGATTATATTTTACTATAGGAGAAGGAAGGTAGTCAGATAAAAACTTTTTTATTATTACTGGTCCAGCACCTGGTCCACCTCCGCCATGAGGTTGAGTAAATGTTTTATGCAAATTTGAATGTATAATATCAAACCCTAATTCTCCTAGTTTGACTCTTCCTAATAATGAATTTAGATTTGCTCCATCTCCGTATACGATTCCTCCTGCATTATGTACTATTTTACATACATCGAGAATGTTTGTATCGAATAATCCAAGTGTACTTGGCAATGTAATCATTAATCCAGCTAAAGTCTCATCTACTGATGATTTTAAAGCTTCAATGTCAGCATTTCCTTTAGGGTCAGAGGGCAATGTGATTACTTCAAAACCTGCCATTGCAGCAGATGCAGGGTTAGTACCATGAGCACTATCAGGGATCAAGATTTTTTTTCTTTGAGGGTTTTTATTTGAGAGGTGGTATGCTTTAGTCATTAACATCCCGGCTAGTTCACCATCAGCGCCTGCCATAGGAGCTAATGAAATATTGTCCATACCAGTTATTTCACAAAGAGATTCCTGTAATTCAAACATCAGTTTTAAGGCCCCTTGGATAGTAGATTCATCTTGTAATGGATGTAGATTAGAGAGACCTTTCATTGAGGCTATTTCATCATTAATTTTTGGGTTGTATTTCATAGTACAACTACCCAATGGATAAAAATTATGATCGATAGAAAAATTGAACTGGCTTAGTTTAGAGAAATATCTTACTAATTCACTTTCACTTAATTCCGGTAAGTCGATATTATCTCTGAGATAATTATTAGGTGGGAGTTTTTGTTTAGGTACATCTAAAGGAGGAAGGGTAGCTCCTATTCTGCCTGGAGAGCTTCTATCCATTAGCAGTTTTCTATCGATATTATTAATTTCTATGTTCATATATATCTCGTTTATTTAATTTTTGAAAGTGTTTTTATCAGATTATCTATATCTTCTTTTGAATTTACTTCAGTAAAAGATAACAACATCCCATTTTTAATTTTATTACTAATATCTAAACCGCCAATTATTTTTTCTTTTAATAAAATTTTATTAATTTCTTTTGGAGATCTTGGGCAAATTATTGTGAATTCTCTAAAGAATATATTATCTGATAATAATGAATATCCAGGTATTTTTTTTATTAATTCTGATGCATAATGTGCTTTTTGGTAACATAATTCGGCAATATGCTTAATTCCTTTTTTACCTAGACTAGCCATATAAATAGTGGACATAAGTGCGATTAATGCTACAGAAGTACATATATTTGAAGTAGCGTTTTCTCTACGTATATGCTGTTCACGAGTTTGCAAAGTTAATACATAAGCAGTATTTCCTTTTGTATCTATTGTTTTACCTACAATTCTTCCAGGCATTTGGCGAATATATTTCTTCTTACAAGTGAAAATTCCTACATAGGGCCCTCCAAATGAGGTTGGGACTCCCATTGTTTGCCCTTCCGAGACAGCTATATCAGCATCATAATCGCCTGGAGGAATAAACATTCCTAATGACATAGCATCTGTATATGAAATAAGGAGTGCTTCATTCTGGTGAGCAATTTTTGCAAATTGCTTCATATCATCTATATTCCCGTAAAAATTAGGGTTTTGTACAATTAAACAAGTTGTATCTTCTTCGAGGTTTATTTCATTCTCATTTACTATATATATGGAAATACCTTGGTATTGAGTATATGTTTTTAATATTTCAATATATGTAGGGGAAACAGTATCTAAAATGGCTATTTTATTTTTTTTATTTATACGCGCTGACATTAAAGCAGCTTCAGCTAATGCAGTTGATCCATCGTACATACCAGCATTAGCTACTTCCATATTTGTTAAAAGACAACATAATGATTGAAATTCGTATTCTGTCTGAAGAGTTCCTTGAGAAACTTCAGGTTGGTATGGGGTATAAGAAGTCATATATTCACTTCTTGTGCTTAATTGGTTTACTATAGAAGGTATATGGTGTTGGTAAGAGCCTGCACCTAAGAAGCTTGAATATTCACCAGGAACGATATTCATTGAGCATATTGCATCAATATATTTCTTTAATTCAAATTCACTCATAGGCTCAGCTAAATTTAGATTTGGGTTTAGATAATCAGATGGTATATCTTTAAATAAGTCATCAATCCGTTTGACTCCAATTATTTCCAACATTTTTTGTCTATCTAAATTTGTATTAGGTATATATGGTGAAACGTATTCGGAATTATTTTCTATGTTCAAATTTATTAGTCCTCAATTAATTTATCGTATTCATCAGCGTCCATTAAATTAGTTAATTCATTAGAATCTATGTTTTTTACTTTGAACATCCAGCCATCTTCAAATGGTGAATTATTTATAAGTTCTGGATTATCGATAAGTTCAGTATTTTGCTCAATAATTTCGCCACTTATTGGAGTATATATGTCTGATACTGCTTTTACTGATTCTATTTCACCAATTTTTTCAAATTGTTTGATTTTAGAGCCTACATCCGGTAGCTCTATAAATACTACATCTCCTAAACTATCAGTTGCAAATTCTGTAATGCCAATTAAGGCAGAGTTGTCAGATTGTAATTTTATCCATTCATGGTCCTTAGAGTATTTTAAGTCTTTGGGATTCATGATTTTTTCCTCCTTTTATAAAAGGGTATTTTACAAATATATGATTCAATTAATTTTCCTCTAATATTTAGATTAACTTTAGTATTTAAAGTAGCAAATTGTAATGGGACATATCCAAGTGCAATAGGTTTATTTAATGTTGTGGAATAACATCCACTGGTAATATCACCAATTTTTTTATTATTAATTAAAATTTCGTGTCCTTTTCTAGGTATTATTCTGTCAGAAATTGCTAGACCAATTAATATTTTTTCAGGTCCTTTATTAAAAATTTCATCTAAAGCATTTTTTGCTATATATCCTTCCTTTTCTGTATCAACAAATCTACCTAAATTTGCTTGAAAAGGGTTAGTAGTCGTATTGATTTCATTCCCATGTAATGGCAACGCAGCTTCAAGCCTTAATATATCCCTTGCTCCTAGTCCACATGGATTTGCTCCTATATTAATTAATTGCTCCCATAAATAATCTGCATCTTTCTTATTAGCGATAATTTCAAAACCATCTTCTCCTGTATACCCAGTTCTTGCAATAGATACTTGAATGTCTCCCAGCTTTATACTTTGAATACTGTAAGGTTTTATATTTTGTAAATTTTCAGAAGCTAGGCCTTGTAGTATTTCTAAAGCTTCTGGGCCTTGGTGTGCAATCATAACAGTATCAAGAGTAATGTTATTTATATGAATATTTGAATCTTTTTGAAGAAAAGTATCTATCCACGCTAAAACTGCTTTAGTATTAGATGCATTTGGTATTAACAAAAAATCTTCATTATCTAATTTATATATTATGCAATCGTCAATAATTCCTCCATCTTTATTACATATTAAGTTATATTTAGCTTTTCCAATGGATATTTTATCAATATTTATACTAAGAATTTTATTTAGTATTTTACTAGCGTCTTCACCTGATATTTTTACCCTACCCATATGAGAAACATCAAAAATGCCGGATTGTTCTCTTACAGACTTAGATTCAGATATTATGCTATTGTATTGTATTGGCATTGCCCAGCCTCCAAAATCCACCATTTTTGCATTTAATTTTATATGTGAATTATAGAGTGGTGTAGTATTTAAATTATTTGTCATAGTAAAGTTTTTTTCTAATAATTAATTTTATTAATTATTATTATTTTATATTATCCTAAATTACAGATCAATTAATATTTAATAAGATTACATTTAATAATATTGGAATTTATATGATGTTATTTGGTATACTTAATTTATTGATGAAGTAATTATAAATATTGAGGTAAATTCTGAATGGTTATTCGTAATAGCTTTATATATCTTTTATTAGCTATAGCTGGAATTACTATATTTTTTACAATATTGTCTCCTTCTTTACAATCAAGCGAAGAAATACCATTAAGCCAATTAATATCTATGGCTATAAAAGGCCAGTTGGATACTATAGAAATAAGTGGTGAAAAATTGACTGCTTTGACTATTGATGGAAATAAAGTTGTTTCTAGAAAAGAGAAAGAAGCAAGTATTGTAGAAATACTTGAATCTGCCGGATTAGATCCTTTGACAAGTAAAGTTAAAGTTAGTGTTAAAGGTTCAAGTGGTTTGAGTAGCCTTATTAGTTTATTAATATCATTTCTGCCATTAATTATTTTCGGATCAATTTTATTTTTTATGTTGCGTCAGGCACAGGGAAATGCAAGTCAGACTTTTAGTTTTGGGCGTAGTAAAGCCAAAATGTTTGTTGGGGATAGCCCAACAGTGAGCTTTGCAGATGTAGCGGGTGTAGAAGAAGCAAAAGAAGATTTACAAGAGGTTGTTGAATTTCTTAAATTTCCAGATAGATTTTTGTCATTAGGAGCAAAAATACCTAGAGGAGTTTTACTAATTGGTCCTCCTGGTACAGGGAAAACTTTACTTGCTAGGGCTGTTTCGGGGGAAGCAGGGGTTCCATTTTTTTCAATTAGTGGGAGTGAATTTGTGGAGATGTTTGTTGGTGTGGGAGCATCTAGAGTTAGAGACCTATTTGATCAAGCCAAAAGAAATTCTCCATGTATAGTTTTTGTTGATGAAATAGATGCTGTTGGACGTCATAGGGGTGCTGGTTTAGGAGGGGGACATGATGAACGAGAACAGACATTAAATCAGATTTTAGTCGAAATGGATGGCTTTGATAGAAATATTAATGTTATTGTTTTAGCTGCTACTAACCGACCTGATATATTAGACCCTGCTTTATTAAGACCCGGAAGGTTTGACAGAAGAGTTATTCTAGATAATCCAGATGTTAAAGGAAGAGAAGAAATACTTAAAGTCCATGCGAAAGGAAAACCATTATCAGAAGATGTAAATTTTGAAGCAGTTGCTAAACAAACAACAGGCTTTAGTGGAGCAGATTTAGCAAATTTAGTTAATGAATCTGCAATATTAGCGGCAAGACGAAAAAAAGAACGTGCTTCTTTTGAAGAATACGCTGAATCTATTGATAGAATTGTAGCTGGTCCTGAAAGAAAAAGTAGAGTAATTAATAAAAAAGAAAAAGAAATAACAGCTTATCATGAAGCTGGGCATGCTGTAGTAGGTTTTTTTCTTGATAATGCAGATAATCCTTATAAAGTCACAATAGTTGCAAGAGGTATGAGTGGCGGACATACTAGATATTTACCTGAAGAAGATAGGAAGCTTTGGTCGAGGAATCAATTTGAAGATATGATGGCCGCAGCTATTGGAGGAAGAGTTGCAGAAGAAATAATTTTCAAAGAAATAACGACGGGTGCTAGCAACGATCTTGAGCATGCTACAAATATTGCTAAAACCATGATTACTAGATATGGTATGAGTAATAATCTTGGTCCTAGAACTTTTGGTAAAAGAGAAGAAATGGTATTTTTAGGTAAAGAAATAAATGAGCAAAGAGACTATAGTGATGCTGTAGCTGAGTCAATTGACAAAGAAATAGCTATACTTATAGATAATGCCCATAAATTAGCTACAAAAGTAATTAAAAAGCAAAAAAATAAATTAGAAAAATTAGCTGAATATTTAATGCAACATGAATCAATTGAAGGTGACCAGTTGAAAAGTTTATTAGAAAGTTAAATTAATCAGTCCTATAAATTATCTATAACTTTTTTGAACTCTTTTATGACATTTAGATGACTTTTGCTATTTTCCAACCCTGTATTCATTGTATTTATTGATATATGAGTTACACCTATATTATTGAGAGTAGTAATTTTTTTTAATATTTCTTTATGCTTAAAATCTTTTTGTATTGTTATAGGAACTTCTATTCCTATATTTTCTGGATTCCTTTTATTTCTTTCAGCAGCAGATTTTATAATATCAATTATTCTTAAACCTTCTTCTTTAGTTTTAAAAAATCCAATCCATCCATCTCCAATTCTTCCTACTCTATTAAATACATTTTTATGATAACCACCTAGCCATATAGGTATGGATTTATTCGTTGGTAGAGGGTTTATTCCTGCATTATCAATTGTATGCCACTTACCATGAAAAGTTATAGAGTTGTTTTTCCAAAGTTTTCTCATTAATTTAATTTGTTCTACTGATCTTATTCCACGGTTATGAAAATTTTCATTTAATGCTATATATTCAACTTTATTCCAACCTGTTCCTATACCTAGTCTGAGCCTTCCATTAGATAATATATCTAGTGTTGCTGCTTGTTTAGCAACAAGTGCTGTTTGTCTTTGAGGTAGAATGATTATTCCCGTTGCAAATTCAATATTTTTAGTAATACTTGCTAAATACGAGAATAATATGAATGGTTCATAGAACATATGGCTTTTATTATATGGGCCAGTCCATTTAGGTCGTGTATCCAGATTTGCACCTAAAATATGGTCATAAGCAAGTACATGTTTGTAATTTTGGTATTCAGCTTCTTGAATATATTCTTTAATTAAAGATATATCTGTTCCGATTTCTGTTTGTGGAAAAACTACTCCAAAATTCATTTCTTCCTCATTGATACATTGTTAATAATATGTTTTGTATAATTGTTTGCAATTGGCATACGTCTATCTCTTCCGAAATTTTTTGATGTAACTTTTATCCCTGGAGGAGATTGTCTACGTTTATATTCGTTTTTGTCTACTAATTTGATAACATCTACTACGGTATTTCTATCATAGCCTTGATTAATAATTTCATTAATATCAGATTCATTTTCTATATAAGCTTTTAATATGGAATCTAAGATTGAATATTTTGGCAAAGTGTCTTGATCCGTTTGGTTTTCTCGTAATTCAGCACTTGGAGGTCTCTCAATTATTGATTGAGGTATGATATTTTTCTTGGATAATGAATTTCTATATTTTGCAAGTTTATATACATTTGTTTTATATATATCTTTTATAACAGAAAATCCACCTACCATATCTCCATAGATAGTAGTATATCCAATTGCTATTTCACTCTTGTTTCCGGTAGATAATATAAGAAGGTTTTTTTGATTGGATAATGCCATAATAATATTGGCTCTAATTCGAGCTTGTATATTTTCTGATACCATATTTGATTGCCAATTTGGTATATCTTTGTTTAATATTTTTTCATAATGGTTAAATATTTCTTCTATTGGTATAGTCTTAAGTTTGATTCCTAAATTAAGTGCAATTTCATTAGTATCATTTATGCTTCCTTTAGAATTAAATCTAGACGGCATAGATAACCCTAATACATTTTCTTTACCTAATGCATCTGTAGCAATTGTACTGACTAAACTAGAATCTATTCCCCCAGACATAGCTATAATAACTTTTTTGAAGTTGCATTTTGTCACATAATCTTTTGTCCCCAGCACGAGAGATTCGTATAAATCTTTAATTTCATTAGAATCTGATAAATAATGATTATTATTTTTAATCGATTTAGAAATTAAATTGTTAGCTGGAATTTTTTCTATTTTAGATAAATTATTTTTTGTTGATATATTTAAATCAATAGTCATGAAGTCTTCTTCAAAGCTTTTTGCTTGAGCTATTATTTCTCCTTTAGGATTTAACACCGTACTGCATCCATCAAAGACAAGTTCGTCTTGCCCTCCTACTAAATTTATATAAGCAATATAAATATTATTAGATTGAGCTCTCTCTTTAAGCATTGATTCTCGAATCTTTTTTTTCCCTATTTCGTAAGGAGAAGCATTTATATTAATAATAACTTGTGCTCCCATTTCACGTTGTTTTATAAAAGGGCCATGGTTATGCCAAATGTCTTCACATATATTGATGCCCAAAGGAATGTTATTAACCCTAAATATGGATGGGGTTTTACCTGGTTTAAAATATCTTAATTCATCAAATACTCCATAATTAGGGAGAAGTATTTTGTGATGAACTCCAATTAAATTATTATTTGAAATTAATGCCGCTGCATTATATATATTAGTTTTTGAGTCTACAAATCCAATTATTACTGATATTTTTTCAGTGACTGAGATTATTTTTTTTAATTGTCTAATATTATCTTGTATAAATTGAGGCCTAAGTAATAGGTCTTCTGGGGGATATCCAGTAATAGATAATTCAGGGAATATTACTAATTCTGATTTTTGTGATTTAGCAAGTTCTATATGTGAAATTATTTTTTCAGTATTTAATTTTAAATCTCCTACTGAGGTATTAATTTGAGCTAAGCTTATTCTAAATTTACTCATAGTTTAATTGAAGATAGTGTAATTAAATTGTTTTAACAAAAGACTCAATTCTATTTAAAGCTTCTAAAATATTTTCTGTAGAATTTGCGAAAGAGAATCGAATATAATCTTTACCAAATTTTCCGAAAGATTCTCCATTTAGGGAAGCCACTCCAGCATTTTGCAACAGTTCTTCAGCAAATTTTTTACTTGATATACCGGTCTCTTTTATATTTGGGAATACATAGAAAGCACCTTTTGGAGTTTTACATGATATACCTTTGATTTGATTCAATCCATTTACAATTATATCTCTACGGTTTTTAAACTCTGAAACAATTTTATTTGCCTCAGTCTGTGATCCTGATAAAGCTTCAATTGCAGCAATTTGAGTAAAGCTTGCTGTACATGAAACACTATTTGTCATTAGTCTTGAAATTGGTTCAACTAAATCATTTGGCATTATTCCATAACCGATTCTCCACCCAGTCATTGCATAAGTTTTTGAGAATCCATCAAGTATTATAGTTCGCTCTTGTAAGCCAGGGAATTTAGTTATACTTTGATGCGACCCATCGTATAAATATCTACAATATATTTCATCAGATAAGATGATTAAATCTTTATCTATAGCTATCTTAGATAAAGCTTCAAGATCAGAATCGGGTATTATGCTTCCGCAAGGGTTATTTGGAGAATTTATGATGATCATTTTAGTCTTATCTGTAACTTGGTTTATTACTTCGTCAATATTAAAACTGAAATCTAATTCCTCATGTAATTTCATAGGAACTGGGGTCCCTCCAGCAAAATTAATCATAGATTCATATATTGGGAAACCAGGGTTTGGATATAAGACTTCATCTCCTGGTTCAATTAATGCAAGGATACAAAAAAACATTATTGGTTTTCCGCCTGGAGTTACTACAACGTTTTGTGGAGATACATGTATGTTTCTAGTTGAAGAAATTTCATTAGCAATTTCTTCTCTAAGTTCAGGGAGCCCTGGTGATGGGCCATAATGAGTATAACCAGATGATAGTGCTGTAGTTGCAGAGTTAATTATATTTTCAGGGGTATCAAAATCTGGTTCGCCTATTTCAAGATGAATTACATCTACCCCCTCTGCTTCAAGTATTTTTGCTTTTGCTAGTACTTCAAATGCAGTTTCAGTTCCTAGTCTACTCATTCTTTTTGCTAATTTCATTTTTCCCCTCATGATATTTGTTACAAATAAATTAGTTTTTGTATGTTAAAATTATTATATTCGAATTTTAACATAAATTGCATCGGAGTGATTTTTGAAAGTATATTTAGCTGTTCCAAGAGGTTTTTGTGCTGGGGTTGTGCGTGCTATTGATATTGTGCAATTGGCTTTAAAAAAATATGGGCCACCTATATATGTAAAGCATCAAATAGTTCATAATCAATTTGTTGTAAATTCACTTGATGAATTAGGTGCAATAACTGTCGACAATGTGTCTGAAGTTCCAATTGGTTCAAATGTAGTATTTTCAGCTCATGGTTCTCCTCCTGAAGATTATGAAATAGCTAGATCTAGGAATTTAAAAGTTATTGATGGGACGTGTCCTTTAGTGACTAAAGTTCATAACGAGGCTCATAAATATTCCAAGGATGGTAGGAAAATAATTTTAATTGGACATAAAGGACATCAAGAAGTTATTGGAACTATGGGACAAGAACCTATGGAATTATTTGATGATAGAGAAACCGAAGAATTGCCTAATTGGAATCAAGAGGAACCAATAGCTGTATTAACTCAGACAACTTTATCTGTAGATGATACTGAAAAATCTATTAAATCTATAACAGATAATTTCAAAAATGTTGTAGTGAAAAATGATCTTTGTTATGCAACTACTAATAGGCAAGAATCAGTGAAAATGTTAGCTAAAAAAGTTGATCTTATATTAGTGATTGGTTCGTCGGAGAGTTCAAATTGTAATAGATTAAGAGATGTAGCAATTGATAATGGAATTAATTCTTATCTTATAAATGGTCCTAAAGATTTAGATTTAAATTGGGTAAAAGGAATTGAAAAAATTGGAATTACTTCTGGGGCTTCTACTCCAGATTTATTAGTAGATGAAGTAATTAATTTTCTAAATCCTGATGAAGTTGTTGAAGTAAAAATAACTGATGAGAATATTAGTTTTGTTTTACCAGATGAATTTAAATAAATTTGATTTTTAAAGAAGGATAGGTTGTGATACATGAAAATTTATATTAATAGCTTATTAAATGGTGCTGAAAATGCTAAAGGTACTGTAATCATAATTGATGTGTTTAGAGCCTTCACAACTGCAGCATTCGCTTTTGTTGGAGGAGCAGAGAAAATAATTTTAGTTGATGGTGCACAAAAGGCTTTAGATTTAAAAAGTAAAGGTTATGGAGATATTTGTTTTGGTGAGGTAAACGGAATTAAACCAGAAGGTTTTGATTATGGGAATTCTCCTTATGAGATATCCAATTCTAATATAGAAGGTAAAATATTAATTCAATCTACTATGGCTGGAACTGCTGGAGTAGTAGCTGCGAAAAATGCAGATGATATTTATTTAGGTTCTTTAGTAATTGCTGAAGCAACAGTAGAAAATATAAAAAAAATCAAACCTCAAGTTGTAGATATTATTGCTATGGGAAGTGGAGGTGAATTTCGTACTGATGAAGATGAACAATGTGCATTATATTTAAGAAATTTATTTGAAGGAAGAACCCCTGATATAGAAGCCGTAAAAAATTTGATACTTACAGGAAATGAGTCTGATAAATTTGACGACCCAACAATGACTCATTTTCATCCTGAAGATAGGGTATTAGCTCTTCAGGTAAATTCTATTCCATTTGCAATTAAAGTTAAAAAAGAAGATGGGTTGTTGATTGCTTCTCCTGTTTAAAAACTATTGAAAACATTTTTTTCTTATTAAATTATGTCAGCGTCTAGTATACTGATCGTCTGATTCAGGCGCATCATCTGGCTCAGGCGCATCATTTGGTTCAGGTTCATCATCTGGTTCAGGCGCATCATCTGGTTCAGGTTCATCATCTGGCTCAGGCGCATCATTTGGTTCAGGTTCATCATCTGGTTCAGGGTTTTTGTTATTCTTAAAAAGTTTGTTCCATATATTATTTAAAATATATCCAATAATACTCCATATTATACTTCCTCCTAGAATAAGACCTCCAAGAATTAAGCAAATTAACGCTTTAGCACTTATGCCATTAATAAAATTATCAGATATATTTTCTACTGTATTAATACTTTTATTGATAGTTAATTCAGTTGTCGATTTGAAATTTTCATCAATAGCAATATTGCTAATCGCTTCAGTTTTAGTATCTTCAATTATTGATTTTGCTACAACATAGTAACCAACATTTAGTGAGGCTAATATTATAAAAGAACCAATTATCAGATATATTGCCATGAGCCGTATACGTTTAGTCCATGTTCTAAATAATATTAAACTTGATACTAGCATTAGAATAAATATTGGAACATAAATTACAAAACGGAATTTTTTCATACTTGCAACATAGTTTCTACCGTCATTAAATAAAGATATAGTATTCTCGTCTACAACTTTAGCCATATCTTTTTCTAGGTCTATATTGTTATAAGTTAATCCATCACTCAAGATATTACGTGATTGTTCTAGAGTGTCAGTCCCCCATACACCAAATTTTTGATTTAAATGTCTTTTTAAATCTTTGTCAGTATAAATCCAGCCGTTTTTGATTTTATCCCTAGCGGATTCAATAAATTCATCCTCTGTATTAGTAGTCGATATCCCTAGAGATTCTTTTAATGATTCTTGCGTGAATTCTATTGAATTTGGCGTATTTGAAAGTATTGTGTCTACATTTGTGTCAATTTGGTTATCAAGAACATTGTAGACTTGTTTAGGAATTAAATTGTCAGGAATACATTTAGGTAGAGAAGTTAAAGAAGTTAAAGAAAAAATTTCATTGTTATTGCAAACAGGTAAATTGTTTGTAAGTTTATCTAGGTCTTCTTTAACTAAAGAACTTATATTTTCTTTTGCTAATTCTTTATTATCTTCTAGAGATAGTTCAATTTTAAATTCGTCTATTTCGCCATTTAAATATTTGCTTACATCATCTAAAATTTTTTCTACTTCTTCTTGTACCCATTCTTCTGGAGCTACACTTCTTAGTGCTTCAGTGATTTTTTCATCAGGTATTTCTATTCCAATAGGTAAATCTAATTTTTCACCGATTGTTTGGGAAACTTTTGGCCCAATGACTTCATCATACAAAATTGAATACGCGTCTTTTTTCGCCAATAAAATTTTTGTCTCGGTGAGTGAATTTTCTATTATAGGACTAAGGATGAGTTTGATTGTAAAAGTCTCTGAATCTTTTGTGGCATATGGCGTTATGGAAGATAAAGTATCGTCAATTTGGCTGTTAACCCAATCTTCGGGGATTACTTTTTGTAAGAATTCAGACAATTCTTCACTAGTTAATTCGAGCCCTAAAGGTAATTCTTGTCTTTCTAATGTCGTGTCTATATATGGGTCTATACCTCTTTCAAATAGGAGATTATAGTATTCAGATTTATTAATTAATAGTATTATTTCATTTTTTAGAATTGGTATTCTGTCTTTTAAACTAACTGTTAATTCAAATTCATCTGATCCTCCTGTTAAATAATCAACTAATTGTGAGGAGTTATTACTAATAGTTTCTTGTAATAATTCCGGTGGTATTAGGGCAGTTAATACATTAACATAATCTTCAGTTGTTAACCCAGAATCATTGAGTATGTTTTTTTGGTCTCGGCTATATTTAGAATCATCAGGAATACTTTTTGCTTCCTCAATAATTGATTTAGGTAATTCTACTAAAAGAAAGTTAGGGATTTGATTTTCTTCAAAGGTATCTCCAATATAATCTGGATTCAAGATAGTTGAATTTATTTGTAGTAAAAAGAATGTTAAAAATAAAAAGATAGTAATAATAACTGATACGATTGAGATAGATATAGTTTTAAAAAGTAGTATTGGGAGTTTAAGTAAAAACATTTTATTACCTTAATATTTTTCTTTTTTTAATTTATCGTTTTGCCAATTATAATCTATTGTTCCTGTGTAGAATTTTTCTGGATTTTCAATCGCCCATATTTGTTTTCTAATTATATAATTATCTGGATCAATTTCAATACTTTTTTTCCAATATTCTATAGCAAGTTTAATGTTATTAGAGTCATAATAAGTTAACCCTTTTTTAAATAGATTTATAGCATCTTCTTTTAAATTTATAGTTTTGGCATCAATTGATTCTAAATATAAAGATTTTGTAATCCAGTTAATTAATTCCTTTTCAATATCTTCGTTCCGAATATCAAATTTACCTATTTTTTTATAAGATATAATTCCTTTTTCATCAATCATTATTCCATTCGGGACAGCTTTAAAGCCAAATAATTCACCAGTAATATTTTCCTTATCAATTAAAGTAGGGAATTTTAAATTGAGCTTATTAATATATGGCATTACTTTTGATTTGCCTTGGAAATCTATAGCAATAGATATGATTTGTACTTCTTTATTGTATTTGTCATAAAATTCTTGCCATACAGGCAATTGCTCTCTACAACCTCACCATGAGGCCCAAATAAATAGTATTATTTTTTTACCATAATAATCAGATATATTTATATATTTGTCATTTGTAGACAGTAATTTAAATTCTGGGATTTTTATTTGTCGATTTGAATTATTCAATTTTTCTACTTTATATTTAATTAGTTTTATTTATAATTTTTAAAATTATCTAAACAACCTGTTTAGAATTTAAATGACTCAGCCAACCCCTTCATATCCAATAGTAACTTTTCCATCTTCAAAATAAACTGGGGTTATTCTTTCTCCATCGGTAATTTTTAATAAATCTTTCCATTTTTCCGGGTGTTTAGAAAGGTCTATTTCAGTGTATTCTATATTATCTTCGTCAAGTTCTGATCTAAATATATCAGAGTAGCTACAATCTGGATGAGTGAAAAGAATTGGGTTTTTACACATTCATTTCTCCAATTATGTATTTAGATATATTGTAATCAAATAAATAATATCATAATTAAGTTTTAAATGTTGACGAGAGGGTTGTGTTTTTTAGTGTTATATTATTTATTATTAAATTAATGTTAAGGAGTTAAGTTTTGAATGATATAAATTTGATAGGAGTTTATTCTCCAGATTCTTCTCAGTTAGAATTGGTAACAGGATTGATTGAAGATGATATAGGTATTATATGGATAGACACTAATGCATCTTTAGAAGTCCAGATTGATTTAATGAGCGATGTAGTTGCTGTTATTGTAATACCTTCAGTTTTTCCTGTTGAACTTGCACGACAATGTAAAAATTTGAAATTAGTACAAACAATAAGTGCAGGAACAGATTGGATTGATAAAGGTGCTTTACAAGATTTAGGGATCGTAGTTTCTAATAATGGAGGAGGAAATGCTGTAGCAGTTGCAGAACATGCTATATCTTTAATGGTTTCGGTATATAGAAAACTAGATATTCAGTTTGATTCTGTAAAAAAATTACTATGGCAAAAGAATATTAGAAAATCTATTTCTCCGAATTTTAATAATGATGTTAAGACCCTTGAATTGGCTGGTAAAACTGTGGGTATAATAGGTTTAGGCAGGATAGGTAGGAATGTAGCTAAAAGGTTGAGTGGTTGGGATTGTGATATTATTTATCATGATATAAATAAAGTTCAAGATGTAGGGTTAAATATAACTAAGTGTTCTAAAGTAGAGTTATTAGAGCATGCTGATATAGTAACTTTACATGTTCCTCTTGATAATACTTCTAAAAACTTGATTAATTATGAAGAATTATTGAAAATGAAACAGAATTCAATATTGATTAACACTTCGCGAGGAGAAGTTGTAAATCAATTAGATTTAATTAGAGCACTAAATGAAGGCAGAATATTTGGGGCTGGGCTAGATGTTCTTGAAGATGAGCCTATATTAGAAAATAATTCATTACTTTCAATGGATAATGTAGTAATTACACCTCATTTAGCTGGTTTTTCTGAAGAAGCATTACTGAAAAGCAGAATGTTTGCTTTATCAAATGCGAGATTAATATTAGATGGATTAGAGCCTGAATCAATAGTAATACCTACATAATTATGATTGAATCAAATTATAATTTATGCTACAATTTACATTGGATCTGTATGGTCTAATCCCAATTATAAATAAAAGTATGAAAGGTAAATATGCTCCAAGAAGCAATTCAAGATAGAGTTGTAAATTCTACATCTATGAGAGATTTATATGATGCGGGTGTTCATTTTGGACATCAAAAAAGTCATTGGAATCCAAAGATGAAGTCGTATATATTTACTCAAAGAAATGGGATCCATATTATAGATCTACGTCAAACTTACCGTATGTTAGATAGATCTGCAGATTTTATTTCAAAAATTGGGTCTCAAGGTAAGAAAATTATGATAGTTGGCACAAAAAGACAAGCACATGATTCGATATTGAAAGATTCTAACCGTGCTGGTGCTTTTTATGTTATTACTAGGTGGCTTGGAGGTACTTTAACTAACTTTAATACTATTAAAAAAAGAATTGATTATTTATATGAATTAGAGGGACGTAAAGAAAAAGGCGAATTTGAACAGATTACAAAAAAAGAATCATTGAAACTTGAAGAATCGATTACTAAATTAAATAGATTCTTAGGTGGGATCAAAGAGATGAAAGAATTGCCTGGGGCAATTATTGTTATAGATGTTAGGAATGAACATATAGCAATTTCAGAAGCTAATCGTGTAGGTATCCCTATAGTTGGGCTAGTTGATTCAGATTCTAACCCTGAAAATATAGATTACCCTATACCAGGTAATGATGATGCCATTAGGTCTATACAGTTAGTCACAACTAGGCTGGCGGATGCATATTTAGAAGGAGTTAATTCTGCTAATAATAAAGTGGATGAAGAAAATGACAAGGATTTAATTGGATCAATTTCTAGTTCAGATGATTTGAATGGAAATGCTAGTGATATACAAGATAATAAAGATTAATTTATATCTGTATTAGATTTTAGAAGGGTAAGGCAAATTGTCAAATATAGTAGAATCAATTAAAATTCTTCGTGATCGTACAGATGCTGGAATTATGAATTGTAAGCAGGCTCTGCAAAAAGCTTCAGGAGATATTGAACTTGCTGAAGAAATTCTTAGAAAAGAAGGTATAGCTAAAGCTGCTAAAAAATCATCTCGAGATACTGAACAAGGTGTTGTTGGTTCATATATTCATGCTGGTGGAAAAATAGGAGCAATAGTTGAAGTTAATTGTGAAACTGATTTTGTTGCTAGAACTGACGGGTTTAAAGAATTAGTACATAATTTGGCAATGCAAATTGCTGCTATGTCACCATTATATGTAGATGAATCTGATTCTAAATTTGATAATTCACAGGATCCTCAAGAAGTTTGTTTGATTAGACAAAGTTTTATTAAAGATCCTTCTAAAGATATTGAAACTTTAGTTAATGAGGCTGTAGGTAAGCTTGGAGAAAATATTCGAATTAGAAGGTTTTCAAGATTTGCTTTAGGTGGATAATTCCGTGAATCAAACACCTTTAAAATATAAAAGAATTCTACTTAAATTAAGTGGTGAATCTTTTAGAGGTAATAAGAACTATGGAATAGATTCTAAAGTTCTTTCGTTTATGTCTAGTCAAATCAAATCTGTTTTTGACTTAGGTGTTGAAGTTGGAATAGTAGTTGGGGGTGGTAATATTATTCGTGGATCCGAAGCAGAAATGCAAGGGATGGATAGAGCTTCTGCTGATCATGCAGGTATGTTGGCAACAGTAGTTAATGCATTATTATTACAAGATTCTTTGGAAAGAGTACATAAAGTAGAGACGCGTATTCAGACTGCTTTAAACATTACTGAAGTAGCGGAACCTTATATCAGAAGACGAGCAATAAGACACTTAGAAAAAAATAGAATTGTTATTTTTGCTGCAGGTACTGGTAATCCTTTTATGTCTACCGATACAGCAGCAGCTTTACGTGCAATTGAGATTGATGCTGATGTGGTTTTAATGGCTAAAAACGAAGTAGATGGTATATATGAATCAGATCCAAAACTAGATCCTAAAGCTTTGAAAATCGAATTTTTGACTTATTTTGAAGCTTTACAAAAAAGACTTGGAGTTATGGACTCAACAGCTTTATCTTTGTGTATGGATAATAATTTACCTTTAATTGTTTTTGATTTATTTGCTATTGATAGTTTGAAGAAAATTGCGTTAGGAGATTCAATAGGATCTTTAGTTTCATCAGGATAAATATAAATTTCTAGTAACTATAGGTGTGTGTAAATTATGTCTACAATAAAATCAATTTTTAGTGACACAAAAGATAAAATGGATAAAACAATTAGTTCACTTGAAAATGAATTCTCCTCTTTACGTACTGGTAGAGCTTCTCCTGCGCTGGTGAAAGGTTTATTAGTAGATTATTACGGAGTTTCTACACCATTAAGCCAAATAGGATCAATTTCTATTCCAGATTCAAAAAGTATAGCTATTCAACTTTGGGATAAAGAAGCTGTGATTGATACAGAAAAAGCTATACTAAAATCTGAGCTTGGTTTAACACCCAAAACTGAGGGCAACTTAATTAGGATAAATATTCCTCCATTATCTGAAGAGAGAAGAAAAGATTTAGTAAAATTAGTTGGCAAAATGACAGAAGATTTCCATGTGTCCTTACGTAATACCAGGAAAGATGCTATGGAAAAAATTCGTCAATTAGAAAAAAATAAAGAATTATCTATTGATGAGAGTAAAAGTGCTCAAACAGAACTTCAAGAAATTTATGTTTCATTTACAAATCAAATTAATGGATTGAAAAAGGAAAAAGAATCAGAAGTTTTAGAGATCTGAAATTTATGATTATAATGTTATGTCTTCTAAAGAAGAAAGTATTAAAAATGTACCAAATCATGTAGCTTTGATTATGGATGGTAATGGAAGATGGGCCAAATCTAAAGCTAAATCAAGATATTTCGGACATCAAGCTGGTACTAATAATATTCGGAATATAATAGAAATTTATGCAAGTTTAGGTGTTAAATATTTAACTTTATTTGCTTTTTCTACAGAAAATTGGAATCGTCCTAATAAAGAAGTCTCTTGGCTATTAGATATCATGACTAAAACTATTTCTAAAGAATTAAATGAACTTAATGCTAGCGGGGTTAAAATTCAGCATATTGGTAGACTCGATAGATTAACTCCTAAATTAAAAAAAGCTATTGAACATAGTATTGAATTAACCAAAAATAATTCAGGTATAATTGTGAGTGTTGCTTTCGATTATGGTAGTAGATATGAAATTTTAAATGCTGTTAAGATGATTGTAAAGGATAATATTTCACCAGATAGCATATCAGAAGAATTATTCAATAATTATCTTTATACTAAAGATATTCCTTATCCTGATTTAATAATAAGAACTGCCGGAGAAATCAGAATAAGTAATTTTTTATTATGGCAATCAGCATATGCTGAATTTTATTATACTGATGTGTTGTGGCCGGATTTTAGTAAAGATGACGTAGTGAAATCTATAAAATCTTATTCTGATCGAGTAAGGCGATTTGGGAAGTTGTAGGATCATTAAAAATCGAACGAATTATTTGTTAGCAGGAAAAAAAATTGGTTAATTTTGATTTATTTAAACGTATTATTACAGCTTTAGTATTACTGCCTATGGTTATATTTTTGATTTTTACGGGATCGTATTTGTTTTTTGGATCCATATTGTTATTAGGTGCATTTTCTAGTTATGAAATGTCTAGGTTAGTTAGATTATGGGGTTATCATATATCTACTAAATTTAGCGTTATTTCATGTTTATTATTGACTTCTGTAATTTATATTAATTTAAGCTTCTTTAATGAAAATATTTTCCTTGTAATTTTATTACAAATTGGTATATTTATATCTTTAATTTGTTTTTTAAATCATAATTCAATTCCTATAATAAAAGATTATATATTAAATGTTGCTCTTGTAATTTATACTTCTGGTATATTATCTCATTTGTTATTAGCAAGAAATATTGAGAATAGTACCAATATTATATTGTTTTTTATGTTAGTGATTTTTGCATCTGATACTTCGGCATTATTATTTGGAAAAACTTTAGGTAAAAGACAATTAGCCCCTAAGATTAGTCCATCTAAGACTTATGAAGGTGCCTTTGGAGGAATATTAGCTGCTTCAATAATGGCTTTGTTGTTAGCATTATATTTTGAACTTAATATAAACTGGATATATGTTATTTTATTGGGAATATTGATTGCAATAATTGCGCAAATTGGAGATATTTTAGAATCTAAATTTAAAAGGATGGCAAATCTGATAAATTCTAGTGAGATACTTCCTGGGCATGGAGGAGTCCTAGATAGATTAGATTCAGTTGCCTTAAACTTACTACTTTTGTATTATTTTTTATTATGGTATTAAAACGTAAAGGTATATTATTACTTGGATCTACTGGTTCGATAGGTACTCAAACTCTTGAGGTGATTAGAGCTTTCCCTGATTATTTTGAGGTTATAGGATTAGTAGCTGGGAATAATATAGATTTATTAAGAAAACAGATTGAAGAATTTAATCCTAAATTTGCATATTGTAATCAAACAGATATAAATATTCAACTTTTTGATGGCACGGATTGTGTATATATGCCTATAGAATCAATGGTTATAAATCCAGAAGTTGACTTAGTCGTAGCAGCTACTAGTGGAGATGTTTCTGTATTACACACACTTAGTGCTATAAATTCTGGTATTGATATTGCATTAGCTAATAAAGAAACCATTGTGATGTTGGGCAATCTTTTAATGGATGCAGTAAAAAATAATGCAGTAACTTTGTTGCCTATTGATAGCGAACCTAGCGCTATATGGCAATGTATAAGAGGCGAAGATAATAATATTTCAAAATTGATTATAACGGCTTCAGGTGGATCTGTTAGATCAATACCTTTGAGATATATGAAAGATCTTTCGCCAAAGGAAGTTTTGAAACATCCTAATTGGAGTATGGGGAATAAGATAACTGTTGATTCTGCTACAATGATGAATAAAGTATTTGAAGTTATTGAAGCACATTGGTTGTTTGATGTTCCGTTTGAGAAAATTGATGTAGTAATACATCCTGAAAGCATGATTCATTCATTAGTTGAATTTAATGACGGTTCAATTAAAGCTCAGATTAGCAACCCCGATATGAGGTTGCCGATTCAATATGCTTTAATGTATCCAGATAGAAAAAATAATAAATTTATAAAGAGTTTTGATCCTGTAAATATTGGGTCATTAAATTTTTTTAATATTGATTATGAACGTTATCCTTGCTTCAAATTGGGACTTGAAACAGCAATTAAAGGTGGGACATGGCCTGCTGCATTATCTGGTGCAGATGATATTGCTGTTGAGTATTTTTTAAAAAGAAAAATAAACTTTTTGGAAATTGGCAGCTTTATTTCTGATATTTTAAGTTCACATAAAAACATAGTTAACCCTAATATTGATCAAATTTTGAATGCAGCAAGTAGTGCGCGTGAGCGAGGTAGATTATTGATAAGGTGAATGAATGATTCAAATTTCTTATTGGTTGTTGTTTATACCTTTAATAATGTTCTTAGTAATAATTCATGAATTAGGACACTTTATTACGGCTAAATTATCAGGCGTTAAAGTAGATGAATTTGGAATAGGGTTCCCTCCAAGAATTTATGGCAAGTTTTTTAAAGGGACTATATATTCAATCAATATTATCCCTTTAGGTGGTTTTGTTAAATTATCAGGTATTTCAGAAAGAGAGATATATGGAGAAAGTGATTTTAAAACAAAAAATATATTAATACGGGCAATAATTTTGGTTTCGGGATCTGTAATAAATCTTCTATTTCCTATTTTAATATTTGTTATTTTATTTATGTTTCCGAGAGATTATGTTGTCGGACAAGTTAATATATCTAGTGTTGTACCTAATTCTCCAGCGGAATTAGCTGGATTACAACCTGGAGACCAAATTGTAAGTATCGATGATGAAATAATTGATAATCATATAGACTTGGTTCAAAAAGTCATGTCAAAACTTGGTTCTCAAGTAGAACTAGTTGTTCGTAAAGGGTCTAATGTAAGTGGAATATCTATGAATGAAGAACACTTTAGTACAGTAAATATAAGTTTATTAGCTAGGATGAATCCGCCTAAACAGATAGTAGTTAAAGAAGTTATTGATCCTGAAAAAGAAATATTAATTGACGAAGTAAGAATATATGAGCCAGGTGTATTGTTAGGAGATGAAATTGTTCAAGGTCCATTGGGTATAGTGATAGGTACATCAAATGTAAAATCTGTTACTAGACAATATGCTTTTTTTGAAGCTATGGATAAATCTATAAGTAAAACTTTGGGAGTTTTGATTACTTTAAAAAATGTTTTCTTTAAGTGGTTTAATGGAGGTCCTATTCCTCTTGGAGGACCTATAGGAGTTGCTCAGGTTACAGGAGAAGTTGCAAAAGAAGGAATTTTACCTCTATTAGAATTAATTGCATTATTAAGTATTAGCCTGGGAATATTGAATTTATTACCAATCCCTCCTCTTGATGGAGGTAGAATGGCTATTTTGATTGTTGAATTTATTAATGGAGGAAGGCTCAGTGTTGAGAAAGAAAAAATAATAATGTTAATCGGAGTGATATTTGTAATAGTATTTTTTATATTTTATCCATTATACTTAGATATTTCACGTATAATTGAAGGTAAAAGTGTTTTTGATTACTAGTTAGATGTTATAGTTAATTATTGGAGAAATTAATGCATAGACGTATAACGAAACCCATTTATGTTGGAAAAGTTAAGATTGGAGGAGACGCTAATATAAGTGTTCAATCTATGACTAAGACAGATACTAGAGATATTCTAGCTACTGTTAAACAGATTAAAGAATTAGAAGAAGTGGGTTGTGAAATTGTACGCTGTGCGGTGCCAGATATGGATGCAGCTATTGCATTAAATGAAATTCGTAAACAGATATCTATCCCATTAGTTGCCGATATACATTTTCATTATGAATTAGCATTGGCTTCTTTAAAAAGCGGAATAGATTGTCTACGTTTAAATCCTGGAAATATAAGAGACAAAGATAAAGTCAAAATTGTTGTACAGGAAGCTAAACAAAGACAAATACCTATAAGGATAGGGGTTAATTTTGGTAGTTTACCTCCAGTAGGTGGTATAGGGAAAACTAAAGGGATGTCAAGGCATAAAGATGGGGTGAATTTATTGCCAAAATTTTCTGAAATAAAAGACAAAGAATATTCAGTTGTAGACCATATGGTCAATACAGGTTTATGGGAGATTGGTATTTTAGAAGATTTAGACTTTGATATGATTAAAATATCATTAAAATCTTTTGACGTTGCTACTACTGTTGAAGCTTATAGAAAAATGGCTTCTTTAGTACCCTATCCATTACATTTAGGTATTACAGAAGCAGGTACTGCTAAGTCAGGCAGTATAAGGAGTGCAATAGGATTGGGTGCATTATTATATGAAGGTATAGGAGATACGATTAGAGTTTCATTAAGTGATTCACCAGTAGAAGAAGTTATATCGGGTATTGATATATTGAAGTCTTTAGATCTTCGTAAAGAAGGTGCAGTATTAGCTGCGTGTCCAAGTTGTGGTAGAGCAGATGTAGATATAAGAAAACTTGCCAATGATGTTGATAATATGTTGAGGCAGATTAAAAGTCCAATTAAAGTTGCAGTTATGGGTTGTGAAGTTAATGGCCCTGGAGAAGCAAAAGATGCTGATGTCGGGATTGCTGCAGGTAATGGAAGAGCAATAATATTTCGTAAAGGTCAGAAATTACGAGTTGTGAAAGAAGAAGAAATGTTGGAAGCTTTAACAGAGGAAGTGAAAAAAATAGAAACATCATTAAATTAATATGTAAATTACAAATTTTGAATAATAAAAGAGAGATTTTTAATGAGGCGTTCAAAACTTTTTACTAGAACCACTAGAGAAACTCCATCTGATGCTGAGATTATAAGTCACAAGTTAATGTTGAAGTCAGGAATGGTCCATCAAGTTGCATCAGGTGTATATACGTATATGCCACTTGCCTGGAAATCTATAAGAAAAATTGAATATATAATTCGTGATGAAATGGATAAAGTTAATGGGCAAGAAATTAGAATGCCGGTTTTACAACCTTTAGATATTTGGGATATTTCTGGAAGGGCTGAAGCTTATGGTCCTGATTTGTTTAGATTACATGATCGCAGAGACAGGGATCTAGTTTTAGCTCCTACCCATGAAGAATTATTAACCAATATTATAAAAACAAATGTACTGAGTTATAAAGATTTACCCGTTTTAATCTATCAAATACAAACCAAATTCCGAGATGAACCTAGGCCTAGAGGAGGGTTAATTAGGGTTAGGGAATTTGATATGAAAGATGCATATAGTTTTGATTATGACCAAAATGGTTTAGATCTACAATATGATGCTATACAAAAAGCTTATAAGCAAATTTATAAAAGATGTGGATTAGATATTGTAGTAGTTGAAGCAGATAGCGGTGCTATAGGAGGTAAAGATTCTCATGAATTTGTATTAATTTCTGATTCAGGAGAAGATTCAATAATAATATGTAAATCTTGTAATTATGCTGCTAATGAAGAAAAAGCCCAGTTTAATAAATCTTGGGGCATGGTGAAAGAGCCTGAGTTGTTTGAAATTGAGAAAGTTCATACTCCTGATGTCAGGACTATTGATAATTTATCTGCATATTTGAATATTAGTAAAGAAAAGACTTTAAAAGTTGTTTTTTATATTAATGGTCCAGATTTATTGATGGTTGTTGTGCGTGGAGACCTGGATGTTAATGAAGTTAAATTGTCCAATATTTTAGGAGGGGCATCGCAACTTAGAATTGCAGATAAATCTGAGCTTTGTAATAAAGGATTTGTACCTGGATTTTCATCTCCAGTTAATGCTGTAAATGCAAAAATCATTGTGGATGATTCAGTAAATTATGGGTCTAATTATGTTGTTGGAGCTAATGAGATAGATTACCATTTTATTAACGTAAATTTTGAAAGAGATTTTAAGGCTGACTTGTTTGGAGATATAGCATTAGCATCTGAGAATAGTCATTGTATTAATTGTAATTCGAAATTAAATATTTATCGGGGTATAGAAGTTGGACATACATTTAAATTAGGTACTAGATATAGTGAGGTTTTTGATGCTAAATATCCAGATAAGGAAGGGCAAAAAAAGCCTATAATAATGGGTTGCTATGGGATTGGTGTTGGTCGTTTATTATCTGCCATTATTGAACAGCATAATGATGAAAAAGGTATTATTTTCCCTCATACTATTTCACCTTACCAAATATATTTAATAGCTATTAATGTACAAGATGAAGATGTGTTAGTTAAATCTGAATTATTATATTCTCAATTAAATGAAGCTGGTTTTGAAGTACTTTATGATGATCGTAAAGAATCTGCTGGAGTTAAATTTAATGATGCAGATTTATTAGGAATTCCTATAAGGGTTATATTGAGCCCTAGAAATTTAGAAAAAGATGTTGTTGAAATTGGAAAAAGGACAGAAAAGAATAATTTAACTGTAAAATTAGATGAAGTATTAAGCATGGTGAAAGAATTCTTATTGGATTAATAAATGCTTGTTTTATTGATTTAGATTTTGTGACTATGTTAAACTCTGGATAGATTATTTTATGATTAGGGGATAGTAATGAAATTTGGTATTTTTATGGCCCCTTTTCACCCGTTGGGTGAAAATCCTACTCTGGCTTTAAATCGTGATTTAGAACTTATCACATGGTTAGACAATCTAGGATTTGATGAAGCATGGATTGGAGAACATCATAGTGCTGGTTGGGAGATAATATCATCTCCTGAAATTTTTATTGCTACTGCAGCTGAAAGAACAAGGAATATAAGGTTTGGAACAGGTGTTATTAGCTTGCCATATCATCATCCACTTATGGTTGCTAACAGAATGATACTTCTTGATCATTTAACTAAAGGAAGAGTAATGTTAGGAGTAGGGCCAGGAGCTTTAGTTACAGATGCTTATATGCTGGGGATAGACCCAAAGACTCAGAGGGAAAAAATGGATGAGTCATTAGGAATAATATTAAGGCTTCTTAATGAAGATGCTCCAATAACTTATCACAGTGATTGGTTTGATTTGAATGAAGCAAGAGTTCATTTACTACCCTATTCTAAACCTCATTTTCCAATTGCTGTTGCAGCTGCTCAATCACCATCTGGATTTGTGTTGGCAGGGAAGTATGGAGTAGGCTTGTTGTCTTTGACATCTACTCCTGGAGGAGTTCAGAGAAAAAATAACCTTTCATATTTTTGGGATATGGTTGAAGATTCTGCTATTAAAAATGATAGGATAGTAAATAGAAATGAATGGCGTTTAGTTTTGCATGTTCATTTAGCTGACAGTAAATCTGAAGCAATGGAACAAGCAAGAAAAGGTGCATCTAAATATCAAAATGACTATTTTGCTAATACTATTGGACATAATTTAGATTATGATGGTCCAGTAGAAAATATTATTGATGATAAAGTTGAGAAAGGCGTGTGGGTTGTTGGTACCCCTGATGACCTTATTGCAAAAATTAAAGATTTGCAAGAAGAATCAGGAGGTATAGGAGGTATAATGTTTCAGGTTACTGATTGGGCTACTAGAGAACAAACTTTACATAGTTATGAATTAATTGCACGTTATGTAATTCCTCAATTTAATGGATCGATTGAAAACTTGGAGAAATCGCAGATATGGTCTTCAAATATGAAAGATAGACTTGCATCGATACGAGAATCTGTTTTAGATAAAGCAAGAAAAGATTATGACAGAACTGTTTAGAAATTTATTTTAAAGCTTTTTAGGTTATTTTTTTAATAATATTGAGGGTATCATTGGTACAAGCTTCATTAGTGATTCACGCAATTTTTTAATTTTAAATGCTTTTAAAATTACTTTGCTGTGCCAATCAAAAGAAAAATCTGATTCGTTGATTAATTCTTTTTGGAATTCAAAGCCAAGTTCAATTATTTTTTCTATTTGATCATTGTTTAATGTTTCAAAAAATAACCTTGAATAATTACTGATAGTAATTTCTCTTCCAAATATGTTTTTCCAAGCAGATTCATATTCTTTTAGCTTGTTTTCAGAAAAATTATTGCTTTTTATAGCTTCAATTGAAGTTTTTGCAGCTAATTGCCCAGATAATAAAGAATAATATATTCCTCCTCCGGTGGTTGGTTTTGTAAGACCAGCTGCGTCACCGGTAATTAATATTCTATTTTGGTAAGTTTTATTTATAGGGTTAATTGGTATTCCCCAACTTTTAATATTATAATCTCGGTCAATAATTTTTCCGTCATTCGTTAATTTTTTTAAAAAATATTTTATATTTTCTTGTGTTTTTGTTTTTGATATTACTCCTAATAATGCTTTAGAGTTATATAAAGGTACTAACCAGCCGAAGGAACCAGGTGAAATTTCTTTTCCAAAATAGACTTCAGTTTTAATTGGTTCTGTGAGGTTAACTTCAATTTGTGATCCCAACAAAGATTTGTCATTTTGTGTATTTATACCTATCATTCTTAATAAAGGAGTATTGAACCCACTTGAAATGACAAGTAGTTTACATTTGTAAGTTTTTATATCTAGATTATATTTAGCTTTAATACTAATATAATCCGGATGTTTATTAACTTCTGTTACTCTATGTTCAAGATTATATAAAGCTCCATTTTCCTTTGCATTATTAGCAATAGATTGTATATATGAAATTCTATTTAATATCGCTGCTTGTGTATTATTGCGCGTAATGGAGTATTTTTTGCCATTAGGGGATATTAAGGTAGCTGAATTTACTTTATGGTATATATCTTCTTCTTTGGGTGGGAATTTATCCAAACATTCTTTTCCTATTATTCCTGTACATAATTTATCGCCAATTATTTGCCTAGAATCTAATACTAGAACATCTAAACCTGCAGCTGCTGTTTCTGAAGCAACAATATTTCCTGCAGGACCAGCTCCAATGATGATTATATCCTTCAAATAAATCCCCTTATTTTTATATTATGTTCAGGTGTATTTGATTAATATATGTCTAAAGTAAATCTACCATCTTTAAAATTCAAATTTGATTTAGATAATTGAGAAAATAAATCTGCATCTATAAGTAGTACTTTTTTATTATTGAATTCTATTATAGTATCAGCTACTCCAAAGTTACTTATAACTAAGCCAAAATCTCCTTCACCTTTCCATGCTGGAGGTACAGTTAATCTAATACATTGGTCTGGATTAAGTTTTTTTGAATTAATTATGCTAAATAATTCAGTTTTTGCTTCTTTACTAACATTAATCATAATTTATAATATTATCATTATTTCGAGTGAAATGTCTTATATAAATTAATATATTGTATCTAATTTTTTTATATAATAAATATATACGAAAATATGCGAGGTTGTATTGGCTATTACTAAGGTAATTATACCAGTTGCAGGTTTAGGAACGAGGTTCTTACCTGTAACTAAATCTATACCAAAAGCTATGATTCCAGTATTAAATATACCTTCAATTCATTATGCAGTTAAAGAAGCTGTAAAAGCTGATATGACAGAAGTCATTATTGTTATGTCTAAAGGTCAAGAAGGAATAGTTCAATATTTTGAAAATTCTAATGAATTTAAAGTGAATAAAAAAGACAGTAAAACTTTGAATGAAATTTCTTACATGAATGATAAAATTTCAATACACATAATATACCAGCAAATTCCTAAAGGACTAGGTGACGCAATTCTACAATGTAAAAAAAATGTTAATAAAACCCCTTTTGGAGTAATTCTTCCTGATGATTTAATATTAGGAAAAAATTCAGTAATTTCCGAAATGAAAAAAATTTATTTACAAAAAAAATCGTCAATAATTGCACTTAAGAAAGTTCCACGTAGTCAGTTGCCTTACCTTGGAGTTGTTGATGCATATGAAATTGCAAAAAATATTTATCAAATATCAGGTATGATTGAAAAGCCTCGGCTAAATAATGCTCCTTCAGATTTAGCTATTATTGGGAGATATATTTTGCCTTATGATATATTTGATATTTTAGAATTAACTAAACCAGGAATTAATAATGAAATTCAGCTTACAGATGCAATTCGGTCTTTAATTGGGGAAATTGGCGTTTTAGGATATCAATTTGCTGAATCCCATTTTGATGTTGGAACACCTATAGGTTTATTGAAAGCTTCTATTCACGAGAGTATGCAAATCCCAGAGTTTGCAAATGAAATTAAATCTTTTATGTCTTTTTTTAAGGATTAAGAGATTATTTTTGATCAATGTCTTTGCCAATTATATCTAATAAACCTTTAGCTTCAAATTTTGTATTATTTTCATTAGATTGTATAGTTTCTGAAAACATTTGTAAGCAAAATGGATATGAAACAGCAACTGTTTCTGAACCAGTTTCTATATATTCTTTGCTTCTAAGATGGTTGATTTTTTGATTATTGCTTTCCTCTAACCACATGTGTCCATCTTCAGCTCCACATCAAAATCCTTTATCTTTTCATCTCAATTAAATTAGTATTCGGTATTGAATTAATAATATTTCTGGAAGTATCGTAGATATTATTGTGTCATATATATTGAAAGCAAAGATTGTTAATAGATATACACCTAGCAAGTCGGTATGTTGAAAATCTTAGATGGTGTGAGCATAAAAACCTTTGTTGAGTAATGATTTTATTTTGAATTTTTTAATTTCTAAAAAAGAATAGTATGCCGGAGGAAGTTATCAGCCAAGATAATATTATAGATATGAGAATTAAATCTGATGTAATTATATTTTCTGGTGTTTCTCCTAATTTTTTATAAATTGCTAAATAAGAATACCTTAACAAGCCTATTAATACGAAAGGTACAGTAGCAAGCATACTGTTATTGTTTGGTAAATTGGAAGCTTGTATTGTATATAGTATATATGAGATTAATACTAAAATACCGCAAACTAACAAAGATATATATAATTGCTTGGTATTATACTTTTGAAGAGTATTTCTTTGTTTGAAAATTTTTTCTCCTCCAGAATCAAGCTCAGTTTTACGCTTAGATAATGCTATGAAAAGAGCACCAATCCCTGTACATATATAAAGCCAATTTGATATTGGTACTCCAATCACTATTGCACCTGCAATTGTTCTTAAAACAAATCCTAATCCAATAATCATTACATCTAATATTATAAAATTCTTTAAATATATTGAATATAAGAACATTAGAGAAAAATATGTTATGGATATAAATCCGAAATTTATATCTAAGTAAAATGCTGAGGTTATAGAAATAATGCCTAAAATAAAACTACTAATAATTGCAATTTTTATGGGTAATAATCCAGAGGCAATAGGTCTTTTAAATTTTTGAGGATGCAAATTATCTTTGTTCTTGTCTAAGGTATCATTTATCAAATAAATGCTAGAGCTTAAAAAGCAAAAAATCCAAAAACTTATCATTGCTTTAATTAATAATAAAATAAATGTATTTAAATCTGAAATTTCCCATGCTTCATTCAATGAGAAGAATAATGCCAAAAAGACAAGTAGATTTTTTGTCCATTGTTTTGGTCTTATAGATAAAAATATGTATTTTATAATATTACTAGATTGATGTATCATTACGAGATGATATTAAGTTAAGAATAACAAGTCAATAATTTTTATTGTATTCGTTGACAAAATTATTTAAGTAATTTACAATTTACTAGCAGACGCAGATTTAGTCTGCTAATTTTTTTTAGTATAAATAAATTTTTATGAAAATAGGGAGGATAGTTTAATGGCTACAAAAGCCAAAATCTCGTTCAAACCCCTAGGTAATAGGGTAGTTATAGAACCATCTGAAGGTGAAGAACAAATGAGTTCAGGTGGAATATATATTCCTGATACTGCTAAAGAAAAGCCTCAGGAAGGTACTATTGTTGCAGTTGGGCCAGGTAAGATTACTGATGATGGAAAAAGAATACCAATGGAACTTAAAGTTGGTGACAGCGTTGTATATTCAAAATATGCTGGTACTGAATATAAAGTTGGTGAAATAGAATATCTTGTTTTAAGAGAAGATGATATTCTTTTTGTTAAATAGAATTTAATTCGTTAATTAACTCAAAATAGGAGGATAAAATGCCAAAAAAATTAATTTTTGGTGAAGAAGCTAGAGCTGCTATGAAGCGTGGCATAGATACATTAACCGATACAGTTGCAATAACATTAGGACCAAAAGGACGTAATGTTGTTTTAGATAAAAAATTTGGTCCACCTCAAGTATGTAGTGATGGTGTGACTATAGCTAAAGAAATCGATATTGAAGATGAATTCGAAAATATGGGTGCTCAATTATTAAAAGAAGCAGCAAGTAAAACTAACGATGTTGCAGGTGATGGAACTACGACTGCTACAGTTTTAGCTCAAGCAATAATACACGAAGGATTTAAAAATATTGCTGCAGGAGCTAGCCCAATGGCTATTAAGAGAGGCATTGAAAAAGGCGTTGATGAACTCAGAAAAGCTATTGGAGAAATGAGAACATTAGTAGGAGATAGTAAAACACAGATTGCTCAAGTAGCTTCACTGTCTGCTCATGATGATGAAATGGGAACTTTGATAGCTGACATCATGGAGAAAGTCGGTAAAGACGGAGTAATCACTGTTGAAGAATCAAAAGGCCTAAGTTATGAGCAAGAATTTGTTGAAGGTATGCAAATAGATAGAGGTTATATATCTCCTTACTTCATTACAGACCAAGATAGAATGGAAGCAGTTTTAGAAGACCCTTATATTTTAATTACAGATAAGAAAATAACTGCTGTTGCAGATATATTGCCTGCATTAGAGAAAATATTGCAAGTAGGTAAAAATGTATGTATTATTGCTGAAGATATAGAGGCTGAAGCTCTTGCTACTTTAGTTGTAAATAAAATGAGAGGAACTCTTTCTGTTGTTGCTGTAAAAGCTCCTGGTTTTGGGGATAGGCGTAAAGCTATGTTAGAAGATATAGCCATATTAACTGGAGGTCAAGTAATTAGTGAGGAAGTTGGACGAAAACTTGATTCAGTTGAGGTGGAAGATTTAGGAAGATGCAGAAGATTGGTTTCAACTAAAGAAGAAACTACGTTTGTTGATGGCAGTGGAGATAATGCTAATATTGAAGGCAGAGTAAAGCAAATTAAATCTCAAATCGATGAAACTACTTCTGATTTCGACAGAGAAAAATTACAAGAAAGATTAGCTAAACTTTCTGGAGGAGTTGCAATCATTAAAGTTGGTGCTGCTACAGAAATTGAACTTAAAGAAAAGAAGCAAAGAGTTGAAGATGCTTTGTCTGCTACTCGTGCTGCTGTTGAAGAAGGAATTGTTCCAGGTGGTGGGCTAGCTTTAGTTAGAGCTAGTGTTTCACTGGATAATTTATCAGATTTACCAGACGATGAACAGACAGGTGTAGAAATACTTAAAAGTGCATTGACAAAACCTCTTAAAATGATTGCTGAAAATTCAGGAGCTGCTGGAGAAGTTATTTTATCTGAAAGTCTTAAATCAAAAGGCGATGTTGGATATGACGCTGATTCAGGAGATTTTACTGCATTATTAAAAAGAGGAATTATGGATCCAGCTAAAGTTACTAGAGCTGCTATAGAAAATGCTTCTAGTGTTGCTGCAATGGTCATAACTACAGAATCTTTAATTACAGATATTAAAGAAGATGCCCCACCTATGCCTCCTGCTCCACCAATGGATTACTAGTTTTAAACTATGTTATATAAAAAAGGGCTAACATCGTTAGCCCTTTTTTATTGTTACTTTATATTTACTTTATTTAGTATTAAAATTTGTGTTTTTTTATAAATTATAAGTGTTATTATTCATTTATAAATATTAAAAGATTATCAATGTACAACCAATAAGAAAATAGAAGTAGGTTCATTTGTTTACACATTTACATGTTCATACAGATAATAGTATGTTAGATGGATTGTCTCGTATTGATTTAATGATTGCGAGAGCTAAAGAATTAGGTATGAATAGCTTAGCAATTACAGATCATGGAGTTTTATATGGTGCAATTGACTTTTATAAATCAGCAGTAAATGCTGGGATTAAACCTATTATAGGTTGTGAAATGTATGTTGCTCAAAATAGTAGATATGATAAAAATCCTCAATATAAAAAACCTTATCACCTGACAGTATTAGCAAAAAATATTATTGGATACCAAAATTTAGTTAAACTTGTTTCTTTGTCTCATTTAGAAGGGTTTTATTATAAACCTCGTGTAGATAGAGAATTGTTAGAAACTTATGCCGAAGGATTAATTGTTTTATCGGGGTGCCCTAGTAGTGAAGTTTCTAGATTAATTGTTGAGAATCAATTAGAAGAAGCAAAAAATACTGCATCTTGGTATAAAAATACTTTTGAAAATTATTATTTTGAACTAATGGAACATGCTAATGTAGATAATTTAGATATTATCAATGAAAAGTTGATTGAATTAAGTTCTGAAATGGATATTCCATTAGTGGCTACTAATGATTGTCATTATGTTAATAAAGAAGATGCTCATGCACAAGATATTCTAATATGTATTCATACAAATACAAATATTTTAGATGAAAAAAGAATGAAAATGGATGACGATTCATATTATTTAAAAACTTATGAAGAAATGTCTTTAATGTATACACAATATCCAGAAGCAATTCTAAATACTCAAAAAATTGCTGATATGTGTGATCTAAAATTAGATTTTGACCAAATGCATTTACCAGAATTTGAGGTTCCAAATGGAATGGATGCTGATGGATATTTAAGTCAAATATGTTTTGAAGCTCTTGAAAAATTTAATTTGAATAATAAACATGAGGAATCTAGACTTAAATATGAATTAGAAGTTATCAAACAAACAAGTTTTGCAAATTATTTTTTGGTTGTTTGGGATATAGCAAAATTTGTAAGGGATAACCAGATATTTTTTGCAGTTAGAGGTAGCGCTGCTGCTAGTTTAACTTTGTACTGCTTAGGCGTTACAGATATTAATCCATTAGAGTATAATTTAGTGTTTGAAAGATTTTTGAATTTAGAACGTAAAGACATGCCAGATATAGACATGGATTTTCAAGACGACAGAAGAGAAGAAGTTTTAAACTATGTCGTAGAAAAATATGGATCCGATCATGTTGCTCAAATAATTACTTTTGGGACAATGGGTGCCAAAGCTTCTGTTAGAGATGTTGGAAGAGCTTTAGCTATTCCATATTCCGATGTAGATATAATAGCAAAACATATCCCAAATAGATTAAATATTACTATTTCAGAAGCTTTAACAGAATCTCAGGAACTATCTTATTCTTATCAATCAGATGAAAAGGTTAAAAATTTAATAGATATTGCTATGTCTTTAGAAGGTTTAAAAAGACATTCAAGTACTCATGCAGCTGGTGTATTAATATCTAAAAAAGAACTTGATAAGTTAATTCCTCTTCAGAAACCAACTAAAGATACAGAGCATAAAGTAGCAATGACTCAATATGCAATGGATCCTATAGCTTCTTTAGGCTTGCTAAAAATGGACTTTTTAGGTTTATCTAATTTAACAATATTATCTAATGTTCAAAAACAAATTAAAATTGAGAAAAATATTGATATAAAATTACAGGATATATCTTTAGAAGATAAAAAAACTTTTGACCTTCTTGGTAAAGGCGAAACAGTAGGCGTGTTTCAGTTAGAAGGTAGTGGTATGACTAGATACATTAAAGAGTTAAAACCAACTTCTTTGGGGGATATAGCTGCAATGATTGCCTTGTATAGGCCTGGTCCAATGGAACATATAGATACATTTATTTCAGCAAAGCATGGGCACATCGAGCCGGAATATCCTCATGAAGTTTTAAAAGGAATACTTGAAGAGACATATGGAGTAATAGTTTTTCAAGATCAAGTCCTTTTGATAGCCCAAGCTTTTGCTGGATATAGCTTAGGAGAAGCAGATATAGTTCGTAAAGCTATGGGTAAAAAAATACCTGAAATAATGGTTAAAGAGAGAGAAAAATTCATCAATGGAGCTTTAATTCAAGGTTATTCTAATGAATTAGCTGAAAAAGTATTTGACCTAATAGAACCATTTGCAGGTTATGCATTTAATAAAGCTCATAGCGTAAGTTATGGATTAATATCTTATTGGACTGCATATATGAAAGCAAATTATACTGTGGAATATATGGTTGCTTTGCTTAATGCTTATATTGATAATATGGATAGAGTAAGAAGTGCGATAGTAGAATGTCGTAGATTAGGAATAACAGTATTGCCTCCAGATGTTAATTTCAGTAGTTCTAAATTTTCTATTTGTAAAACTGACGAAGGTACTCAAGCAATAAGGTTTGGATTGTCAGCAATTAAAAATGTAGGTGAAATAGCTATGGATAATTTTCTTTTGGCTAGGAATAATTACGGCAAATTCTCTTCTATAGAGGAGATGTGTAGAGAAAGTGATATGAGTGGAATAAACCGTAAGAATTTAGAGAGTCTAATTAAGGCTGGTAGTATGGATTCTTTTGGGAATAGAGGTTCTCTATTAGAAGCTATAGATAGAATATTGTCATTGGCTCAAAGTGAACTTAAGTTAAAGAATTCTAATCAATCATCAATGTTTGATCTTTTTGGAGAATCAGTTTCTGTTCCATTATCAAAAATTGATTTGCCTATTTCACATATTTCTGATCATGAACAGTTATTATGGGAAGTTGAAATGTTGGGGATTTCTTTATCGACTAAAAATCCATTAAATTTACTAATTAATAAGGCTGACTCTGAAACTATAGTTTTTTTAAACCAAATTAGTGAAATCACTCAGAATAAAAAAATTAACTTAGCAGGTCAAGTTTCATCAGTGATAAGTAGAAAAACAAAGAATGATAAGCCATTTTTAATTGTATCTTTAGCTTTGTTAGATGGAGCAATAGACGTCTTTGTGTGGGAAGAACTTATGTCTGAAAGTATGGAGTTTTGGTCAGTGGGTAATTTGGTTAACATACTTGGAACTTTGAGGTCACGAAATGATGGAGTTTGTGTGCATGCAACTTTTGTAAGTAAATACAGTATAGATTCTGATTCGACCGAAGCGATAAATGAAAGCAATTTTGCATCTATTGAACCTCTATACAATTCGTCTTCATCTGAAAATTCAAGAAGTTTTGAGTATAAAAATGATGTTAAAGAAATAGAAAATATGAATGGGCACAAAATGATTGCAAATGAAGACAGCCAAGAATCAAGGCAATTAAACATTACATTAATCGAAACAGACAGTAAAAAAGGCGATGAAGATAGATTTTATCGTATAAAAGATTTACTATTAGGTCACAATGGTAACGATGAAGTAATATTAAAAATTATTTCTGGACAAGAAATAATAAAAATGAATTGGCCTATGATGAAAATTAATATTTGTGAGAATCTAAAAAACAATTTAGAACTTATTTTAGGGCATCATGGAAGTATAAAAGAAGAGATTATAAGTTAGTTGATTCTAAGTTTAATAAATATTTTTTTAATTTAATATTTTTTTCTTTTCCTCTAAAACCTGATAAATTTCCATTCTTAGATATTATTCTATGACATGGAATAATTATAGGGCATGGATTTCTTGATAGTACTTGTCCAACTGCTCTATAAGATAATGGTGAATTGATAGTTTTTGCTAACCATTTATAATTTTTAGTTTGTCCATAAGTTATTTTTCGAGTTGAATTTAAAGTAATTTTAGCAAAGTCAGAAACACTTGATAAATCTACAGGATACATTGAAAAATCTTTAGTGGATCCTTCAAGATATTCTATTAAATCTTTACATAATGGTTTAATAGGTATTTTATTTGATGAATTATTTTTAATATGAAGATTTCTATTAATATCTAATTCATCTATAGATTCACTGGGCAAGATTATTTTTTTTATTCCATTATATGAATATTGAATATATATAATTCCAATTTTTGTTTCTATAAATTCAATATCAAAAAATGTTTTCATATATTCTGTAAATGGTGGGCGATCGAGGACTCGAACCTCGGACCTTCTGTGTGTAAGACAGACACTCTAACCAGCTGAGCTAATCGCCCTATTAACATATATTGTACATCATAAAGCCAAATTTATTAAGATTATATATTGTCTTTTTGCAGTAGCGTCAATATGCCTGTGATTAATGTTATTAGAAACATTCCTAGCCATCCTATCATTCCTAATGCATCGACGTTCAATATCATGTCAAGGAAAGCACATAGTGATGTAATAATAAATAATGATCCAATTATTGCCTTATATTTTTTATCACATATAAGTGTCATAGAAATTCCTAAGAACATCAATCCAACTACTAATAACATTCCGCCCATTTCGAACATTGTAGAACTTGCTAATATTGTTGCGCCAACATCGTTTCCAAATTGTTCAGCATAATCAATTGCTGTTATCCATGAACCCATAAAAACTACCCATATTGGGACAACAAGTAATAGTAACAAGCCACCTATTTCAGCCAATTGATTACTTAGACTATTATCATTTTTCAAAGATTTTGCTAGAAAATAAAGTCCAGTAAACATAGCCATTACTCCAAAAATTTGAAGCATCGAACCTGTTAGAGCTTGATTTTTGTTAGCTAAAATTGAATCCATAGACTCGGAGGGCGACATTGATGATGTATCTGGTACCATACCTGTAATCCAGACCCCCATAGTTAAAATTGGACCCAATATCAACATAATACCAATAGTTTTTGAGGTCATTTTAATTTCCTTTTCTATTAAATAAATAATTGTATCAATATAATAATATTATTTATTTTAAGTCAATTAAAATAATAGCTGTTTTAAGTCCTGTAATACCTAGGTCACCAAAAAAATAAATTTTTTAGTCTTAAATTCTTTAACTTGCAACTTAATATTTTTAGAAATATTGATATTTTAAAAGATAATTTTAACATATAAAGTGATCAATATAGGAGGATTTTATACTTTGCTAATATCAAAATTTGGAAAACATTACAATGTTATTTTAATTTATAGCTAATAGTATATAAACTATATTTAAATTAACAATTTAATTATTAGGTATTATAGCAGTAGCTGAAATTTCTATAATAGCATCACTTCCTCCGAGAGATGAGATGTTTATCAAAGTAGAACAAGGATAACAGCCATTAGTATATATATTTTTGAATATATCATTTCTTACATCTATAAAAGGTTTAACAAAATCATTGCCTACTATATAAACCGTGAATTCAATCACATTTTTTAAATCTGTTCCCTCTGAGTTAAGTATGTTTTGTAAATTTTTGAATACTTGGCGAGTTTGAATTTCAATGTCTCCATTGCCAAGCAAATTGCCATCAACATCGTTTGCAGTTTGACCAGATATAAAAAGTAATTCTCTGATAGGAACTCTAACTGCATGGGAATATAATCCAGATGGAGGTGCTACTTTTTGTGCATTGGTGATATATTTCAAAATTGACATTATTTCATCTCCTAAATAAAAGGTATTATAAATCTAAAGTAAAATAGAAATTATTATAACTAATCTCAGGAGATATTTGATTTGTTATGTAGACTGATATCCTTCAGTCCAATATGAAATATATTCACCATCCACCCAAGTTGGCTCTGAATCAAGATGTTCCATGATTTTTTGAAAATTTTCATGTTGATCTGGGTTATTTGCATTTGCTAAATGTGCTTCCTTGCTTTCAAAAACTGCAACTCCAATCCATTCAGGTTGATTATCAGGATTCATTAAAAACCAACTTATTCCTCCATCAGGTGGTTCTTCTCTAGAATTGAAAACTGCTAGCAATTCTTCTTCATGACCTGGTTTCACCTTCATTGTAAAAATAGTTCCATACATAATAATTTATCTCCATTATGGTTTTTTGAGATCATTGTTATAGAATATATAATATTTTGAAATAAAATACTAATTTTTATGCTCTTATAAATAAATTATATTAGATATAATCGAAATGGATATATATGACAATAACTAAAAAGAAAGAAATGAAGCTGTGGGTTACAATTTTTATTGGAGCAATATTATCTTTAGGAGTGTTTTTGGGGGTACTTCTATTGTGTGAATTAAATCTTTTGCCCTTTAAATAAAAGGTATTTTCAAGAGTAAAACTACCTAACTAGTTAAATCTAAGACAGCATAAGCCCAATTATCTCTTAGCGAGTAGTGAAGAAATACCGTAATGTGTTGATATTCCTCTGGTTGGGGCTAAATTATGGATAGCATCAATCAATTCCCACTCACTGCGTTTAATTTTTCCTATGGCATACGCTCCTTTATCTTTGTTAATTAAGAATCCAGTATTATTCGTAATCCCAAAGCTCTCTAATTAAAATACAAAAAAGAGTGGCGCGCTTGGTGGGATTCGAACCCACGACCTCAGCCTCCGCAGGGCTGCGCTCTATCCACTGAGCTACAAGCGCAAAATATATGTAATTATTTTTTGATTGAACAAGTATTTATTCTTATAAAATTTGGTTTAGAGGTATGGCAACGACAGGACTCGAACCTGTGACCTAGCGCTTATGAAGCGCCCGCTCTAACCACTGAGCTACGTTGCCTTAATTTTTGCAATTGATAATATAATATCATAATTATACTTTATGTTTGAATTTTATTGTTTATTAGATATGTTATTTAGTATACTTAAATTTTGAGATATATTTATTAGTACTAATACTAGGAGAAGAAATGAAAATAGGGGTATCTGTTTTGCCTACAGATTATTCACCTGACATTACATTAATTGCAAAAGAATTAGAAAGATTACAGTTTGAATCACTTTGGGTAGAAGATCATCCTCTTTTACCTGTAAGTGTTTTTATGGAACCTAAACCTGGAGTTAAAGTTTCAAAGATTTTAGCAGATGTAGCTGATCCTTTTGTTTCTTTAGCAAGAGCATCTTCTGTAACAAATAAACTGAAATTAGCTATAGGCCAATGTTTAGTTATTGAACGAAATCCCATACTCTTATCTAAAGAAGTAGCTTCATTAGATATGTTTTCAAAGGGTAGATTTATTTTTGGTATAGGTGTTAGCCAATTTGCAGAAGAAACTTCTATAATGGGAGGGGATTGTAATAATATATGGGCAAATATTGAAGAAGCAGTGTTGTCTATGAAGGTACTATGGACAGAAACAAAAAGTGAATTTTCAGGAAATTATTATCAATTTCCTCCAGTATTTTCTTTTCCAAGTTCCATAAGCAAGCCTCATCCTCCATTGTTAGCTTATGCAGATGGAGAACAATCCTATAAATATATTTGTAAATGGGGAGATGGTATTATTTTAGAAAATATAAGCCCAGATGAATTGGTGAAACAAAAATCTAAATTAGATAATTTATTAACAGAATCAAATAGAAACTTTGATATAACGATTAAAAGTTCAAAAGTTTCAAAGGATTTAGAATTAATTAATGAGTTTGAATCGGTTGGAGTTGATAGGTTAATTATCGATTTATATTCTTATGATACAGATCAATCTATTCAGAGTTTACAAGATATAGCTGATAAAATTAAATAAATTTATGAACTTGGGATTTAAAATTTTTAAGAGTGCGATATAATGTGCAGTAGTTAATTTACATTCAAAAAGAAATTGATTTTCTATTTAAGTAAATTTATGAAATAAAAAAATCTAATACCTTAGTATAAAAACATTTGAAAGTAAGAAGTTTATGAGTAATGAATTAAGAGAAAAAGCATTAAAATATTTATGGATGCAAAATCGAGACTGGTCACAAATGGCTGAAATTGGAGACCCTCCAATATTTGTTAAAGGTGAGGGGATAAGAGTTACAGATACTGAAGGGAATACTTATATTGATGTTAATGCAGGGTATAACTCCGTAAACGTAGGTTATGGACGTAGTGATATTGCTGAAGAAATTTATAAGCAAATGTTGGAAGTAAACTATTTTCCTCAAGGAACTACCACTAAACCAACTATACAATTGGCAAAGAAGTTGTCTGATTTAACTCCGGGAGATTTGTCTAGAGTTTTCCCTGTTAGTGGAGGTTCTGAAGCAAATGAAACTGCTTTAAAAATTGCACGAGCCTACCATGTTAAAAATGGTGATATAAATAGGAACAAGATTATTAGTAGAAGAGGTTCTTATCATGGAACTACAGCTGGTGTATTATGGTTAGGTGGAGGCCCGCCTGTAGCGTCAAGAGATGATTTTGAACCGATGTACCCTAATATGCTTCATGCACCACAACCTAATTTATATAGGTGTGAATTTAATTCATTGGACAACTCTGAATGTGCAATTAAATCTGCTAATGCGGTAGAAGATTTAATCAAATTTCATGGTCCTGATACAATAGCAGCTGTGATTGCTGAACCCATTGCTATTCCTCAAGGGGCTGTAGTTCCTGGAGATGAATATTGGCCAATGTTAAGAGAAATTTGTGACAAATATGGAGTTCTTTTAATTGCTGACGAAGTGATTTGTGGGTTTGGAAGAACTGGCAAAATGTTTGCTATGGAACATTGGGGTATTGTGCCAGATATTATGACTGTTGCTAAAGGAATTATTAGTAGTTATTTACCTTTAGCAGCGACAATAGTTAGGAAGGAAATTGCTGATAAATTTGCTGATGAAGATAATTATTTGAAGCATACTTTAACTAATTCAGGGCATCCTGTTTCAGCTGCAGCAGCATTAAAAAATATTGAAATTTTAGAAAATGAAAATATTATAGATAATTCCGCAAATATGGGAAAATACTTGAAAGAACAATTAGAGGTTTTAAAAAGTGACCATCAAATCATTGGAGATGTTAGAGGGATTGGATTATTAGTAGCTTTTGAAATAGTTAGTGATAGAAAAACAAAATCAATATTTTCACCTGATTTATCAATTCCTGACAGGTTGACTGAAAAATTTTTTAAACATGGTTTAATTTTTAGAGTAAGTAATGAGATATTAAATATTGGACCCCCTTTGAGTATAACGCGTTCAGAAATTGATGAAATCGTTCATGCTATAGATTTATCTTTATGGGAAATTGAAGGAGAACTTGGACTACCTGTTAATGATTAGAGTATTATATGGTTTTATATTGTAATAAAGGAGAAATTTATTGAATAGCAATAATCTGAAAAGTATTGCATCAGAACACCTTTGGATGAATAGTAAAAGCTGGTTGCAATCAAAGAAAGAAGATGGCCCTAGAATAATAATAGATGCTAAGGGTATTTATGTTACTGATTCTGAAGGGAATACTTTTATTGATTGTAATGCGGGTTATTCTTCAGTAAATTTAGGTTATGGTAGACCAGAAATTGCACAAGTTGTTAAAGACCAATTAAATGCTATTTCATATTTTCCACAAGCTTCAACTACTGAGCCTTTGATTAAATTAGTAGAAAAATTAGCTAGTATAACTCCAGGCGATCTGAATAGAATTTATCCGGTGACTGGAGGTTCAGAGGCAAATGAGACAGCTATAAAAATAGCTAGAGGCTATCATGTTCGTAGGGGTGAAAGAGGAAGATATAAGATTATTAGTCGTGAAGGGTCTTATCACGGCGCAACTGGAGGAGTTATGTGGTTGGGGTCTCCAAATAAAGTTGCAGAATTTGGAGTTCCTTATCCTGGGATGGTTTATACTTCTCAACCAAATCCTTTAAGTAAAAAAAATAAAAATAAAAGCTCTTATGATTATGCTGTTGATTGTGCTAACGAAGTAGAACGTATGATACTATATCATTCTTCTAAAACTATTGCAGCTGTCATAGCTGAACCAATTGTTTCCCAAATGCCAGACGAGGTTGTATCACCACCTGATATTATATATTGGGAAATGTTGAGAGATATATGTGACAGGTATGGAGTTTTATTAATTGTAGATGAAGTAGTATGTGGTTTTGGTAGAACAGGTAAATGGTTTGGAATTGATCATTTTGGTATAAAGCCGGATATAATGACGGTTGCTAAAGGAGTTGTTAGTTGTTATGTTCCTCTTGGGGCAGTTATTGTCTCTGAAGATATTGCAGATGCATATGTTGGTGGAGATAATTTATTTCGGCAAGCTCTAACATTTGGAGGGCACCCAGCAGCCGCAGCCGCAGCATTGAAAAATATTGAAATAATTGAAAAAGAAAACTTGGTAAATAATGCAGCTGAAGTAGGGCTTTATTTTTTAAATAAATTAAATGATTTAAAATTAAAACATAATATTATAGGCGATATAGGTGGAATAGGTTTAATGTTAGGTTTGAGTTTGATTAACAGTGATTCAGTTAATGAAAGCTTAAATGATGATTTTTCTGATAGGCTTAAGACTAAACTTATTAGAGAAGGTCTTTTATTAAGAACAGATGGTAAAACGATTCATTTTGGGCCACCTATTTGTATTAATAAAAATCAAATTGATGAGATAATTTCTAAATTAGATAAAGTATTATTTGAGTTGTAAAAAAATAAATGATTATAGGAACTTAGGTTATATAGATTATGCCAGCATATGCAGTATTAGGAGCACAGTGGGGTGATGAAGGAAAAGGAAAAATTGTAGATTTTCTATCAGAAAATATTCAATTAGTAGGACGTTTTTCAGGAGGTAATAATGCTGGACATACTGTAGTTAATGATGATGGTGAATTTAGCCTTCATTTAATTCCTTCTGGTATATTTTGGCCAAATGTGTTTGGAGTTGTAGGAGCAGGAGTAGTTGTTGATCCAGATATATTAATTTCTGAAATAGATTATTTGATTGATAAAGGAATAGATATAACAAAAAAAATTATGATTAGCCAACGTGCCCATATAGTAATGCCTTATCATATTATATTAGATGAATTAATGGAGAAAGCAAAAGGTAATAACGCGATAGGTACTACTGGTAAAGGCATTGGACCTGCATATGCAGATAAAGCTTATAGATTAGGAATAAGAATGGGTGATATTTTGAATTTAGATTTATTTAAATCTAAATTAAATGAAGCTTTACCGCATATAAATCGTATAATTTCAAATGGATATGAAGCTGAACCAATTTTAATAGATAAATTAATAGATAAATGGTTTGTTTGGAATAATAGGCTTTCGATGTTAATTGGAAATGTTGAGCAAAAGGTTAATAATGCCTTGTTAAATAATGAAAATGTTTTATTAGAAGGTGCACAAGGAGCATTGCTTGATTTAGATCTAGGTACATATCCTTATGTGACTTCGTCTAACCCTACTATTGGCGGAGCATTTACAGGATTAGGTATAAATCATAAATGGATTTCAGGAGTAGCGGGCATTTTTAAAGCATATACTACAAGGGTTGGAGCAGGGCCACTTCCTAGTGAATTAGATATTGAATCTGCAAAAGAAATTAGAAATATTGCTAATGAGTTTGGTACAACTACAGGGAGGCCAAGAAGAATTGGTTGGTTTGATGCCGTTGCAGGTAGGTATACTTATGAAATAAATGGATATAATTCAGCAATACTTACTAGACTAGACATATTAGACGAACTTAAATCTTTGAAAATCTGTAAATCATATAAATATGGTTCCGAAGTTTTAGAAGATTTCCCTCTAGATTTATCTGTATTAGAAAAGTGTGAACCTATTTATGAAGAAGTAGAAGGGTGGAGCCAATCTACTTATGGGATAACAGAATACGATGATTTGCCAGATAATGCTAAATTATATGTAAGCAAGATAGAAGAGTTTATTGACTGTAATATAGATATTATATCTACAGGGCCACATAGGAAAAATACAATTAAACGAAAGCCGTTAATTCTTTAAATCTATTTCATATTTATCAAATATAGGGTCAAATTTTTCTGTAAATTCTTTACTTGGGGCATACATAGGCAATCTTGTGCTTCCTACATTAAATCCAGATTTGTTTACTGCGTATTTAATAGGGACGGGATTAGTTTCCCAAAATAAAGCTTTAAATATAGGTAATAAACGTTTATGTTCATCTGATCCTTTTATAAAGTCTCCTTGAATTATATGATTCATCATTTTTTTTATTTGGTTACCTATAATATTTGAAGCTACACTTACTATACCGAAACCTCCTAATGTCATTATTCCAAATGTTTCGTCATCATTACCAGACCAAACTTGAAAATTGTCATTAGAATGTTTAATTATATTAGTAATTTGTTCTATATCACTTGAAGCTTCTTTAATACCAATTACATTGTTTATTTCAGCTAGTTTTAAAGTTGTTTCTGTAGTCATGTTAAGTGAAGTTCTTCCTGGAACGTTATATAGAATACACGGCAGGTTAGTTGATTCAGCAATTGCTTTGAAATGAAAAAATAAACCTGTTTGTTGGGGTTTGTTATAAGCTGGTACAGTTAATAATAAAGCGTCTACTCCTACTTTTTCGGCTTCTTTTGATAATTCAATTGATTTTATATGATTATTGTCAGTAGTGCCTGCAATTACTGATCCTCTATCTCCTACTTCTTCAACTATTGCTTTGAATAATTGAATTTTTTCTTCATCAGACATAGATGGAGCTTCTCCAGTTGTCCCTCCAATTACGAGTCCATCACTTCCAGAATTTATAAGAGAATTAGCTAGTTTTTTTGCTTGGTTATAATCAATGTTCCCATTTTTATCAAATGGAGTTATCATTGCAGTTAAAAGTCTACCGATTTTTTTCATAGTTTCCCCCTTTATAGTTTATAGATAATTATTTGATATAATTTCTTCTGCTATTTGAATAGCATTTAGAGCAGCGCCTTTTCGTAAATTATCTGATGCAAGCCATAGAGATATACCATTTTTATTTGACAAATCTTTTCTAATTCTACCAATTAATACTTCATCTTTACCTGTAACATCTATAGGGGTTGGGTAGAGATTTTTTAATGGATCGTCTAATATTTTAACACCTTCAACTTTAGAGAAAATATCATTAACTGTTTCTAATTTAATTGGTTGAGATAATTCAATATTTAACGATTCACAATGAGCAATTTTAACAGGTACCCTTACGCAAGTTGCTGAAATTGGTAAATCGGGTATTTCTAGTATTTTTCTGGTTTCATTTATCATCTTCATTTCTTCATTTGTATAGCCATTTTCATGGAAATTATCTATATGAGGTATTAAGTTGAAAGCTATTTGGTGAGGATATTCAGAAATTGTTGGGGGACGACCATTTAATATTTCGTATGATTGAGAATTCAATTCTGCAATTGCTGCCATACCTGTACCTGATACTGATTGATAAGTATCGACAATTACACGTTTAATTGGATTAATACTATTTAGAGGTTTTAGTACCATTGCTAAAGGAGTAGTAGAACAATTAGGAATAGATATTATTCCTTTATGGTTTTTTAAAGCATGTGGATTAACTTCTGGAACTACTAATGGAACGTCTGGATTCATTCGAAATACAGAGCTGTCATCTATAACTATACAGTTTTTTTTGCTTGCTAATAAACCGATGTTTTTACTAATTTCATTATTAGCTGATATAAATACAAAATCTATATTATTAAAGAGTTCCTCATTTATTTCTTCTACTACATATTCATTTCCATTAACTATAATTTTTTTCCCTACTGATCTACTTGAAGCACATAAATGTAAAGAATCATAAGGAAAATTACGTTCTTCAATTAAATCTAATAATACTTGACCAACTGCACCAGTGGCGCCTATTACAGCTATGTTATATTTTTTCAACATTGTGTTTAATAATTATAATTTCATTATGTTTTCTAAGCCAATGGTAAATTTATTTGACTTCATTATATATTTTATTGCTTCAATAACTGCTGGCATAAAACTTTCTCTATTTATTGAGTCATGTTTAATTGTTAAAGTTTGTCCAGGAGCTCCAAATATAAGTTCATGGTGTGCAACTCTTCCTGGCATACGCCCACTATGTATACTAACTCCTTTATAATTAGCTCCTCTTGAATTTTTTATAACTTCTTTTTCTGGTATGGTATTACATAATTCTTCATTTTTACCATCAACAATAGATTTTGCAATAGCTATTGCCGTACCAGAAGGGGAGTCTATTTTCGCTTCATGGTGTACTTCATTTATTTCTGCATAATCAAAAAATCGTGATGCTATTTTTGCAAAATGCATCAATAGAATGGCACCTGTTGTAAAATTGGGGGCAATAAATACTCCTGTTTGAAATTTTTCAGATAAAATTTCAATTTCTTTATAATCTTTATCATCAAAACCTGTTGATCCACTAACTATCCTTATTCCTAAAGGTACTCCTGTTCTTATAACTTCCATAGCTCCTGCTTTATTTGTGAAATCAACAATTACATCTACCATATTTAAATTTGAGATTTGATGTATGGTTTTTTTAATTTGAATAGTTTTAGATTGGTCTGGAAGTAGATAAGTTTTTTGTTTAGCTAATTCGTCTATGCCAGCAATTAAATTTAAAGTGGAATCTTTACATACCGCATTTAAAACTTCGCTACCCATTTTCCCATGAATACCATTTATTAAAACATTAATTTTTTTATTATTAGTCATTTGATGTCCTCTCTAAGCATTTTAAAGATAAAGATTATTATATAACTTTATGTCCATGTTTTATTTAGCTTGGAGTAAACAATATGAATTAGTTTAAATTAACTTTCAGTGTCAGAATTATCTATTAATGCTTTTCTTGATAGATTTATTCTTCCCATATTATCAATAGCTTTTACTAACACTTCTACTTGTTCCCCTAATTTAATTTCATCCTCTACTTCTTTGACATGATAATGTGCTAATTCACTTATATGCACCAATCCATCTTTACCCGGGAGTATTTCTATAAATGCGCCAAAATTAGTGATTTTTACAACTTTTCCAGTATATTTATCACCAACTTCTACATCTTTTGTAAGGCCTTTGATAATGTTTATTGCTGCTTCAGCAGCTTGTGCGTCAGAAGAACCAATACTAATTGTGCCATCATCGTCTATATCTACTGTGGCTTCAGTTTGTTCTACTATGCCACGAATAGTTTTACCTCCGGGGCCAATTACAATTCCAATTTTATCTTTAGGGATGTTTATTTTAGTTATTCTAGGAGCATATGGGCTTAGTTCTTCTCGTGGATTTTCAATAGTTTGATTTATTAATTCTAAGATTTGCAATCTAGCATCTTTTGCTTGATATAATGCATCTTTTATCATTTCAAAAGTTATACTTTTGACTTTAATATCTAATTGAATTGCAGTAATGCCATTATTAGACCCAGCTACTTTAAAATCCATATCACCTATATGGTCTTCAAGTCCTTGTATATCAGTTATTGTAAGATAGTCATCTTTGTCATTTGTTATTAAACCTATGGATATACCTGCGATTGGAGTTTTTATTGGTATACCTGCATCCATAAGTGCTAGTGTTCCAGAACAGACTGTAGCCATTGATGTGCTGCCATTTGAGCCTAAGCATTCAGCTACTAATCTAATAGTATAAGGAAAATCTTTATCATTAGGTATTACTGGTGCTAAAGCTTTTTCTGCTAATGCACCATGCCCAATTTCTCTTCTTCCTGGGGATCCGACTCGTCCTGTTTCTCCTACTGAATATGGCGGAAAATTATAATGTAACATAAATCTTTTTTGATCTTCAGGGTTCAATGTGTCAAGTCTTTGAGCATCTCCCAATGATCCCAATGTAGCAACTGATAAAACTTGTGTTTCCCCTCTTGTAAATAGGCCACTTCCATGGGTTCTAGGGAGAAGGCTTATTTCAGATGATAATTGTCTTATTTCAGTTGCAGTACGTCCATCTGGTCTATTACCTCCACTTAATACTATAGATTTAAATTCATTCTCTAAAATTATTTCGAAAACTTCATTTATATGATTTTCTTCATATTCTTCAGCTAAATCTTCTTTAAGGGAATTTTTTAGTTTATTAAGACCTTCTTCTTGTTCAATTTTACCTAGAGAAGACGTTAATAAATTATTTACATCTTTTGAGATTTTTGACTCTATTGTGTCTTTTAATTCTTCAGGGTGTTTCTCAGTGTTGAAATCTATTTTAGATTTTCCAATTTTTTTAATAAATTCTTCTTGTAAATTGATTATTTCATTATTAGTTTTTTGTGCAAGTTTTACTGCTTCGAGTACTATTTCTTCATCTACTTCATTAGATCCACATTCTATCATTACAACTCCAGATTTACTCCCCGCTATAAGTAAATCCAATTCGGATTCATTCATTTCATCATATGTAGGATTTATTATGAATTGATTATTATTATATCCTATTCGTGTTGCTGATATAGGTCCTTCAAATGGGATATCAGATATAGATAAGGCAACCGAAGCCCCAATAATAGACATTACATCAAATGTGTTTGATTGATCTGAGGAAAGAGTTGTAGAAATGACTTGGACTTCATTGTTAAATCCTTTTGGGAACAATGGTCTTATACTCCGATCAGTCATTCTTGCTATCAAGATAGCTGGAGTACTAGGTCGGCCTTCTCTTTTAAAGAAGCTTCCAGGAATTTTTCCTCTCGCATACATTCTTTCTTCAAATTCAACAGAAAGAGGAAAAAAATCTATTCCTTCTCTAGGATCGCTCATTGCTGCCGTAGATAATATTATATTATCTCCATATTGAATAGTTACAGAACCATTTGCTTGTTTAGCTAACTTACCATTTTCAAACTTTAGAGTTTTGTTATTAATACTTATACTTACTTCTTCTAAACCCATGAGGGGAGACCTCCTTAATGAATTAAACTAGATAGTAATTTTTCAAAAATATACTATCTTCTTAATCCAAGCTTACTTATTAGAGATCTATATTGGGAACGATCTTGACGATCTAAATAATTTAATAATCTTCTTCTTTTGCCAACCATTTTAAGAAGTCCACGTTTAGTACTTTGATCATGTTTATGGAATCTTAAATGAGTAGTTAATTGATTTATTTTTGACGTAAGCAAAGCTATTTGAACTACTGATGAACCAGTATCAGTATCATGTAATTTGTTATCTTCTATTATGCTACTTTTTGATTCTTCTGCCAACCAAATCTCCTATTTTATTTATAATTCAATTAAATTCTAACACGGTATCTTAAATCTATCAATTAAATTCCATAGTTGTTTATAATTTATTCAGAAAATTATTTATAGCTGTTTGGAATCCTGCAGGGTTATCTCCTGGTACTAAGTGCCCGGCATTTTTAACTGTAACAATAGTAGCATTATTCATTATGTTAGACATTTTTTCAGTTATTTCACTAGCTACCAAATCACTTTGAGCACCTCTAACAATTAGTGTAGGGCACATTACCTTTTCTAGTCTACTCCAAAGAGTTTTCGCTATTTTATCAGGGTTTTGAATATGTTTTTGAGGAGTCCTAAAGAAACTGTCATATTTCCAAGTCCATTTTCCATTTTCCATTTGTTTAATGTTATGTATTATGCTTCCTTTTGCTTGTTGCCTACTTCTTCTAGGATTATATTTTAATATTCTATCTATAAATTCATCTATAGAATCTAGTTCATCTTTTTGTTTCATAAATTTTGACATATTTTTATATCCAGCTTGGATATTTTCTGGAGCTGCATCAACAATAGCCAATGCACGTATTTTTTCAAGGTGTTGTGAGGCATATGTGAAACATGTTTTACCACCTATGGATAACCCAATGAGAATAAAATTATTAAGATTTAATTTTTCAATTATTTTATGTAAATCATCTGAATATGCTTCAATATTATAATTCTTATCTGGTGCCCATTCGCTATCACCGTGTCCTCGAAGATCCAAAGCTATTACTCTATATTTTTCAGATAGGCCTAAAGATATAAAATCCCATGAATGACAAGTCTGTGCGATTCCGTGGATTAGTATTATTGTCGGGTTTTCGCTATTTCCCCATTCTAGGTAATGAAATTTTAAATTGTTGACGGTTATGTATTTGTCATTGGGAGAGTTTTCTTTGGTAAATTTCACTCCCATATTTCTTGCAGCTTGGTAAAGTGATAATGGAGCTTCTGAATCTTGATTATTCATTATTTGATTTTGAACCTTTACTATTTAATATAATTTCTATTTCATCAAGTATATCTGATTCAAGAGTCCAGTCAGCAGCTTTAGCATTAATTTCTAATTGGCTAGTTTTAGTTGCTCCAGATATAACAGAACTAACATTATTATTACTTAACAACCAAGAAATTGCTAATTCTGTAACAGTATGGTTTGCTTCATTAGCAAGCTGTTCTAGTTTTTCAATAATATCAAAATTCTTAGAAGTAAAATAAGCATTTGCACTTTCAGCGCTTTCAGATAATCTTGTGCCTGATGGAGGAGGTTGATTTCTTTTATATTTACCAGTTAAAAAACCATTAGCTAAAGGGAAAAAGGGTAGTATGCCTAATTTGTAATTTTCGCAAGCTGGGAGTATTTCAGTTTCTATGCTTCTATTTAACATGCTGTATTCAGGTTGGTTTGATACAAATGCTTCTAAAGATTCTTTTCTTGATGTCTCCATTGCTTGAGCTATTTGCCATCCTGCAAAATTACTGCATCCAATGTATCTTACTTTTCCGCTTCTTACTAAATCATTAAGAGTTGTAAGAGTTTCCAGTATGGGTGTATTAGGATCAGGGACATGAATTTGATATAAATCTACATAATCTGTGTTAAGTCTTTTTAGACTGTCGTCTACTTGTTCTAGTATGTGTTTTCTGGATGCACCAATGTTATTAGGAACACCTCCCATATCCATACCAAATTTCGTTGCTATTAGGATATTTTTTCTTATATCTTTAGTGATTGTTTTACCTATATATTCTTCAGACAATTGATTTCCATAAGTATTTGAGGTGTCGAAAAAATTAATGCCTAAATCTATAGCTTTATGTATTATTTTCTGTGTTGCATTTAGGTCCATTCTTCTTCCAAAGTTATTTGTACCAATGCCTACAGTAGATATATCTAATCCTGAATTTCCTAATTTTCTATATTCCATAATTTTTACAACCTTTTTGATACTATGTTTTGAGTTTTTTAAACAGGCAATTAACTTATCATTTCTAATCTAAAGTGTAAATATCAATAATGTAAAGTTTCTCAGGTTATTAAAAATCATTAGAATGTTCTATTACTCTCATTGATGTCCATTTTCCAGTTTTATATCTGAGTCCGAATACAACAGTCAGACTGATTATATAAGCCAATCCTGTTGACCATGCAGCTTTTAAACCTAAATCAAGTATTTCTAAAGCTATATAAGTTGGTAGTATCAAAAAAGTGATTGATAATCCGATTATTGCGAACATAATAAATTTTGTATCTCCAGCTCCTTTTAGTGCTGAAGATATCACTACTGTTATGGAATCAAAGATAGACCATGCTGCAATAAATTTTAAAACTGTTATAGCATGAATTTTAATTTCTTGAAATTCAACAAGATCTGCATTGGCTGAAAATGGATATATAAATAATTGTGGCACAATTAAATATAAGCAAGCAACACTACCCATATATACAAATGCCATTTGTAGTGCGGAGAAGGTAGCTCTATTCGCCATGTCGGGTCTATTACCACCCAATGATTGTCCGACCAATATTGACACGGTAATCCCCATCCCTATCAAAGGCATAAAGGAGAGCATGCTAATATTTAAAGCAATATTTGAAGCTGCTAATTCTGGAGTGCCAAGCCTACCAATAAGCAGAATAAAAATTGAAAAAGCAGCTATATCCAGAAAAAACTGGATGCCGTTCGGCATACCAAATTTTATTAGTCTGGAAAATAATAGTTTATCAAAATGGTACCCAGAAATTGTTTTAAATTTAACGTTATTTTTTTTTGAAAGAGCCAAGTAGAGAAGTATAATGAAGCTAATTAATTCCGATATGATAGTAGCTAGTCCTGCTCCGCCTATTCCCATTTCAGGTAAACCTAATTTCCCAAAAATTAATATATAATTTAAAACTACGTTGATTGACATACCTACTAGGCTTGACCACATGATGGGATATGTTTGACCCCTNCCANTAAAGAATGATGATACGGCTGCTTTACCAATTGGTAAAAACCCTCCTATTGCCAGATATTTCCAATATTCTTTTTCAANTGCTTTAACTGCTGGCTCATGANCAACAGCATCAAAAATTGGATCNGCAAGNAAGAAAGTTGATGCGANTANGAGACCNCCTATAATTGCAAAATAAATTCCTTGCCACATTGCAGGGCCTATTCTTTCGGATTTTCCGGCTCCAGTATATTGGGCAACAAAAGTGCTGGCATAGCCGGAGGTACCAAGAAAAAAAGAGACTATAGTAAAACTGAGGATCCCTGTAGGCACGGCGGCTGCTAAAGCATCGGGTGAATACCATGATAGATACATTCTATCCACGAATTGTTGTATAGACCATGATCCAGTACTTAAAACGAGAGGGAATGCAACTATAAGAACTTGTTTATATCCATTTTCTCTAGACCAACGTTTTTTTAAAAAAGACATAATCTTAGCGCTCTACTATCATTGGTTAAATTTGATTAGTATATAACTGCTACTCAAAAGTAAACGATTTCTGGGGTTGTCTTGGTTTTTTAGTACGGAATTCCCTCATCATTCAACGGTAACTGATTTAGCTAAATTTCTGGGCATATCTATATTGCATTTTTTATTTAAAGCTATGTGATATGAAATGAGTTGCATAGGAATTGACATTATAATTGGTATAAGTTCATCAGATGTTTTTGGTATGAATATTATGTCGTTAGCTAAATTTTCTATATAATTTGTGTTTTCAGTAGTAATAGCTATTATTGTTCCGTTTCGTGCTTTAACTTCATTGAGATTAATTAACATTTTGTCTAGCATTTTATCTTTAGGTATTAAAACAACAACAGGCATGTTTTGATCGATTAATGCTATAGGACCATGTTTCATTTCTCCTGCGGGATATCCCTCAGCATGTATGTAGCTTATTTCTTTTAATTTTAAAGCTCCTTCCATAGCTAATGGGTAGTTTAATCCTCGCCCAAGATATAAGAAATTAGAATAGGGGTAATATTTCTTTGCAATAATTTTATATTGATTTTGATTATCTAACATGTTGCTAATAATTCTAGGAAGTTTTGCTAGTTCAGACAATTGGGCTGTGATTTTGGTTTTTTCTAAAGAGTTCCTTTTTTCTCCCAAAAATAATGATAGTAAATATAAAGTAGTTAATGAACACATGAAAGTTTTAGTTGAAGCTACTCCAATCTCAAGTCCAGCTCTTATATCAATTGTATAATCAGCGATTTGACTAGTTTGTGATTTAGGAGAATTAGATAATGTGATTTGTTTAGAATTAGATGATTTAAATTTTTCCATTGCTGCAATTGTATCAGCAGTTTCTCCAGATTGTGAAATAGATATTATAAGAGATTTTTCATTTAAAATAATGTCTCTATATCTAAATTCTGATGAATTATCTACTTCTGTAGGTATTCTTGTTATTGATTCAAACCAGTTTTTCGCTACCATACATGCATGTAAACTAGTTCCCATACCAATCAGTATTATTTTTGAAAACTCTTTAATTTCCTGGTTTGTAAAAGGGAATTTTTCAAATTTAATTTTATTATCAGTAAATGATACTCTAGAGCCAATTGTATCTGTTATTGCTTGTGGCTGGTCATGAATTTCTTTAAGCATATAATGTTTAAACTCACCTTTAGAAATTGAATCTCTATTTATTTCTATAGTATTAGTTTTCTTAGTTATGCTTATTCCTTCGAGGTTTTTGTATTCAACTTTTTCTGATGAAATAATTGCTATTTCATTAGTTGACAAGTAAGTCACAGTAGATGTGTAAGGGATAATTGCAGGAATATCACTAGACACAAACATTTCATTATTTCCATTGCCTATTATTAATCCTCCAGCACTACCAACCTTAAAGCAGAATAATTTGTTTGGGTGTTCTTTATGTATAATTACTACAACATTTGCTCCTTGGATTGTATTAGCAGTATGCCTGATGGCTTTTTCAATATCATCATTATTATTTAAATATTCTTCAATTAAATGAGAAATGCATTCACTGTCAGTTTGAGATAAAAATTTATGTCCTGATTTTTCTAGTGAATGACGAATTTCTTGATGGTTTTCGATTATTCCATTATGTACAATACTTATCTTATTGTTACAATCCGTATGAGGATGAGCGTTAATATTATTAGGTTCACCATGTGTTGCCCATCTGGTGTGTCCTATCCCTATTTTACCTGTGAGTTTATTTAGGTCTAATTTTTTTTTAAAATTGTTTACTGTACCTGAAGCCTTTACAATCACTAATCTCGAGTTGTTATCTAACAATGCGATACCAGTACTATCATATCCTCGATATTCAAGTTTTTTTAACGATTCAGTCAATATTTTAGGAGCAGTATTGTTTCCTATATATCCAATTATTCCACACATAATTCTTCCGTATCTTTGGGGTAATATTGAAAAGTTTTTTGTTTTAATGATTCATCTTTATATAATTTATTTTTATATATTCCTTGATATTTAGGTGGTAGCAGTTCGGCAATTTCCATCATAATGGATTCATTAATAGATTTAATATGTTCTTTTGTAGGTTTTTCATTAATATCTATAATTTTAAATGGTTTTCCAATATTGATTGTAATCCTGCCTGTAGGGTTGAAAACTCTAGTGACATATTGCATGTGTTCAGTGCCTGTTATTCCAATGGGTAATATATATGTATTAGATTTAATTGCTAATTTAGCAAAACTATCATCAGCTTTTTGTAATCCATTGAAGTTTCTTTTTCCTTCTGGAAATATTACTACAGCTTGGTTATCTTCAAGTTTGTTTAAAATCCATTGAATTGCTGTAGTATCAGAGGTGGGTCTATTTATTGGGTAAGCTCCATATAAATTTAAAAATAGCCTTGCAATAGGATTTTTAAATAGTGAGGACTTAGCTAAAAACCATATTGGCCTAGCCATGCTTGCACTTATAATTGAAGGGTCTAAGTTACTTATATGATTAGAAATTAAAATAACAGGCCCAGTAGAGGGGATATTTTCAGATCCATATATCTTCCAATTTGAAAATAATGACAATGTAATTCTTTGAGCTGAACTACATATTTTTCTTAATAAAAAATTGTTCATTTATTTATCTCGATATTATTAATCATTTCTTCTACGACTTCATCTATATTCATCTTGTCAGTATTAATTAGTATTGAATCATGTGCAGGTTTTAGAGGGGATTCTTTTCTTTCAGTGTCTATTTTATCACGATTTTCTATTTCGGATTTAACTATTTCGAATGATAAATTTATACCTGTTTTTTTAAATTCTGCATATCTTCTTTGGGCTCGAACTATTGAAGAAGCAATTAGAAAAAATTTATTCTTTGCATTTGGAATTACAATTGTTCCTATATCACGACCTACCATAATTATATGATTAGAATAGGCAATTTCTCTTTGTATTTTAACTAATTCAGATCTTATTAGTGAATTTGTGGCTACAACAGATACATGTTTTTCGATTGTTGGATTTTTAAGGTGTTTAGTAATATTTTTATTATCTAAATTTACTTGGTAGTTAGTTGAATTCGGTATAAATTTAAACTTCAATTTTTTAATTGAATCAATTAGTAATCCTGTATCATTGGGATTTATTTTTTTTTCTAAAGCTAAATATGTTACAGCTCTATACATAATGCCAGTATCTAAAAAACAGTAATCTATTTTTTTTGCTAATTCTTTGCCAATAGTAGTTTTACCTGATGCTACAGGACCGTCAATTGCTATGCATTGATTTTGTTTCAAGTTAGAATCTCATGAATTAATTATTGTTCAATATATATTATATTAATTGTATTATTTGTTCAGCTAAGCTTTGGTTATTCGAAGCTACATAAGCATCAAGTTTTTTATGCCTGTGTTCTGGTCTGAAATTATATTTTGAAATTTGTTTTTGTTTGTTAAATTCTAGAGTTGCTGAGTTATCTTTTGTCATAAATCCTAAGCCAGGATCTATTTCGGTTCTAGGTTCATTAAACATTAAATATATATCAACAATTCCTCTTTCTATCCATGGGTAAATACATGAACCTCCATTTGGCCAAATTATAGGAGGGTTGGTCAATTTGTGTAATGAATCAATAAGGTTTTTTGTATTTTTTGTCCAAAGCATGGAATATCCGGTAGACATGGTATAAGTTGCAATAACTACTTGTTCATCTAAATTTGATTTTCGCTTGAGTTTATTATTTTTAAATATTTTTGTATTAATGTTGCAATATTGAAAATTTTCTTTATCAGAAAAATAAAATTCTTCTCTAATAAAGTCAAATGCTATTCCAGCTATGGGATTATTATTAGAATCAAATATTGTTAATACAGACCACCATTCAGCTGGTATATCATTTTTATATAAAGATGTTCCATCAAATGGGTCAAGTGCAATAAGATATGTGAAATTTGTGTCTTCAGGTTTGTTGATAGAGAATTCACCATGTTCTGAATATATTTTCATAGGTTCAGAAATATTTTTTAATGAATCAAGAATGTGGTTTTGACAAACTTCATCTATTTTTAAGAATTGATCATCTTTAATATTTCTGCCTTTAACATTTCCAAGAATCAGTTTTCCTTCTTTTTTTAGATGCATGTTTTTAATAATATTATTTAATTCTTCAAATATATCTAAAAATATATTTTGCCAATTTATTACTTTATTCATTTGAATTTCCATTATCCTATTTTAATAATTATATTCATAAAATATTTAATAATTTCAGTTGCGGTTTTGATATTAGTTGTAGGCAAATCAAAAGTTAATTGGTCTATACCTATTTTTTTGCAATACTCTATATCTTCCTTTATTTCCTTGCTTGTTCCTGATAATGCAGAGCTACTTTGTCGGAAATTTATGTTAGGTAATTCTAAATCAGTAATATTAAGGTTTCTTTTTAAGGAAATTAAAAAAGATTCTTTAGTTTTTCCAAAATTTAATAATAAGCTTTTCAGGTAAGGTAATTGATTTTTAATATCTTTAGGCTTAAGCCTTGTAGGATGCCATGCTTGTCCATATTTAGCTGCTCTTCTTATTGCTAATTTAGAGTTTCCTCCTATCCAAATAGGTATACTAGGTTTTTGTATTGGTTTTGGTTCAAAAGTATAATCTAAATTTATACTCTTGTCTTTATCCCAGAGATCTTGTATATTTTCGATATATTTATTAGTTATATTGCCTCTATTTGAATAATCTACACCTAATAGATCAAATTCTTTCTTCAGCCAGCCTACTCCTATTCCACATATAGTTCTACCATTTGATAAAATATCAAGAGTTGAAAAATTTTTTGCTAGTATTAAAGGGTTTCGATACGGGAGAACTATTATACTTGTACCTAATTTTATTTTTGAAGTTTTTGATGCTATAAAACCTAAAGTCACTAATGGGTCTAGAATAGGGGTTCTTGGGTTAAGAGGAAATGACTTATCCTCAGTATATGGATATTGTTTAGTATCTGTTTTAGGTAATATTATATGGTCTTGCATCCATATAGATTCAACACCATTATTTTCAGCAGTAATAGCAAAATTTAATACTTCATCCGCTTTAGTGAAAGCTGGTAATACGAATCCAAAATTCATTTTATTAACCTTTTGATGTTTAGGAGTTTATATTTTAATTTGTCTTGAAATAAATTCCTATATATTTTAAGATTATTTTGCTAATATATATAAATATAACATTATTATGTATAATATATTATCTAAAAAACATATAACCTTTGATAATTTAATATGACTAGCCTATTAGAAAAAACAAAAACAGATGAAAAATTGTCTGATATAGCTCACTTGTTAAGGAGAGCCGCCTTTGGATCTTCACCAAGAGAACTAGACTCTTTAGTCAAAATTTCCTATGATGATCTCGTGGATTCATTAATTGATTTCGACCCTTCTAATTCTATTGATGAATTTATTTTAACTAGATATCACCCAATGATTGATAGACCTAGTCATAATGGAATAAACCATGTTGGATTAGAATGGTTATATAGAATGGTAAACACCTCAAATCCTTTAGAAGAGAAAATAGCCTTGTTCTGGCATTATGTATTTGCTACTGGAAATTCAAAAGTTGAAAGTTCAATACAATTAAATGAACAAATTAAAATGTTTCGTAAATTTGGTTTAGGAAATTACAGTGATTTATTAAAAAAGCTTGCAAGAGATCCTGCAATGCTCTATTGGTTAGATAACACTGAAAATCATAAGAAAGCACCTAATGAAAATTGGGGAAGAGAATTGTTGGAACTTTTTTCAATGGGGGCAGGTAACTATACGGAAGAAGATGTTTTTGAATGTTCAAGAGCATTTACTGGATGGACCGTTAGCCCTAAAATACATTGGTTATTATGGGGGCCTCATTTATGGGAATTTGAATATAAACCTGAAGATCATGATTATGGTGAAAAATCTTTTCTGGGCAGGAAAGGGAATTTTAACGGAGATGATATTATAGATATCATTGTTCAAGAACCTGCTTGTCATAAATTTATTATGAGACATTTATATAATTTTTTTGTAGCTGATGAACCTCAAGTTCCTGCTTGGCCAATTGAACCTCCGCAGGATCAAGAAGCTATTGATTATTTATGTGATGTTTTTGTTAAAGAAAATTTTGAAATGAAACCAGTTTTAAGAGCAATGTTTAAGTCAGAATTTTTCAAAAAGGCTAAATTTAAAAAAATTAAATCTCCAGCTGAAGTTGTTGTGGGAACATTTAAGCTTACTGGAGATATGAATGGTCCGGACCCTAGATGGTCTTATTTTGCTGACCAGACAACATATATGGGCCAAGCTTTATTCGATCCCCCTTCTGTAGAAGGTTGGCATACAGGGAAAGAATGGGTTAATAGTGGTTCTTTTATTAATAGAGTTAATTTTATGTCTGATCAATTTAAAAATATTAATTCTCTTGGTATTGAAGATTTGATTACTAGGTTGAAGAGTGCAAAAATTGAATCACCAAGTGAATTTTTAGATAAATGTTTAGAATTTGTAGGTTATTTTACGCTTAAAGATGTTAGTAGAATTGAAATTGAAACTGAAATTACTTCTAGGAATCTATTAGAATTTAAAACTCTTGATAAAAGTCGATTTGCATTGGGTTTAGCAGAAATTTTTTCTTTGATAGCTGGTACTAGAGAATATCAGTTTGGGTAATTTAGAGAGGATTTAAATGAAAAATAAAGAACCTATTTTGATAATGTTACAACTAACAGGAGGTAATGATTATTTAAATACTATTATTCCTTATCAAGATCCGAATTATTATGATAATAGACCTAGTTTAAATTTTGGTGAGGCTATACATAAATTAAATGATCAATTTGCTTTCAATCCATCTATGCTCCCAATGAAAAAAATTTTTGATACTGGTAAAATGGCTGTATTGAATGGTGTTGGCTGGGAAAATCCTACTAGATCACATTTTAGAGCTATGGATATATGGCATACAGCAGAGCCAGATAAAGTAGGACATGAAGGATGGGTCGCCAAGATTATTAGAGAAATTGATCCTAATGGGGAAAACCCAATAGCTGCAGTAAACGTTGGATATGGTTTACCTAGAGCATTGGTTGCTCCTAATGTTTCAGTGGCTTCAGTTGCTGACCTAGATAATTATGGCATGTTGACTTCTATTGAAAAACAAAAACAAAGAGACAACTTATTAAATCGTTTTGCTAGCATGTATGCCCCAGCTATTGGGTCAGGTCCAGTTATGGATTATCTTGGACAAACAGGTTTAGATGCTTTAAAAGGTGCAGATACGTTGAAAATCGCTCCTGAAACTTATTCTAGCTCTGTTGAGTATGGTTCTGATAGTCTAGGCACGAAAATGAGAGATATTGCTAGGATATTGTTAGCGGGTTTAGGAACAAGAGTATTTTATGTTGAACATGGTGGTTTTGATACACACGCTGCTCAAGCTCCTAATCATGCTAAATTATGGGATGAGGTGTCTAAGTCAGTAGCAGATTTTTGGGATGATTTATATGAACATTCTGCTGCAGACAATGTATTAATGGTCATATTTTCTGAGTTTGGGCGAAGAGTTAAGGAGAATGGGTCAGGTACAGATCATGGAGCTGCTGGAGCTGTGTTTGCGATTGGGCCACAAGTTAAAGGTGGATTTTACGGGGATTATCCTAAAATTAGAGCAGAAGAATTAGTAAATGGAGATTTGGTTTACAATACTGATTTTAGAAGCTTATATTCTACAGTAATTGAAGATTGGTTTAATCTTGATTCTATACCTTTATTGAATGGTAATTTTTCGAAATCTAATTTTATATCTAAGGTTGCTGTTTAATTATGATAACAACTACATCAGGAAATAAAGCATGGCATTTTAGCCATGCTCTTGGGAGGCCTAGTAATGAACATAATGTAGGTCACGAATTTGGAACTACTGGTGGCTATAGGTATCCTGTTGATGTTGTTGTTGCTCCAGATGATATTTTATTTGTATTAAGTAGAGGACTTGGATTTAGTTCTGGTCCAGGATTTGAAGATTTTGGTAGAATTGGGAAGACTACTGTTGATGAAAACCATATAGGTGATTTTGCTCGTAGAGAGTTTACTTGGCCATCTAGTATGGCCTTATCTAAAGATAATTTACTTTATGTTACTGATGAATATGAAAACACTGTTGTAACATTACCATCTGATGTTATTTATCCATACCCAGATTATAATCCAGAGGGAGAACGCATCGGTCAATGGGGGAAAAAGGGTTCTAGTGATGGTGAATTGGTTTCACCTAGTGGAATTGTGTTTGATAGTAATAATGATGCTTTGGTAGTTGATTCAGGTAATAACAGAATACAAAAACTTTCTCATGAAGGTAAATTTATTACTAAATGGGGTGAACAGGGGATAAAAGAAGGTCAATTTAATAAACCTTGGGGAATTACAGTTGATCATGAAGATAATGTATATGTTGCTGATTGGGGGAATAATCGAGTACAAAAATTTTCTAATTCAGGAGAATTTATAATGACTTTTGGAAATAGGATTGGACATCCTTATGATGATTTAAACCATCCTTCTTCTATTGCAATAGATGATGAAGGGGATGTTTATATTAGTGATTGGGGTAATAAAAGAGTAGTTATTTTTGAATCTAATGGAGACCTATTAGCTTCTTTATATGGAGATGCTGAAACCTTATCTAAAGCTGGTGAATATATTATTAGAAGAGACCCAGAAACAATCAGAGCACATAGAAAAGTAAAAAATTTTTCACCTATTTGGAAATTTGTTAGACCAGTTGGATTAGATATAGATCATCAAAATCGAATATTCATTACGGATATTTGTGGTAGGCTTCAAGTATATCAAAAAGAATCACCATATATAGAACCTGAACTTAAATTAGAAATTGGTTTAGGTTAAGCTTTTTTATTGCCATGTCTATATGATCTGGTTTTGTTAAAATTCATTTTTTCTAATAGAGCGTTTTCTAAATCCAATTTATAATGAGCAGACATATCTGCTACTCTTATTAATATATCAGCTAATTCATATATAAAACCTTCAGGTTTATTATCATTTTCACGGTGATATTTTTTTTTATAGCCATTTTCGCGGTATTCTTCCAAGGCTTCACTTACTTCGCTATGTACTAAGGCTAAAAGTTCAGGAATGTTTCGGTTTTTATCATCCCACCAACCTTTACTTTTTGCAGTTTCATATGATTGATTCATTAGTTCATTTATTTGCATATTTATCTCCCAATAGAAAGTTCAATTTACAATTTTTATCCCTTGTGAATTGAATTAATGTGCATATAATATACTATATTTGGTATAGATATCTATTATACATAAATTAATTTTGGAGGATGTTAGTTATGTTAGGTTCGGGAGATTTTAAGTATGAAAGGATTCCTTTATGGCCTAATTTACCAAAATATTGGGATTTTGGAGCTACATCTGATGTGGATGTAAATTCTTTGGATGAAATTCATGTGTTTAGTAGAGGTAAGCATCCTTTGACTATATGGGATTTAGAAGGTAATTTTATTTCTTCTTGGGGAGAAGGGGAATTTTCAAATAATGAACATGGAATATATATAGATAAGCATGATTCTATATGGTTAGTTGATGCTAATTATCATATTGTTACAAAGCATAGTCCTGATGGAACCTTACTAACTACGTTAGGAAATAAATTAATCCCTTCAGATACGTATTATGGCCATCCATTTAATATGCCTTCAGGATTATCCATATCATCTAAAGGAGATATATATGTTTCTGATGGTTATGGAAATAAAAGAGTTCATAAATTTGATAGATTCGGGTTACTTGATAAATCGTGGGGTAAATTTGGAGCAGGGAAGTCCGAATTTGCTATTGTACATAATATTGCTATTGACAAAGATGACAGAGTATTTGTTTGTGATAGAGAAAATAACCGTATACAAATATTTAATTCTGAGGGGAATTATTTAGATGAGTGGACTGATCTTCATATGCCAGGAGATATATATATAGATAAAGATATAGCTTATGTAGTAGAACAAACAGAAGTAGGTGGAGTAAGTATATGGACACTTGAGGGAGAATTAATTACACGTTGGTGGGCTCATAAAGGAGAAGGAAAAGGTAGTTTAATATCTGGGCATGGAATATGTGTAGATTCTCAAGGTTCAATATATGTAGCTGAGCTTTCTCCTGCAAACAGAGTAAGTAAATTTCAAAAAATATAACGATATTTAATATGTCAATTTTTTTACTAAATTTAGGAATTTAAATAATTGAATAATTCTTTTTCTGACAGATTTATTAGGTCTATTGATGCTAATAGGACATTAAAAGATTCTATTATTAAAGCCATTTATTCTAACAGGTCAAGATCTAGAATTTCAGTTACAGACTTAGTAAGTCCTATGCAATCATTTTATAGACGGATTCGTACAGATATTAAACCTTCAATTACTAAACTAGAAAGTATGCTTGCGGGTACAGGATTTCATGATTTATTTGGACAAATAATATCTGAAGAAGAATTTATAGAACAGTTAATTGAATATGAAGGTGTGGTGGGTAAAATTGATATTTATGATGATGTTCCAATTGAAATTAAAACTACATCTAAAATACCTTCTAATTTATATAAGTATAGGTCTTCATATTTTGACCAGCTTGGTATGTATTGCGCAATGATAGGGGTGAAAAGTGGAAGGTTAATAATATATGAGCGTAATGCTAAAAAAAACAATTCTAAATTTAAAGTTATAGATGTCAATTTTTTAAATATTGAAAAGATTCAGCAAGAAATTATTAGAATTAGAGATATTTTTACACAAGCTTTATCTACTAAGGATAGTTCAAATTTACCAAAATGTGAATGGTTTTTTAAAGGGTGTGATTATAAGTCCATATGTAATTGTAAGAACCTTGAAGATTCATTACCACTAATTATGGAAGAAGAGATAGAGATTGTTGATAGACCTGACTTGTTAGATGAAATTAAATTGTATGAAATGCCTCAATATCTTGATGTAAATAAATTTTTAATAAATGATTTGGTATTTCCTAGAAAAGCAATATTAAAAAGAAAAACAATAGAAGATCAAGAAAAAAAACAATTAGATCAACTTTGCAATAACACTTACAAACTTGAAAAACAGGGCTTTAGAGGTGCATTAAATGATGCAATAAGATTTGGATTCAAAGGTCATTATAAAACTGTAGAAATTGTATTAGGATCTATATCAGATAGAGTAGATTTATTATTTGATGTCCCTACAATTTTACGTACAAACAGTAATTTATCTATGATTGATAGAAATAAATTAGCGCAATTTTTCCCTCATTATTTTGATAGATTAGCAATAGAATGTGCAATAATGAATATTCAAAAAGGCAGATTGATACTTTATTATGACCAAATAGTAAAAGATAAATTTATGGTATATGATGTAATTTTTCATAGCAGAGATGATATTTTAAAAGAAGCAAAAAGCAGATTGGCTTTGTTAGAAAATAATGCTTCCCATGATAAGTTACCTAAATGTCCGTCGTGGATGTTTAAATTTTGTGATTTTCAATCTGATTGTGAGTGTGAATAATATTTGCTTATGAATGAAAATATAAAACTAGATCAAATAATCGAAAGATTACCTGATGAATGGCATGAAGATTTAATTCCTGAAATTATAGAAATAATCAAAAAAGAGTCTTTTTGTTTAGCAGTCATAGACGATGACCCAGCAGGAACTCAGGCAGTGGCAGATGTTACTGTTATGAATACATGGGATTACGATTCTATTTTAGAACTATTAAATTTACCAGAAAAAGCCTTGTTTTTTAATACAAATAATAGAACTTTAAATCAATTTGAAGCTAGGGAAATTATTAAAAATACAATTATTTTAATTGAGCAAGTTTCGGATTTGTTAACTTCTAATATAGATATTCTATATCGATTTGATTCTACATTAAGAGGTCATTTTAAATTGATACTAGAAACGCACCTACAAGAGACAAAATCTGAATTAAATGGGGTAATATTTGTACCATATTTTTCTGAAGGCAGACGTTACACTATAAATAATATTCAATATGTAACTGAATATGATTCAAATAAAGATGAGGAGATATTAATACCAGTTTCAGATAGTGAATTTTCTAAAGATAAAAATTTTTCATATACCAATTCTAATCTTATAAATTGGGTGTCTGAACAATTAGGTGATATTGATTATATAAAAAAAATAAAATCAATATCTATAGATGATATCAGAAAAGGAGGGCCTGATAAAATTCAATCTATACTTAATTCATTATCTAAAGATCAACTTTGTATAGTTAATGCAATATCCATGAAGGATATTGAAGTTGTGGCTTATTCTTTAATGAAAGTTAAAAAAAACGATAAAAAGTTTCTATATATAACTGCTTCATCCTTTATTAGAGTATTATTAGGACAAAAAAATAAACCTTTTTTAAATAGAAAATCCTTAAATTTGAAATCAAATAAAGGGGCTTTAATCGTAGTTGGATCATATGTTGAAAAAACTAATCAGCAATTAAAGAAATTACTTGAGAGTTCTTATGTTTTCCCAATACAAATTAATATTGAGAATATTATATTAAAAAATCAAAAATTAAATTTACAAGAAATTTACAAAATTGCTAATTTAATTGACCAGAACTTAAAATTGAAAAAAAATGTAGTCATATATACAAATAGGAAATTTGTAAAACTTGTTAATTGTGATTCAAGAGAAATTGGAGTAAAAATTTTACAGTGTTTAGTTAATATAATAGATAATATGCAAATTGAACCTAATTATATTATATGCAAGGGTTCTACTACAGCAGATTATATTTCAAAATATAATTTTAAAACCAGTAAAGCTAAAGTATTGGGCCAAGTTGTCCCAGGAGTGTCTGTATGGGAGTTAGGACTTGATAGTAGTATTCCATATATGAAATTTGTTGTATTTGCAGGGAATGTTGGAGATAATAATTCACTAGTTGAGGTTGTTGAAAATTTATCAATTATATAATTTTAAATAAATGATTATAAGGATATTTACAGAAAGAGAAATAAATGGATTATACAATAAATAATAAAATTTCTACTAAAGAATTGAAATGGCGTTCAATTGGACCCTTTAGAGGAGGAAGAGTTGTTGCAGTAGCTGGGCACCCTGTAGAAAAAAATATTTTTTACTTTGGTGCTTGTGCTGGTGGTGTATGGAAAACTATAGATGGTGGGAATTATTGGGAGAACATTTCTGATGGATTTTTTAAGACTTCGTCTGTAGGAGCTTTAGCAATATCTAACTCTAATCCAGACATTATATATGCAGGTATGGGTGAAGCATGTATAAGAAGTGATGTTTCATATGGTGATGGAGTATATAAATCTAATGACGGTGGAAATACTTGGGTTCATATTGGATTAGAAGATACAAAGCATATTTCGAGAATAAGAATTCATCCAAATAACCCGGATTTAGTTTATGTAGCTGCTTTGGGACATGCTTTTGGGAAAAACAATGATAGAGGCGTGTTTTGTTCTGAAAATGGAGGTAAAACGTGGGATAAAGTTTTATTTAAAAGTGATAAAGCTGGTGCTATAGATCTTAGTATGGATCCAAACCATCCAAATATTTTGTATGCAGCTATATGGGAAACATTGAGGACTCCTTGGAGTTTGATTAGTGGAGGCGAAGATAGTGGTTTATATAAATCAATTGATGGAGGGAAATCTTGGATTAATATAACGAGGAATATTAATTTAGGAACTAATATTATAGGTAGAATTGGCATAACTACTTCTCCAGCTAAAAAAGATAGGGTTTGGGCTATAATTGAATCTGAAAATGGAGGACTTTTTAGGTCAGAGGATGGAGGAGATAATTGGATTTGTGTTAATAATTCTTCAATTGTAAAACAAAGACCTTTTTACCATCATCATATCTTTGCTGACCCTAAAGACCCTGAAGTTATTTGGACATTACCTATACAAGCATGGAAATCTGAAGATGGTGGGGAAACTTTTAAAATGCAAGGAATGCCTCATAGTGATAACCATGATTTATGGATTGACCCAGAAGATACTAATAGAATGATTGAAGGTAATGATGGAGGAGCTTGTGTGTCTTATAATGGAGGTATATCATGGTCCACTATTCATAATCAACCAACATCACAGTTTTACCATGTTGCAGTAGATAACCAAAACCCATATAGAGTATACGGAACACAACAAGATAATACTGCTATTAGTGTACCTAGTTATTCTATGAAAGGTGCTATATTATGGGAAGATTGTTATTCAGTAGGTCCATCAGAAAGCGGATATATAGCAATAGATCCAAATAATTCTAATATAGTATATTCTGGAGCAATTGGAAGTGCACCTGGTGGAAGTAATACCTTATTAAAATATGATCATAAATCTGGTGAAACTCGGATTATTGCTGTTTGGCCTGAAATTTCATATGGGCACGGGGCAAATAAAATGAAATATAGATTTCAATGGACTTATCCGATTGTTATTTCTCCACATAATCCAAAAGTTTTATATGTAGCGGGGAATAAGGTTTTTCGTTCAATTGACGAAGGTATGAGTTGGGAAGTAATAAGTCCAGACTTGACTAAAAATGATGCTGCAAAAGGCGGTCCAGGCGGCGAGCCAATTAGTAGAGATGTGTCAGGAGCTGAAGTCTATTGTACTATTTTTGCATTTAATGAATCTATATTAAAAGAGGGTTTGTTTTGGGCAGGTACTGATGATGGATTAGTATATATCTCTGATGATTCGGGAAAAACTTGGAATGATATTACTCCTCCTGATTTACCTGAATGGACTACAATTAGCATGATTGAACCATCTAAATTTAATATAGGGACTGCATATTTAACGGGCATTAGATATAAATTAGATGATTATTCTCCATATTTATATAAAACTGAAAATTATGGAAAGAGTTGGAAGAAACTAAATACGGATATTTTGTCAGAAGAATTTGTAAGAGTGATTAGAGAAGATGAGAAAAGACAGGGGTTATTATATATTGGAACTGAATTTAATGTCTTTTATTCTTTAGATGATGGAGATTCATGGCAAATATTAGGTGAAGGATTGCCTGTGTCTCCTATTCACGATTTAGTTGTTAAGGATGATGATATTATTGTAGCTACGCATGGGAGATCTTTTTGGATATTAGATAATATTACTTTTCTTCAGCAACTACCTTTAAAATTTTTTAAAGACAATGCTTTATTTAAACCTAGGGCAGCAAAGCGTACAGTTCCTATGCTTGGAGTGACTTCTGAAGTACGGATAGCTGAAGGTATAAATTATCAACTTGCACTTGGTGTACATGTTGCTTATAAAAACAATTATAAAGAAGCTTCATCTAATAGAGTCTACTTAGATGCTGGGTATAACCATACAGAAGGTGTAGAAATTTTCTTTTATATTCAAAAAAATTATTCAAAATTTTCATTAAAGGTTTTAGATCATTTAGGAAAATTAATTAAGGAATTTAATTTTAATGATGAAGAACTAAAATTTAAGCCTGGGATCAATAGATTTGTATGGGATATGCGTTATGAAGATTCTTTATCTCTTTCTTCAATAGAATCTATGAATTTATTAGGAGGAAGTTCTTCCAAAGGTCCAATTGCTATACCGGGAGATTATCAAGTTGCCCTAAATATAGATGGTAAAGAATATTTGCAAAGTTTTGAGATTAAATCTGCAAACAATATTAATGTTCCCATTATAGATATGAGAGACCAATTTGAATTATTAATTGAGATAAGAGATACAATTTCGAATACATACGAATCTATTAATGAGATTAGAAACGTTAGATTAGAGTTAGTAGGAATTTTCAGTAAATCTAATTTGAGTGAACAAAATGAACAAGATTACAATGGTATTTTAGAAAAATTAGATTATATTGAAGGTGAATTATTACCATCTTGGAAAAATAAAGGTCTTGGGCAAATGGGAGAACCACTATCTAGATTGGTAGATGCTTTATTTAATCTGGATAGTACTGTAGCAAGTGCAGAAGGCCGTCCTACTACTCAATCTTATAAAGTTTTAAATCACCTGAAATTGAGAATAGATAAGTTACTTTCTGATTTTAAATCTCTAATTGCAGTGGAAATAAATAATTTAAAAGAAAGAATTAATAGTTGATATTTAATAGATATATTCGAAAATACCATTATAAAAATTTGCTGATGAGTATTTTTTTTCTTATGGCATTATTTTTATTAATTAGTTGTTCTGATAATGATTTGAAAAACCTTGATTCTCGATCTCAAGGATTTATAAATTCATGGAAGAATGGAAATATGGAAAAGATTTATTCTAAATATATCAGTTATAGAATGAAAGAAAAATGTGATTTAGATAATTTTGTAAATATAAATAAAATTGAGTTAGAAAAATGGAAGAGGAATTCTGAATTTATCAATTGGGATAAAGATATATCTATTAAAATTGATAGAATTAAAATTGTTAAACCTACTACTCAAAAAGAAAAAAATAAAATATTGAGTGGTGAAAAATTGTTAGGTGGAGATAAAATAGTTGATCATTTACAAGGTTTTGTGTCTCTTAAATGGGAATTAGGAGGTGATTCTATTTCTTCTGAATATACAAGTTATCCTGCTCTGTATTGGAGGTTTATAGATAAAGAAGATTATAGAAATTGGTATATTGAAAGTTTTGAAATTTCAGAATTTATTCCAAAGACTTTAGAATGTTTAATTTATATTACTCCAAATTCTACAGTTTTTGATAAACTACCAATATTAGATGGAATACAAAGTGGTGGATAGGCAAATAAAAAACTAGCAATTAAGAATATATTTAAGGCAAAATAAAATGAATTATTCATCAAAATATATACAAACTGTTCTTGGAGAAATAAAACCTGAAGATTCAGGGATAATTATGACCCATGAGCATTTATTTATTGATTTGCGATGGATGTTAATCCCACCTAAGGAGTCAACAGAATTATTTATGGCTTATGAGCCTATTCGTCTTGATAACCTAGGTTGGATACGAAGAAATTGGACGAGTAATCTAGATAATCTTTCAATATTAGATGAAAAAGTAACTATAAATGAAGCTAGTAAATATAAAAGAGCAGGTGGGGGAACAATAGTAGATGCTACATCAATTGGAATAGGTAGAGATCCATTAGCATTAGCAAGAGTGTCTAGAGCTACAAACATTAATGTTGTAATGGGTGCAAGCTACTATGTAGATAAATCTCATCCTGAAAACATGGACGAAATTAAAGAATCTACAATCACACAAACAATTATAGATGATATAACTAAAGGAGTAGGGGATACTAATATTAAAGCAGGAATTATTGGTGAAGTGGGCTGTTCTTGGCCATTAACAAAAAATGAGACAAAAGTTTTAAGAGCTTCTGCTGCTGCACAAATTGAGACTGGGGCTGCTATATTGATACATACAGGGCGTGATGAAAAATCCCCAAAAGAAATTATTAAAGTTTTAAAAGAATCAGGAGCTGACCTTACGCGAACAATTATGGGACATCTAGATAGAAC
>PBOA01000016.1 GCA_002723415.1 Chloroflexota bacterium
CCAACGCCTACGCCAACTTTAACACCAACACCTACTGTTGCTCCAACAGCTACTCCAACGCCTACGCCAACTTTAACACCAACACCTACTGCTACTCCTTCATCTAGTTCATGGAATGGAACATATGGAACAACAAATATGAGTGAAAGTTCTAGTTATGATATTGGTAGTGGATCTAATAGAATGTGGTGGTCTATTTCAAGTGGTAAACGAGGTTATTTTTATTTTAGAAATCATATAGATGTAGCAAATGTAAATAGTTCAGGTGCTGGATGTAATGGAACAATTAACTGGCACAGTGGTTCTTATGATGGATTGGATAGTTTATCTGAATTAACCAATGTTTCATCCTTAACTTATACTGGAGGCTTAGTAGTAGGTATTTGTTCAGAAGATGCACCTTCATATCATGGTTCAAGTGCCCAAAATGATGGATTGTTAGTATTTAAAGTTAATAACACAAATAAATATGGTGTAATGAGATTTGTATCAACTAATAATGGTGTTATGACAATTCAATGGTGGTTAGGAGCAGATGGGGTGACTGATTTTTCAAATGCTCCTTCACAATAATAATTAAACCAATAAATTTAATTATTTTAATACACTTTCTGGATAATGCTCAAACCTTTGCCTTATCATATCACATGCATCTTTAACACCATTTAATGTGTCTTCAGGACTTAAATCATCGAAAAATGTTCCAGTAATTTTATTTTCATTAGTAGTAGCTTTAACTTTAGCTCTAACTAACCACCTTGCGTATCCTTTAGCCCAGTCTTTTAGATAAGGTGAATCATTTAATGATTGATCTTTACCTGAACTATCTGTAACAGTAATTTCAAAAGAAGGTTCATTTGCTTTAATAACAAAAACTACTCCAGCTTTTGGAAAAGTTAAATTTATATTTATTTGTGTATTTGACATTTCAACTCCTGTATAAACTTACATCTTAAATGTAAGTATTTTAAAATCAATTATTATTCAATTTCACCTAATCTTTGTTTTCTTTTTACGTGTAAGAAAGGTAGGTTTTTATCAGGATTTATAGGCCTTCGTTCTATAAAAGCTAATCTTCTTTCCTCAGCTTCATCTGATTCATCGTAATTGGACATATATCTTTGAGTTGGACTAGGTAAATCCTCAGTATATCCAGCAATTTCATGGAATGTAATTTTTTCTAATTCTAAAATTACTGGGCTATTATTTTTTATTAAGTTACAATATCGGATTACTTCATCTTTTAACTTTTCATGAGGCACAACTGAATTAACTAATCCCATATTGAATCCTTGTTCAGCTGTATATTGTTGACTAAGCATCCAGATTTCTTTTGCTCTCTTATTACCTACAACTTCTGATAGGTATCCTACACCATAACCTGAAGCAGGACTTCCTACACGAGGTCCTGTTTGACCAAACCTAGATCTTGAAGATGCAACAGTAAAATCACATTGATATGCAAGTATATTTCCTGAACCTATAGCAAAACCATCAACCATTGCAATAACTGGTTTAGGCATTTCTTTAATTAAAGTTGTATAGTCTAATGTTGCAGTTCCATGGTAATCATCTGTTAGTCTATCTTCACTTTGGTCTCTTCCTGCACAAAATGCATTTGGTCCAGTACCTGAAATTACAACAACTCTTATAGAATCATCTAATTCAGCATCCTCTAAAGCTACTGCCATTTCATCTGTTGTTCTACCACGAGTTGCATTATATACTTCGGGTCTATTAATAGTGACCCAGGCAATATTATCAGATTTTTCATATAAAATATCTACAAATTTCACAATTTAGTCCTTTCAAATATATTTACAGGTAAATATGATAACCTAATATTATTTAAATTAAAAGAATATTATTTAAAAATTTATGGAAAGTTAAATGAATATATCTAATTATGGTGAATTTAATATAATTCAATCATTAATGAAAGTTGTAGAAAAAGATAATTTACAAATTATAAATAACTTAGGCAAATTAGGTTATGTTTTGTCTGTTCCAGCTGGAGATGATTCTGCTGTTTGGAATACTCCTTATAATTCAAATATAGTTTCTGTTGATGCATTAGTTGAAAATGTACATTTTAATTTAAACTATATTTCTTGGGAGCAACTTGGATCTAAAAGTGTTTCTGTTAATCTAAGTGATATTGCTGCTATGGGTGCAAGACCTATATTTATAACTATTAATTTAGGAATAAACAATAATATAAATATAGAAGATTTAACCTCATTATACATAGGAATCATGAAAGTATGTAAAATCTATAATGTTGCAATAATTGGTGGAGATATAGTTAAATCGAGAGATTTTTTTATTTCTATATCTGCATATGGTTCATCAATTAATAGTAAAAACCTAGTACTTAAACGATCTGGAGCTTTAGTTAATGATTTAATTGCTGTTACAGGAAATTTAGGTTCATCTTATGCTGGATATAAGTTATTATCGGAAAATATTAAAATTCATGATGAATTTGTTACTAACCATTTAATTGATGCACACAATAATCCAATACCTAGAGTAAATGAAGGTATTAAATTGTTAAATTTAGGCGCAAATTCAGCAATTGATATAAGTGATGGATTATTAGATGATTTAAATAAATTATGTAAAGTATCTAAAGTAGGAGCTGAAATATATTCAAATGATTTACCTATTCATTCTTACCTTAAAAAAGCATTCAGTGTTGATTATTTAGATTATGCACTAAATGGCGGAGAAGATTATGAATTATTGTTTACTGCCTCTGATAAAGAAATGAAAAAAATAATAAATCAAAAAGATTTAAATATAACAATAATTGGAAAAATAATAAAAGATGGTTTAGTAGTTTTAGATAATTTAGGTAATAAATTAGATATTAAAATAAAAGGTTGGGATCATTTTAAATAGCTAGAATTTTATATCATTAAATCTCCACCATTTATATCTAATGAAGCACCAGTTATATATGCAGCCTTATCTGAAACTAAAAAACTAACTAAATCTGCAACTTCAACAGGCTTACCAAGTCTTTTAATAGGAAAGCTATTTGCGTATTTTTTGGATTGTTCATCTGATATGGTAGATTGAACCATTTCAGTATCAATTAGTCCCGGACAAACAGAATTAACTGTAATCCCATATTCAGCTACTTCTTTAGCTAAATGTCTAGTAAATCCAAGAATACCAGCTTTTGCAGATGTATAGTGAGCACCACCAACAGTACTAATATTTTTGCCTGCTGTTGATGAAAAGTTTACTATTCTCCCCCACCCGTTTTTTTGCATTGTAGGTAATACACCTTTTGAAAACATGTAGGTACCTTTTAAATTAATATTTATTACAAAGTCCCATTCATCTTCTTCAATGTCTATTACTTTTGTTGGTTTAAGTACCCCTGCATTATTAATTAATATATCAATTTTACCAAATTCATCTAACGTGGCATTAACTGTGTTATCTATGTCTTTTTTAGAAATAACATTGCCTTTTACAAATATAGCTTTTGAATCAAATGATGAATTAATCTGATTAGCTGTATCCAGACCTGATTTTTCATTTAGGTCATTAATAACAATGTCGCATGACTCTGAAGCTAAATTCATTGCTACAGCTTTACCCATACCTTGACCAGCTCCAGTAATTATTGCTACTTTTCTAGATTCTTTATTCATTAAATTTTCCTTTATTAAATTATCCCTAATTCCTTAGCTGATTTTTCAAATATTGAAATAGCTTTATCAAGTTGTTCTTTAGTATGAATAGCAGATAGTTGTACTCTAATTCTAGCTTCTCCTAATGGAACAACTGGATAACTAAATCCTACGACTAATACACCTTGATTATTTACTAATTCAGCTAATTTAACAGTTTTTAATTCATCTCGTAACATAATTGGCACAATAGGGTGAATACCAGGTAAAATCTCAAAACCAAGGTTAGACATCTTAGATCTAAAGTAAGATGTGTTTTTCATTAAATTCTTACGTCTTGCAGGTTCCTCTGTAACAATTTCTAATGATTTACTTGCACCTATAACAATTGGTGAAGCTAATGTATTAGAAAATAAATAAGGTCTAGATTTTTGTCTTAGATATTCTATTATTTCTTTTTTACCTGATGTGAAACCTCCAGATGCTCCACCTAAAGCTTTGCCTAGTGTACTTGTTGTAATATCTATTCTTTCTCTAACATTTAACTGGTCAGCAGTTCCAGCTCCATTAGGGCCTAAAAATCCTGTTGCATGAGAATCATCAACCATAACTAAAGCATCGTATTTATCTGCCAAATCACATATTTCACTTAATGGAGCTAAATCTCCTTGCATACTAAATACTCCATCAGTTGCAATTAATCTAAATCTTTTATCCATTGATTGAGATAATTGTTCTTCAAGATCTTTCATGTCATTATGTTTATATCTTTTTCTATCTGCTTTACACAATCTGATTCCATCAATAATACTCGCGTGATTAAGTTGATCACTTATTATCGCATCTTCTTTATTTAAAATAGTTTCAAATAAACCAGTATTCGCATCAAAACAAGAGTTGTATAATATGGTATCTTCTGTTCCTAAAAAAGTGGTGATTTGATCTTCTAATTTTTTATGAATGTCTTGTGTACCACATATGAATCTTACAGATGCCATTCCAAAACCATAATCATCAATTCCATTTTTTACTGTATTAATTATCTCTGTATTATCAGCTAGACCAAGATAATTATTAGCACAAAAGTTTATCTTTTCACCATCAGTAGTATTAACTTTAGTTGATTGAGATGAAGTAAGGATGTTTTCTTTTTTATATAAACCACTTTTATGTATATTATTTATTTCATCTTTAAGCCAATATTTCATTTTTGAGTATGACATTCGTAATCCTTTAAATAATTTTATATATAAAAATTTATTTATAGTTTATCAAAAAAACTAGTTGAAACTATAATAATTAAATTGTTAAAATCATACAATACTAAATATAATTATTTTATTCAATTTAAATCTTTTAATATTCAGGAGTATAAATATGAATAAACAGAGAGTTTTTGTCACTCGCTCAAGAGTTCCCAAAGCAATTAATTTATTAAAAGAAAATTTTGAAGTTACTGTCTGGGATTCATTAATTAAAGCTCCAAAAACTGATTTAATTAAATATATTAAACATTCTGATGCAATATTGACAGAAGTTGATGATGTAATTGATAAAGAAATTATTTCAAATGCACCAAATTTAAAAATAATTTCTAATAGAGCTATTGGTGTTGATAATATAGACATTGAAACTGCAAATCTTAAGGGTATAAAAATTGGTAATACTCCGGGTGTTTTACACGAATCTTGTGCTGATTTAACTTTTGGCTTAATTATTGCGATTGCTAGGCAAATTCCTTATGCATATAACCAAGTATTAAAAGGTAATTGGAAATTTTTTGACCAAACTCCATATATTGGACCAGATGTTTATGGTTCTACGTTAGGTATAATTGGGTTTGGAAAAATTGGGCAAGCTCTTGCTAAAAGAGCACAAGGTTTTGATATGAATCTACTATATTATTCTCGTTCAAGAAAAAATGAATTAGAATCAAAACTTAATGTTAAATGGACACCGAATATTAGTACATTATTAAAGGAATCTGATTACATATCTGTTTTGGTACCATTATCAAAAGAGACTGAATATATTATTTCTACTAAAGAATTTAAATTAATGAAAAATTCTGCTTATTTAATAAATACATCTAGAGGTAAGACTGTTGATCAAAAAGCATTAATAAAAGCTTTAGAATCTAACCAAATTGCAGGTGCTGCATTAGATGTTACTGATCCAGAGCCTATAGAAATGAATAGTAAATTATTATCAATGAAAAATGTTTTAATTGTTCCACATATATCTAGTGCTAGTACAAAAACTATAAATGATATGGGAATAATGGCTGCAAAAAATGTTATATTGGGATTAAAAGGTGAAGAAATGTTATCTTGTGTAAATTCAATTAAATGAATAATAAATTAAACACCAAAAACAGCTATTCAATATTTTCGATTATTAAAGGTGGTTTTAATAAAAACTCAATCTTAGATATTTCTATATCAAATAAAACTCCGAAAAAACAATATGATGTGATTGTGATAGGAGGTGGTGGTCATGGAATGGCAACAGCATATTATCTTGCTAAAAACCATGGTATTACTAATATAGCTGTTGTTGAAAAAGGTTTAATTGGTCGAGGAAATACGGGCAGAAACACTCAAGTTGTTAGATCTAATTATTTATGGACAGAATCATCTTTATTATATGAACATTCTTTAAAATTATGGAATAATTTAAGTCAAGATATTAACTTTAATGTTATGTATACTAAAAGAGGTGTATTTAGTCTGGCACATTCTTATCAAGAGGCACGTGATGTGGCTAGAAGAGTTACTGCAAATAAATTAAATGGTATTGATAGCATATATTTAACTCCTAAAGAAATTAAAGATTACATTCCGATTATCAATATATCACCTAAGGTTCGTTATCCTATATTTGGAGCTTCATTACAAAAACGTGGAGGTACTGTTCATCACGATGCGGTCGCATGGGGATTAGCTAGAAGACTTAATCAAATCGGCGTTGATATATTACAAAATTGTGAAGTTAAAAATTTAATAATTAAAAACAATATTGTAAACGGAATAGAAACAAATAAGGGTGATATATTTGCTAGTAAGATTGCTGTAGCAGTTGCTGGTAGTTCTACAAGGTTTGCTGAAATGGGTAAATTTAAACTTCCAATAGAAAGTCATCCTTTGCAAGCCTGGGTTTCAGAACCTATAAAACCTATATTAAACCCTGTTATTATGTCCAACGCTGTACATGCTTATGTAAGCCAGGCAGAAAAAGGAGAACTTGTCATTGGTGCTGGTATAGATAAATATATTGGTTATTCTCAAAGAGGTAGTTTCAGTGTTATAGAAAATGCGACAAGTGCAATAATTGAATTATTTCCATCGTTCAGTAAAGTTAAACTTTTAAGAACATGGGCTGGTCTTGTAGATGTTTCTCCTGATGCTTGTCCAATTATTGATTTAACTCCGGTTAAAAATTTATATATTAATTGTGGTTGGGGTACTGGAGGTTTTAAGGCAACACCAGGATCTGGATATGTATTTGCTCACACGGTTGCTAATAATGAACCACATGTATTAAATGAACCTTTTAGTTTTACGAGATTTGAATCTGGTAAATTAATTGATGAACATGGAGCTGCTGGAGTAGCTCATTAGGAGATAAATGCTTTTAATTAAATGTATATTTTGTGGAGAAAGAGATGAAACTGAATTTCATTATGGTGGTGAACTTCGTGATAAAAGACCATTAAATCCTAATGATTTATCAGATAAAGAATGGGCTGAATTTTTATACTCTAAAAGAAATGTAAACGGTATTCATATTGAACAATGGTTTCATTCAGGAGGATGTAGGCAATGGTTTAATATTGAAAGAAATACTTTTACAAATGAGATTACCAATACTTTTAATTTGAAGAAACAAAAAATTACTAGAGAAAAAGATTGAAACAAATAAATAGAATAAACAATTTAGGATTAATTAATAGATCAAAACTTATTGAGTTCTACTTTAATGATAAGAAATTATATGCTTTTGAAGGAGATACTTTAGCATCAGCATTATTAGCAAATGGATTTATTTTTACATCTAGAAGTATTAAATACCATAGACCAAGGGGTTTATTTGCTCATGATATTTCAGAACCAAATTCAATAATGCAAGTAAGTATTGAAGATAAGGAATTTATCAATGTACAAGCTACAGATATATATCTTTATAACAATATGGTAATTAAAAGTATAAATCATTGGCCATCATTAGATTTTGATATATTTTCTTTAAAAAGAATTTTTTCTAAGTTTTTTCTACCTGGTTTTATTTATAAAACATTTATGTATCCAAGGTTATTATGGGATTTTTATGAGAAATTAATTCGTAAAACTAAAGGTTTTGGTAAATTAAAATTAGAAGAAGATTTGTTGAGATACGAAAAAAAGCATTCTAATACCGACATATTAATTATAGGTACAGGGCCTTCAGCGATTAGTTTTGCTTATTCTGTTTTAAAATTTGGTTATAAAATTATAATGGTTGAACAAGATTCAATATTTTCACCAACAATGTTAGATATTGAAAATTCATTTACTGATGATAAACAAAAAAATGAATTTAGCCAAATTAAAGATTATGTATTGAAACATTCAAATACAACGATATTACTCAATACTAAACTATCAAGTTTTAATGATCATAATTTTTCTACATTAATCCAAAATTCATCAGTAATAAACCTTTCTGAAAGTAACTACTCACCAGATCAAATCCTTTGGAAGATCAGATCTACAAAAGTGGTAATTGCAGCTGGGGCTATTGAAAGACCTATGTTATTTGAAAATAATGATCTGCCAGGGATAATGTCTTCTAAATCTATTTCAATGTATTTGAATAGGTATGGTGTTATACCTGGGAAAAATATTGTTTTATATACAAATAATGATTATTCATATCAAATGATATTTGATTTGTTAAAAAATGGAATATCGGTTAGTGCAGTTATTGATGTTAGAAAAAATATTAATGATGAAATATTAGTTAAGCTACAAAAAAATAATATAAAAGTTATTTTACATCATGAAGTTATTAAAGCTTATGGGAATAAATTTATTAACAAAATAGATATATCATCCATAGATAAAAAAGAAAAGACAACTATAAAATGTAGTGTTTTGGCAGTTTCAAATGGTTATACACCTATAAACCAATACCATGTACAATCTGGTGGTTTATTAAGCTATAAAGAAGAAATAGATAGTTTTGTCCCAATTGAAACAAAATTTTCTCCAATACATATTGGAGGATCAGCTGGCATTTTTGATTTAGCTGAATCTATTAAATCTGCATATTTAAAATCTTTGACTTTAATTGATAAAAAAATGGCTGATCTGAAAAAGACCTCTGAACTTAATAATTTTAAAAATACAAATAATTATAGTATTTCTAAATATTTACCTTCGGTTATATATAATATGAATACAAAAAATATATTTGTTGACTATCAAACAGACACTTCATTATTTGATATAAAATATGCTATTAAAGAAGGCTTTATATTTGTAGATCAACTTAGAAGATATACTCTTTTTGGTACTGGAATAGAACAAGGGAAACATTCTAATGATAATATTCTTTTCTTGTTAGCAGATATTTTAGATTTAAAACCAGATCAAATAGGTCATGTTAAATCAAGACCTCCATTTTCATCAATTAATTTTGGAGCTATATCGGGTAGAAGTAATAATGAATTTTTTGACCCTATAAGAATTACTCCTATACATAATTGGCATAAACAAAATAATGCAATTTTTGAGAATGTAGGCCAATGGAAGAGACCTTTATATTATCAAAAGTTTAATGAAAGTATGGAAGAGTCTGTTAATCGTGAATGTTTAGCAGTAAGAAACTCTGTTGGCGTAATTGATGCATCTACATTAGGTAAAATAGAAGTTGTTGGACCCGATTCTATAGAATTTTTGAATATGATTTATCCAAATAAATTTACAAATATGAAAATAGCTAAATGTAAATATTCCCTTATGTTAAATGATGAAGGTATGATTTTTGATGATGGAGTTATAGCTAAACTTGATGAAAACCACTATTTAATTCATACGACAAGTAGTGGAGCTTCAACAGTCTTAGATTGGCTAGATCAATGGCTCCAAACTGAATGGGATCATTTTAATGTTTCATTACGCTCCGTAACAGATAAGTGGACAACTATTTCAGTTAATGGCCCTAAATCAAGAGATTTAGCTTCAAGATTATTTGAAAACGTTGATTTTTCAAATGAATCTTTTCCTTTTATGTCTTATAAAGAGACTTCTGTTGATGATATACCAATTAGAATATTTCGAGTAAGTTTTTCTGGTGAACTTTGTTTTGAAATTAATGTGCCCTCAAATTATGGACAATATTTTTGGGATAAAACATTTGAATTAGGAAGGGATTTATCTATTGTTCCCTATGGTACTGAAGCTATGCATGTTTTGAGAGCTGAAAAAGGATTTATTATAGTTGGACAAGATACTGATGGATCTGTAACTCCTATAGATATAGGGGCTATTAAAATGTTGTCTAAATCAAAAGACTTTTTAGGCAAAAGATCACTAGATAGACCCTATTTTCATGAAAATGGTAGAAAACAATTAGTTGGAATACTACCAGATGATTTTAAAAATAGAATTTATGATGGAGCTCATATCAAAAATATCAATGATGAAATTCTTACAGGAGATATTCTTGGTCATATTACTTCAAGTTATTTTAGTCCTATATTGAATAAATCTATCGCTCTTGCATTAGTAAAAAATGGCAATGCAATGATTGGTCAAAAAGTATTAATTATAGATATGAATCTAAATAAAAATTATGGAACAATCACTAAACCAGTTTTCTATGATGAAAAAGGTGTTAAACAACAATGAAAGTAAAACCTTATATTTCTCATTCTGAATTAAATAAAGTACGTAACAATAAAAATATATCTATATCTGAAGTGTATTTTAAACATTATTTTAATATTAAATTTGATCGTAAAATTGTATATGACCAAGATATTATTTTAGAAATAGAAGATATAAAAATACCTAATACTTATAATAAAATTACTTATTATGATAACGATAGATTAATATGGCTATCACCTTATGAATGGATGTATATTACAAATTCAGATAAATTTCATAATCTTTGTAAATCTCCAAAATACGAATATATAGATGATTTAAAGTCTATAATTGATTTATCAAGTGCTTATACTACAATTAAATTATCTGGAGAATATTATATTAATGTACTAAATAAAATTACTACACTAGATATATTAGAAAATATAACCTCTGAATATTGTGCCCAATCATTAATATCAAATATAAAAACTATTATATGGATGGATAATTTAACTAAAGGTATATTCCTTACAGTTAATAGTAGTTATTCACAATATCTATTTGAAACAATTTTGGATGCTTCTCAAGAATTTATATAATTAATTTATATAATTGTAAATTTCGTAAGACATTTTTGATATTAATTCTGATGCTACAAATTGTCCAGATATATTATTTATTTCAAGTGGTACAAATGATGTGTATGCAGAAAATATAAATTGAGGCATATTATTGTTAAATATAATACCTGCATCATTATGATTGTGAGGAGTTGTTCCAGTCTTATGTGCAACTACAGTATTATAAGGTAATAAAGCAGGTATCTTTGTTCTGAATTGCTGACCTGATAATATATTTAAAGCTAATGAGCATAGATTTTGTGAAGTGCCTAAGATATTTAAAGAATCACTACAGTTATATTTTCCATTTAAAATTAAATTTAGTAAATTAGTTACATCATTAGATGAAGTATAATTAGTTTCTTCTAAGTCACCTTTATATTCTAAATTTTCTAATGGAATTCCATGTATATGTTTTGTATTATACATTCCAATTCGTTTACAAAATTCATTTATTAGATCTAAACCAAGTAGATCAACTATGGTACCAGTGCAAGCATTGTCACTAACAATAATCATTAATGTTAATATGTTATAAATTTGCATACTGAAACCTGGTTCACAAAACCTAAATACACCAGAGGTATTCTTAAAATAATCAGGTTTTATTTCTAATTTCTCACTAAGATCTAATTTGTTTTCATAAACTTGGTTTAGAGCTGTCATTAATATAGCAATTTTTCGGGTACTTGCAGAATAAACTTTTTTATCTCCATCTCTATTAATTATTTGTTCATTAACAAGGTTTTTTAATGTCCAATTTGTTTGAAATTCATATTCATCACAAATTGAATTAAGTTTTTTTCCTAATTCTTCCATGTATATACCTCTAAATTAAATTTGAATTATAGTTTGTCCAATATCATTTAAATCTTTTATTAAATTCTTTAGTTCTTTATTTATTAATTTTTCAAAAGATTTGAAGTTTTTATCAAGTTCATTAGATAAATAATTAAATACATTTATAGATTGATCTGTTGGTTTATGATCAGAGAGGGAAGGTACAAAAGTTAATTCTCTAATTTTTATATATAAACTAGCAGGAGAGCTTAAGCGATCATTTCCTTGTATTGTATTATAGTCAATTAAGTTCTTTTCGATTTCAGATAATTTATTTAAAAACTTATCAATATTTTGAATAGCTTTATTATGAGATTCTTTATTTTTATTAAGTTTATTTAATGAATATGTTATCTGATTTCTTAAATCAATAGATTTGTTGATTATATTACTAGTTTCAGAAATTTTATTTCTAACTTCTATTAAAAATTTAAATTGATCAATTAGATCTTGATTTGATGATTCAATTCTAGGATCCTTTAATATATTGAATTCTTGGGCTTCAATAAGCTTTTTATCATTAAATAATTTAATCGTATATTTACCTGGTGGTGCTAATGGTCCTTGAAGTCCATGATCTATTGCATTTTTATAATTTATTTGTTCAGCATCTGGATATCTCATTGACCATATAAATTTATTTAAACCTAAATTTGATGTAATAAATTTATCATTTGGATTCAATTTATTTTTCTTAGGTGCAGTTTTAAAAGAAGAAATCTCTTGATCTTGATCATCATATATAGATAAAGTTAATGAAGAAAAATTTTGCTGCGTTAAATAATAATGTATTATGACTCCATCAATAGGATTAGTACCTCCATCTAATATTTTTCTATTTAATTTATTATTTGCTGTTTCCTGGTCAATAAATATTCCATCTTTACCTAAACCAAATCCGTAATTTCTTTCTCCAATTAAATCTTTTGATGGAGTATTTCCAGAAAAAATCCTATATGTATCAGAAGGTTTATAAAGTGTGTTTTTTAATTTTGATTTTACTTTATGTATTTGTCGTAAAATATTAATATTATTTAAAATCCAAAATCCTCTACCATTAGTAGCTATTATTAATTCATCATTTTTAATTTTCATATCAGATATTGGAACTATGGGTAGATTTAATTGTAATCCTTCCCAATTATTACCACCATTAAAAGATATATATATTCCATTTTCTGTCCCTGCAAATAATAAGTCTTGTTTTATAGGATCTTCTATAATAATTCTTGTAAAGTGATTGTCTGGTATACCATTAGTAATTAACTTCCAGCTTTGTCCATAATTAGTAGATTTATATAAATAAGGGGAGTCGTCATCAAATTTATATCGAGTACCTGAAATATATGCGGTAGATGGGTTATGCTTGGATATTTCTATATTATCTATTCTTATATCTTTAGGTATATTTGATGGAGTAATGTTATTCCAAGTTTTGCCCATATTAAATGTTATATGTAAAAGTCCATCATCTGAACCTGCCCATAATATTTTTGGATCATGTGGAGATTCTGCAAATGAAAATATAGTTCCATAATTTTCAACCATAGTTACATCTAATGTTATTGGACCTCCAGAAGGATTCATTTTAGTCTTGTCTCCTCGAGTTAGGTCAGGCGAAATTACTTTCCAGCTTTGGCCTTCATTTTCAGATTTAAATACAACATTAGCAGTAACATACAATTTATTTAAGTTATGTTTTGAAAATACTATAGGGTATGTCCATTGAAAACGATATTTATGGTCTTTAGCTCCATGACCCCATGTAACTTCTGGCCATATAGACACTATTCTTGTTTGTTTAGTTTTATGGTTATATCTTAATAATGAATCTCCCCCACCAGAAGAACTTCCTATTGCACCTGAATAAACTATATCTGAATCTTTAGGATCTACAGCAATATGGCCACTTTCTGATGTTCCAACTTGATAACAATCAGACCATAATATTCCTGCATGAGTCGTTCTACTAGGAACGCTTATTGCACTATTATCTTGTTGAGTTGCATATACATTAAAAGGGAATTTATTATCAATATCTAAGTGATAAAATTGTGAAGTTGGTTGATTATATATTGAAGACCATGACTTTCCTGAATTAAATGAAACACATGCACCACCATCATTGCCTTGTATCATTCTATTTGAATTCTTTGGATCTATCCATAATTCATGGTTATCACCATGAGGCGTTGGCATTACAGTAAAATTCATTCCTCCATCAGTAGATTTCCACATTTTATAATTTAATGCATAAATTGTCTCAGAGTCACTAGGATCAGAATATATATGTGTGTAATACCATGGCCTTTGAATTATATCGGGTTTATCACTAACTTTTTTCCAAGAATTACCATAGTCTTCAGATCTAAATAGACCTCTATCTTTAGATTCGATTAACGCCCATACTCTACCTGGTTTAGATGAAGATATAGCAACACCTATTCTTCCCATTAATCCTTTAGGTAATCCATTATTTGAATCTAATTTAACCCAGGTATCACCCGAATCAATAGATTTATACAAACCACTATCTTTGCCTCCACTAGTAAATGTATGAGGTTCTCTTTTTGTTTCCCAAATCGAAGCGAATATAATTCTTGGATTGTTAGTATCAATTGCTAGATCAGCTGATCCAGCATTTTTACTAACATATAATACTTTATCCCAAGTTTCACCACCATCTTTTGATTTGAACACACCACGTTCTTCATTTGATCCAAAAGCATGACCAAGTGCTGAAACATAAACTATATCCGGATTTTCTGGATGGATTCTAATTCTAGATATATGTTTTGTATTATTTAATCCAATGTTAGTCCATGTAATTCCTTTATCAAGACTTTTATATACACCATCTCCGGCAATAACATTCCCTCTGATACATGATTCTCCAGTACCTACATAAATAACATTTGGATCTGAATTAGAAATTGCTAATGCTCCAATAGATGAAGAAGTAAAAGCTTTATCAGAAATATTTTCCCATATAATCCCACCATCTAGAGTTTTCCATACACCACCTCCACATGCTCCAAAGTAAAATACCATTTGATCTACTGGATCTCCAGCAGCTGCAACAACTCTACCTCCTCTAAAAGGACCAGTATTTCTCCACTCTAATGTTTCTGTATATTTATTATTACTTTTTAACATAAAATATTTCCTAAAGATTATATATATATTTTTGCATTATAGACTAGTTTAATCAAAAATCCATAATTTTAATTAGTATATATCAATTTATTGATATACTTTTTATATTAATAATTAATAAAATTATTTTTGTTATGATTAATAAAAATAATGTAAATAAATTATCCATATTTTCATGGTGCTTATATGATTTTGCTAACACTTCCTTTTATATAAATATTATTTCTATTTATTTTGCATTATGGGTTGTTAATATAATGAATAGTACGGATGAAGTTTATGCATATGCAAATTCATTTTCTATGTTATTGGTATTAATTTTTGCCCCTATTTTAGGATCCATATCAGATAAAAGTAATAATAAAATTAAATTTTTGATTATTATGAGTACTTCATGTGCTATAGCAACTTCATTAATTGGAATAAATGGATTATTTATATCAATTATTTTATTTATAATTGCAAACTTTATGCAACAATGCGCTTTAGTATTTTATGATTCACTATTGCCTTCAGTTTCAAATAAATCCAATCAAGGCCGTATAGGAAGTATTGGAGTTGCATTAGGCTATATAGGTGCATTAACTGGCATAGGAATTAGTATTTTAGTTATTGATACTGTTGGATATGTAGGAATTTTTAGAATAACTGCTTTATTATTTTTATTATCTGCAATACCCTCTTTTATTTTTGTTAAAGAAAAGATTAATAATAATAATTATTATAATCTTAATCTAGCTTACATATTAAATGATATAAAAAGCAGTATTATAGACTCTAAAAAATTTCCTGGTTTGAGGAACTATTTATACGCAAGGTTATTATATTCAGGTGCAATTAACGCATTTATGGTATTTGGTGGGATATATGTATCAAATGAATTAGGGTTCACTCAAGAGAATGCACAATATGTTCTTATGGTAGCAATAATATCATCAATATTAGCATCATTCTTCTGGGGTATTACTGTAGATAAAATAGGTCCTAAAAATTCACTAAAAATAGACTTATTCTTATGGATAATTGTTTTATTTTCTGGAGCTTATCTAGCATATGCTAATATTAATGTAATTTTTTCTTGGATACTTTTTAATTTAGCTGGTATTGCTATAGCTGGTATATGGACTACAGATAGACCTTATTTACTTAATTTGAGTACACCTGAATATGTAGGACAATTTTTTGGTTTATATTCAATGGTAGGCAGAATTTCTTCAATAATAGGGTTTTTTATGTGGGGATATATTACTGATGGAATACAATTAGGTAGACCTATAGCAGTTATAATATTAGGAATTACTATTTTAATATCTTTGTTAATATTAAATGGAATTCCTCGATCAAATAAAAATATTTAATTATAATTAGCTGATTCTTCTTTTTCTGAAATCTTACCTTCTTTTACCAATTTTGTAACGTGTTCTAAATCACGTAAATAATCTTCTATATATGGCGCATGTCCAGGTGATTGCATAAAGCGTATAGCTTTAAATGGGAACGAGTCTTTGCCAACGAGCCAACCTCTATCTTCCATTCCTGATGCTATAGAATATATGTTTAAAGATTCAGATGAATATGCGAACACTGACATTACTGGCTTTCCAAGCACGTTTAAACCATTTATCGAATTTATACCATTTTGAAATCTTTTAATATAATTCATAGTGTCGGTAACTAATTTAGTATATCCTTCTATACCCAGATATTTAACTACAGCCCAAGCAGATGCAATTCCTCCTCCAGGTCTAGTTCCAGCCATATTAGGAGTTACATAATAATCTTTAGACCTGTGTGGTGGTCCCCATTCAAATATTTGATGTTTGAAAATATCTTCATCTCTAGACATTATTAAAGATGCACCTTTAGCTGTATATCCAAATTTATGTAGATCAGCTGAAATAGATGTAACTCCAGGTACTCTAAAATCCCATATTTCTAAATCTTCACCAGATCTTTCAATAAATGGCAAGAAAAATCCACCTACACATGCATCTACATGGAAATTTATATTATTTTTATCTGCAACTGCAGCCATTTCAGAAATAGGATCTATCATACCTAAAGTTAAACTTGGAGCTGATCCAACCATTAAAACTGTATTTTTATTAACAGCATTTAAATATGATTTCATATCAATCATTCCATCATTTAATAATGGTGTAGCTATTATTTTTAAACCAAAATAATGAGCACCTTTCCAAAATGCTGGATGAGCTGACTCGGGTACAATCATTTCAGGATATTTAATATCTGGATGTAATAATTTAGCCCTGTCTCTAGATGCTTTTATAGCTAACAATATACTTTCAGATCCACCAGAAGTAATACTTCCAGTAGCTTTATCGGAATTAAATAAATTGGCTGCCATATCTACAAGATCTTGTTCAAATTGAGCCACACTGGAAAAAATATTTTTATATAATGCGTTTGCAGAGAAAAATTTTAAATAAGCTTCTTTGGCTATATTTAATACATCATCACCTGCTGGATAGGATACTCCTCCTGCAAGCCTTTCTTTCCATTTTAAATCTAATGTTGCTTTTTGATCCATCTCTGAAAAAATTTTAGATTTGCCTATACCTTTTAATGGAAATTTTTGTTTAATATTTTTATTCATTTTTTCCCCCATAATAATTTTAATTTTCAATATTATAATTCGATATTGGCTGATAATATTCTTTTAAATTATTTATATCAGTATATATTTTTACGATTCCTTGATTATGAACATCTAAATCTCTATAATAAAAAGCAATTAAATATTGGCGACATTCATTTGAATTCCACCATGTACATTCTTGAAAATCTGGTGGATGGTATATTTTTATTCTATATTTCTTACCGCTTACTTCATTATTTTTATTCAATTTTGTATTACTTTTGTTATACAACCATTCTCCAAATTTAAGTAACTCTTCATCAGATATTTTTTCTTCCCAATCTAATGAAATTGATGCACAATAATACCCTTTACAATTAGAATCATTGTATCTAAAAAGTCTTTCACCTTGAATATTTTTTAATTGAATCAATTCAGATGAATCTAAATTAATATTATTTCCAGAGCAAGAAATATTGATAAAAAATAATATCAATATAAAAGTTATAATATAAAAATATTTATAGTTAATTATATTTATCATATTTATATTTTTTCTTTTTCTTTATTTTTTAACATTAATGGAATTTGGATCTACTCCAATAGATAAGATAGAAAAATCTTTAAAACTAGTTGATATATTAAACTTTTCATCTCCTGAATAAAAATTATTAAATATTTGTATTCTACCTGATTCTTTTAAATTACTAAAATCTAGTTTATCTATATAAAATTCATTTATAAAAAGCCATGCATTATCTCCGAAAACCATCAATCTAATAGTATTTTCTTTTTTATCTAAAATATTAATTTTATCTGAATAATTAGATTGAATTAGTTTCCATGCAGTTGCTGGTGTCCAAATAAAGTGATTCCAATTACCTTCCTCAGTAATTAGAATACAATGTGTCCCGTAAACTTGATTATTCCTTATAAATAAACCTGGACTCCATGATTCAGGATTTGAATCATCGAAATAAAAAGTAGCTTTAATTATTGAGTCAGCAACATATAGATTACTATTATATGTATCTATCATCCCATTTCCTAATTCTTCTATTTTGCCATTAGATTCAAAAAACGCTGTTTCTAGTGATTTAATAGTTATATTATTAAATAGAGTACTTTCACCATAATATTCATCACCAGTAAACCATGATCCTATAGGTTGAATATCTCCATTACCTGTCCATAAGCTCAAATCTAGTTCACTAACAAATTTATTATTGATAAATAACCAACCTTTATTATCGATTGATATAATCTTTAAAATATTTTTTTCATTTAATCCTAATTTAATCTGAGAAGAGTAATTACCGTAAGTTATATCTTCATCACTTAAATTTCTATTACGGGCATAATGAAACCAATTACCTTTACTATTTATACCTATAGAATGGAGTTGAGAACTATTATTACGTCTAATTAAAAAACCTGAACTCCAATTTCGATTTTTATCATAGTGCGGTGGATAGATAGTTGCTTCAATCGCAGTATTTAAAAAGTTTGTATTTGTTGTTTCTGAAGGAACGAAATTATCATCTGGGTTATGGTCTAAAATTATATCTTCTGGACCATAATTATATTTGGAATTTACAAATAAAGGTTCTGGAGTAGGAGTAATGTCAGTAATATTTTTTGTATTTGTTACTGATTTATCGATTGAGAAAGTTTTTAATAAATTATTAACTTTATTTTTTGATTCATGCCATGATGATATTTCAGATTCTGTATATATAGAATATCCCAATCCTGAATTAGTTAAGAAATATTCAACTCCTTTATGTGTAAAATCATTCTCTGGTCTTTTCCAAGTTTCGATTATTTCGTAGGTATTTATATCATCTAATTTAACCTGGTTTACAGATAATCTCTCATAATTTTCAAAATTTTGATTTGAGGAGATTTCTATTCTTTTATCAGCATATTCCTTACTTGTTACATTATCATTAATTTTATGAACCAAAATATATATTCTTGCACTAGATTCTTTATCGTATATCATTACAAAATCTGGTCTTACTTCATAAGCATTCCATGTATCTGACAAACTAATTTGATATGGATAAATACTGTTAATAAATACATTGCTATCATTTGCATTACCTTCAATTAATTTGTTTATAGAATTAATTGCTTCATCCATAGATATTGCAAAATTAATTCCTTCAGCTGATTTTGCAACAGCAGTATTGATTCCTATAATATTTCCGTAAAGATCAACTAAAGGACCACCACTATTACCAGGATTTATAGCTGTATCAGTCTGTAATGCTGTTAAATTGCCGAACACATTCGGACGGAAAGCAGAAACCATACCTTTTGTAAAAGTAGCATTTCCTGGCAAGTCGAGTGCATAACCCATAGCCAATACTTCATCTCCTACTGATGGTCTTTTAAGTGTTCCAAAACTAATTGGCTCAAGGTTATAACCTTCAATAGCTAATAAAGCAATATCTTCATTTATATTTTTATTTAATACTAATGCTTTTCTTTTATTTTCATCATATATAGTAACTAAAACTTCTAATTCATCCCCAACTACATGAGCATTAGTAATTATTAATCCATTATTAGAAATCAAAAACCCTGTACCAACAGAATCATTCGCTTCAATTTTTACTACAGAAGGTCTAAGTATTTTGGCGATCTCACTATAAGAGGGTTGGGTATTTTCTTCAGTATTGTTTATTGTTACAGGAGTAGGTGTTTTTGTTGGAATGGCTGTAGGAACTATTGTTGGAGTTGGTATAGGAATTGGAGTTGCAGTAGGTATAGGTAAAGCGGTTGCAGTAGGAGTTATTGTAGGTATAACTGTAGGAGGGGATTCAGTTAATTTAGCATATGCCGTGGCATCAGAAATTAATTGTGCCCTAGCTTGTACAGTTGCTTCAACAATATTCTCTCTCTTAATAATTACCGATTCTATCGTTGGTATTAATCCAAAATTATTATTTATATTCTCCTCACCCGAACATGATATTAATATGGGTGCTAAAATAATAAGAAAAATTTTATTAATTTTATACATTTAATCACTTATTTTATAATAATGTTTTATTATTTATTAAGTTTTAATTTTAAGTTATATAGCATATCATCTACCATTTGATTAATGTTATATTTTGCTTTCCAATTCCATTCTTCTTTTGCTATATTATCATCAAGACTATTTGGCCATGAATCAGCTATAGATTGTCTTAAAGGATCTATTTTATATAACATTTTGAAATCTGGAATACGTTCTTTAATTGATTTTGCTAGTTCTTTTGGAGTAAAGCTCATAGAATTTATGTTAAAGTCAACTTTATGTTTTAATTGGGATTTTTCTGCGTTGAGTAAATTAACAAGAGCATTTATTGCATCTGGCATATATATCATAGGTAATTTAGTGTTTTTATCAAGGAAACAAGTATATTCTTTTTCTAATATAGCTTTATAAAAAATGTCAACTGCGTAATCTGTAGTTCCAGCAGTAGGTTCTCTTTTCCAACTAATTACACCTGGTAATCTTATACCTCTCACATCTATTCCTTTTTTATCAGAATAATAATTACCAATAAGTTCTGTAAATACTTTTGAAATACCATAAATTGTGTTTGGATTTTGAATAGTATCATTAGGTGTCATTTCCTTTGGTGTATATGAACCAAAAGCTGCTATTGAACTAACTAGCATAACTTGCTTTACATTATTAGATTTTGATGCTTCAAGTATATTAATAAGTCCAGTAAAATTAACTTCATAAGATAATAAATATTCTTTCTCTGCTAATGCAGATAAAATAGAAGCTAGATTAAAAATAGTATCAATATTATATTTTTGAATATTTTCTTCTATTTGTTTTTTATTTCTTATATCAATATATGTATATGGGCCTTTATTTAAAATATGATCCGGCAAATCATTTTGGTATCCAGCTGAAATTACATTATTAAAACCGAATGTTTTTTGTAAAACTGGAACAAGATCAGATCCTATTTGGCCTCCGGCTCCAATTACTAATATTTTTTTCATTAAAAGCCTTTAGCAAAAACGACAGCGCGTATTATCTTTAGAGAATATTTGAAATATATCTGCATCATTAGCAATATAATCTAAAAGAATTCTAATTGTCTTTGAATTACTTGATATTTTATATTTTTCTTTTATATCTTCAATTAAGTCTAAGTGCGTAGTATCTATTTCAAATTCAATATTTAATCTATTTTTTGGCATATTCAACCTCGTTAAAATAATATCTTTATTGTATTTTAACATTAATTTATAAAATTTTTATAATCCAGTCACATCTTCTAAAACTCTTAATACATTTAATCCTAATATTTTTCTTATGTCTTGATCAGTATAATTTCTATTCAACAATTCTTGAGTAATTAAAGGTATTTTTGAGCAATCTTCCATACCGGTTGGGGTTCTAGATCCATCAAAATCAGAACCTAACCCAACATGGTCAATACCAGCAATATTTACCATATGGTCTATATGATCAATTATTTCTGTATATATTGGTTGCTTTAAAAGGGGCGCAGAGAGTTTATTATGTTCAATATTTATTTTTTTAAGATATTCTTGATGTGTATTTGAACCAATCTTATGTGTAGATTCTAACTTCTTAATTTCATCTTGTTTCCATATATCTATTTTACGAGTTTCTTGGTTGCATTGATTTGAAACAAATGTTACTTCATAATTAACACAGACAACACCATTGTTTTTAGATACAGCTTTCAATTGATCATCATCAATATTTCTTGGGTTTTGTGTTATTGAATAAGCAGAAGAATGAGATGCCATAACTGGTTTATTGGTCGTCTCAATTACATCCCAAAAAGTTTTTCTTGCAACATGTGATATATCAATTATCATGCCAATTTTATTCATTTCTTTAATAACTTTTCTACCAAATTCAGTTAATCCATTATGTCTAGTTTCATATTTTAACCATCCATTATTCTCATGGATAAGTTTGCTTTTCTTCCAACCAATAATTGCGTCATTACTAGCTTCATCTTGAATTCCATCAGCCCAATTATTACTCATATTATGAGTTAATGTCATATATCTAACCCCTCTAGAATAAAAGTTGTTTAAAACATCTAAACTATCAACTATTGCATGTCCTCCTTCAACACATAAAATTCCTGCTATTTTATCTTCTTTTCTAATTCTAACTACATCAGATGCTGTTTTTGCTTGAACTAAAATTTCTGGGTATTTAATACATAAATTATCAAATGCATCAAAATATTGGTTAGCTCTTTTAACTGCTTCTTGTACTGTAAATCTTTCAGAGTCTACAAATGCTGCAAAAAATTGAGCATTTTGGTTACCAGATTTCATTCGCGGTAAATCCATATGTCCTTTCAAAGTATTAGTACCAAAGTCTTCCTTATCATCAACAATTCTTCCTAAACTGTCTGAATGTGTATCAAAAACCAATGATGAAAAATGCAATTCTCTAGCTTTACCAGATATCATTATGAATACTCCTCAAAATGTGTAATATGAAAATGCTTAAATTAATTTGCTAAATTTTCGTAATACATATTTAACCTTAAACAAATATATGTTAATTTATAATATAAATACATTTTAGGAGAATAGCAATATGGAAATTATGAGCGGTAAAAAAGCTCTACTTGAAATGCTTAAACAGGAAGGAATTAAACATATTTTTGGAAACCCTGGAACTAGCGAAGGTCCAATCATTGACATGTTAGGAGATTATCCTGAGTTAAAATATTTTTTAACATTACAAGAAAGTGTTGCAATAGGTATGGCAGAATCATATGCAAGATTAACAGGTAAAGCTTCATTTGTTAGTCTACATGTAGATAGTGGTCTAGCAAATGGAATTGCTCTTATGTTAGATGCATATAACACTGGTACTCCTATGGTTGTTACTTCAGCAAATTATGATGTGAGAAAATTAACAGAAAACAAAACTGATTTAGCAGAATTAGTAAGACCTGTAACAAAATGGTCAGTTGAATTAACACATCCAGAACAAATTCCTAGTGCAATAAGAAGAGCATTTAATGAAGCTAATAGTCACCCTAAAGGACCTGTTTATGTTGGATTTACTTCAAATTGTCTTGAAGAAGAAGCTGAAATGAATATAATTCCATCAGCAAATATATATGCAAACAATTACCCTGATCCTATTGCTTTAAATAAAGCTTCAGAGTTAATTCTTCAGTCAAAATCTATTCTAATACTTACAGGAGATAGAGTTGCTGATGATGATGCTGTTAATGAAGTAGTTCAGTTAGCTGAGATACTAGGATCTCCCGTATATCAATCAAGAGGCGCTGAAGTTTCTTTCCCTACTAACCATCCTCAATATTTTGGAATACATTCTCTTAGAAGTAAAAGTTCGCGTGAAATTATAAAAGATTTCGATTTAGTAATTACAATAGGTATGGATACATTTGAAGAATTATTTTATTGGGGAGATGTTATTCTAGATTCTTCTACTAAGCTTATACATATCGATTCTGTACCAGGTAAAGTTGGAAAATCAGAACCAACAGATATAGGTATTGTATCTAATTGTAAACATGCTCTTTTAGAGCTTCATAAAATATTAGATAAAAGTATTAAAAACAATCATATTTCATTATTTTCTGAAATACAAAATAAAACTAGAGCAAATGTTATTAAAAATAATAATGAGTTTGAATCTTCATTTGTAACAAATTGGGATAAGGAACCAATAATACCAGCAAGAATGATGTATGAAATTTCAAATAGTATTCCTGATAATTCAATTGTAATCGATGACTCAGTAAGTAATAGAACTGTTTTGAGGCATTATATTAACGCAAATAAACCTGGAGATTTATTAGGTGTTAGAGGGCAATCAATTGGAGGAGGAATTGGAGCAACTTTAGGTGCTAAAGTCGCTTACCCTGATAGACCTGTATTTGGAATTATTGGTGATGGGAGTGCTATGATGACAATACAAGGGTTATGGACTGCTGCCAATGATAATATACCTTCAATTTTTATTATTTGTAATAATGGTATGTACAGAGTATTAAAAGTAAATTTTGGTATATATCAAAAAGAAATATTAAATGTAGATGAACCTGCAGGTGAAAAATTATTGTATTCTGATTTTGGAATTCCGTTTGATATGGCAGGTATTGCTAAATGTATGGGATTAAATTCAGAAAGAGTTTTATATCCAAATGATATTGGGCCAGCTATAAAAAGAGCAATTAAATCGCAAAAACCATCATTAATTGATATAGTAATAGATGGTTCATTATAAATAAAGGATAAATATGATTAATAGAATAATCGGAGTATTGACACTAAACGTTAATACCTATGAAGAAATTGAAGCTGATAAGAATGCAACTATACAATCTTTTAGTATTGTTGTTTTATCATCTATAGTTACTGCAATAATACTAAAACCTGATACAGGTTTTTCTTTACCAAATTTTATATCTGCAATTATTATAGGTATATTTCTATGGGGACTATGGGCATTAGTTACAATGTTTGTAGGTACAAAACTTTTACCTACTCAGGAAACAAGTTCAAATTGGGGAGAATTAGCACGAACTACTGGTTATGCTCAAGCACCTAAATTATTCTCAATTTTTGCACTAATACCAATATTAACTACTATAGTTTTATTTATTGTAGGAATATGGAATTTGATTACTATGATTATTGCTATAAGACAGGCTTTAGATTATACATCTACTTGGAGAGCTGTATTTGTTGTATTGTTAGGATTTTTACCTTATGCGATTATTGCATCATTAGTAATATCACTTTTGCAATAACTGTAATATATTCCGATCAGGATCATAAAAGGTTGCGACGCAACCTCCCCATTTTTCTTTTTCAGGTTTTCTAATGAATTCAACGTCTTTATTCAATAAAGTTTTGTACATTTGATCAATATTATCTGTTATAAAATTAATCATTATTCTATATTGATCATGATTAATATTACTAACCATTTTATGTGTAGTAATATTTAATCTAAAATCTAAATATTCAAATGATATCCAATTAGTTTTTGAAGAATGAACATTAAGCTTTAAAATATTTTTATAAAAGTTTGACATTTGTTGGAAATTATCAGTTGATATATTAATGCCACCTATATTTTTAATCATTTAAAAACCTTAAGTAATTTAATTATCAATATGCCCTAAGTTCTTACCAGGTAAAACTTTGTCTCTGACTATTTGTTTTAACTCTTTTGCATTTGGAAATTTACGTAAAACTTTAAAGTCCCATATTATTTCATCATTTAAATAAATTTGAAAAACACCTGTATTATCTGATGGACATAGAATGACTTGAGTTAATGCGTTTTCAAAAGTTGATAAAAGTTCTTGAGCTAACCAAGTAGATCTAAGCATCCATTTACACTTAATACAATATACTATTTTTATAATTTCTTGATTATCCATATTCTCACTAGTTAAATCTATCCAAAATACTATTTAAAATTGTTGTATAGTCTGTATCAATTTCAATAGGTAACATTCTGTGGTTATTAATTTTTACATTTCCAATAGTATTTTCATGAAAGGATGTTTTAAAGTCTGTAAATTTCAATCCATTAGCCGTAGAAATAACAATTGTGCGATCATTTGGTTTAATTATCCCTTTATTGACACTTTTAATTAATGCACCTAATGCTATTCCAGTTTGAGGACATGTAAATAAACCTGTTTTATCAGCAATCCCTACTGCATCAACTAGTTCATCTTCATTTACTTCTTCAACAATACCATCAAATTCTTTGATAACATTTATAGCTTTTTTATAACTTACAGGATTTCCTATTTGAATAGCAGTAGCAGAAGTTTCTTTCGCAATTATAGGTTTAAATTCTTTAAACCCGTTAATATAACTAGTATAAAGTGGATTAGCATTAGCAGATTGAGCACAAATAAGCCTAGGTAATTTATTTATCATTCCAATATCAAACATTAATTTAAATCCTATTCCAATAGCAGATATATTGCCTAAATTCCCTCCAGGTACAATAACCCAATCAGGGACATCCCAATCAAATTGCTGAGTTAATTCTATGCTTAACGTCTTTTGGCCTTCAATTCTCAAAGAATTAATAGAATTTGCTAAATAAAATCTTTCATCTTCACTCAATTTTTTTATAATATTCATACATCCATCAAAATCAGTATTCAAAGATATAGTATACGCAGCATTTGAAAGAGGCTGTATTAATTGAGCATTAGAAATTTTTGATTTCGGTAAAATTACTACAGCAGGTATGTCTGCAGCTGCACAATATGCAGCTAAAGAAGCAGAAGTATCTCCAGTAGAAGCACATATTACCGCTTTAATTTTACCTCCATTAGCAATTTTTTGTTTTACATTAGAAACCAGGACAGTCATTCCTAGATCTTTAAAGGAACCCGTATGACTATTACCACATTGTTTTACCCACAGATCATTCAATCCAATAATATTACCTAATCTTTCTGCCCAAAATAAATTAGTTCCTCCTTCATATAATGAAACTATATTTGAATTTTCTATATTAGGTAGCACAAATTCCTTTTTACCCCATACTCCACTTCCATACGGCCATTCTGTTTTCATATACCTAGAATCAAACAATTGTTTCCATTCATTTCCTGACACAGTTTTTAAAGCATTAATATCGTGATATATAGACAATAAACTATTACAATTAGGACATCGGTATATTGTATCTAATATATTAAATAAAGTTGAACAACCTTCAGAACACTTAAAATATGCAGTAAATCCCATAAAAACCTTCAACAAAAAATTTTTAATTATTATATATCCTACTACTTATTAACTCAATAATGAATAATTTCAATAATTTTTGTATACTAGAATTATAATTAATTAATATTAAGAGAATAAATATGAGTAAACCAAAAGTATTAGTAACAAGAAAAATTTTCCCTGAATGGATAGATTATATATCAAAAAATGCAGAATTAGATCTATGGGAAGATGAATTACCTCCTCCTAGAGATATTTTATTAAATAAAGTTAAAGGAGTTGATGGAATTTTATGTTTATTAACAGATAAAATTGACCCCGAATTAATGGATATTGCTGGTTCACAATTAAAAGTAATAAGTCAAATTGCAGTAGGATTTGATAATATAAATATAGATGAAGCAACCAAACGTAAAATTCCAGTTGGTAACACACCAGATGTATTAACTTCAACTACAGCAGATGCTACTTGGAGTTTATTAATGTCCATTGCCAGAAGAATTTCAGAATCTGAACGTTTTGTTCATAATAATAAATGGAAAACATGGCATCCTTTGCACTTTTTGGGCCAAGATATTTATAATTCAACTCTTGGTATTATAGGTATGGGTAGGATTGGATACGAAGTAGCAAAGCGTGCAATTGGCTTTGATTGTAAAATACTTTATTATGATGTCAATAGAAGATTGGATTTAGAAGAAAAACTCCCAATGCAATATGTAGATTTAAATACTTTATTAAAAGAATCTGATATAGTATCACTTCATACTGTATTAAATGATGATACATATCACCTTATAGGTGAAAATGAATTAAAATTAATGAAGAATAATTCCATTTTAGTAAATGTATCAAGAGGTCCAGTTGTAGATACGAAAGCACTTTACAGAGCACTAAAAGATAAAATTATTTGGGCTGCTGCTTTAGATGTTACAGATCCTGAACCGATTTTGAAAGACGATCCCTTACTTCAATTAGATAATTGCTTAATTGTTCCTCATATTGCAAGTGCTAGTTATAAAACAAGATACGAAATGTCTAGAATTTCAGCACAAAATTTGATTAATGGCATAAATAAGAAGACTTTATTAACATGTATAAACCCAGAAGTAAATTATTAATGGATTTAAAATGAGTAAATTAAAAGGTAAAGTAGCTATTATTACAGGATCTGGTAGGTTAAGGGGTATTGGTTATACTAGTGCAATTGCTATGGCTAAGTTAGGTGCTAATGTAGTTGTAACTGGCACTGGAAGAAAACCAGAAAATTATCCTGATGATGAAAAGAAAATTGGATGGAAAGATGTTGAAAGTACAGCCGAAAAAATTCGTCAATTAGGTTCACAATCATTGTTTTTCAACTTAGATGTTACGGACGAAAGTCAAGTTAAATATGTGATTCAAGAAACTTATAATAAATTTAATTCAATTGATATCTTAGTAAATAATGCTGCTGTTGCTATTGGATCTGATAGAAATCCAATAACAGAAGTTGATTTAAAAACATTTCAGAAAGTTGTAGATGTAAAAGTTACAGGTAGTTATTTGTGTACTAAACATGTGATACCTTATATGAAAAAAAATAAAAGTGGTGGGAAAATTGTAAATATTGCTTCTTTATCTGGTAAAAGAGCTCAACCTAATAATTTAGCATATAATGCTGCAAATTTTGCTATGGTAGGAATGACTCAGTCTATGGCAAAAGAATTAGGTCCATACGGGATTAATGTAAATGCTGTATGCCCTGCAATAGTTGATACTCAAAGAATGGATTTATATGGTAGAACTGATACGTGGGATGAAATGTCAAAGAGGTCTTCATTAGGCAGAAATGGTACACCGGAAGAAGTAGGAGATTTTGTTGCATATTTATGTACCAATGAAGCCTCATGGATTACTGGACAATCTATAAATATGTGTGGTGGCACAGTAATGGAACATTAATATAATTAAATAATTTATATAAAATATTTTAATAATTATGACTCTTGAAGAAATAATAATAATTATATTTAGACTTATCGGTTCATTTACTGTTTTTATTCATCCTTTCTATGGAGCCTTAAGTGTCATTCTCATTGATTTCTCTGATTTGATATTAATGAATGTCCTTAAATTAGGTGGTGTATCTAATTATCAGGCTCTAGATAAAATATTAGACCTTACATATATGATTACATTTCTAATTATTACCCTAAGGTTTAATAAAATAGAAAGATATATTGGATATACTTTATTTTTGTATAGAATTATTGGAGTAATTATATATGAAATATATGAATCAAGATTAATATTATTTATATTTCCCAACTTCTTTGAAGTTTGGTTTATTGGAATATGCGCATTAAATCTTTCTAAAAATCATTCGAAGCTAACAAAAAAGAACTTTTTTTATCTTTTAGCACCTATATTTGTACTTAAAATAATTCAAGAATATATCCTACATATAAATAAAGTACTAGATAATTATACTTTGATAGAATTTATCGAAATTTTTATAAAATAGGCAATACTTATATAATCTTATAAATTGAAACATTCTCTATATTGATAGTTTTAATATAAAATCTGGAAGTTGTTCATTTAAAGACTCAAATCCAACCCAGTTTACATATAAATTGGATAATTTATTTATAACTGTATCAGTTACTTCTTTTATATTTTGTCCTTCAAATAAAGCATCACTACTATAATTTACTAAATCTTGTATGAATTTTTTTGATTCAAGTAAATCATTATAGTTTCCGTTATCCCCATGACCAGAAACAAAAATATCTATCGGAATTTTTGATAGTTTATTATTTGTATCAGGCCAATCCAAAGGATAGCAGTCGCCTAAATAAGGAATTTTATTTCGTTGTATAACATCTCCTGTAAATAATATTTTTTCATTAGGAACATGAATAAATACGTCACCACTTGTATGTGCTTTACCAAAATATAATAGTTCAATCTTGCGTCCACCAATATAGAATGACATTTTGTTATCGAAAGTTAAAGTTGGAGGAGTTATATTAACAAGATTAGCTTCTTTAGCCCAAGGATCATTTCCATTAATTATTTTTGATCGCCAATTTTCGTTCCATTTGGTATCCATCATTTCAAGATAACAATTATTATGACCAATTATTATTGAATCCTTAAATTCTTCGTTTCCCCATGAATGATCCCAATGTGCATGGGTATCTATCAAATATTTAATAGGTTTATCTGTTATATATTTTACATCTGAAATAAGACCCTTAGCGTAAGAAGGCATACTTAGTGAATCTATTACTAAAACTTCATTATCACCAACTATGATACCTGAATTTGTCATATTATCATGTAACCTAGCATAAATATTTGAAGCTAGCTCAATAATTTGAATATCAGACCTTAATTTCATGTGATTTCCTTTAAAAGTATAATAATAAAACGATATTTATTATTATACTTTAATCGACTATTTGTGAATTTTGGGGATGTATTTTTTTCGCAACTCCAATTCCAGAAAAATTATTTCCAGAGTAAAAAAGTAATTCTCTCTCTTGTTCGTTTATAGTACAAACATATTCAGTCATATCTGAATCCCAACCTTCATTTGATGTGTCAATAACTACTTTTGGATCTATCTTAAAATTTATTCCATCAATACTTTCAGCATAACGTACTTTATACTCTGAACCAGCAGAATTATACCAAAGTTTAAATTTACCATTATCGTAATAAACAACTGGTTTAGAACAAATATAATCTTCAATTGGATTGTTAAAATCTGGTTTTATTACTAATCCAGCTTTATGTGGAGTAAAATTTAATCCATCTTTTGATGTTGCTAAAGCAATTCCTATATATAAATTTTTTCTTGTTGGATAATTTTTATTAGTTCTTAATGCTGTATACCACATCCAATATTCCTCACCTACTTTTAACACAGAACATGATCCACTACCATGTTCATGAGGTGATCCAGGTATACCTAAAGGCAATAAAGGCCCCAATCCACTTCTCTTCCATGTAATACCTGCATCATAACTAATTGCTAATAATGTATAATTTAATTTAAAATCTTCCTTAACCCATTCATCACCAAATCCAGCATAATACATATACCATAGTCGATCATTAATAGGTAAAACCCAAGGGTATGCACACCAAACAGAATCTGGGTTGCCTGGTTTAGACAAGTCTAAAACTGGATTAGAAGGTGATTTAATCCAATTCATAGGGTCATCCAAAGAAGCTTCAGCAAAACCTATTCTTCTTTCTTTGCCTCTAGGGCCAGGTCTTTCACCATAATAATACATTCTAAGCTTATTTCCTACACGTAAAATGTGAGGAGCTGAAGGATATTTATCCCAAACATCTTTAAAACTATGGTCGAAAATTGGATTATCTGGTAATTTTTGCCACTTCCCAGCGAGTGTTGTCATATTTCTCCAGACTTTTTATATAAATTACATATATTTATTGTTTTTCTTGAATGTTTTTAATAACCCAAAGTCCACTACCCTTTTTACCCAATTCAGTAAAACTTATTAGCCATCTATCTAGATTATTTTTATCTTCAAAAACATTGATATACATTGACATATTTCTAGATCCAGTTTTCCTAGGCTCATTTTCTTCAACCCAAGTTAATTTAGTATTATTACTATAGAATTGATTGATTTGATTTTCTGAAAATTTAATAATTGATGATTTTTCATCTTCATCTATAATTCTTAAAATATCATCTAAATTTGAATTATTAATAGATTTAAAGTATCTATTAACTAAAGTTCTCATATTATCATAAATACATAAATTATAATCGAATTGATTACCCCCACCTCTTCCACCTACTTGTTTTCTAGATTTAGCACATTCCTTAAATTCTGGGTTATGCTTAATTTCTTCAGGAATATCTTCTGATTCATCAGCCCTTATAGTACTCACATCTCCTTGTGTTTTTTTTTCTGTTTCAGTTTTGCCAGTCGGTGCTACAGAATTTGGAGAAGGTTTGTTTTCAATTACTTGATTAACTTTAGTAGAGTCTTCAATAATAGATACTTCGTTATTACAAGCTAAAAAAGTTGTAATTAAAAAAGAAATATATAATATATATAAATATTTTTTCATGTAATTTTTTAAAAAATTTTACCTATTATAATCTATTAAACTTATTGACCAAATACCATCACCTCTCTTACCTATTTCTAAAAACTCTACCAACCATCTTTCAGAAAAATTTTCTGCAGTTACATTAATAAACATTGAAGCTCTTTTAGAACCTCTCATCCCAGGTTGATCTTCTTCAATCCAAGTTAACTTTAAATCATCANTACTAACTTCACCACTTTTTTCTTCAAATATTTGAGTGTGTTCTATTAAGTATTTTTCTTCAATATATTTATTAACTAAATTAATATCTGAATTGTTCAATGCATCAATATAATTTTGTACTAAAACTCTTAAATTTTGTGCTCTACATATAGTAAATGCACGTATATTACTACTACCATCACCACCACTACCTGTACGAACACCAACACAATCTTGAAATTTAGGATTATATGCAATTTCTGGTGCTAAACCTTCTGATTCAATACTTTGCACATCACCTTGTTTTCTTTGCTCAGTTTCAGTTTTGCCGGTAGGGGCTACAGTTACTACAGCTGCTGCTGTAGCTTCTGGTGCTGTATTTCTAAATTCTTGTTTTATTTGAACAGAATCATCAGTAATTGTTGAATCATTAGTACAAGAACTTAATAAAGAAACTAATATAAATATAATTAATATAAATTTTTTCATAATTAAAATCCAATCTTTATTTATTAATATTTTTATAATTAATCTTTATTTATCATAAGCAACAGCACTTATATACCAGATACCCCCACCTTTTTTCCCGAGCTCGATAAAATCTACTAACCATCTTTCAGAAAAATTTTCAGCGCTTACATTAATAAATACTGAAGCACGTTTAGATCCTCTTTTTGCAGGAGGTTCCTCTTCTTCCCATGTTAAATTTAAACCATCACTACTAATTTTATTACTTTTTTCTTCAAATATTGGCGTATGTTCGAGTAAACTACTTTCATCTATATATTTTTTTATTAAATTAAAATCATTGTTATTAATAGCATCTATATAATCTTGAACTAAAACTCTTAAATTTTCTTCTGTACATAATGTATGACCTCGTACATCACCTCGACCACCACCACTTTGTGCAACNCTCAAACCAGCACAATCTTGAAATTTAGGATTATGTTCGATTTCAGGTGCTATTTCGTCAGAAGCTTCCTCACGTACAGTTTTTATATCACCTTGAGCACGAGTTTCAGAGTTTGTTTTACCTGTAGGTCCTATATTAGATGTTTCATTTGATGAAGTTATATTTTCATTTGATGTTTCAGCTTTAGATATCTGATCTTGATTAATTGAATTATTAAGATTTGATGNGTTTTCACCNCAGGATAATATAAAAATTAATATAAAAAGTAAATTGAATAAATTGAATTTATATTTGTTCATAATAACCTTTCTATCTTATAATTGATATGTAGTTTAACCATTATAGGCTATAAGTCAACATTGTAATTATATTAATTCACCATTTTTTATTGTTAAAACTGGCTCTAATAATTTACCTACTCTTTTATTCCCGTTAACATCAAATAATTCTGTAAATTTATTCTCTTCTATAACTACAATATCTGCTAAGGAGTCTATAGATAAAGTACCAATTTTATCTTCTAATCCAAGTATCATAGCTGGTGAAAGTGTAGCTCTTTCAAAAGCATCATTATAATTCATACCTGATACGATTAATTTTGAAATAACATGAGGTATATCGTGTATTGGATCCGAATCTATATGTCTTCTATAATAATCAGTAGAAATTGAATCAGGTAAGAAACCTTCAGAGATTGCCCTTTCAGCGATATCAAAATTAAAAGAACTCATGCCATGACCTATATCAAATTTAACTCCTCTATCTTTAGCTTCCCATACGCTATCTTCAACTTTATCATTAGGAGCAATTCCTCCTGGACCAACATGAAAANTGTAAGTTACTAAATCACCATTTCTTAACAAATTTAATTGATCAGAAATATCCCAATCAAAAGGATCCCAACGTACACCATATAAAAGTGGCTTATTTACATTTTCTGCAATATCTAGAACTCTTTTCATTATATCTTTTGGGTTATGAGAATATGTACATGGTTGAGCTACATTAACTGATAAACCCCAAATATATTCTGGTTCTTGATTAATAGTTTCCAGTGCTAAATCATAATTGATATCATTTAGGTTTTTAAAAACAGGTTGAGTGAATTCTTCTCCATTAATAGCAGGACTTAAGGCCATATATATATCAATCTTAGTAGGAATTATGATGTTTTGCTTGTATGTATTCCAATTATTTGCACCTGCATCACCTTGTGACATAATTGTGGTAGTGCCTCTTGGTAATATATATTTGTCTGGATCAATCCCATATTTCCAGCTATTTGGTGCAGGATGAGTATGTAAATCAATGAAACCTGGAAGTAATATACCATTTGGAAAATCTAAAACNCTATTGGATTTNCCTTCAATTTTCTTATCAAACTTTACTATCTTTCCATTTTTTATAGCAATAGAACCGGGTTCATCTATTTTATTTTTAGCACAAAATACTTTACCTGCATTAATAATTAAATCATATAAAATATTATTCATACAAAACTCAACTTAAACTTTTATTTTAGATTTTATCAATAACAGTCAATCCTGATATAATTTTTTCTTTATAATTATCTTTAGATTGATCATTCCAAATGTAAAATCCTTTATCAGTTTTCATACCTAAGTGATCATTATTTAATTTTTCAGAAAGTAAATCTGGCTCATCATTTGTATTATCTAAATCGGGGAATAATTCGTTGGCTATTGCAGTAATTGTATCCCAACCTGCAGCATCAAATACTTCAAATGGGCCAGCTAGTGATAATCTTCTTCCAAAACTATATTTCACTACATCATCAACCTCTTTTGGAGTTGCAATACCGTTACTTACAATAGATATTGCTTCTCTAAGTAAAGCAAATTGCAATCTATTTCCTATAAAGCCTAATGATTCTTTACTAAGTAATACTGGTTTTTTGTTAATCTTTGAAAATAGTTCCATAGTTAATGTAGCAGTTTGATCAGATACAGTTGGAGCTTTTACTACTTCTATTAAAGGTAATATATGTGGAGGATTCCACCAATTTGCTACAATTACTCGTGTTTTATTATTAATACATTTTTCTGAAATTTGACTAGCTTTAAATGATGAAGTATTACTTGCTAAAACTATATCTTTTTCACAATATTTATCAAGTTCAAAAAATATGTTTTGTTTAACTNTAATATTTTCAAAAACAGCTTCAACAATAAAGTCTGAATTTTCACTTGTCTGTTTTAATGACAAAGTAGTAGATATATTTTCTTTTATCTTTTTTATTTCATTATTATTTATAATTCCTGTTTTATTCATAATCTTACAAGTTGAATCAATATTTTTAATTGAATCATCTAAATGTTGTTCCGAAAGATCATTNAATAAGACTTTATAACCAAATCTTGCAAATTGAATAGCAATTCCATGTCCCATTAAGCCTCCACCAATTATTCCTATATTATTTATATTTTCTAATCTCATTTTTACTCCAAATTTCTATTTCTGTTAAGNTTTTAACGTTGATATATATATAGCATAAATATAATATGGAAATACATTATATTAATAGATTAATAGTAATTGCAAAATATGAATTCAAAATTACAATTTAAAATAGTAAGTTTTTATCAATTTGTAAACTTAAAAGATATAAAAAATTACCAAAAGTTGATTTATAATTTCTGTTCAAAAAATAAACTTAGAGGAACTATTATTTTATCTAACGAAGGAATAAATGGGACTATAGCTGGTATACCCAATAAGATTGATGAATTTATTAAATATTTAGATAATTTACATTTTAGCAAATTAAACATTAAAGAATCATATTCTTTAAATATGCCTTTTTATAGACTTAAAATAAANGTGAAAAAAGAAATTGTTACTATGTTAAATGAATCAATAGATTCCAATATGCCTCGTGGTAAACATTTGAATTCAGAGGAATGGAATAATTTAATTAATAACAAAGATGTTTTAGTTTTAGATGTTCGAAACAAATATGAAACTGATATAGGATATTTTGACAATGCAGTTATTCCTAATTCAGATAATTTTGTTGAATTTAAAAAATTTATTGATAATAAATTATCTGATAAGAAGAATAAAAAGATTGCAATGTATTGTACTGGAGGTATTAGGTGTGAAAAAGCCTCTTATTATATGAAAAAAATTGGTTTCAAACATATATATCAACTAAATGGAGGAATTTTAAAATATTTAGAAGGTACTCCTTCAAATGAAAGTAAATGGAACGGAGAGTGTTTTGTATTTGATAATAGAGTTAGTTTGAATCATTCATTAAATCAAGGAAATTATGAATTATGTAGGGGATGTAATAACCCACTACCCAAAGAAGAAACTTTATTAGAAGGATATGAAAAAGATGTGTCATGTTCAAAATGCTATAAGAATTCAAGTGAAAGAAAAAAAAATAATTTTCGAGAAAGATCAAAGCAAGTTCAATTGGCTAAGCAAAGAAATAAAAGCTATATATATGATAATCTAAATTATGATCAATATATTAAAGAAAATTAATTATCTCAATAAANTAAATTATATATGAAAAATTTTTTAAAAAATAAAACGTTTGCATGGTCAATGTATGACTGGGCTAATTCTGCATACTCAACAAGTTTAATGGTGGCAATATTACCAGTATATTTTGTTGAATTATTTAAGAATTCATATGGAGATAATGTATATATTCTTGGTTTAAATTTCACTGGAAGTTCTTCATGGAGTTTAATAATTGCATTGTCCACAACCATCGTTGCTCTAACTAGTCCATTTATTGGTGCATTTGCAGATATTAGAAAATTAAAAAGAACACTTTTATTTATATATACATTATTTGGTAGTTTGTTTACTATTTTAATGTTCTTTTCGGCTTATACATCATCACCTTGGTTCTTTCTTTCTGGATGTTTTTTTCTTTCAAACATCGGTTATAGTGGTGCTATTATCTGGTATAACTCCTTTTTACCTGATATAGCTGATAGAAACATGCACGATAGTATAAGTTGCAAAGCGTATGCTTTAGGATATTTAGGTGGAGGTTTATTATTAGTTATACACTTGATATTAATAATGGCCTTTATGAATTCTGACTACTTAGACTTAATAACAAGAATTTGTTTAGCTTCAGTTGGATTNTGGTGGTTTGGATTTGGAATTATAACTCTACTAGTAGTAGATGAAAATAAAATTAATATTGAAAAAAAAATAAACAATGGGTCAATATTAAATTTATCATTTAAAAAAACAATAAATACATTAAGAAACATATCTCATTTCAAAGTTTTGTTTATATTTTTAATAGCCTATTTATTGTTTAATGATGGTATTGCTACAGTANTAAATATAGCTGGAGCGTATGGACCTGATGTGTTGGGCATTAATACTTTAACAAATATGATAACTATAGTGTTAATTCAATTTATAGCTATACCCGGTACTTTATTTACAAGTAGACTTGCTAACAAGTATACCGCAATGTTTTCTCTGAAAGTATGTTTAATTGGTTGGGCTTTAATTATTTTGTTAGCTATTGGTTTTATTCCAATCAAACCTAATTCAAACCCAGATTTTGATTATTTATTAAATTCGCAAGAAAATGGGCAATATAAAATTTTAAAATCATTAGAATTAACTGAATCTTACGAAGATAAAAAATGGGGAGAAATTAATTTAAAAACAGATAAATCAAAAAAATATTCTGATCTTATACAAGATGACATATTAAATTCTGAAGATATCCAAGATTTTAAATTAAATATCCAAAATAATTCGTCGTTTTCATTAAGAATTGTTAAAAATAATATTAATGAAGATTATATAGGAATTTATCATTTAGCAAACAAAACAGATGGACCTTTAGGTTGGTGGCCTAAATTTTTAAGAAAATATTTATGGGAAGCTATAGGTATTAATGTTAATATGCAATGGATAATTTTAGGATGCTTTGTAGGAATATTTTTAGGAGGTAGTCAAGCATTAGCAAGAAGTATTTTTTCGGTAATGACACCAGTTAGTAGAAGCGCAGAATTTTTTAGTTTTTTTGGTTTTATTGGTAGAGTTTCATCAGTATTTGGTCCATTATTATTTACTTTAACAACAGGCTTCTTTGATCAAAGACTAGGAGTATTTACAATATTATTATTAATATTTTCTGGATATATTTTATTATTTAAAATTGATGTCAACGAAGGTNAACAAACTGCTATTATTGAAGATAAAAATATATAATTCTACTCAATCCAAAATGAATATATTTCTGCATTTTGCAACTTAAAAACAATTCTTATAGGTTTATGATAATCAATATTAGTACTTCCATTCCAAGAAACTTCTAAATTTATATTATCTTTATTGATATCATCACAATCATCAAATGAAAATTTAGGTAATACATCAAATGTTTTAGCATCTATTATTGCTACTTTAATATTGCCCAAAATAGAATCAACATTAATTTTCAATATATTATTTGATACATTAAAAGGTTTTGTAATTAATTCACCAGCATCTTTAGCGTATAAAGAGACAAATCCATCAAGTCTTAATGTTGCAAGACCTAAAGCACCAAAATCATTAAAGTATTCATGAAATTTATCAGGGTAAATTTCAGAAGCCCCTCTGAATCTTGCTCCTTGATAATAAATCCATATTTCATTATTCCTAATAATAGGTGAGCCACAAACAGAAACTTGAGTGGTATCATATGAAATACCATCCCAAGGTTCAATACCAAGGAATATTGATCTATTTGCAACTCTTTCCCAGTCAATTAAATTTCTTGAAACTGCTAATTCTGTCTGATTTAATCCACAATGATTCATTTGTGGTAGGTCTGGACCAGCAGGGTTAAATATAAGAGGAAAACCTATGTATAGGTTTTCATAATTCATAATAGGCATAAGATATGCCTGTGCAATATAATCTATATCCATATCTATTTTAGGGGGGGCTAAATATTCTTTATTTTGTAAAACAAAATTTATTCTTTCTTGGCGATTAATTTTATCAATCTCATCCGTATGTAAAATTAATTTAGGAGACGTCCATTTAATGAAATCATTACTTATCGAAATCCAAACAGATCTACCCCACTCTGTCCTTCTTTTAACTGTAGCAACAAATTGAGATTTAAGATTATCAAACATCAAAGATGAAGTATCTTCACTATAAATGCCATCAACATTAGGAAAAGTCCAGTGAAATCCATCAGGAGAAAAGGCTGGATACCTTCTGAAAGTATCTGAATTACTAAATAATGCTTTATATAATTTATTTACATCTTGATCGTTATCGTTTCTTAAAATATGTTGTAAGCGTCTTTCAGCAATATTAACAGGATTTTTCTGACCACGTCTTTTTAAAAAGTCTAATTTAGAATGATATGCTATATTATTATTGTAAGAATTATTCAATTCATATAATCCAACATTAGGATATTCCCATTCTATTCCGTCTTTAGAAGTTGCGTAATGATACTCTCCCCAATTTATATCATTAGGTCCTTGAAATGGAGTATTATAAAAACCTAAATACCANAGCTCCCATTTGTTGATATCTGGATTCCATATAGGTTTATTATTACTCTGAACTAAAGTTTGTCCTTTAGATCTATTAGGTTGAATAATGTAACCTTNTTTTGTAGGTCTTTTTAAAACTCTGTTTAATCCTTTAATTCTTTCAATTGAATGATCATCTAAAAATAATTGTTTAAAAGATAAAGGTTCAATAAGATTAAAATTTATATTTTGCATAATACATAATACATAGTTATTATTTTATTCACATTTGTACCCAATTATCACCTAATTTTTCAAATCTATTTTTTATTTCATTTATTAAATTTGAATCTATATTAATTCCTTTTTTCACCAAATTTATATTAGTTAGTAAATGTTTATCATCTTTAGTACCCACAATAGCTGTATTAACAATTTTTTCAGATAAAACATAACCTAGCGCAAATTCTATAGAATTTGCAGGTTCATTATCTAATGGGCCTAATTTAATCATTTCATTTGCTCTTTCTTTATATGAATCATCAAAATAATCGGAAAAACCTACAAATATTTTCTTTGTTGATCTCCATGCTGCATTAGCTATAGGTCTTTTTATAATTAAACCAGTATTATTTTTTTTAATTAATGGAAACAAATTTAATCTAGCTTTTTGATCAACTAAGTTGTAACTAGTTTGTAAAGTATCAAAAACACCTAATGATAAAGCGTATGATGCAGCTTCATTATCACCTGCATAACCAATAAAACGTGCTTTACCAGATTCCTTAATTTTGATTAAGCCTTCAATAATATCTCCTTTGCGTAAAACATCTAAACTACATGAATGTATTTGTAATAAATCAACGTAATCAGTTTTTAAACGAGTNAAGCTTTGATTAATATTTAATTCTACTGTAGATGCTAACCAACTTTTAGGATGATCTTCTAGTTTTTTTCTATATGGATAATGACCACATTTTGTAGCTAAAACATATTCATTTCTTCTATTAGATACAGTTTTACCAATTAATTTTTCACTTATTCCATATGATCCATCTTCACTTAAACCATAACATGAAGCTGTATCCAAAAAATTAATTCCATTATCTAATGCTGTATTTAATACCTTTCCAGCTTCTAATACATTATCAGTTGTTAATTGNTATCCNATTTCAGCTAGTCCAATTCCTAATCTACTGACTTTTAAACCTGTATTACCTAAATATGACATTTCCATTAGGTTTTCTCCTTATTCATATATGTTTTCAGAATATAATTTATCCATAATACCTAAATATTCATGTTTTGTAAGCTTTGGTTGATATTCTGATATAATTTTATTAGCTTCTCTANNATCATCATATAATAAATCAACTATAGTCCCAATCATTGCCTTAGCAGCAGTAATAACTGTTAAATTATAATCAAAAATTTTAAAATTATGAGTGTGGTGTGAACCTGATGCACCAGTCACATAAGGATGAATTGAAGGTATTAAATGGCTAACATCTCCCATATCAGTTGATCCTCCTGAATGTTCCTTATATTTAACATTTTCTTTACCAACTATTGATTCAGAATTGTCTTTATATATTTTTGATAAATTTAAATTATTTATCATTGGTAACATGCCACCAAGGTTAATAATTTTTACTTTTGCACCCAAAGCTAATGCACAGTGTTTAATTGCTTTATCAATCTTATTATTAGTTTCTAAAACCGCATCTAAATTTTTTGCTCTTATATATGTTTCCACGTGTACTGAATCAGGCACTTGATTTACTGCAACTCCACCTTTAGTAATTATTGGATGAACTCTAATAGTATCATTATCTCTAAATGTTTCTCTTAACATATGTATTGCATGTAATGAAAGATTAGCAGCATTTAACGCATTTATACCATTAAAAGGATCCGTACCTGCATGAGATGAAATCCCAATAAATTCTATTTTTTTTGCAATCAAACCATTATTACCAGAAGGAATAAGTAATTCAGCGTCTTTATTATCTGATGTAGCATGCGTCATTAGTGCTATATTAATATTGTCAAATAATCCTAATCTAATAAACTCTCCTTTACCTGTTAAATATTTTATTTGTCCTGTGTCTTTCAGTGTTTTTCTAAATTCAAGTTCTATATATTCTTCTGCTGGTATTGCCATAAAATTAATACTACCCGATAAATAATCAAGAATATTAGACTTAGTGAGACCTACTGCAACTGCAATCATATTTGCAATTTGTATATGATGGCCACATGCATGTCCTGCTCCAGTTTCTATATTACCTTCTGGATGTCCAGGTACTATATTTGAATCTAATTCTCCAATAACAGAAATTTTTGGGCCTTTTCTATTTGAATTTACTATACCATTAACGCCAGTAATAGCTATATTATCTTGATATTTAATTTTTAATGCTTTAAACCATTTCTTTACAAGGCTTGATGTGTTAAATTCTTTAAATCCAGTCTCCGCATTTTTACTTATAGTTTTTGCAAGTTCAATCAATTTATCAGAATTTGCATCAATAATTTCATAAGATTTTAATTTTATATCCTCTTTATTTAACATAATTCCTCTCAAATATATTTATAAAATATAAATTTTTCTATAATATACAATAAATATACAATAAGTTAAATTTAAGGAAAAATATGAAGTTATCAACAAGGCTAGATTTTTTAAAAACAAATAAATATATTACTCTAGTAGGAAATGGAATAAAAACTAATATAATAGCTAAAAATGCTGATGCAGGTTGGCCTTTAGGTATAGATCAATTATCTAATAATAACTTAATTATTGCCGATTATACATTTAATTTGATTTGGGAGATTAATCAATCAGGAAAAGTAAACGTAATTGCCGGCACAGGTATGCAAGGATATAGTGGTGATAATGAATTAGCGATTAATGCAGAACTTAATGGACCTCATGATTTAGTAGTTGATAATAATGATAATATCTATTTTTCTGACTTAGGTAATCAAGTATATAGAATGATAAATTATAAAACAAAAATCATAACAACAATAGCAGGAAATGGTATTGTTGGACGTAAAGGTGATGGAGGTTTAGCAGTTGATTCTGAAATGGATTGCTATTGTGGGATTGCAATATCAAATGATGGAGATATATATATCTCTAGTGAATGGTCAAATAACATTAGAAAAATTGACAAAAATACTGGAATAATTTCACTTTTTGCTGGATACTTTTCAGAACATAATTCTTCAAATATTAATCCATATAAACCAATTATTGCTGACAAATTAAGTTTAGGTGGATATTCTGGTGATGGTGGACCTAAAGAAATTGCTGCATTTAACCATCCCGAACACCTAGCTTTTGATTCAAATCAAGATCTATACATATGTGATAATTCTAACGATAGAATTAGAAAAATAGATATGAAAACAGGTATTGTTAGTACAATATTCGGCAATGGAGATAAGTCATCTAATGGAGATGGTGGACTTGCAATAAATGCAAGTACACTTATGCCAGATGCTTTATGTATAGATGAAGAAGATAATATATATATTGGAGAAAAATATGGTTTTCGAATTAGAAAAATAGATTCTAAAACTGGTATTGTTTCAACTGTCGCAGGTAATGGGAATCCAGGATATGGGGAAGAAAATGTTTTAGCTACTGAAACTGAATGTAATTCAATTGAAGTAGGAATACATATAAATAATAAACAAATATATTTTAGTGATTGTAGTGGTCGTGTAAGAAATATTGATTCAAAAGGATATGTCTCTACTATATTTGGTGGAACTTCAATACATGATAATGAAGACTCATTAAATGCATATCTAGCTAGCCCTTTTGGTATTAGCAAGTCAAATAATGGTGATATTTATATTGCTGACACATGGAACCAACGTATAAGAAAAATAAATAGTTCAGATAATACTATTGAAACAATAGCTGGCACTGGAGCTAGGGCTTATGGTGGAGATGGAGGTTTAGCTATTAATGCACACTTAGGAAACCCTTATGGTGTATCTTTAAATTCCAAAAATGAAGTCTATATATCAGATACAAGACATTCTCATATTAGAATGATTGATTTAGATGGATACATTCATAATGTTGCAGGGTCAGCATTTCCATGGGATAAAGGAGATGGAGGGCCATCTATTTCATCAAATTTAGTACATTCAAGATCAATCATACATGATAAAAATGATAATATATATTTTGGAGACTCAGGCGTTGGAAAAATAAGAAAAATAGAATATAAAACAGGTATAATTACTACTTATGCGGGTATTGGAGTAACTGGGTACAGTGGTGACAATGATTTAGCTATTAATTGCAAATTAGTTTCTCCAGTAGATCTAGCTTTTGATAGTTTAGGTAATTTGTATTTTGTAGACGAAGCAGCTCATGTAATAAGAAAAATAGATTATAAAACAGGAATAATAATTACTATTGCTGGAAATGGAAATAAAGGGTTTTCTCCAGATGGCACTAAAGCTATAAATAGTTATTTGGATTCTCCTTCTGGAATTGATGTTTCTTCAAACGGAGAAATATATTTTTCCGATACTAATAATAAATTAATACGTAAAATTGATTTATATGGAAATATTCAAACTATATTTGGTATTAATAAAAGAAAAGCTAAATTTGAAGACCGTTATGACACTAATTCAAATAATAAAATAATACTTCCAAGAAATTTAAAATTCTATACAGATAATATACTTTTAGTTTCAGATCATTTTAATCATCAAATATTAGCTATAAGTATAAAGTAATATGCATATTTTTAAATATGCATATTACTTTATTTATATGCTTAACTATGGTGTTGTTGTATTATCTGTTTGATATAAAAGTTTCAACAAATCGTCATTCATTTTCACAAGTTCTTCATTAACACTAACTAACTTATCAATTTCTGAATCTTTATCTAACATATTTTGAAATATCTTATCATTTTCTAATTGTATTTTATCTCTATCAGCTTCAGCTTCAGCTAAAAGTTTTGATAAATTATCTCTATCTGTTTCTATTGTTTTTATATCTTGACGTAATTGATCTGAATCATTCCTTAAAATATCATTATCAGACCTTAAATTATCCATATCTTTTCTGATTACTTCAAAATCTTTCATTGACTGATTCATGTCATCGCCATACTGAGAAGATATTTGTTGTATATCTTTTATAAGTTGCTCATTATCTCTACGAAGTTCATCATTATCTTGTCTTAAAAATTGAATTTCTTGCTCAAGAAATTTATTAGATTCCATTAACATTCTCATTTCTTGAACCATCATTTCAACTTCATCAATTGCAGCATTAACTTTAGGGTCTTGACCAAATTCATTTCTAAATTTTTGAATTTCTAATTTTACTTCATCAAATTCTTGTTCAATTGTCCTATCAGCATTTGTATTACTGTTAACACCAGTTCCTTGTCCAACCACACCATCTGAACAACCAATAACAAATAAAATAATCATAATAGAAATTGATAATATATATTTATTCATATAAACCTCCAATATTTTATATTTATAATATATTTATTAAATTATTAACAGGGTAAAAACACCTAATCACTTTTATTATCTTTGTTGGATTCAATAAAAGGTTTAAGTAAATTTGTAAACTCCATAGGAAATATATATTTTGTTGATTGACCTTCACCTATAGATTTTAAAGTCTCAAAATACTGTAAACTCATAGTATTAGTTGTAATATCTTTAGCTATATTTTGAATTTTATCTAAAGAAACGCTATACCCTTCTGCTCTTAACACGGCAGCTTGTTTATCTCCTTCAGCAGTAAGTATTTCAGCTTGTTGATGACCTTCAGCTTTTAATATTGCAGCTTGCTTTTCACCTTCAGCAACAGTGATAGCTGATTGTCTTGTACCTTCAGCTTCAATAATTACAGCTCTTCTAACTCTTTCAGCTGACATTTGTCTATTCATTGCTTCTTGAATGTCAGCAGCAGGTTCAATAGTTTTAATTTCAACATTTGTGACTTTTATTCCCCATCTACCAGTTTCATTATCTAATTTTGTTCTTAACATAGTATTTATTTTTTCTCTTTGTGACAAAACTTCATCTACAGTCATTTCACCTACAACTGCTCTAAGAGTAGTTGTAGATAATCCTATAACTGCCATTCTATAATTTTCAACTTCTAAAACTGATTTATGCGCTTCTTCTTCAATCACTCGTAAATAAATAAGAAAATCTATATCTATAGGTGCATTGTCTTTTGTAATATTAGTTTGCCTGGGAATATCAATGACTTCAGTTCTTAGATCAACTTTAACACCGCTATGCATAATTGGTATCATCAATGTTGGACCAGGTCCTTTCATACCACTAAAATTACCCCATTTAAACCGCGCTATTCTTTCATAATCTTTAAGAAAGTTTATTATGAACATAAAGGCTCCTTTATATTTAGAATTCTATGTGTTTTTAAATCTTATCATTTTTTGAATTAATGTACACTTTTAATATTAAATCATCAATAGCTTTAACACGAACACTAGTATTAATTGGTATATTCGTTAAATCATATGATTCTGCTGACCATATTTCATCATTTAAATATATAAACCCATTGGGATTTAATTCTGATGTTGTTATGCCAATTTGGTTTAAAATATTAAAATTATATCGTTTCTTTTGTTTTTCAGATTTTCTTATATCATAGATTAAATAAAAGAAAAAAGACGTAAATATTATTGATAGAATAAAAATAATCCAAAAATTAACATTAAAACCCATAAATACTGTAGATTCAATATTGTTTGGTAAAAAAGTAATACTATTATTTCCAAATAATACTATTGCTCCAAATACAAAAGAAAAAATAGCCATTATTCCTACAATGCCAAAACCAGCTATCGAAAATTCAATATAAATTAATACTAAAGCTAATATAATCATAATAACTGCAAAATAATTCACTGGTAAATTATTTAATCCAATAAAAGCTAAAATCAACAAAATTATTCCAAAAACTCCACTTACAATTGTTCCAGGTATCAATATTTCGATAAATATTAATAAGGCTCCTAGAGTTAAAAATAGAAAAGTTATATTAGGATTCGATATAAAATCTATAATTTTTTCATTTAAATTCATATTTTTATTTATAATAACAAAATTATCTGTATTTATAATAAACTGGCTATTAGAACCTAAAGTGACTTGTTCACCATTTACAGAATCAAGAAGAGCATTTAAATCATTAGAAATATAATCAATCATATTTGATTCTAAAGCTTCATTTGAGTTAAAAGAAGCTGTTTGTTGAATTGTTGATTCAAATAATTCAATGTTTTTATTCCTAGCTTTAGCTAATTCTCTAATTAGTGCTGATGCATCTTTGGAAATTTTATTTTCTAAAGTTTTCGGTAAATCTTCCCCATCTATATCAACTGGTGTAGCAGAACCTAAACTAGTAAAAGGAGACATTGCTGAAATATGTGACGCTGCCATTATAAAAGTACCTGCAGAAGCTGCTTGTCCTCCTGATGGAGAAACATAAGTAATAATAGGTACTTTTGATGCAAGTATTAATTCAATTATTTTTCGTGTTGCTTCGTACGATCCACCAGGAGTATTTAAAATTAATACTATTATATTATTACTATTTTGATTTTCTAAAATTATTCGTTCTATGTAATTTGCAGTATTTAATTTAATAGGTCCATCAATTGAAATAGTATTAACTATTGTAATATCTGAATCAGTATTTAATACATCTATTATGAAAAATAAAAAAGCTAAACTTAATAATAAAATTAAATATTTAATATTTAATATTTTGACTAACATTTTATTTAAAATATTATTACTTCATAAATGTTGGTTGTACCCAAGCTTTTTGACCACCAGAATTAGTAACTGTTGCCCTAATATATATTTGGTTTTTATCTAATTTAAAAGATGGGTTTAATCCCGGAATCATTGCTAATAACTCACCATCAGTTCCAATAAACTCAGTTTTATATATATATTCTTTTTCTTGGCATATATTTATATCAATAGATTTATTTGATATATTAACTTCTTCAAGAGTGACACCTGTACTTGAATAGAAATTACCAAGTTTAATCGATTCTACAACTTTATCAACAGATAATTCATCTGATTTAACCATCAGCCAGCCTCTACCTGGATTTGATTTAACAGGTGTAAAATCATGGTAATTATGTGAATCATCAGTTGCCACACCAAAGATTTTTTTATTATTACTTAAAATAAAGTCCCAGATTTGTTCTACACTAAATTTACCAGGTCCTCCCTGATTATTTGTAGCTGGATGACCATTGTGTATTTCCAACAGACTCGCTCCCTTAATATGAGTTAATTCATTATGAGTAAAAGCCCATTTATAATTTGGATGGTTAATTGAAGCTATTCCACCTGCTTCTATGATATTATCAACATTTGCTTGAATAGTAGAAATTATAGTATCAGAATAAGTAGGTTCAACTAATCTATTTATACCTATTCCGTTAATATGTATAGGTATTAATTCATCATCTATTTCAATATTTGCTGAAACTTCTTCTCCTGGAATCATTAAAGGTTTTTTATAACGTCTTTTTCCTTTTGAATAATCTAATAAAGTAATATGGTTATGGTCACTTAATACTAGAAAATCATAACCATGTTTCCTATACCATTTAACAACTGATTCAGGTGTATCATCTCCATCTGATTCAGTTGTATGAGTATGTATATTTCCTTTATACCATTTGTTTTTCATATAACCACCAAAGTTTTAATCTAATAATAGTATAAAAACAATTTAAATGGTACCCCTGCCCGGACTCGAACCGGGGCACACGGTTTAGGAAACCGTCGCTCTATCCGCCTGAGCTACAGGGGCTAATAAGCATATTTTATATTAAACCATAATACGAACACAAATTTTTATATTCATTATTGAAATTCTTTGTTGGATATACTTTTAATAAATTCATAACTCTTAATATCTTTTTCTAGTATATACTTTAAATAACTTATAAAAAATTTTTCTATTTCTATTAAAATAAATTTATCTATTTCCAAATTTTGAATTTTAGTTATGTCTTTCTCTCTATTTAAATACCTTAATAGTTTCATACAGTCTAAAGTGACTTTTAATAAAGATGAACTACTATGATTAGTACATTTTTCACAAAAAACTCCCCCATCTTTAAATGAAAAATAATGATCTTTAGGTATTAAAGTATCTCTACAATAAATACATTTAAATATTTCAGGGAAATAACCAGTAATAGTAATAAGTTTAAGTTCTAAATAACGTAAAGATAAATCATTACATTGGTTTTCATTAATTAAATTCAATGTAAATTCAGTTAAAGAAAACATTTTCTCTATTGGTTCATTTTCGACACTTAAAGAATCAATTAATTCAATCCAATACATAGATTTAGATAATAAACTTAAATTATTTCTAATATTTAAATAAGTTGTATTAGTATATGATTCTGTAATCAAATCTAAACTATTTCTTTTTATTATTGTTAAAGAAACAGAATTTAATGTTTCTAAGGAACCACCAAATTTACTTTTAGGACTTCTAATACCTTTTGCAATTAATTTTAATTTACCATAATCATCTGAATATGCTGTAATTAATCTATCTTTTTCTAGGAAAGGAGCCTGTTTTAAAATTATTACATCAGTTTTATAAATTCTACTTCTATTTATATTCATTATAAAATAGAAAATTAAAATTTTTGACGACCAGATATAGCTTGCCCTAAAGTAATTTCATCAGCATATTCTATATCACTACCTATAGCTATACCTCTAGCAGGTCTAGTAATTATAATCTCCTTATTTTTAAAAATTTGATTAATATACATTGATGTAGCTTCACCTTCAAGATTAGGGTTCATAGCCAATATGATTTCTCTGAAACCTAGAGTGTTAACTCTTTCTATAAGTTTATTAATTTTTATATCTTCTGGTCCAATTCCATTTACAGGAGAAATAACACCATGTAATACATGATATAGACCTTTATAAATACCCGTTTTTTCAAGTGCTAAAACGTCTAAAGCTTCTTCAACTACACAAATTCTAGTTTTATCTCTGATTGGGTCATTACAAATATTACATGGATCAATTTGTGTTATATTAGAACATTCACTGCATAGAATAATATTATTTTTTACTGCCATAATAGATTCAGATAAGGATAACGCATCATCAAAGTTTGTCCTAATTAAGTAATAAGTTAATCTTTGAGCAGTTTTCTTTCCTATTCCTGGAAGTTTTGAAAACTCTTGTACTAATTTTAATATAGGTTCTGGAATTGTATTTATATTTATTTGATCCATTTTTAAAAATTAAAAACCGGGAATATTTAATCCTCCAGTTAATGAACTCATTTTACTTGAAGCTTCTTCTTGCGATTTACTAATACCTTCATTGACTGCAGCTAATATTAAATCAGATAACATGTCAATTTCATCAGTATCAACTACTTCTTCTGAAATAGTTATTGACTCTAATTTAAGCTTACCATTCACTACAACTTTAACAGCGCCACCACCAGAGCTTGCTTCTACAGTTGAATTTTCTAATTCTTCTTGCATTTTCATCATATCTTGCTGTAACTTTTTAGCTTGTTGTATCATCTTTTTATTCATTATTAACCTCATTTTTCTCAAATATTTGTGCACCAAAGTTTTGTGCTGATCTAACTAAATGGCTCGAATTTTTGTTTATTAACTGTTTTATATTATCAGAATTTCTAGGTTTAATATCTTTTACATCAATTAAAATTTCTTGCAAAATAGATGCAATTTCTTTATTTACTGAAGGATCTTTAATTTCGTTTTCCAACCTTTCAACATGTGATTTATGAGTAAAAGTTATTACTAAAGAATGATCGATAACAAACCTTTCTTTAGATACATTTAATAGTGCACCTATTTTAAATCTCTTGCCAACATTTCTAAGTTGCTTTTTTAAAAGTAGCCAATTTTGCTCGCTAATTGTTTCATTTGAATTAATATTATCTTTCTTCTCTAAATTGTCAAATTTATCTTCTGTTTTATCATTATCAATTTTATGAAAACTATATTCTATTTCATGAGAGGTAGAAGTATTTTCATTATTAAGAATTTCCTTATCAGTAGGAGTATTTTCATTATTAAGATTTTCCTGAGCGGTAGCAATATTAATATTTTCACTCAAATTATCAAAAACTTTATTCTCGTTTTCAGTTAAATTAATATGACTATCATTAATAGTCAAAGGTAATGTTTCATTTTTATTCGATTGATTATTTTCAGAAATATCTACGATTGCTAATTCAATATCTAACATAGTAAAAGATTTGTTTTTAAGATATATATCATTAAATTTCTTAATAGCATACATTATTTCATTCAATTTATAATTTTGAGCAAATGGCATTATTTTTTCAATTTTATTAGTTGAAAAACTAATATTTGTCGTAATATCATTTTTAAACAATATTAAGGCTCTCAAAATTTCAATAATAGATTTTAATAAATTGTTGATATCTATACCAGATTGATTAAATAAATCAATGTTAACTAAAGAATCACGTAATTTTTTGTCTAAAATAAGTTTTACTAATTCAAATGCCCTATCATAATTATCTGTATGTAAAAATTCACTAATATCATTTAAATTAAGCTCTGTTCCATATGCAACGACAACCTGTTCTAATAAATTTTCTGCATCTCTTAGACTACCATGTGATTGCCTAGCAATCAGATCTAATTCTTTATTATTAGAACTAATACCTTCTTTTTTACAAATCAACTGTAATTTCATAATAATAGATTGTAAAGAAACTCTTTTAAAATCTAATCTATGACATCTAGAAATTATTGTTAAAGGAACTTTATCTATATCTGTTGTTGCTAAAATAAATACAGCATGTTCTGGTGGTTCTTCTAATGTTTTTAATAATGCATTAAAAGCTGGGTCAGTTAACATATGAACTTCATCAATTATATAAACTTTATATTTCGATTTGTTTGGAACAAAGTTTATTTTGTCACTAAGATCTCTTATATCATCAATACCTCTATTTGAAGCAGCATCAATTTCTATTAGATCAAGTGATGTTTTATTTTCTATTGATATGCACGATTCACAGCTTATATCCGGTTCTCCATTATTTGAATTAGAGCAATTAATTGCTTTAGATAAAATACGTGCAGTAGATGTTTTGCCAGAACCTCTAGGACCTGTAAATATATATGAGTGAGCAATTCTATTTGAAGCAACACTATTTAATAAAATTTTTGATATAGTATCTTGCCCTACTATATCTGAGAAAACTTTTGGACGCCACTTTCTATAAAAAACTTCAGGCATTACACTGTACTCTATCAAAAATGATTTTTTCTTTTAATTGCATAGCAATCTTTTCTTGATTTTCATAATGGTCATAGCCAAATATATGAAGTAATCCATGGATAGTCAATATTATAATTTCATTTAAAACAGAATGATTATGGCTAATAGATTGCTTTAAGGCAGTTGGATAAGAAATAAAAATTTCCCCAATATTATTTTTTAAAACTTTATTTAACATAAATTTATCTTCGAATTGAACATTTTCATCTAAATTATTGTCTTCAAAATATGGAAATGCAAGTACATCTGTTGATTCATTAATACCTGCATATTTATAATTTATTTCTTTTATTATTTCGTCAGATACAAAGTTTAATTCTAAGTAAGAATTATTAATATCAAAATTATAATCAGTATTACATAAAGTTATTGATATTAGTTTATTAAATATATTTACATAATTGTTAATTTGAAAATCATCTGATAAATAATTAACATTGCCTTCTATATTATGTTTTTCTTTGTCCATAATTAATTCCCTCAAGTCATAATGACTATCAAATAAATATTTACTTATATATAAAACAAATAAATATTATTTATTTAACTCAGACTCAGATGGATTTTCAAGAAATTGAAAAAGTTCACTATCTGCCGGTAAAACAATAGTTGTTTTTGAATCAATAAATTGTTTATAGGCATTTAATGAACGTTGAAAACTATAAAATTCAGGGTCTTTTTCCATAGCATTTGCTAAAATAGTAATAGCTTCTGCATCACCCTCACCTCTAATTTTTTCAGCATCTCTTTTAGCTTCAGCTTTAATAATAGCTGCTTTTTTATCGACATCAGCTCTAACTTCCAGATCGATTTTAGCCCCTTCAGCTCTTTCTTTGTCAGCTTTACGTTTACGTTCTGAACGCATCCTAGTATATACACTTTCTTGTATTGCATCCGGAAAATCTGCTCGTTTAATTCTAACATCTATTAAAGTTAGACCAAAATTTGCATATTTAGAATCCATATTGCTTTTAATTTGTTCCATAATTTCATTTCTTTTTGTTGTAACTATTTCAGCTTGCTGATCTTTTGCAAATTCAGTTCTTAATTCAGATGATAATATATCTATTGCCTGAGCTTTACCTAAAGCTTCTGATGTTAAGGTCTTATAAAAAGTAACTGGATCTGTTATATTTGCTCTAGCATAAACATCAACTATAAGTCTTTTCTTATCATCAGTTAATATAGATTCTGGTGGAGCATCAAAAATTAATAATCTTTTGTCAAAATATATTACTTGATCAATAAATGGAGCTTTAAGATATAAGCCTGGATTTTTAGATGTTGCTTTAACAGCACCAAATCTAAGAACAATAGCTTGATTAGTTTCGTCAATTTTATAAAAAACTTGAGGTATAAATATAAAAGACCCAAGTATTATAAGAGCTAAAAATATTAAAATCTTTTTCATAATATACCTTCAATATTTATTTTATATATCACGGGTTGACCCCTATTGGATTAGCATTGTTATTTAACTGTAACAACTGTAATATATTACTAGAATCTTCATTTTTAATTATGAATTTAGTAACTCCTGGTAAAATATCTTCCATTGCTTCTAAGTAAAGTCTTTTCCGAGTTACTGATTTAGATTTCGAATATTCAGCAAGAATTAAATTAAATCTATCAGCTTCACCAGTAGCTTCAGCAACTTTTGTAGCCTTATAAGCTTCAGCTTCTCTAAGTAATTTTGCGGCATCACCTTCAGCTCTTGGTAAAATATCCTCTTTATATGCATCTGCTAAATTTATAGTTGCGGCTTTATCTTCTTCAGCTCTTACAACATCATCAAAGGCATCTTTTACTTGTTCTGGAGCAAATACATTTAATAACTTAACTTCAGTAATATTTATACCAGTTTTGTATTTATCCATAAGCGATTGAAGTATCAATTTAGTTTCAGCTTGAACATCTTCTTTTTTATCAGTTAATACATCATCTATAGGCCTACTCCCAACTACTTGTCTTAATGCAGTTTCAGAAGCATCCTTTATAGTTTGCCCATCAGGATCAACTGACTGGTACAAATAATTTCTTACATCTTTAATGTTATATTGGACTAATAGTTGTACGTCAACAATATTTGGCGCTTGACCAGGTATTCCTGCCTCATCAGCATCACCAGTAATCATAAGTGATTCTTCTAATATAGGGGTACTATCTCTAACTCCTAATTCTAATCTTCTAATTTCTTTGACTTTAACAATATCTATGTTTCCTACAGGTGATGGCCAATACCAATGTAATCCTTCTTCTTCAATCCGTTGATATTTACCAAATAATTTCAAAGCAGCTTGCTCTGAAGGTTGTACAGTGTATACGCCACTAAAAAGCCATAAAATAAGAATTACTAAAAGTATTCCTAATACCAATAAAAAACCTAATTTACCACCAGAAAAATTAAATTTAGCACCTAAAGAATTAAAAGAATTAATAAATTTCTTAAAATCAATTTCAGGTTCTTCTTGTCTAAACATTTTAAATATATTTGTTACCAAAATGTACTCTTTATATCTATTTATATATATTAAAGAGTATTACATTAAATCTTTTGACGTCAATATTATTATATGAGATTTTAACCAACTTATTCCGATTCTAATCGCAATTTATATAATTTATTTTTAAATTCGTTATAATTTGATACTGTCTTTATTGCTGATATAAAACTTTCTATGTCAACGAAATAACTTCTAAATTCAGTCAATTCAGTCCCAATAGAAGTATTCGAAGCAGAACTGTCAGCATAAGAACCATAAAATGCAAAATAAGCCTGATTTAACTTCCTTATATTATATCCATTATCAACAAAAATATCTCTTTGAGATTCCATATAATTTTCCGCATCAGATACTCTATTCTCTTTTAATAATTTTTCTGTTTCAATACGAGTTTTCATCATTTCATCTCGAAAATTAAATGTTTCAATTCTTTCAGTATTATTAATTTCATTTTCAATTTTATTCATATCATTATTATTAAATTTATAATTCACTTTTAAATATTCAACAACGTAACTATATAATTCTTCTGAAACTCTAGTAGCTAAAGTTTCATTCAGTATTCTCATTTCTTGTGACGAAAACATATTTTGACCTAATTTAGTAAAAAATAAATAATGATGAACCCATTCATGTAGAGAAATTATAAAAATTTTTTTAATATTTTTGTTTTTTGGGATAGACGATGGAAATGTAGCTATACCTCCAATATCTAATATAATTGCAGATAAATCATGTTGATTAAGAAATTTTTCCTCAATATAAATAATTTCCTTCGATGATATATAAGGCTTTATCAATATATCATCCATGTGTACAATTTTGTCTCTAGGAGATATTACTAATAATTTAGGTATTTCAATTAAACGAATATCTACTGGGGGGAATTGCACACCTCCAATAAAGTTAATGTTTTGTTCTTTAATTACAACAGATAGTGATTTTTCTATAAATTCTTCGATTTCATCTTCGTCATTAGAAAAATCTATTAAATCATGTTCATTTTTATTATAAAAATGATTTTCAATTACTTGAGTTTTTGAAATTTTAGATTTATTAGATATTTTATAAATCCATTTATCAAATATATTTTGAATCTCCCATTCTATTAAACTATATTTAAAAGGTGAAACAATGAAATCATAAGATTTATTAATTCCTGAATCTTTATAAAATACTAAAAATAATATTATAAAAGTTATAAATATAAATTTAATTAGATTTTTCAATAATATCTGTTTAATATTTAATTAGAATAATCAACGAAAAAGTGATAAAAATCTATCTTCATAGTATCTAAAGACTCCCCATTTATCTAGTTCATTCTTTAAAGTATCCTTATCACCACCATTTTGAGCTAAATAAAATAATTTTTCAATTTTTTCTGTAGCAGCTTTTGGAATACCTCCAAATTGAGGCTGAGGATTTAATAAACCTTTACCTTGGAATTCATTAATATTACTTGCAGCTGAGAAATTAGTTAGTTCATATATAAATTTTAATAATGCTACATCCCATAATTCGTCAACCCCTACCATAACTACAGACATATTATCACTCTTTTTATCCAAATCTTTACATATATTAGCGGCTATATCTTGTGGTATGCCTGAAACAATTTCCATATTTTTTGATTCATTTCTATATTGATATAAAATACCAGCTTGATTCGGTCCATATTTATTTGCAATATGTTCAAAATACTCATAAGCATCAGAGCTAAATCCTAGTAAATTTAAAGCATATGTTGGAGTTATAACAGAAGGTCTCTCTGCAATAACTTTACCTGAACGCACAACTGTTTCTGGATTTTTTGAATATTCTTCTTGATAAACAGGACACGTAAGTACATAATAATTTATGTTAGTTATCCCAAATGTTGCTAAATGTTGCTTAGGTGTTCGAACTACCCATGTTTTTTCTAAAGCTTTTATTAATTCTTTATGATTATCCAAATTTTTGCCATACTTTATTTTTTTATTTATAAAATCATACATTAAATAATTTTATTTTTTAATACCCTTATTGGACTTTAGTAAAAAGAAAATCGGTATTAAAGCTAATAAAACAATTGAATATTCTCTATTATTGTTTAGTACATTCAATGAACATCCACTTGTTTTATTGCTGTTTTCTTTAACTAAATTATTTTCTGTATTTTTCAATTGTTTCTTTAAATTAGTTTTATTATTTTCATTACTATTATTTGAAGACATATTATTAAGTGTATACGGTTTGATTGTAGGAATAGGTATAGCGGTTGGTAATGAACTAATGTTACTTGATGAAATATATTCTTCTATTCCTAACGATTTCCTCCATTTATTTTCTAATTCATTTCTATTAAATCCATATGCATTCAATAATGCGTCATCAATATTTAAACCCGTTTTTAAATTAGTTAATAGATCACGTAATTTTTCTTCTCCATAATTATCAATCATATAATTAACAATACTCATGGCTTGACCATAAAATATTATTATTTGATCAGCATCACCTGGTAAAGTGTTTTGCAGTGTAATAGGAATAATTAAATCATTATCTATGGCATAATTAAGTGCATTTTCATATGTAGTTGATTGTGTAATATTTCCATATTCAGCTAATCCTTCATCTAACCATGATGGTAACTTTCTAAATACACTATCAGCCGCTCGATGATTTAAAATATGCGTAATTTCATGTGAAGATGTTCCAATTACTGAAGAACTATTACCAAGTACTAATAATACACCTAAATCTGGAAAAGCTTGACCTTGTGTAACTAATTGAGTTCTTACAGTTGTACTTGATGGAGGTAAACCTATAACCATATCAGGAATATTATTATACATTGTAACTCTTATAGGTTCTGAAATAGTAATTCCCAGTAATGGAGACATTCTATCAATTGTTTCAACTATGGTATCCAAAACTAACTGAGCTCTTGATTTAACAGGTCCATAATAAGAGACGTTAATCATATTGTTAGAAATATCTTCCCATTTGAATCTAGGGTCATTATAAATAAATATATTACTGTTAGATTTATGTACATTATTAGATATAAAAGTAATCTCAAAATTATAATTGATTAGAGTACCTGGTGGAATATATTTATCAAGGCTATTTGTACGTAAATATAAATTCCAATTATTTTTATCACTATCATCTCTATCTAAATATTGATAAATTGAAGTGTTTTGCTGACCAAGTTTATATCTAACAGCAATAGATTTAATCTTTAGATTATCATACGTTTCAATTCTGAAATTGATCCCTTTAGGAAAATCGCTTTCAACTTCAACATTTTTTAATATTTTTATATCTGCATCTGCATTAATAGTATTAAAATTATATAAAATAATAAAAATTGAAATTATTAAAGATAAAGAAATTTTATTTATCATATTAAAAAACTTTCATAAAGAATTACTTATATGTCTTATTCTTTGAAAAACAGTAAGTAGACTTAGAATAAATATAAAAATAATAGCAAATAATAATATAAAATCAAAAAAGTTATTTAAGCTTAAAGATACAAATAATATTAATAACCTTTCAGTTCTAGTCATAATACCGATTTCACATTTTATGCCAAGTATTTCAGCTTTAGACCTTAAATATGTAACAACATTAGAGGTGGATAATGCTAATAAAACTAATATTTGCGGTAAAATTGTAGCATAAATATCAAAATATATAGCAATGCCAATAAATATTGCCGCTTCACCAAATCTATCTAAAGTTGAATCAAGTACTCCACCAAATTTTGTAACCAATTTATTATACCTAGCAAGTGATCCATCTAATAAATCACATATTCCAGATAACAGCAAAAATATTGGTGAGAGTATAAAATTACCATTTGCAATAAAGTATGATGAAATCATTGCTAGAAATAATCCAAATATACTTATATGATTTGGTTTAATATTTATTATATTTAAAATTTTAATTATAGGTATTTCAAAAATAAGATTAATTTTTAATCTTATTGATTCCCTATCTAAATATTTATATAAAAACATATGTTTAATTGGTGTTCAATATTTTTAAATAGTATTCCATTACTCTATTTGCAATTATACTCCATTTAAAGTTTTGAGCAGTATTTAAAGCATTTTTAGATAATTTTTGCCTTAAATCAATGTCATTCAACAATTTTTCAATACTTTTTATTAATGAATCTTCATTTTTAGGTTCAAATAATAAACCATCATGCTCATTTGTAATAACATTGGAATAACCTTCAATTGCACTAGCCACTATGGGTAATCCAGAAGCCATAGCTTCTAATAATACAATACCAAAACTTTCTTTACCTGTAGCTGGAGAAGAATAAATATCAGCAGATTTATAATATCTTGCTTTATCATTGTCTGAAACAGAACCAACAAAAATTATATCTTTTAAATTTCTTTCAGAAATTATACGTATAGAATCTATATCAAGTTTACCTGGGCCAACTACTAACAATCTTAAATTAGGCCATTCCCATTTAAGCTTACTATATGCAGCCAACAAATATTTAAGTCCTTTTCTTTTTTCTAGTCTCCCTACAAATAGCAAATTTATTTTACCATCAAGTAAATTATCAAATGGCTTAGCATTATTAAACAATTGATAATCTATACCATTTGGAATAATTTCATAATCAGCTGGCAAATATTTATTAATAAACTCATATGCAGGAATAGATACTGCTATTCTACCATCTAAATTTTTGAAATACCTTTGAGCAATTCTCTTTGCTCCAATTCTATATAACTTTGTACCACCAAATGTATGAAAAGTACCAATTTTTTTTACTGAATTTTCTGAAGAAATAGCTAACATATTCATTGTCAAAGCTCCAGCCATAGGTTCATGTAAATGCAAAATATCAAACTTTTCCTCATTAATTAGTTTCTTTATTTTAGGCCTTAACCATACAGAAAAAGAGATTCTAGCAATAGAACCTCCAGTTGGAATTGGGAAAGCTTTGCCCATTGGTATTACACCATCTGGTATAGAATTTGTTGAAGTGGAATATGGAGCAATAATTTTTACTTCATGCCCTAATATACGAAATTGGTTTGCTAGGTTGTTTACATGGTCTCTAACACCACCAATAGTAGAATGATCATATGGTGAAACTAGTCCAATTTTAATAATATCACCTATAAAATTTTATGGTTTTTATATGTCACCAGTTATAAAATTTTCTACCATTTCTCTGGCAACATCATCAGTATATTGTTTAAGTGGTGATTTCATGAAATAAGCAGATGGTCCATCAATTGGCCCCGATAAGCCTCTATCCTTAGCAATCTTTGCACATCTAATTGCATCAATAACAACACCTGCAGAATTAGGGCTATCCCAAACTTCTAATTTCAAATCTATATTCAAAGGAACATCACCAAATCCAGTGCCTTCCATTTTTATATGACACCATTTTCTATCTGTTAACCAAGGAACATAATCACTAGGGCCTATATGAATATCTTTATTATCCATATCATAATCAATTTGAGATGAAACTGAATTAGTTTTAGATATTTTTTTAGAAGTTAATCTATCACGTTCCAACATATTCATAAAATCTGTATTACCACCAAAATTCAATTGATATGTTCTATCTAAACGAATACCTCTATCCATAAATAATCTTGTTAAAGTTCTATGCGTAATTGTTGCTCCAACTTGTGATTTTATGTCATCTCCAATAATTGGTGAACCAGCTTCTTTAAATCTTTCTTGCCAATAACCTCCAGCACCACTTGCAATAAATACAGGCACACAATTTATAAAGCCACAACCTGCAGCTAAAACTTGTTCTACGTACCATTTAGTTGCTTCTTCAGATCCAACTGGTAAATAATTAATCACAACATCTACTTTTTTTTCTTTTAAAATTCCAACAATATCGTCAGTTGAATCATCAGATTTTGTAATTATTTCACCTGTATATCTCCCAATTCCATCATGAGTCATACCTCTACTAACTTTAACACCTTGTTTAGGAACATCGCTAAATTTAATAGTATTATTTGGTTCAGCAAATATTGCTTCAGATAAATCTAAACCAACTTTGTTTTGATCAACATCAAAAGCAGCAACAAATTTGATATCTCCAATACCATACTCACCTAATACTGGATGCATAATACCTGGTATTTCTTCATCATTTGTTGAATTACTATATTTTGACACACCTTGAATTAAAGAAGATGCACAATTACCTACACCAATGATAGCTACATTAATATCAGACAAGCTATATAAGCTCCTTACTATAATTTTTTTATAAACTAAAACTATTATACTTTAATAAATTAAGTTATATGTACTATTGAATTGTAGCATTTAGTGAAAACATGAACAAGAGATATATTATATAAATCAATCAATTTATTATATTTAAATCTTTAATTTTCTTGATATATTCATCATCAAAACCTAAAATTTCTTTAAGAATTTCTATAGTATTTTCTCCCAAATCTGGATATCTAGTAACTTTCATATCAAATGAATTCATATTAATTGGAGAACCAATTTGAATATAACTACTTTTATTATCATCTGCATCAATATTTAATACCATATTTCTAGATTTTAAATGTGTATCATTAATTATTTCATAAGTTGAATACACAGCACTACAAGGTATGCCAGCTTTATTAAGAATATCCATAATCTCAAATTTATTATGTTTTCTAGTCCATTCTTCAATAATATCTTTTATTTCAGAAAAATAATTTTTCCTACTACTTTCAGAATCAAATCTTAAATCAAAAATCAAATCGCTTCTACCAATTATTGCTAAAAAGGTATGCCATGATTCTCCCCCAATACATATATATACATAATCATAGTATCCATCTGGATGACATTTAAATATGGAAGGTTGACCTCTAAGTAGATTTCCAATACGTGGTTCAGGTAAATTAGATTTTAAAGTATTTATCATTTTCATTCGATTCAAATTTAATGAAGAATCTTGCATTGATATGTCAATAAAATCTCCCTCATTTGTTTTTGATCTATTAATTATTGCTGACAAAATACCTATGACACAATGTAGACCCGATCCAGAATCAGATACCCCTGCAGAGACTATAAGAGGATCTCCATTGGGTTCACCATTAGTTCCCATAATTCCGCTAGAAGCTTGAGCTACTCCTTCAAAACTTTTAAAATCAGAATTTTCACCTTTAGAACCATATCCTTTAATAGATGCATAAATTAATTTGGGATTAATATTTTTTAAATTCTCATAATCTATACCAAATTTTTTCATATAACCAGGTGCAAAATTTTCAACTAAAACATCACATTTACTAACAAGTTCTTTAAAAATTTTTTGGCCTAGCGATGATTTAATATCTAAACAAATACTTTTTTTATTTGAATTAAATAATTTAAAGTAAAAACTATCTTCAGAGTCATCATCTGACATTTCTATTCTAGCTTTATCACCAATAAGTGGCTCTTCTATCTTAATTACATTTGCACCTAACCAAGCTAGTAATTGAGTAGCTGAAGGTCCTGCTTGAAAATGAGTCATATCTAATATATTAATTCCTTCTAATGGTATAGACATAAATCACTCCAAATATATATAAAAATAATAAGTTAAGAATTAGGTCCTCTTTGCATAGAATATGGTTGCCATCTTCTTAGTTTAGTTTTCTCTAAGACTGAAGGATTAACACACGTTCTTGGCCATCTACCAGATAAAACTAATGAAATTTCTTGCCCAACTCTTCTTCTTGTTTCGGGCGCCATTCTAGAAGATGCTGATGCTACATGAGGTGTAATAATAACATTTTCCATTTTAAGTAATGGATTGTCTTCAGATGGTGGTTCAAATTCAAGAACATCTAATCCTGCACCAGCAATCCACTCTTGTTCTAATGCATGGATAAGTGCAGCTTCTTCAACAGTAGGGCCTCTTCCATTATTAATAAACAACGCACTTCTTTTCATAGATTCAAAATGTTTATATGTAAACATATGATGAGTTTCAGGTGTTGATGGAGCATGCATAGATACAATATCAGAATTTTTAAGTAATTCAAATAAACCTACTGGTTCAACATCATATTTAGTCATATTAATTTCTTCAATATATGGATCATAGGCTAACATCCTTAATCCAAAAGCTTTTGCACGTACAGCTGTTGCTCTGGCTACATGCCCAAAAGAAATAAAACCTAATGTTTGTCCCATTAAACGAGGATAATTTGATAATAATGGACGCCCTTGACTCCAGCGACCATTAACCGAATAATTATGCATAATTGTAAGTCTTCTAAAAGTAGCTAGCAATAACATCATAGTATGATCACCAACTTCTTCAATAAAAACATCAGGCACATGAGTTACTGGAATAGCTTTTTCAGTAGCAGCTTTAACATCAACAGTATCTGCCCCAACACTTCCTAAAGCAATTATTTTACAGTTGTTTAATGAATCAATGATTTTTTTTGTTATTATTCTTCCACGCGCAATTATTGCATCTGCATCTTTGGCAATTTTTATAAATTCATCTTCATTTTTTGCATCTATTTCTAATATTCTAGCATTTATTGAGGAAAGTGATTCCATTTCTAATTCAAAATTACTACTAGCCATATCAAAAGTAACACCTTCAGGTTTTTGTGTAACAATTAAAAATTCTGACAAACTATTCTCCTTTCTATTTATTTATAAATCCCTAAATCATAATAAAACAATATAATACAGATTATAAAAATTAAAAATATTAAACAAACTATATTATAACTCTAATTGACATTTAATTGATTTATCTGCTAATATCCAATCAAAACAGATGTCAAATTTTACTATATTTTCAACAAATGGTACAGAGTAATATTGCAATCATTTTAGCTGCTGGTATGGGTACTAGAATGAAATCTAATACTCTTAAACCACTTCATAAAATTTGTGGTAAAGAGATGTTGCGCATTTTAATATCTACTTTAAATAAAACTAAAGTAGAAAAGATATATGTAATTATTCCACCTAAGGCTGACCATATTATTTCTTTAATAAATAATAAAAATATAGAATTTATCGAACAAAGTAATCCTAATGGAACATGTGGAGCTTTAATTCAAGCTAAAGAACAAATAAAAAATTCAGAAAACACTCTTGTTTTATATGCCGATGTACCATTGATAAAAGAATCTACTATAAATTCTTTATTTAATAAACATGTAAAATCTAAATCTGAAATAAGTTTAATTACATCATATAAAGAAAATCCAAAAGGTTTTGGAAGAATAATTAGATCAAATAATAAATCTATAACTGCAATTGAAGAAGATAAAAATATTAAGAACACAATAAAGAAAAATATAAAAGAAATTAATGTTGGTGTTTATTATTTTAAATCTCAATGGCTTTATCACAATATTTCTAAAATAAAACCATATAATAATGAATTTTTATTAACTGATATTATAAATATAGCTAACATAGAATCTAAATTAATAACATCAATAATACTTGATGATTTGAATGAAGGTATAGGAATAAATACTATGTTAGATTTATCAAGAGCTAACGAAATACTAAGAAAAAGGCTTTTAGAAAATTTAATGTTAAAAGGTATTAATATTATAGATCCAAAATCAGTATACATAGATATAGATTCTGTTGTACGTAATAATGCCATATTACTCCCTAACACCCATATATCTGGTAAATCCATTATTGGTAATTATTCAGAAATAGGTCCAAATACAACAATTACAAATTCAATAATAGGTGAAAATTCTTCTATTAAAAATTCAATAATTACAGAATCAAAAATTGGAAAATATTGTACAATTGGACCCTATTCGTTGATTAGAGACAAATCAAAAATATTAAATAATGTACACATAGGTAATAATTGTGAAATAAAAAATAGTAAAATTGGTAACGGAACAAAGTCATCACATTTCAGCTATATTGGTGATGCAGATATAGGTGCTAATGTTAATATTGGAGCAGGTACAGTAACTTGCAACTTTGATGGAACTTATAAAAATAAAACAATAATAGCAGATGAATGTTTTATAGGTTCTTCGACAATGCTTGTAGCTCCAATAAAATTAGGTAAAAATTCAAAAACAGGTGCAGGTTCAGTTATAACAAAAGATGTTCCACCCAATTATATAGCTATGGGAATCCCAGCAAAATCAAAAAAAATTAGTGATAGGAAAAAATAATATTAACTTAACAACACTTATTCTATCTTCAATATCTATTTTATTATTTATAATTTTTGCTTTTATTTGCTACCTAGAAGCATTAATAGTTTCTATTAAAAAAGATAAAATACAAAAAAAAATTTCAGAAGCAGATGCAAATTCAAGTTTAATTAATCTAAAAAAACTTTTAACTATGAATTTACCTCTAACAATACCTTTCAATATATTATTAAATATCTTAATTATCTTATTAACAGGTACTATAATAGCAATATTTACAATTAATTCTAATAAATTATTGTATTTAATTCCTATATATTCTTTATCAATATTAATATTTTTAAATTTTTTAAAATTAATAATTAATTTTAAAATTAATCCGAATTCTGATGCTGAACATTTAAAATCTTTAATTATATTATCTAAATTAGAATATATATTTAATCCAATAATATTGCTTAAGTATAAATCTAATAATAATAAATATATAAACGATAGTAATTCAACACCTGAATTTATATCTACTGAAATAGATCTGCCAGTAGAAGCCTCTACAGAACCGCTAGATGAAAGAGAAGTTCAAATGATTCATGCAGTTGTACGATTAGATACTACTGTTGCACGTGAAATAATGATACCTAGAGTAGATATAAAATGTGCTCCATCAGGTATAACTATTGAAAAGATTGCTAAACAAATGACAAATGATAGTCATAGTAGAATACCAATATATAAAGAAGATTTAGACCATATTATTGGCATAGTATATGCTAGAGATATACTAAAGATTATTTCTGAAACCCCTGATAAGGCATCAAATCAAGTAGACAGCTTATTAAGGCCAGCCTATTTTATTCCCGAGTCAAAAACTTTAGAAGAATTATTAACTGAATTTCAAAATCAAAGAGTACAACTTGCTATAGTAGTTGATGAGTACGGAGGTGTATCTGGCTTAGTTACAATAGAAGATTTACTTGAAGAAATAGTTGGAGAAATTCAAGATGAATTTGATCCAATTGAACCAGAAATATTATCACCTTCAAAAAATGAATTTATAATTGATGCTAGAACTAGCCTTGAACAACTCAACAATTTATTAAATACTTCTTTTGCAGGTGAAGGCTTTGATACTGTAGGAGGACTTGTCTATAGTCAAATGGGAAAAATTCCTAGTTCTGGATCCAAAATAAATTATAAAGGAATTGATATTGAAGTGATTTCAACTATAGGTAGAAGATTAAAAAACTTGAAAATTTCTTTAAGTCAGATTAATAATTAATTATTTATAAATCACCTATTTGCAGGATGGATAGGAGGTTTTGCAAATACAAACATAAAATTTCCTATAAATCCTAAAGTACCAATATATATGAATGCAGATTTATAATTTTCATCTAAACCATATATATATCCTGCTAATACTGGGGCAATCATAGTCATAAACATCATAGGAATTAATGAAATACCCATAATTTTTCCAAATGATTTACGGCCAAAATATTCTCCACGCATTGCAGTAGTTATAGGTGCTCTTGCACCAAAGCCAATACCATAAATTAATGCAAATACGATTGCTAGTATTATATTATCAACCATATACGCAAATACAACTCCAATGGACTGAATACAACCAAAAATCGCCAATGAATATCTTTTCGTAAACTTATCTCCTATAATTCCTCCAAATAGTTGAGACAATCCACCTATTCCCATTGTAATACCCCACATTAAAGATGCAATTTCCAAACTAAGTCCCTGGTTTTTAAAAGCTAATATCAAATGTACCATCATTGTTGAAGTAAGCATTGCTGATCCTCCATGAGCAAATGCCATTATCCAAAAAACTTTTTCTTTAATTGCTTCAATGATTGTAAAATCTTTTGAATTTTCTATATTTAATGATTTACCATCATTTTGATAATTATTTTCACCATAAGGTAATAATGATATATCTGATGGTTTATCATAAATAAATTTCCATATTAAAACACTTATAATAGGAATAAATATGGCTATAATAAATGCAGTTTTATTCCAACCTAATAAATTTGGATTAATTAATAAAGCCAATATAGGTACTAATAAAAAAGTACCTATTGAAAATCCAGATGAAGCTATAGACATTGCTAAAGTTCTTTTATAAGTAAACCAATTATTTACTATTGATGTCATAGGAACCCATCCAGACATACTCCCTCCAAGCATAATAATCAAATAAGCAATATAAAATATTAAAGGATCAAAAATATTGTCCCTTGAATTGGTTATAGGAACTGTTTGAGTTAATATTAAAAATCCAAAAATTGCAATAAATGTACCAGTTAAGGCAGTTTTTTTTGCACCTATTTTATCAATCAAATATCCAACTAAAGGAGAAGTAATTGTACCTTCTAGTTGTCCTAAAGAAAAAGCTATAGCTAATTGAGTGCGAGTCCACCCATACTCCGTTTCTAATGCATCAATCCATAAACCAGCTGCACCAAAAGATGGTGCTGACAAAATAGCATTTACAATTAAAGCAGTAAAAGATATCCACCATCCATAAAAAAATTTTCTATTTTTAATATTTTCTATCACTATTTAGTTATACTCAAAAAAAAAAGTAGAAGCAATCATTAGAAAATGACCGCTTCTACTTTTTTAAAAATTCTATTTTAAAATAAATTTATTTAGTTTCAGTAATAGTCAATATTGCTGTAGCTTTGGATCCATGTGAACCAACTGCTTGCAAAGTATATACTCCTACTTCTAAATCAGGCTTAACATCGACTGAAAAAGCACCATATGCATTAGAATCAGTACCTTTCCAAATGCTATCTCCACCTGTAGTTAAAGTACCTCTAGTAGAAATAGTTACAGGCTCATTAGCTTTAAAACCAGCACCTTTAACAGTTACACTATTTCCTTTAGCAACAGTTACTGAAGTCAGACTGCTATCTACATTTGGTGCATCAGTTCTTGATTTAACAATATTTACTGGTGTACTTGCATGACTTCCATCAGCACCAACAGCAACTAAAGTCCTGATACCACCTTGAGCTTTGGCATCAACTCCATCTTCTTGTTTTAAACCTTCATATGTACCTGAAATACCTCCAGAAGCATTTGCAGTTAAAGTACCTAATATTGGTTTAATTTTTTGATCAACTAAAACTTGAATAATAACAGGCTCACCTGGATTAAAACCAGAACCCCATACTGTAAAAGTATCATCAACAGTCATAGTTGAATGAGTTGTGAACAAACTAGCTGCTCCTGATTGACCATCAGCACCAGCAGGTCCCTGTGCTCCTTTTGGTCCTGGATTACCTGGGTTACCTGGTTCACCTGGATTACCTGGTAGGCCTGGTTCACCTTGAGGTCCTTGAGCACCAGCAGGTCCAGCAGGTCCTGGGTTACCTGGGTTACCTGGTTCACCCGGTAGTCCTGGTGAACCTGCAGCACCAGCAGGCCCAGCACAAGCAATAACTGCAAGTACTAATATAGATGAAATAACTAAACTCAATGCTTTACTATAGAAACGCATTATTTTCCCCCTATCTTCGAAAACCTTATTTTTATAAAACTATAAAGATATTCCAAAGAATATTTTTTATATTTAATATTATTGCAAATTAATCATATTTAGGATATGCATGTATGTCAAGGTCATTTTTGACATATAATATTGTAACATATATAAATATAAATTACACTTACTAAAATTTTATAATTTTTTCTTATAAGTCTGTAATAGTATAATAGATTTATATAATTATTTTCTTATTTAGTTCTAGGATTAAAAACATCATTTAAAGAATCCCCTAATATATTCCAACAAAGTAATAATAAAGATGAAATTAGGCCGGGGCCAATTAACATCCAAGGATAATTTCTAATAACTGATAAATTTCCAGTTTCACTAAGCATTACACCTAAACTAGGTCTCGGTGGTTGAACACCCAAACCTAAAAATCCAAGTATTATTTCAGTTCCAACAAATACTCCCATACTCATAGTTGTTGTCACAATAATTGTACTCATAACATTAGGTAAAACATGCAAAAATAAAATTCTTCTATTAGAACATCCAATAGCTTTTGCTGATTCAATAAATTCAGACTTCTGTAATGTTAAAACTTGTCCTCTAACAAATCTTGACATCCCATACCAACTAAAAGCTACTAATGCAAAAGAAATAATCAGATAATCAGCAATTCCGCTTCTAAGTAAGCCTTCAAAAAATGTTCTATCTTCAATGTATACTATCCAGTTAACTACTCTAGGTCGAATAGTAGCAACTAATAATATTATTAAAAATATGTCAGGGAATGATGCAAATATTTCACCTGATCTTTGAATTAATGCATCAGCCCATTTCCCGTAATAACCAGAAATCAATCCAAGAGTAACTCCAATAAAAATACTTCCGCTTATAATTGATATTAATGTAATTATTAAAGAATTTTGCACCCCCCAAAATACTCTTGTTAAAATGTCTCTACCTGCATTATCAGTACCTAACCAATGTTGAAAACTTGGGGATGATCTAATCATTGTTAGATCTTGTGTATCATATCCATATGGAGAAATCCATTCAATAAATATAGAAATTAAATATATTAGTATTAATAATAAAATTGATATTATTGCTAGCTTTTTACGATATAACCTTGCTAAAGATTTTTCTAAATGTCCTTGATTAGTATTCATATAATGATTAATTATATCTAATTCTAGGATCAACAAAGGCATATAATATATCAGCTAAAAGGTTTGCTAATACAAATACCGTAGAACCAATTAATGTAAATGCTAATATTACTGGATAGTCTCTATTAAATATAGAATCTATTAAAAAATTACCTACCCCAGGGAACCCTAGTATCCTTTCAACAATAAAACTTGTAGTCAACATACCTGCTAAAGAAAAAGATGTAAGGGTAATAATTGGAATCAAGGCATTTTTTAATATATGCCTAACGTTTATTTTATAACTAGATAATCCTTTTGCATGAGCAGTGCGTATAAAATCTTGTCCTAATACATCTAATGTAGATGCGCGCATTAATCTCATAAATACACATGACCCTGGTATTCCTAATGCAAATGCTGGTAATAACATTCTTAAATCCCAAAATCCTCCCCATCCAGAACATGGTATTAAATTCATAGTCAAGCATGACAACCTTAAAAGGTATGGAATTGTCACCATAACTGGAATAGACATAGAAACAATGAATATTGTGACTATAGTTGGGTCAATCCATGACCCTTGCTTATAAGCTATAAAAAACCCAATAGTTATACCAATCAAAATACTTACTATCATAGCTGATATGTTTACTTGAAAGGAAACCCAAATTTTCGAGGCTAAAAGTGAACTAACAGATCTACCTCTATGTCTTAAACTTTCTCCAAAATCACCTTTTAAAGCACCATTCATATAATCCAAATATTGAATTATAATAGGTCTATCTAAACCAAGAGATTCTCTTAAGTTTAGGGCTTTTTCTTCAGTGTATTTGTTGCCTAACATTACAACAACTGGATCTCCTGGTCCATATGTTCCTAGAATAAATGTAATAAAAGAAATAACAAATAATAAAAAAGGTAACCAAATTAAACGTCGAATAATATAAATTAACATTAATATCACTCAATATAAATAAATATAATATAAATACAATATAATATATTTATTCCTGAATATCTATATATACATACCTAAGTTTTGGTATAACCATAGGAGTAAGAAAATAATCTTTGATATATGGTTTAAGTAAAATATATCTTTCCCCTGCAAACCAAAGTGGTATCCATGGAGAATCATTAACTAGACGTTGTTCAATGTCATTATAAATCTTTATGCGTTTTTCATAATCAATTTCAGTCCTAGCTTCTTCAATTAAAGCGTCTATATTTTTATTACTATAACCTCCATGATTTAATTCACTATCTGTATGAAATAATATATCTAGAAAATCTTGAGGATCAGGGTAATCTGCTTCCCAACCTAAGCCACCAAAGGCTTGGAATTTACGATTTTGTAAATCTTCTAAATAAGTAGCCCATTCAACTTGTTGTATTTCAACTTCGACACCTAATCCTTCAGACCACATGTTTAATATTACTTCAAGATCAATTCCAATATTACCACCACTTCCAGGTACTGTTAAAACTATTCTATCTCTCTGATTTGGATCTAAATATTTAGATTTGCTTAGATACTCTTTAGCTAAATCAAGATCATATTCTAAACCTTTTAAATCATTTTGATAACCTGGAAATCCAGGTGGTAATATTCCATATGCAGGAATAACTAAATCAGATAAAACTTCTGTAGCAATTAAAGGTTTATTAATCGCATAAGTTAAAGCCTTTCTAAAGTACACATCATCAAAAGGATTCACATTTGTATTAAATCCAATATAGCTTATTGAAAACGATGGTGGAGCTACTACAATCTCTTTGTTCAATGGATTCGTTGAGTCTAAAACCCTTTCAATATCTAGCATACCTACACCAGTTATATCAATTTCATCATTTTCATACATAGCCATCGATTGCCCACCAGCTAAATTCATAACAACTCTATTCAACTTTGGAGCCCCTAAATGATAGTTTTGATTTTTTTCTAATATCAATCTTTCTCCAACTTTATATTCTTTGAGTTTAAAAGGTCCAGCACCATTAGGTTTATCTGCCCAATTACTTCCTCCGTTTAATACATTGTCTTTATCCAAAACATAAGCTGTTGGATATGTTAATTTTGCCAAGAAGTAAGCTTTAGGTTTATCTATTGTTATTTGTAAAGTTTGATCATCTATAACTTTAATACCTGAAATATCATTAGTAACTCCATTTAAAACATCCTTTACTCCAACAATATCCTTTAAATAAGTGTCAGCTACAGGAGAAGCTGTTTTTGGGTTGGCAGCTCTTTCAAAAGACCATTTGAAATCATTGGCAGTTATTTTTTTTCCATTATGAAATACTGCATCATCCCTAATAATAAAACTATAAGTTAGTAAATCACTGGATAGCTCCCAAGACTCAGCAATATCAGGAATAATTTCAAGTTGAGGGTTTAAAGTAACTAAGCCTGAATGTATTTCAACTACAATTCCAGAGGAAGTTGTATCTGAGCTTAAATGCGGATCTAATGTAGGAGGATCTGACCATAACCTTCTTAAAATACCACCAGTCTGAATTTTTGAATCAGCTTTATTATCATTAACTATATCTAAATCTTTATTTTCTAAAGAATCATCGTTATTAGATTCATTAATCTGAGATATATTTTCATCTGTTTTTGAATTGATTTCTTGAGAAGTACCTTGTCCAGTTAAACTACAAGAAAGAGTTAATAGTAAAAGATTTATTATTAAAGATAGTTTAATAAATGCTAAAAAATACTTGATCATATTATGCCCCCATTTATATATTAATTATATATTAAATTAAATAAATTCAATTAGTATTATTACCTATATATAATATCAATCTCAAATATTATGATTTAAATAAGCCTTCATAAATCCTAAAATATTACCATCTAATATATTATCTGGATCTGATGATTCAAAATTAGTTCTATGGTCTTTAACCATTTTATATGGATGTAAAACATAACTTCTAATTTGGTTACCCCACTCAGCAGATATATGTTCACCTTTTAAAGATTTTTTTTCTTTTTCTTGAATTTGAAGTGCTCTGTCTTCTAATCTAGCATATAAAATTTTAATAGCAATTTCTTTGTTTTGAACTAGTGATCTTTCATTTTGACAAGTAACTTTAATTCCTGTTGGAATATGAGTAATACGAATTGCAGTAGAATTTTTTTGTACACTTTGCCCTCCTGCACCTCCAGCACGGAACACGTCAATTTTTAATTCATTTTGATTAATTTGTATATTTAATTCATTATCTGATTCTGGAAGAATTTCTACTAGTGCAAATGATGTATGTCTAGCATGATCTGAATCAAATGGAGATAAACGTACTAATCTATGCACTCCTTTTTCTGATTTTAAATATCCATAAGCATGAATACCTGATATTTGTATTACTACACTTTTAATACCTGATTCTTCACCTGAAGAAATATCTAAGATTTCTTGACTGAAATCATACCTTTCAGCCCACCTTAAATACATTCTCATCAACATTTCTGTCCAATCCTGAGAATCAACTCCTCCTGCACCTGCATGAATTGCTAATATTACATTATTTTTATCATATTTACCTGAAAATAAGAGTTCATGTTTAGAATCTTCTATTTTAGAATTTATTTTACAAATATCCAATTCGATTTCAGATAAAATAACATTATCATTTTCATCTTTAGCAATAATGTATAATTCTTTTAAATTACTAATTTCAGAATAAATATTAGACCAATAATTAACTTTACTTTTTAAATCAGAGAAATTTTTCATCTTTTCTCTAGCTAATTTTGGTGCATTCCAAAATTCAGGTGCACCAATTTCTTTTTCTAATAAAACTACTTCTTTTTTCTTTGAATCGAAATCAAAGACGCACCAATATTTCAGAAAGTTTATTATCTAAATCATTAATTTTTTGTAAAATATTTTTCATTGTATTTACTCGACTTAAATCTATTTAGTTTTATTATTGCAAAGGTAAAACAATATAAGATGAATTATCTAGAGAATGATAAATTTTCTGGTTTGCTATAACATATTCTCTATCTAAACCTAAAGGTCCCCCTGTATTATGATTAACATCAAATCTAGGCCAATTACTACTACTTATATGTAACCCTAATTTATGATTTTTTTTAATTAAAATAGAAGTTGGATATAATTCAAATTCTATAGAATAAATTTTATTCGGAATCATAAATTCTGGATTTTGATAACTATTCCTATAGCGACATCTCATAATTGAATCAGTTATATTTAGAGCAAGACCATTAGAATAATTCTGAGAAGAAGGATGGATATCTAATAATTTAGCAGTAAAATCTGTATCAATTGCTGATGACGAAACAAATAATTTTATTTTAATTGGTCCAGTAATTTCGAAGTCTTTTTGTAAAATTTCCGTTTCGAATGACAAAACATCATGTCTAGATTTTAAAGGCAAATTATCTTTAGATCCTACAAACCTTGAACTAGACACCTGGTTGTACCCTCCAGGCTCCATATAACCTGATGCAGCAGAAATACCACCACCTATAGTGGGTACAGGATCTTTTGGGTCAAAAGTAAATGACGAAAATTCTATATCTGTTGTTTTTGGTTTATCTACTGATAATTTTCCATTAGAATTTAAGTAATAATTCGTAAATGAAGTATTTGGTATTGGCCAATCAACAGATGATTTCCAAACACCCCCTTGGTGAATTAATTCATCTGTAAATGGGTTTTCTCTTTTAAGATTGCCATCACCTCCACCCATAGTAAAGTATCTTACTGGTTCCCCTTCAGAAAAAGATGTATACATACCTTTCATATATTTATCAAACCATGAAAGTTTTAAATCATTAAAATTAATCTGAGAATCATTTCCAAAATCTAAATCCCCCGAAAAAGTAACTTCATATTGACCATGAGTCCAAGGTCCCATTAACAAATACTGATCAGTTTTTTTAATTTTGCTTAATTTAATATATGATTCACAAGTATTTCTAGCATAAGAATCATACCAACCTCCTAAATATAATGTAGGAACATCTGAATGATTATCATAATATTTATCTGGGGAATAACCTCTTTTATGCCAATATTCACTATATTCTCCATGTGTTTGTATATCAATAGCCCATTTTTCATAACTAGGTAATCTATTCAAAATAGTAGTACCTTTTCTAAGAGGAAATTTATTTATTATACTTTCCATATCTTCGTTATAAATTCTAATAAGTTCGTTTCTTAAACCAGGGTCTTGTAAAGCTTCTTTACTTGAGGCTGCCATTCTAAATATATAAATTAAAAACCTTTGCTCAACTGTGCCATTATGGCGCATAGAACTATGAAAATAATTTGAAGCACCTACATCTATAATCATCGTAGATAGATGCGGTGGATTTAAAGTAGCTAATGCTGCTTGGTCACTACCAGCATAAGAACCACCCATAGTTCCAATTTTTCCGTTAGACCAATTCTGTTCAGCTAACCATTCAACAGTATCATGTCCATCTTCAGCCTCATCAGCAAATGCATACCACTCACCTTCAGATTCAAATCTACCTCTAACATCTTGTATAACACAAACATACCCCCTTCTTGCAAAGTAATTACCTTTATAATGAGCTCGTGATGCTGTTTTATCGTATGGAGTTCTTTCTAAAATTACAGGAAAGGGCCCAGGCAATTTTTGACCATTAATTGATGGAAAAAAAATATCTGCAGAAAGTTTTATACCATCTCTCATTAGCATCTTAACATCTTTATCACATACAGATGAATATTCCTGAAATGATCCTTTATAGCAATCCTTAACCATATTTTTTCCTTTCTAAATTTACAAAATTTACTATATTATACAACCTATCGGGGAGACTGGATTTGAACCAGCGACCCCCTGCACCCCATGCAGGTGCGCTACCAAGCTGCGCCACTCCCCGGATCATTAGAATAATATAGTTTAATTTTAAATTCAATTATAATTTAAATAATCTTCTATTATGAAATAAATATTGATTGGCATAACCAGCATGTTTTCTAAAATATTTTTGAGCTTTCATTCTAACTTTAATAATATTTGTTTTCTCTTGTATATTAAAATATTTTTCTTTTAAAACTCTTTGAATCCATACATCAACAGGAAAAGCTTCAGTTTGATCTAATGAAAATAATAAAACACAATTAGCAACTTTATCACCCACACCAGGAATCTTAATTAAAATATCTAAAGCTTCTTCATAATTTATACTGCGCAATTTTTTTAAATTGATTTGTTCTAACGCTATAATTTTAGCAGCTTCAAGTACATAAGGAGCTCTAAAACCTAAACCTAAATTCCTTAATTTTTGTTCAGTAGTATTAGATAACATTTTAGCTGAAGGAAAAGAATATCTCTCAAATCCATTAAAAGTTATCTTATTGCCATATTCAATACTTATATCTTCAATGTTTTTTGATATTCTTTTGATATTTGAATTACTAGAACATATAAATGATATTAAACATTCCCATGGGTCTTGCCTAAGTATTTTCATTCCTCTATATTTTTCAATAGCTGAATTAATATATATATCTTTTGATATATATCTATATACTTCATCTAAATTTTCATCTAATTTTAAATAATCAATTATATGGTTTTTAATAGATTCAGAATTGCTTGAAGATTCTAATTTAATAGTATTATGTTTTTGAGATAAACAAATAATATCATTTCCAATTACACCCTGATAAAATAATTCATCATCTAAATATTCTTTTATCCATCTAAATGATTGTCCACTTTCTAAAGTATATTGCAAATCAAATGGTGAAGTATAATTTATTAACAATTTTTATTTAAACCATTTCTTAATCACATCTGAAATTTCACTCAAATTAGATCTGTTAATTTTTACATCTGGTAATGAATTAATAAAATTTTCACCATATCTTTTTGATATAATTCTTTTATCTAAAATAACTACTACACCTCTGTCATTGATTGTCCTAATCAACCTACCAAAACCTTGTCTTAACCTTAAAACAGCTTGAGGCACTGCATATTCCATAAATGCATTTTCATATAATTCTGATCTAGCTTGAAAAATAGGTTCATTGGGGGGGGTAAAAGGCAATTTACTTAAAATAAGCAACTTAAGTAAATCCCCAGGAAGATCAATACCTTCCCAAAAACTATTTGTTCCCATCAATATTGATTTAGGATTATTTTTAAATTTCTTTATGAGTTGAGCAGGCGTACCATCAATACCTTGAACAAAACAACGTATACCTTTAGATTCTAAGATTGGTCTAATTATTTTTGAAGAATTTCTTAATAATTCATGCGAAGTAAATAAAGCTAAAGTACTGCCTCCTACTGCTAAAGTAGATTTACTAATAGATTCTGTTAAAAATTCCATATAATTAGGATTAGTTAATTCAGGTAAATCTCCTGGAATACAAACTAAAGATGAATTCAAATAATCAAAAGGCGAATCAAGCAATAATTCTTCGGCATAATTGGGACCAATTCTATTACGAATATGTTCAAAGTCACCATTTGTTGAAAGAGTTGCACTCGTTAAGATAACACTATCTTTTTTTGAATATAGATTGTCTTCCAATATTTCTGAAACATTCAATGGAGAACTATTAAAATATATTTCTTTTTTATGTAAATTAAAATTTATCCAATATATATAATCTTCAATAGGATTTAATATTAATTCAGAATAATTATTTCTTATTTCTATTAACTGTGAAGTTAAATTAACTAACCTATTTTTAATAGATGAATAATTATTAATTTTCTTATCATCTATGTCTTCTAATACAAGACCCATTTCTTCCAATTTATTTATTAAATTCAAAATCAAAGTATTTAAGCTTTGCCAATTGATTTCAAAATCTGACCATACTGGTTGTTTTCTAGTAGATGATGTAATTCTAATATCATTAATTTTATTATAATTTGAAGATAAATTACTAATATTAGAGTTAATAAAATTACCTAATACAGAAAATTCTGAAACAATTTTATCAATAGTTTCAGAAATATTCGAAACATTATTATTAAATGAATTTATTCTAGTTTCTGCAAAATTGCCTTTCACAAAAATATCCCTTATAACACCCCATAAGCTGCTGTTTTTATTAATTTCTAATAATAAGTCAGGTAATATATTTATATTAAAATTAAATCCAAATTGACTTGACACTTCATCTTCTAAATGATGTGCCTCGTCAATTATTAAAATATCATATTCAGGAATTAATGAACCATCAGATGCTATATCTGAAATCAAAAGTGAATGATTAACTGCTAATACATTCGCAAAATTTGCTTTTTCTCTTGCAAGTCTTAAAAAACATGGGCTAGATATATCTGGACAATCAATAGCTCCTTGTGCTGATATATGATCCCAATAAAACGCAACGCCTGGATGCCCTAAATTCAATTCATTTTTATCTCCAGTATTTGTTTTGTTTATCCAATTATTTGTTTTTGAAATCATTCTAGCATCACCTACATTTATATTTTCAAAATTATGTAATGCTTGCCATTTTTTCAGACATATATAATTACTTCGACCTTTTAATAAATCAAAATTAAATTCAGTATTTTCAAACTCAGGAATATTCGATATTAATTTTTTTAAATTCGGCAAATCTTTCTGAATTAATTGTTCTTGTAAATTTATTGTATTAGTTGATATAACTACACGTTTTTTATTTTGAATTGAATATAAAATACTCGGGAATAAATAAGCTAAAGACTTTCCTACACCAGTCCCAGCTTCCACAATTAAATTTTTATTCTTATTAATAGATTCAGCAATTTTCAATGACATTGAAATTTGCTGAGGCCTTTTCTTAAAATTTTTGACAACATCAGAAAAAATATTTTCGGACATCAATAATTCATTAAAACTATTCATATCTAAATCTATAAGATTATCAGAAGGTTTTAATATATCTTTGTTAGAAATTTCATTAAATAAATCTAAAATATTTTTAAAATTTAAATTGTTTTCATCAACTTTTGAATCTTTAGATTTAATTAAATCAATTAAATTATTATTATTCATAAGATAAGATAATATCCAATTAGATTTATTTGCTAAATCTTTTATTTTAATAAATGAATTGTAATCTATTTTAAGAAGTTCTAATATTAAATTTTCAAAAACACCCTTTGTAGCAATTGCATCATCTAAAGCTCTATGAGGTTTATCGTGACCAACTTTAAATTTATTAGATAATCCAATTAATGAATAATCAAAAAATTGAGGGAAAAGTATATATGCTAAATCCCATGTGTCAGATTTTTTATTATTTAAAATCAATCCATTAAATTTTAGAAAATTAATATCAAATTCGATATTGTGACCAACTATTGGTGAATTACCTATAAATTTTTTTAATGAATCACTTATCAAATTAAATGAAGGAGCTTGATCTACATCTGATTGATTTATACCTGTATACATTTTTGTAAAATCACTTAATTTACAAGATGGATTAATAAATGATTCAAATGTTTCTAAAATATTCTTTCCATCAAATTTAACAGCTCCAATTTCAATTATTTTATCCTCTTTAGGATTTAATCCAGTTGTTTCTAAATCTAACGAAACCCATTCCTTATCTAAAACATTATTTAAAATTATTACATCATTATTATTTAAAATCATTAAACCCACTCTTACAATTTAATGTTCCAGCTTTAAATTTTTTATTTTTAATTGCACAAATAAGATCCTTTTCATTATATATATCATTTTCAAAGTATGTTACATATTTTGCAACACCATGAAATGAATGTGCATCACTTCCCCCTGTACCAATAAAACCTTTAAGTTTTGCCAACTCTATTGCAAAATTATTTTCTTCAGTAGTATTTGCACCATTTAATATTTCAACTTCATCAACAATATTAAAGATTGGATGATGAATCGCATCAATGGGTTGTAAAGGATATTTTGATTTATCTGGATATAAAAAATTTTTTGAATTATTTGGTAAACTAAATAAATTTCTAAAAGGATGCGCAGAAATCATAATACCTCCAACATCATCAACAATTTTTCTTAGATTTTTTATTTTATGCATACCTGAAACATACGAATAAAGACCAAAAACTAATATATGTCCCATATCAGTTGAAACTTCTAAACCCCGCAAAAGTGTAATTCCAGATTTTTCAAAATCATTTATTACTTTAGAAATATTCAAATTTGCACTATGCTCAGTTAAACAAACTCCAGTCAAACCAATATTTTTTGATTTCTCTAAAAGAACATCAGGAGTTAAGCTGCTATCACTACTCCCATTAACAGTATGTATATGTAAATCAAAAATCATTAAAAATTCTTCAAATGTTATATATAATTATTATGTTATAAAATAAGGCAAAATCCAACCAAAAACAATAATAAATATTAGTGAAAATATAGTAGCTGATATTCTATAGGTTTTAACAAAAATTATAATTGGTAATAATAATAATAAATTTAAACCAATAATAAAATAACTAAAATTTATGTTTGAACTTAAAATTAAATCAGTTTTTATTGTATCAAAAAACACCACATATATGATAGATAATATTAAACCAATAATCATAAAAAATATATTAATAAAAAAAATAAAAATTATTGAAATTGCTGGAGATGAAAATAGTTTTTTTTGTGATAAAACCTTTAATTTATTTGGATTTAATTTAATTAAATTAATAGCAAAAATACATATAAAAAATGAAGACACTAATACACCTAAACTTGAGCCTAAAAATAAATTGGTTAACATTTTAAATCTACGTATCACTTTTATAGGGCTTAACTAAAAATTTATTAAACATATTTAAATGTTCATCTTCATTAATTTTTTTAATTAATTCCGTATCACATCCTATTATAAATACTGAAGGTCCTGCACCACAAATATTAATTTTTGAAATCCCATATTTACTTAAACGACAAACCAATAATTGCATAAAATCATAAGCTAAAAAAGATATTTCACCAAAAACATTATAAATATCATTATTCCTAATTGACAAATTATTATTTATTTTCTCAATTAAATTATCAGTTAATTTACCATCTGAATAATTATCTTTTATTAAATAACTAAACATAGTTTTAGTTTTGTTAGGAATAATTTGACCATTGGGTGTAATTACTAATATATTATTAATATGAGCATCAGGTAATTTAGTAATCTTTTCTCCTTTACATTGTACTAATGCAGTGCCTTGGTATAAAAAATAAGGAACATCTGAACCGATATTAATAGCCACATCAACCATTTCTTTTAAGGATAAATTCAAATCCCAAATTTTATTCAACACTAAAAGAGTGTTTGCCGCATTGCTACTACCACCTCCAAAACCAGCTGCTAATGGTATATTTTTTTCTACTTTTATATTTATTCCTTCTTGAATAGAATATAAATTTTTTAAATATTTAACAGTTTTATATATAATATTGGTATTAATTGGAACAGCATATCCATTCATATTAATATTTACCGAATTAGATGGTCTAAATTCTAAAATATCATACATATCTATAGTTTGTATTATCGACTTTATATTATGATATCCATCTTCATATTTATCTATAACTTCTAATGTTAAGTTTATTTTTGCATGAGAATTAATATTCATAATTAATCAAATACCTTTATCACGTAAAAGGCACCATTGTTCATATAATAAACTCCATTCATCTATCGTCAATGTTTGCGCCCTTCTCGTATATAAAATATTAGATTTATTTAAAATATGTTCTGAATCTTTTTTTGCTATTTTTAAACCATTTCCAATGGAGTTTACAAGTTGTTTTCTAGGAGATGAGAATGATTTTTTCAAAAAATTAAAAAAATCATTCTCATCAACAATATCAATTAATGCTTTTTTATAAGGAGTTAATTTTACTAATGCAGAATTGACTTTAGGTTTTGGTTTAAATGAACTAGAAGACACATATGAAATTATACTAGGCTTGCAAAATAATTGCGTAGTTATAGATAATAAACTATGGGATCCCGGCGTAGCAACCATTGAAGAAGCTACTTCTTTTTGTAACATTATAATCATAACAGAAGGTTTATTTTGGGCAAATAAAAATCTTCTCATTATTGGTAAAGCAGCATAATATGGTAAATTAGCTAACATTTTATATTCTTTAAAAAAATTTAATTCAATATCTCTAGCATCTGCGTTTATAAGTTTGAAATTATTATAATTTTTAAATTTTGAACTTAAAATTTCAATTAAATCCGAATCTATTTCAATAGCTACAAGTTTATCTACTTTATCTAATATAGCTTTAGTTAAAAACCCTTTACCAGGACCAATTTCTACAACATTATCAAATGAATTAAGATTAGCTGCATTAATAATCTTAGATAAAACTTTATAGTCATTTAAAAAGTTTTGACCGAATTTTTTTTTTGAATAAAATTGAGACATATTAATTTATTTTTTTATTTAGGTCGTGCACCTACAATTCGATAAATATTTATCACATAAAATATTAATAATAACTCTAGAAAGGCAACTCTATGTCACTCAAAATACAATGGTTACCGCTGCTTCCTTCCGGACCTGACGGGATTAGCAAAGTTTTGATGCATAGAACCCAACTATCAATATCATTATTAATAATTAGAGGAAATATAATATTAACCTCCATGAGGGATTCAGTCTCGCTAGAGCGGATTTCGAGTTCAAGGCACCGCTACCTCCCCACCTAGCACGACCTTAATTATAGTAGACGAATTCAATAAATAATGTCAACGGTAAAATTATCATCTATTTAATTTTAAGATCGAAAGAAATGCTTCTTGTGGTATATCTACCCTACCTACTTTTTTCATCCTTTTTTTACCTTCAGCTTGTTGTTGAAGCAATTTTCTTTTTCTAGTTATATCTCCCCCATAACATTTTGCTAAAACATTTTTACGTAGCGCTTTTATAGTTTCTCTGGCAATTATTTTATTTCCAATAGTAGCTTGTACTGGTACTTCAAAAAGCTGTCTTGGAATTAAATCTTTTAAAGTAGTCACTAACGATTTACCAAACTGATAAGATTTTTCTTTATGTACTATTATAGATAAAGCATCTACAACGTCACCTCCAACCAGTATATCTAATTTTATTAGATTACCTGGTTTATAATCTAATAAAGAGTAATCCATTGATGCATATCCCTGAGATATTGCTTTAAGTTGATCATAAAAATCAATCAAAACTTCTGACAATGGTATTTCACAATCAACCATAGCTCTTGCTATTGAACTTGAATCACCGGATGAAGAATAAAGGTAATCCATATTTTTATAAACACCTCTTCTAGACTTAATTAATTCCATAATTCCCCCTATATATGACATAGGAGTCAACACACGTAGATTCAACCATGGTTCATTAATAGAATCAATTTCAGTTAGATTAGGTAATTGTGATGGATTATCTATATAATATGATGAGCTATCTTTATTTATTATTTTATATGCAACACTAGGTGATGTAGCAATTAGGTTTATATTATATTCTCTCTCAAGTCGTTCTTGAACAATATCCATATGTAATAGACCTAAAAATCCGCACCTAAATCCATTACCTAATGCTAAAGATGTTTCGAGTTGATAAGATAAAGCTGCATCATTTAGTTTTAATTTCTCAATTGCATCTCTAAGAGATAAATAATCTTCCCCATCTGCCGGATAAAATCCAGCAAATACCATGGGCTTTAATGGCATATAACCAGGAAGTGGTTTGTTTGATGGGTTGTCAGATAAAGTTATTGTATCGCCAACTGGTGCATTTGAAATATTTTTCAAACCTGTTGCAATGTAACCAACTTCACCTGTTTCTAATTTATCCAATTTGGTTGGATTTGGGTTGAAATACCCTATTTCCAAACAATCTGCACTTATTTGAGTAGACATAACCCGGATTTTGGACGAAATATCCAAAGAACCTTTAAATACTCTTACATAAGCTACTACACCTTTATATGGATCATATTTTGCATCAAATATTAAAGCTTGTAATGGTAAATCTACTGGTTCTTCAGGTGGAGGAATTCTTTCTATTATTGCTTCTAATATATTATCAATCCCTCTCCCGTCCTTAGCTGAAGCAAAAATTATTTCAGATTCTAAAAAACCAAATGTTTTTTGAATTTCTTCAGAAATACGATCAGGGTCCGCTACATCTAAATCAATTTTATTAACTATAGGTATAATTTCCAAACCATTATCTAAAGCTAACAAAACATTTGCCATAGTTTGGGCTTGAATTCCTTGAGTTGAATCAACAACTAATAAAGCACCTTCGCAAGCAGCAAGACTTCTAGAGACTTCATAACTAAAATCTACATGACCAGGAGTATCTATTAAATTTAATTGATATTTACTGTCGTCAGAACTAGTATAATTCATTCTTACAGCTTGCGCTTTAATAGTAATTCCTCTTTCTCTTTCTAGATCCATGGAATCTAATAACTGTTCTACCATATTATTTGATTCTACAGTTCCTGTTTTTTGCAAAAGCCTATCTGCCAAAGTAGATTTACCATGGTCAATATGAGCTATAATACAAAAATTTCTTATATGAGATTGGGGCATAAAGAAATACTAGCACATGAATAAATTTGCCTCAAGTAAAATTATATTCATAAAAGACCAATTATATAGTATAATTTATATTAATAAATACCCTAAATCAAAGAAATTTATAAATATGAAAATAAAAAGTAAATTATCATTAATTTTAATAAGTATATTATTAACCACATTATATGCTTGTAATAATTCTGAATCGGTTAATAATGATATAGATATAGATAAAGTAGAAGTAATAAAAAATATTCCCTCTATTCATGAAAACAATTCATTAATATCTAATATTAAAATTGAACTAAATAGTCCAGCAAAGTTATATATTAAATATGAGAATACCCGAGCAGGTAAATTTAAAACCCAAACAACTAATGAAGCTAAGAAATTACATGATTTTGCAATAATGCGTTTAAAACCAAATTCCAATTATTCATATGAAATTATTGTAATTGACAATAATACAATTGAAAAAATTATTGGTAAAGGTGAATTTACTACAGGTGACTTACCTGAAGCTTTAAAATCAATTGAAACTGTAGCTACTGGGAATTTCACACCAGAATTATTACTTTCAGAAATCCATATAGGTCCTCCATTAAACTTAACTGAAAGTTATATGTTCATGTTAGATCAGGATTCAGAAATCGTTTGGTATTATTTAAATAAAACAATGGAAAACCATAAACCATTAATGATTTTAGCTATTTCACAAAAAGAAGATTATAATTTAACATTTAATTTAGGAAGTCCTTTTGACTATTGCTGTATAAGAGAGATCACACCATCAGGCAAAACTGTAGACAATCTACCTAGTGGGCCAGTAGACGGTGTTGCACATAGAGAACATTTATTATTAGACAACAATAAAATATTATATTCAGCTTATGAATATAGGAAAATAGATGATACTAATATTTCAGGTAATTCAAATGTTCCTGTTGCTGGATTTTCTTTAAGAATATGGGACCAGGCTAGTGGATTAACAACGGAAGTATGGAATTCTTTTGATTCTATAGGAATAGAAAATAGACATCACTGGACCGAAATTTTAGATCGATGGCCACAATCAGGTTTTTATAATAGAAAATTAAGCGTGCCAGAATTGGTTAAACATGTGCCATGGACTAGTGCTAATTCAATTCAAAAAGCTTCCAACGGGAATTATATAATATCTATACCCGATTTAAGCCAAATTATTTCTATATCAGAAGATTTCAAACAAATATTCTGGCGTCTTGGTGGTAAAAATTCCGATTTTAGATTTGAAGATCCCACAAATAAATTTTATCATCAACATACTGCTCAACAGTTACCAAACGGAAATATTTTATTATTCGATAACGGTCAACATAGACCAGAAGAAGAAGGCGGCACATATTCAAGAGCTTTAGAGCTTACCATGAATACATATGACAGAATTGCAAATAAAGTTTGGGAATATGTACCAGAACCTAAAATATATGCTCCCAATAGAAGTAGTGCCTATAGACTAAATAACGGCAATACATTGATAAATTTTGTAAATAACCCTAGAACAATTGTAGAGGTAGATGAAAATGGTAATGAAATATACAAGGCAACAATGAAAACAAAAACAGATCAAGGAAGTTTTAGAGTATATTCGATATCAACTATTAATGGGGAAACGAAAATTAAATAATTTATTTAATTACCCATGTCTTAAAAGTCTTTAATATATACTAAGGAAGGCATAGATATTTATGAAACTTATTGCACATTTTGAAACAACAAAAGGATTCGAACATTGGAAAACTGTTTTTGAGGGGCATGAACCAGCCAGAAAAGCAGCAGGTATGACAACACTTTTTTATGGAGTACAAGCCGATAACGAAGATATAATTCATGTATGTATTAATGTAGAATCTATGGATAAATTACAAGAATTTATGAGTAATCCTGAAAATTTGAAGGTGATGGAAGCAGCTGGTACAAAAATGGAAACTCAAATAGTAACCCCTATCATTCCAAAATATGAATGCTGCTAATGCAAGTATTTATACAAGTTTAACGCATTAAATGATTCCCATATAAGACTTTCTTTTAATAGATATTAATCATTTACATTGTTTAATATTGTAGAACAATTATTAAAGTATATTAAAATGCTAATTAAGACAAAAATATATCAAGGAAGTTTTAGAATATATTCGTTATCTACTATTAATGGGGAAACGAAAATTAAATAAATATTTTATTTAATAATACCTGATAAATCTAATTCTTTAGCTCTATGACAACTTACAAATCTTCCAGGTTTTACTTCTTCAAGAGTTGGCTTTGTAGTTTTACAAATATCTTGGACATAAGGACACCTAGGATTAAAATAACATCCTTGGGGAGGATTTGCAGGATTTGCAACCTCACCAGACAAATGCTTCTTTTCAGTCTTACGTTGTCTAGGATCAGGTACAGGAACAGCATTTAACAAAGCTTCTGTATAAGGATGCAAAGGTTTTTCAAACAACTTATTTGTATCAGCAATTTCAACCATTTTACCTACATACATCACAGCAACTCTATCACTTATTTGCTTGACTACACTTAAATCATGAGCAACAAAAAGGTAAGTTAATTTTAATTGTTCTTGTAAGTCCATTAATAAATTAATTACTTGTGCTTGTACAGAAACATCTAAGGCAGATACAGGCTCATCAGCTACTACTACTCTTGGATTCAATGCTAAAGCACGAGCTATGCCAATTCTTTGCCTTTCACCCCCACTAAATGCATGAGGATATCTTTGCATATATTCAGGTCTTAAACCTACTAAAGTTAATAATTCAGAAACACGCTCTAAACGTTCCTCACGATTCTTCATACCATTAACTAAAAGTGGTTCACCTACAATATCTAAAAGTGTCATTCTAGCATTTAATGAAGAAAAAGGATCTTGGAAAATCATTTGAATTTCTTTTCGTATAGGCCTTATTTCACGATTAGATAAAGCAGCCATATCAACATTATTTCCATTAGAAGTAGTAAAATTAATTTGACCACTAGTAGGGTCAATTGCTCTTAACACACATCTTGAGGCAGTAGTTTTACCACATCCACTTTCACCGACTAAGCCTAGAGTTTCACCTTGTTTCAAAGTAAAACTTACATCATCGACTGCTCGAACATGACCAACAACTCTTTTAAAAAACCCTGATTTAATTGGAAAAAATTTAGTTAAATTATTAACTTCTAAAATATTATTTTGATCATCAATCTGAGTCACTATTCCACCTCTTTTTTTGGATCATGATGTAAAAAGCAACTTACCCTCTGTACATCATTTAATGGTAAATATTGAGGAGTATGTTTATCGCAAACATCTTTAATAAAACTAGGACAACGCGGATGAAAAGTACAACCTTTAGGCCTATTAAATGGAGGAGGAATACTTCCAACGATAGACTTAAGTCTTTCTCCTTGAGCTGAATTAATACTAGGAATTGATTCTAGTAAGCCTTTAGTATATGGGTGTTTAGAATCATGAAATATCGAATCAACAGGACCTTGTTCTGCTCCTCGACCTAAATACATCACTGCTACATCATCACATACCTCTGCAACAACACCAAGATTATGAGTTATTAGAATCATTGCCATTTTATGTTTTTCTTGTAATTCTTGAAGTAAATCTAAAATTTGAGCTTGAGTAGTAACATCAAGAGCAGTAGTTGGTTCATCAGCAATCAATAATTTAGGTTCACAGGAAATAGCCATAGCAATCATAGCTCGTTGTCTCAAACCTCCACTAAACTGATGAGCATAATCTTTTATTCTAGTAGAAGCATTTGGTATACCAACCATATTAAACAATTCCATGGCCCATTCTTTAGCCTCTTTTTTATTCATATCTTTATGAAGCATTATCATCTCAATTATTTGATTACCCACAGAATGTACAGGGCTAAATGAAGTCATCGGTTCTTGAAAAACTAGAGCTATTTCTCTTCCTCTAATAGCTCTCATAGTACTACTATCTGGAGGAATAGAAGCAAGGTCAACATTATTTCCATCAGTATTCCAAAATATATTTCCCCCTGCAATTTTACCAGGTCTTTCTAGTATATTTAATATACCTTTACCAACAGTACTTTTACCACAACCACTTTCTCCAACAATACCTAAAGTCTTACCAGCTTCTAAATCAAAACTGACACCATCTACTGCTTTTACTATTCCTTCATCTGTAGGAAAATGTATCTTCAGATCTTCAACTGAAAGTAATTTCTCTTTATCATTCATAATATATATCCTAAATTATCCATAAGGATCCGCAGCATCGCGTAATCCATCACCCATGAAGTTAAATGCTAAAACTGCAATAGTTACTGGAACGGCAGGTAAAGTTAACCACCAATAAAGCGCAACAGTTTGTACATTTTGAGCAGCTTGTAATAATACACCCCAGCTTACAGCAGGAGGCCTCAACCCTAATCCTAAGAAGCTTAGGGCTGTTTCACTTATTATCATAAATGGTATAGCTAATGAGGTTGATGCAATTAAATGACTAGCAAAATAAGGTACCATATGTCGTAATATAATTCTACGATCAGATGCCCCAGCTAATTTTGCTGCAGTAACAAAATCTTCCTCTCTCAAAGCAAGAAATCTACCTCTTACTACTCTTCCTAAATCAGTCCATACAAACAAAGAAATAATAATTGTAATAGCAAAATAAATTTTCACTACACTCCAATCTCTTGGAACAGATGCTCCTAAAGCTATCCATAATGGAATAGTCGGAATTGATCTAGTAATTTCAATTATTCTTTGAACAATAGTGTCAATCCAACCTCCATAATATCCCGAAGCACCACCAAGTACAATTCCCAATATCAAACTAAAAGTAACACCAATTAGCCCAATACTTAAAGAAAGTCTTGTTCCAATCAATATTCTAGCTAAAAGATCTCTTCCTTGTTTATCGCTACCTAATAAATATGGAGAAATAATATTACCTTCTTTATCTTCAACTGCATATAAATGCTTAGTAGTTTTAATGAAACCAAACAACTTCCATTCATATCCATCTACAAAAAATTTTACAGGTAATTTATTGTTAGGATCTGTAGTATATACTTTTTTATAAGTTTCTGGATCTCTAGAACCTATTACTTCATGAACTACAGGTCTTATACCACCATCAAAAAACTTTATAGTTTGAGGAGGCAAATAAGCTACTGGAACATTAGATTCATTTGGATTACTACTAGCTAAAAATGGGGCAAAAATTGCTATCAAATAAAATAAAATAACAATTGTAGTTGCAATTAAAGCAGCTTTATGTTTCTTAAAACGCCACCACATTAACTGCCATTGCGAAGCAACTGATACAACATCTTCTTCAATTAATATATTTTTTTCTTCAGTAGTCAAATTTAACTCTCAATTCTTATTCTTGGATCCATAAGTCCAAGTAAAATATCTGAAAACAAAGTACCTATTACAGTCATTACACCTAACAAAAATATAATTGTGGCTGCCATAAATAAATCCTCAGATAATAAAGCTGCCAAAAGCAAAGGACCTACAGTAGGCAAAGCTAAAACTACAGATACAATTACACTACCTGAAATTAGAAAAGGTAAAATATATCCAATAGTACTAATCAAAGGATTTAAAGCTACCCTAACAGGATATTTCAATATTAATTTCCATTCAGATATTCCCTTAGCTCTAGCAGTAATTACATAAGGCTTAGAAAGTTCATCTAATAAGTTATTACGCATTATACGAACAAGACTTGCAGTTCCAGCAGTCCCTAAAACAACAGCAGGAATCCATAAATGCTTTATCATATCCCATGCTCTAGCATAATTCCATCCACAGTCAACATATCGTTCAATATCACTTACATAACATCCAGAAGTAAACTCAGGTCCTAATACAGTTCCTCCCGGAGATATATTCCAAATACCTCCATACCACCAAGCAGCCTCAGCAAATTCACTTGAAAATAACCCGCCTACGCTTGCATCAAACCAGAAAAAACTAATCCACATCAACGCTAAGGCTAATAAAAAGTCAGGAATAGCTAAACCCAAAAAACCTAAGAATGTAACCCCATAATCTTCAATAGAATTATGTCTAACAGCAGAATATATCCCAATAGGTAAAGCGATTACCCATGTGAATAAAATCGTCCCTCCTGCCAATATGATAGTATTCACTAATCTATCTTGCACAACATCCCAAACAGGTTTCTGATATTCAAGAGAAAATCCAAAATTACCTCTTATAACTTTATTCATCCATTTTAGATATTGTATATAGGCAGGTTTATCAAGCCCATATTGTATCCTTAAATCATCTTCAATAGTTTGAGCTAACTCAGTACCTGCTGCTTGAGCACCTAACAATGTTTCTACATACCTATCAACAAAATCACCAGGTGGCAATTGAATTATAAGAAAAGAAATAACAGATATTGCAAAAACTGTAAATATACCTAACAGAAATCTTTTAACTAAAAATGTATACATAAATATCCTTAATATTATATTAAGATACCATATAATATTTCACTATAAATTACAACAATATTTAAATCAAAATATCAATATATTTAATATGTAAAAGAAAAAGGGCATGGGGGAAATCCCCATGCCCTTTTTTAGTAAGCTAAACTAAAATTAGAAGTTTACTATTAAGTTTATTTACTAGTTACCTGCATCATTCTTTCCACCTTCGAAGAAGAACTGTACAGTTCGTCCAATACCAGGATTCTGAAGTGCAGATTGGTTTGGTGCATTTGCAGGAACGTTTAAGAAATTCTTCTTCTTAACTACAACACCGTTAAATGCAGGTGTATCACCAACAAGACCTACGATAAACATGTTATCAATAACAATCTGTTGAGTTTCAACGTAGTTAGCTTTCCTGTCACCATAAGCTAGTGTCTTAGCTTCATCAGCTAATTCACCAAGTCTCTTGATAGCAGCACCTTGAGGGTGTGTTGAAGGATCAGCTGCAACACCTGTACCACTATATCCATCAGTACCACCTGTGTACCAATTTCTATATGCAGCACCTATGCTGAACCATTCCTGTAACGCTAATGGATCACGAGCACCTCTACTACCTGTAGCATATAATACGATGTCATTCTTATCTCTTCTTTCAGCTATTACACTTACATCAACTGCTTTCATGAAAGTCTTAATACCAATTTTAGTTAAGTCTTCAGCAATTAATTCAGCAAGAGTTTCATAATCTACGAAGTAGTTTGCAATNTACATTAATTCTAAGGAAAGTGTTCCGTTACCATCAGNTCGNAATCTCATTCCATCAGAATCTTTTTTATCTAATCCAAGAGCATCTAATCTCTTANNAGCTTCTGCNNNATCATATTTNGTATGCTTGTTTGCATANTCATCACCNGGGTAGAAAGGATGTCCTTTCATAAATGANGGTTGTTTNGGAGTACCAGTTCCTAAGAACATAACTTCATTAACTTTATCTCTATCAATAGCGTAGGATAAAGCAATTCTGAAGTCACTACTCTGTAACCATTTCTTTATTTCAGGATCTACTTCATAAGCTACATCACCTTCACCGTATGAAACGTTGAATAGTAATGAACCTTGAGCTCCGTGCTCAGCCCAGAATGCAGTTTCAATATTACTCTTTTCAGAGTTTTCTTTGAATACTGGAACCTTATCCATAAGGATATGTCTGTGCTGGAAGTCAATTTCACCAGAAGCAGCTTTTAAGTTTAATACTTCCTGATCTGAAGTCAAAGTCATTGATATTTTATCAATGTAAGGTAATTGATTACCTACAGGGTCAACTGCCCAATAATAAGGGTTTCTTACCCACTCATATAATTCTTCAGTAATAGGCTTAGTCATCATCCAAGGTGATACTACTGGAGATTCTTGTGTATGAAGAGGACTAGCTTTTCTCTTATAATAAGCTACCCAGTTATCAAAACCTGCATCTTTTACAGCTTGATCATAAGCAGCTTGATCAGATACGAAATCTCTGTGAATAGTTTTCTCATAATGAGTAGGTCCATATAGACCATCAGCTATTCTTGCATGTAATGTCCAACCACCAGTAAAGTAGCTAGCTAATTTATCTAAGAAACCATCTCCTCTTTCTGGTAATGTTATTACAACTGTATATTTGTCAGGTGCAGTAACTGAACTAGGAGAGAACCCTGACCAACCAATTTGACCTTTTCTTGTAGGGTTGATCTCTTCATTTAAGATGATATTTTTATGGTGCCAAACGAAGTTTTCTGAAGTAAATTCAGTTCCATCGGACCATTTCATACCTTCTCTTAATTTTAGAGTGTAACTTAGACCGTCAGCGCTAATCGAATAAGATTTAGCTACGTTAGGTATAACAGTTGCACCATCTAAGTCATAATACAAAACAGCATCCATCATAATTCTGTCAGCATTTTGACCATCATTAGGACCAGTGAAAGCTCTTCTCCAAGTCCCACCATATTCACCAATTCTGTCTACAACAGGAACCACCATTACGTCAGATGGTTTAGGCAATCTTTTCTCGACTGGTGGAATTTTACCTGCATCAACTTGTGCAGCTAAACTTGGTGCTTCACTGAATGATGTAGGCATTGGGCCTTTGTATAAGAATGAACCATTAGCTAATGCTGATTCAGGGGTATCTCCATGGTCATGGTCTTCTTCCTTAGCAGCAGGAGCAGCAGGAGCAGCTGGTTTAGCAGCTGGAGCAGCGGCAGCAGCAGCTGGTTTAGCAGCTGGAGCAGCGGCAGCAGCCGGAGCAGCTTCCTCATCGTCACCACCACAAGCTATAACTAACAATATTGTTAGAGATACAGCAAATAGTGATATTTTTGAAATATACTTTCGCATATAAAACCTCCCTTTATAGGTTTTTTTACAAATTTTATTTGACTTTTAAAGGTTATAGATTAACTAAAATATTCTTTAATGTCAAATTTCAAATATAATAATCTAACTTATCATATTTAAAATAGAGTAAAAACACCTATATAAATAAGTTTTAATATTTTTTAATATATATTAATATAAATTTGTTATGAGAACCAAAAATTTAAAAATAATAATAATAACATTCCTAGTTTTTTCAATATTAACAACTTTGAATTGTTCTAAATCAGATTTAAATATCAACACCAATAATGAAAAAATCACAAACCTTAATGATAAATATCCTAAAATATTATCTTCAAATGCTACAATTCATCCCAAAAACTCTCTAATCGCTCAAATATCTGGAGAAATTGAATTTGCAGGAGAAATATATGTTGAATACTGGAGTAATAATTCAGAAAGATATAGATCACACATTGAAAAAACGAACAATAACAATTACAAAATTAATATATATAGATTAACACCAAACACCGAATACAATTATGAAGTATTTTCTTTAATAAACGGAAATAAAGGCCATTCATTTAAAATAGGAAATTTTTTAACAGGGGAACTGCCTGGCTCATTAAAAGATTCTAAATTAGAGATTATTGGAGGTACTCCAACGTTTGATTTAATATATTTAGAATTTAGGCAAGAAGATTTTTTAGGATTAGCTGCTTATAATTCAAAAGGTGAAATAGTATGGTATTTTGAAGCTGATAATAATGAGCAACCATATGTAATGTCCAAAAAAGAAAATGGCAATCTAGTATATATAGCTGGATTTGAAGGAGGTACAACCTCTACTGGAATAGTCGAAATAACTCCTGACGGAAAGGAAGTCAACAGATTGGATGATATATGTAAACCATACGGTCCTATACATCATGAAGTATTAGCTTTACCAAATAATCAAATAATGTATCTTTCAAGAGAAATTAGAGAAGTTGAACTTCCAAATAAAATAGCCAAACAAGAAGGAGACACAATAGGAATATGGGATCAAAACAATAATAAAAATGAAATTATATGGACTATATTTGACCATATATCACCTATGGAAAGAACACCTTCATCAAATAAGACGCTACCTGGAAATCCAATATGGGGAGGTTGTGATAGAGATAGAAAAGTTGAAGATTGGTCTCATGGGAATTCTATTGATATAGGATTTAGAGGAAATGTGATAGTTTCATTAGCTCATCTTAATCAAATCATATCTATTTCTCCTGATTTTAAGAATATTGAATGGCGACTTGGAGGTGAAGGCAGTGACTTTGAGTTTATTAACACTAGAGATAAATTCTATCATCAACACACTGCTACACAGTTAGATAATGGGAACATATTATTATTTGATAATGGTAATTTCAGACCCAGTGATGAAGGAGGACAATATTCTAGAGCTTTAGAATTAAGGTTAGATATAGATAATATGATAGCAACTAATGTATGGGAATTCCCAGATGGCCCTCAACCAGTTGAATTAGGTATATTTTCACCCTGCTGTTCAAGTGTAGAAAGATTAAAATCAGGTAATACACTTGTAATGTTTGGAAGTGGCTTGTCAACATATGGATGTTGCGGTCCATTCATTATTGCAGAAGTCGATAATACAGGATTAGTAGTATGGGAAGGATTACATAAATCATTAAACAAGAGAAACCAATATAGAATATATTCTGCAGAGTCTATATTTAATGAAATAAAATTACCTAATTAAGAATTCAATATTAAGCAAAATTAGCTAATATTTTTAATGGAACCCAATAAGGTAAAGAAATAAGCAAAATTGAAACAATAATTGTTTTAGCAAAAATAGATAATCTATTGGATTTTAAATAAATTATGCTATATACAATAGGTCCAAAAAAAGAACCAATAAATAAACTAGATATCAAAATAGGTGCCCCTGAAGTCATAATGTTCATTGGCGCTCTAAATATTACATCTATCGATCCATTAATTAACATTTTAAAAGTTATTAAATTTTCAAAAAAAGCATACACAAGTCCCGAAAGTGGTATAAAAAAAGCTCCACCTATAACCGGATATGTAAAAAAGCAAAACATTGCTCCAAGAAATATCCAAATTAACAAATCTTTAATTGAGAATACTAAGTTCTCGTCACGATCTAAATCAAATATAAAATAAAAAATTATCGTCCCCATTATCAACCCAGAAAAAATACTCCCACTAGACATTATTAATTCATCTTTTAAAAGATACCTTTCTGGGTCTCTAAAGACAGGCGTTTCTGATAATAAATTACAAAGTGTAATTAACCATCCAATTATGGCCGCAATTAAACCAAATGAAATCGCAAAAGATAACCTACTATTAATTTTAATCCCCTTTAAACTTTAATATAAATAATTATAATTAATAAAAATGATTAAAATTCTCATTCCCAGGAAGACATTTGATTTCTTAAATCATCATCAAGTTTCATATTATAAGCGTTTATAGCATTCTCTAAATGCGCAGGTGATTTAGCTCCAGCCAAAGCGGATGTAACTGATTTATTTGACATTACCCAAGCCATAGCCAGTTGAGTAATTGGAATTCCTAATTCGTCAGATTTTAATTTTAATTTATCTACAATATTAAAACTCCTGTCATTAAAGTATATATCTATATGACCAGGAGCTACATCCATTCTAGTTCCTTTAGGTATAGATTCTCTGTCTCCACGAATATATTTACCAGTTAAAAACCCCGCTCCAAGTGGACTATATGGAGTAATAGCAATTTCTTCTTCAGTACAAATAGGAAAAACTTCAATCTCTGCATCAGGAACTGCCAAACTATAATTTGGTTGCATAATTTCAAATCTTTTAAATCTATTAGCCTTGGCAGATTCTAACATTTCAGATATTTGCTTTTGATTATAATTGGAACCACCAATAGTCCTAGTTTTACCAAGAGCTACTTGATTAGTTAATTCTGAAAGAGTTTCTGAAATTGGAGTATTAACATCTGGAGCATGTATTTTATATATATCAATATAATCAGTTCCTAATCGTTGTAAACTTGCATCTATAGAAGAGCGGATTTCTTCAGCCTTACCTCTACCTCCACTTATTTTAGTACAAATTTCCACTTCGTTTCTAGTTCCTCTTTGTTTCATCCATCTTCCTATGATTAATTCAGAAGAACTCATTTCCATACTTTTTTCTCTAATGTCAGTTGTACCATATGAAGATTTTCTATTTTCAAATGCATTACCTCCGCCATATGCCTCAGCAGTATCAAAGAAGGTAATTCCATTATCTAATGCATAATCCATAATCTTAAAAGCTGTATCTTCATCTATCTCTCTTCCAAAAGTAGTAGTACCTAAACCAATAGCACTAATTTCTACATCAGATTTTCCAACTTTTTTTCTCTCCATAAAAACTCCTAATAAAATATAGAACCTATTAATTTACTTTTGGAACTCCAGCATCTTTCATTAATTTTTTTAACACATCCAAATGTGCTTTAGTTGGACGTACAGAAGGAGGACGAGGAGGTCCAGCTTTCAAACCAACTTCTTCCATAGCTGCTTTAATAAATGGCCCTTCTCCACCAGTATATTTAACTACGGATCCAACCCATTCCTGCCAACCCCATTTGAACTGAGCAAGTATATTAGGTACAGACCCATAATCTTTAGCTTGTAAAGCTTTCCAAATCCTATCAGGATAATCAGGCCAAAAACTACTTAAATGAGTAATAAACCCATTAGCTCCTAAAATATTACTCCAAACATGAGACCCACTGTTATCAATAGTAACTAAATCATCAGCAAAACCTTTTAAACCATCTTGAAATAATTTAGCTTCTGGAGCTGACCATTTCACAGCTTTAACACTATCAATTTCACCTATTTGCTTTACAAGATCAACACTCATAGTTAAACCTTCCCACCAAGTATGATAAAGCATTATCATTACATCAGATTCTGCGTCAACAATTTCAAATAACCTCAAAGCATCACTTTCAGAAGGTTCATAGTAATAAGTTGGCCCAAGTTGAACTCCATCAAGACCTATATCAGAAGCATACTTAGCCATTTTGATTATTTCTCGGTAATCAGTATGTTGAATACTACTTAAAACTGGAACTCTGCCGTTAGCAACTTCTAAGGCTACAGACCAAAGTTCTTTTCTTTCTTCAATATTTAATGCAGGATGTTCCCCTCCAGCACCAGCAACCAAGAGTGAACCATTACCAGTTACAACTCCTCCTTTTATCATAAATTCCAAATTGTCTCTATATGCGTCAATATCAAGTGAAAAATCTTCTTTAAATGGAGTCGCGACAGCAACCATTGGCCCACAGAGCCATTCTCTAACAGTATTTTGAGGCATAGCCATAATATTTTGTTCTCCTTATCATCTAGAAATTTATATCATTTAATTATAATATACATTAATTATTTATAATTAAATATATATTTATCAAAAAATTTAATAGAAAAAAGGATTTATCATGCGAAGAAACGTATTAAGAGAATTATTGGACAACAATAAGCCTTCTATTGGGACACATGTACATACATTATGGCCAGGGATGGCAGAAGTAATTGGATATGCCGAAACAATAGATTATGTAGAGTTCACAGGTACTTATGCTCCTCATGACCTTTTCTCATTAGAAAATTTTGGCAGAGCAATAGATTTATTCGACAATATGTCTTCGATGATTAAACTAGATCAACAACCAAGAACCTATTTAGCCAAAAAAGCAGTTAATTCTGGTATACAAAATATTCTATATGCAGATGTAAGATCAGTAGAAGACGCTAAAGAATGTATTGCAGCAATGAGACCAGATACTCCTGAATCAAAAGGGAAGCAAGGAGTATCTATGAGTAGGGATATGGGGTATATTTATCCCGGACTTACAACAGCTGATTATGTAAAAAATGCTCAAGAAGGTGTAGTAGCTTTAATGATAGAGAAAAAAGGTGCCGTTGAAAACTTGAAATCCATATTATCATTAAATGGTATTGACATGGTTCAATTTGGCGCAGGTGACTATGCATTAAATATTGGTAAATATGGTACTAAAAATGATGATGAAGTAAGAGAAGCTGAATTATATACTATAAATACAGCGATAAAAATGAATATTAGACCAAGAGTAGAAATTTCTAAATGGGAAGAAGCTGAACCTTACTTAGAACTTGGTGTAAAAGACTTTTCTATAGGTACAGACATAGTAATTGTTCATGAATTTTGTAAAACTCAAGGAGAACAATTAAGTAAATTACTTAATTCTTAAAATTAATTAAATCCAATATTAAATTCTCTAGAAGCATTACTCCAAAATATTTTATCAATATCTGTTTTGCCTAATTGAGCTATTTCTGCAGCATGTTTTATAGATAAAAGCTGTTCATACAAAGCTATTACAGGCCTATTACTTGTGTGCTTAAAATGTACATCTATTTTATCCAAATCAATAGATTGCCAAGATGTACCAAAAGCTCCATATGTTCCATGAAAAGAACTAGAATCTATCCCATCAGAGCCATAGAATATTCTATTTAAATTTTCTTTTTGGAATAATGTAATAAAAGGACGCACATCTGTAACAGCAGAAAGATCATAATAAATATTCGGCATTGCTTTTAATCTATCAATGGCTTTTCTAATAGGTTCATAAGTAAAACTCCTGGCACAATGAGCTAAAATCCATTTTATATTAGGGTACTTTTTATTTGTATATTCTTCTAAATCTTTTAGATTTTCTTCATCTCCACATCCATCAGAACGTGACATATGCAGTGTAACCCATAAACCTAAATCGTTAGCTAATTCCATTTGTTCATGAGTTAAAAACTCATGAATTCTACAATTAGCTATATCTCCAGTGACTGAATAAATTCTATAAACTTTTAAACCCACAAAACCTCTATTTATATCATTCTTTATATCATCTAAAGTGCAATCAGGAGTAGTTAAACGGTTTTTAACAGAATAAGAATCACCTAATGTCTCTTCAAACATAAAATCATTATGCTTAGATGTATCTGTACCTGCATAAGGAAATCCTAAAAACAATGAATTAACTTTTCTATTTGGGAAAACTTGGTTATGATATCGTTGAATAAGTTTAAAATCTGCATTTGGCATCTGGCATTCAGGCTGATATTTATGATAAAGTGCTTCTTTATTGAACATGTGAATATGACAATCAAATATTTTATCAGGAACAAAATTTTCAAATTCTTTATTCCAAAAATCTCTGTCACTTTCACGATAATCTAAATTAGGATGAATCTTATTAAACATTAATTAAACCTTAAAAATATTAATTTAAAAAATATAGGAGTTTTTATGATACTAGCTAGTGAAGATACAATCAAGTTACTTTATTCCTTAGATTCAGCAACTGTTTTTAACGCTGTTGTAGAAAGTATGGGAGGAAGCCAAGGAGGCTTAGAATTAGAAGGTAAAGGAGGAGTTCCTCTAAATTATATGGGCCCAGAAATTCGGTCTGTAATCCCTGCTCTAGGTAAATCAGTAGGATATGCAGTAACCGCGGAATTAACTAGTAATGACCCTGATTCTCCTAGTTTACCATGGGAAGAACACTACACAGCTTTAGAAAACTCACCTAATCCTACAATAGCAATCATTAAGGATGTAGATTCTAATCCTGGAAGAGGAGCTTGTTTTGGAGATGGAATGGCTGCAAAATATTCAACTTTAGGAGTTAGTGGTGTAATTGTTGAAGGATCAGCAAGAGACATAGCAGGTATAACTAAAGTAGGTATGCCTTTATGGGCAACAGGCAGTGTACCTGGACACGGAGTTTTTAATTTGATTAGTGTTAATAAATCAATAGTAGTTGGGAGTCTAAGAATACATCCTGGAGAATTATTGATTGCAGATTTAGATGGATGCACTAAAATACCATTAGGAGTTGATCCTAATAAAATAGCTAATATAGCAAAAGAAATTCAAATACGCGAATTAGAAGGAATAAAAAAAATATTAGAATCTTAAATTAAATGTAAGAAATATAATGGATAAACATGAAATATCTCCCCCAATTGATAATATGGAAGTTGATAAATTATCAACTTTCTGGAATGAGATTTTTGGAATTGATTTAATACCTGACCTACCAAAAGATGTATTTTCAGGTAGTGAAAATGCATATAATACTATTAAAGTATTTTATTACTCAGAAGAAAATTCTATAATATCTACTTGTGCAACAGTAACAAGCAATAACATAAATATACTAGGCGGCTTAGCTGAAGTCGCTACTCATAAAAGATTCAGAGGAAATGGATTTGCAAAAGATTTATGTGATAAAGCTTTAGATAAATTTTTCACAAATAAAGGTAAAGCATTATTTTTAGGAACTAGTAACCCTATTGCAGAAAAATTATATATTAAACTTGGATGGCAAAAAATTCATAATTCAAATGTCTTAGTAAATATTAATAGTAATATTCCATACAAAGAATTTTCAATTAATTACTTTAAAGATGAATTAGCAGTTTCAATTCATGAAGCCAATCCTTCTGCCAGAATACCCATTATACCTTTAACTATTTATCCACATAGATCAGAATTACTTGATTCAAATATAAATATTTACTCAACAAAATATCATAACCAAAGTTCTTGTATGGGTCTATATAATAAATTTAATATACTAAAAAAAGAACATAATGGTTCGTGGTTTGTAGCAAAAACAAAATCAGGGAAAATCGTTGGCATTTCAACAAGTAAATTAATTGATTATAAAACATATAATATTGATGGATTTGCACATCCTAATTTTAATATAACCATAGATTTATTAATTAATAAATCTATTAAATGGTGTATCAACCAAGGAGCAGAAAAAATTACGGCTCAATCAAATATTAACGATTTTATAAAGCAATCAATTTTTGAAAAACTAAATTTCAGAAAAGATCCAAATAGTAAGAAAAATAATAAAATATACTATATATATAGATGATATTAAAACTAACGAACTAACCTTCTAAACGGTTCTTTTTTTATTTCAGCAACTAAAAGATTATCTAAATCACCTTCTAAAGCTTTCTGTACAACTTTTAATGACGCTTCTATTGCTTCTGCTGTCTTATTTATATCTTCTTCAGTATGAGATAAAGTAGGCATAAATCCCATATTAGCATAAATACCATTCTTAGCCATTTCTTGTATAAATAATGTGTTAATTTTCGGTCTTAAACTCTCATCTGGCAAATCTATAGATAAAGAGGCTCTATAATGAAACCCAGAAGATTTTGCTGGAATACCAACGGATGAAATTACTTGATCAATTGTTTTACGCATACGTGCTCCTAAATCTTCAAATTGATGTTCAGAATTTCTAGCTTTTAATTCATTAATAGTAGCTATAGATGCGGCTAAACCAACATTATCACTCCAATAAGAACTAGATATAAACATTTCAGATGCAGGCTCCATTACATCTCTTGAACCAACAGTAACTCCCATTGGATAACCATTAGACATAGCTTTAGCAAAAACAGACATATCTGGAATAACATTTAAAAATTCTTGAATCCCTCCAACACGTGTTCGCCAACCACAAGAAACTTCATCAAATATTAGAATAGCACCATTTTCTTTTGCTAATTTTTGAACTCCTTCTAAATACCCTTTTTCTGGTATATCTGATCTCAAAGGCTCCATCATAATAGCAGCAACTTCACCTTTATTTTCATTGAATAATTCTTCTAAATTTTTTAAATCTCCATATATAAAAGGCAACGCAGTACCAGCTAATACCTTAGGGACTCCAATAGGTTCTATACCAGCAAAAGGAAATTCACCAGATTCAGGGTCTACTAAGTAATTTGCAGATTGATACCAGTCGTGCCATCCATGGTATCCAGAAAATAATATTTTATCTTTGCCAGTTACTCCTCTTGCAATTCTAATAGCAACAGAACATGCTTCCCCACCACCTTTAGAATATCTCACCATCTCAGCACTGGGAATCGTATCAACTAATAATTCTGCCAATTCAATCTCCATAGTACTGTTTAAAGTATATATACTACCCTTATCAATTTGTTCTTTAACAGCTATATCTACAACACTGTCTGAATGGCCAAGTATAACTGCACTTACAGCATTAACCCAGTCAATATATTCATTCCCATCGATATCAATAAATTTAGAGCCTTTAGCTGACTTTGCATAAACTGGACTAACTCCAGCAGCAAATTGGCTAGCTCTTCGACTTATTAATTGTGTTTTACCCGGAATTAATTTTGAAGCTTTATCATAATAATTTGTAGAATTAGTTATTCTAGAGTTATCAGTCATACTTCCTCCAACTTTATTAAATTATTTTATTTATCACCTTTGTCACGAAAACCTGTATAATCAGGATTCAAATTGCCATGAGAAAAGTGTAATCGAAAACCATCTAATATTTCTTCAATTTCAAGAAGATCTTTACTCCTTAATTCCCAATTACCTGCTTTTGCATTTATTATTGCTTGTTCAGGCTTTTTAAAACCTACTATACTTGAAGTTACTACTTCATGAGCTGTGGGCCACGCTATTGCTAGTTCTGATAGAGCATGACCTTTAGACTCAGACCATTCTTTCAATTTATTAGTTACTTCAAAAATATTTTTAAATTCTGATCCATTATAATATTCCCAGGAATCTCTTTGGTCATCTTTAGAAAATTTGTGCCCTGGCAAATATTTGCCAGCTAGAAGTCCTTTAGCCATTACTGAATGAGCTATAGCACCAATACCATTATCCAATGTAACAGGAAGCAATTCTTCTTCAACATCTCTAAATAATATATTATACCTAGGCTGTGAACTATGAATCTGTGTATACTTTGCAGCTTCAATAGTTTGCGTTGGTGTAAAATTAGAAATACCAAAATATCTGATATTTCCTAAATCCCTGTGATGAATAAATCTTTCTAAAGTGTTTTCGATTGGAAATTTTGGTTGAGGACCATGTATTTGATATAAATCAATATAATCAGTTTTTAACTTTCTTAAGCTATTTTCAATAGCTTCATCTATGTTTTCAATAGAATGATTTTTTCTAGATATTTTAGTAGCCAAAAACACTTCATCCCTTCTATCTAATAAAGCTTCCCCTAAAATTTCTTCTGCATCGTTATATCCTTCAGCGGTATCAATAAAATCTATCCCTGAATCTAAAGCTGCATGAACAGTTTTAATAGCTTGATCTTTAGGAACTGATCCAAAACCTCCTCCAATAGGAAAAGTACCAAAACAAACTACGGAAACTTCTGGTCCATTTATTCCCAACCTTTTTTTTCTCATAGTAATTCTCCTAAAATATATTTATATTTATTTATTAAGGCCCGAATTCTTCTCTTAATTCTTGGAAAATTTTAATGTTTTGAGAAATACCAAATCCTAAAACACTACCTACATTCATCATTCTATAACCCTCAGCTATCCAACGTTTACAATGTTCTACTTCACCAAATGTAGTTGCTAATGCTTTATTAGTCCCTTTAATTTTTGCAGCCAAATCAACCATAATATTTTCAACTTTAGGATGATGAGTTTGTCCAGGAACTCCTAAAGAAGCAGATAGATCAGCAGGACCAACTAATATAACTTCAAAATTAGGATTTTTTAATATCTCATCAATATTTTCCCAAGCTTCTAAACTTTCCATTTGTAATATAAGCATAGTTTCATCATTTGCATGTTTTATCACATCATCACCAGTAGCTCCTATATGTCCAGCAAACCATGGAGCAATACCTCTTTCTCCTATTGGTGGATATTTACCAAATCTAACTGCATCAGCAACTTCTTCGGGAGTGTCTACTTGAGGTATCATAACTCCTACAGCTCCTACATCGTATGCTTTCTTAACATAAGCAGGAGTATTCCAAGGTATTCGTATTACTCCCGCAACACCATTTTGACGTGCCATTATACAAGACATTCCTACAGATTCAATTCCCCAAGGGGCATGTTCTGTATCTATCCATAACCAATCAGGTTTTGTTTGACAAACTATTGATGTAATATGAGGTTCTATAGAAAACATCGCAGTTCCCAACAAAAGTTCATTATTTGCTATTCTTTTTCTTATATTACTAGGGTACATTTTAATCCTTTCAAAAACTTAAAATTAATATGGGGAAGGGGAGACTCGAACTCCCACGCATAAAGCACATGATCCTAAGTCATGCTCGTCTACCAATTCCGACACTTCCCCAAAACTCAAATTAGTCCTCTTATTTTTCTTAAACTTTGCTCAAAAATATTCGATGTTTCATCTATTTCTTCTTTTGTGTGAACAGTAGAAATATAAAAACTAGTTCCATGAGAAAAAACACCGCGTTTCATTAATTCAACAGCCATATTATCATGTAATTCATTGTCTTTATTTAATGATGACCTATAATCTTTTATTGGGGTATCGCTAAATTTCAAATCAACTGTAGGACCTTGTTTCAAAATCACTGCAGGGACTTCTAAAGACTCACATATTTTTTGCAAATTATCACTTAATCTATCTGCCATTTTATAAAGTTTTTCATAAGTACCAGGTTGTTCTAAAACATTTAATGCAGCTAACCCAGCTGTTGTTGCTAATGGATTACCCGTAAATGTACCACTTCCTTGTACATATTCTCCTGTTGATTTTTTTGCAGGATCTAGATATTGCATAATCTCATTAGGCCCTACTAAACAACCTATACCTATACCTCCTCCAAGAGCTTTACCTAAAATAGTTAAATCTGGTTTCACACCATAATGGGATTGAGCTCCCCCCCACGCAACTCGAAATCCGGTCACAACTTCGTCAAGTATAAATAAAACACCATTTTCTTTAGTAACTTTTCGTACTGTATCAATAAATCCTTGCTCTGCCGGAATATGTAATGTTTGAGGACATAATAATACAGCAGCTAAATCATCTTTGTTTTCTCTAATTATTTTTTCTGCATAAACAGGGTCATTATAAGGTGCAATCAACACACTATCTTGTACCCCTTTGGGTATACCTTGGGTATCTGGTTCAGGGTTTGGAAAATCTAAATTCAATGAAGGTATTGTACTAAAAGAAACATAATCACATGTCCCATGAAATGCTCCTTCAAATTTCAAAATTTTTGATTTACCCGTATATCCTCTAGCCAACCTTAAAGCGATAAATACTGCTTCACTTCCCGTACCAGTATATTTAATCTTTTCTGCCCCTTCAATTGCACCAACTACCTTTTTTGCATGCTTTAACATTATATCAGTAGGTTGCATAAATTGAGTTCCATTATCAACTCTATCATGTAAAGCTTTTGTAACTTCAGGATGTGCATGTCCTAATATCATAGGAGCAGATCCTAAAATATAATCAATATATTCATTACCATCTACGTCCCATAATCTACTACCTTTACCATGAGAAAATATAGTTCTTACAGATCTGTCTTGCGTACTTCTGTAAACAATCCCCCCTGGAAGAAATTCTTCAAGATCACTTAATAATTCTTCAGAAGTTTTACCTTTAACTACTTCATTTAACATATTATTATCCCCCCAAATTTATAAATTAGAATTATTCTTTCTATGTACAATATGTTTGTGATAAACAATAACATATCACATATAAATATTTTAATAAATATTCAAATCTTATAATTGATCTATTGAAAAATTACAAAAAAAAGATCTATAATATCTTATTATTAAANTAACAATAGTAATAAATTTCCAAGTTTATATTCAAACTAGTTTAAGAAAGGAATATTTAAATATGAAGTTAGGTTTATTTTCGATGCCTTTACATGATCCTATAAGACCACACCATGAAACATATGATGAAGATCTAAATATACTTATAAAAGGCGACAAATTAGGATTTGTAGAATCTTGGATTGGCCAACACTTTACGTTACCTTGGGAAAATATGCCTGCTCCAGACTTATTCATGGCAAAAGCACTANCAGTTACAGAACAAATGAAATTAGCTACAGGTGTAACTTTACTTCACTATCACAACCCAGTTGAAATTGCTTTAAGAATGGCAATGTTTGATCACTTAGCTAAAGGAAGATTTTATTTTGGTATAGGCTCAGGAGCTTCTGCTGAAGAAACTAAAGCTTTTGGCATAGATGTCGATTCAGGGTCTCCTAGGGATAGAATGAATGAATCTATAGAATTAATCTTGAAACTGTGGACAGAAGATGGGCCATTTGATTTTAAAGGCAAATACTTTAATTCTGAAATGTATGCAAAAATGAATGATAGGCAAATGTGGCACCATATGAAACCCTATCAAGATCCTCATCCACCTATAGCTGTAGCTGGAACAAGTCCCAAATCAGAAACTCTCCAAGTTGCCGGAAAAAAAGGGTGGATGCCTTTAAGCTCTGCATTTGTACATTCTTCCTTTTTACCAATNCAATGGGAAATGGTTGAACAAGGAGCTCGAGAAGTTGGTAAAACTGCAGATAGAAACTCTTGGAGAATCTCAAGGGAAGTTTATGTTGCTAATACGAGTGAACAAGCTAAAGAGGATATATTAAATGGTCCATTTGCTGATGGATTTAATAATTATTGGCTATATTTAATCGGAAACGGGCCAAGAGGTAAAAAAGCATTTAAAATTGATGAAAACATTCCTGATGAAGCTTTAACTCCAGAATATATGCTTGAAAATTTCTGGATTGTCGGTAGCCCAGATGAAGTAACACAAAAAATAAAAGACTTACAAGATTTAACTGGTGGATTTGGAACACTCCTCACACAAACTCATGACTGGGGTAAAGATATTAATAAAGCATATAATTCAATGGAATTACTTTCAAAAGAAGTATTACCAGCTGTTAATAGTTAATGTTCTTCCAATGTTAAAATAATAGATATGGCGGTATAAATGTCATTTTTGTTTATTCAAATGGCTGACCCACAATTTGGAATGTATGAACATTTCAGTAAATTAAGCGAAAAAGAAAAAACATACATTCGTGAAGTTAAGGGTATGAATATCTTAAATAAGCATGATATACCTGGCATGAATTTTGAAATTGAAAATTTCAATAAAGCAATTGATATTGCGAATTTTATTAAACCAAAATTCGTAATTATTTGTGGAGATATGATTAACTCAACAGAACAGGATAATCAATATCANAATTTTATTAAAATATGTGATCGACTATCTAAAGATATAAAAATTTATTTTGCCCCAGGTAATCATGATATTGACAATCAAGAAATTACAAAAGATTCACTTGAAAATTACAGGAAATCTTTTGGAAATGACCAATATTACTTTGATTATAATAACTATCGATTTATAGTAATAAACAGCAATGTTACTTTTAACCCATATAAATTACCAGATGAATGGGAAAAGCAATTAAATTTNTTAAAAACTACTTTGAAAGAATCGAATAGTATAAAAAATAAAGTTGTATTTCTTCACCATCCTTTATTTATAAATAGTCCTTATGAAGAAAATAATTTTATTTCAATTCATAAACCTCATAGAAATATTTTATTAAGTTTATTCGATCTATATGGTGTCAATTTTGTTTTTGCAGGTCACTGGCATAGAAACTCATATACAAAATATAAAAATATTGAAATANTAACATCTGGCCCAGTGGGTTACCCCCTAGGGAAAGACCCATCTGGAATTAGAATTCTTAAAGCAAGTGATTCAAAATTAATTCATAAGTACTATGCTTTAGACTCAACAACTTATAAATTAGACTTTTAATATTGACAACATATTTCTCAAACCTTTAAACTCTTGAAAACATTGGTCAATTTTATTTGTATTTAAGAAAGGAGTAAATTTGTGTCAAATATAACATCTATAGAAGAAGAAATATTTATTCAAAGATCTCCAAGATCAAAAGCTACTTATCAAAAAGCTTTAAAATATCTTCCAGATGGAGTTACTCGGGGTACATCTACAGAACCTTATCCTTTATTTTGGGACAAAGGTGAAGATCAATATATTTTTGATATTGATGGCATAAAACGAATAGATTTTTTTGGCAATAATTCCTCCTTACCTTTTGGACATGCTAATGCAAATATTTTTAAAAGAGTTAACGAACAAATAAATAAAGGAGTCTCATTTAACGCTCCACATGAATCACATATAGAATTAGCTCAGATTCTTTGTGAACGAATAAAATCAATTGAATCGGTAAGATTCACAAATTCTGGTACCGAAGCAACTATGAATTGTATTCATGCAGCTAGAGCATTTACAGGGAAATCAAAGGTGGTTAAAGTAGATGGAGCATATCATGGTATATACGATGCTGTAGCATATAACACACCTGGCAGCATTAGTGATAGCAAAAACACCTATCCCACAAATAATCCCAGTATACCTAGTATGTCAGAATCAAATCAAAATGATGTAATAATTATCCCTTTTAATAATCCAGATATAGCTAGTGAAATAATTAAAAAAAATAAAAGCGATATAGCTGCAGTAATAGTAGAACCNATGATGGGTGGTGCTGGTTTTATACAAGCTGAAAAAATATTTTTACAATCTATACGTGATATAACAAACCAGGAAAATATCATATTAATTTTTGATGAAGTNTGCAGTTTAAGAGCAGGATATGGGGCTGGTCAAGGATACTTTGATATTTACCCTGATCTATCTGCATTCGGAAAATCTTTGGGTGGAGGTACTCCAATAGGTGCATTTGGAGGTAAAAAAGAAATAATGGATTTATATTCAAAAGAGGAATTAAATCGACATGTCCAACATTCTGGGTCATTTAATGGTAATCCCCTTAGCATGGTTTCAGGAATTGCAACATTTAATCAATTAACGAAGCCAGTTTATGATCACCTAGATAACATAGCAAATAAACTGAGAGATGGAATTAAGTCTGTATGTGCAGAATTTGAAGTGCCAGTTCAAGTAACAGGTATAGGCTCATTATTTTGNGTACATTTTAATGATAATATAATTTTAAGTAGCAATGATGCTGCTAAAAATGACAAATTACGAACTCAACAAGTCTTCCTTGGACTACTTAATGAAGGGATTTGGCCATCTTCAAATTTATTGGGAGCAGTTTCTGCANCAATGACNTNAGAAAATATTGATGCCTATTTAAATGCTTTAAGTACTGTTCTAGCAAGAAATAGTTAAGTCTGGAGAAATTCATGGCTACTGGATGTGATACATTTGTTGCTTTAGGTAACTCTACAATTACAAAATCTACNATTTTTGCAAAAAACAGNGATNGNCCNAAAGANGAATGNCAAACTTTNATTGAANTNCCTAGATTAAANCATNAAANNAATTCANTNGTNAAATGCCAATNTATAGAAATACCNCAANNAGAAACNACNTANNGGCATTTNGGTTCTCAACCNNANTGGNTNTGGGGNTATGAACATGGNTTTAATGANNATCAAGTTGTNATAGGNAANGAAGCNGTANATTCNAAATTTNCNGANAACNATNTCTCCTNGNCTTNTAGGNATGGATTTNGTTCGTTTAGGATTAGAAAGAGGAAANTCNGCNTNATCTGCAGTAAATATAATTACTAATTTAATAAGTANATATGGNCAAGGAAAATTNACTAANAANCATAAAAGNTCCAATTATGATAATTCNTTTATAGTNGCTGACCCTAATGAAGCTTATATNNTAGAAGCAGCAAATAAAGAATGGGTAACAAAAAAANTNGATTCAACAATTGGAATTAGNAATATTTANTCNNTNAATNCNGATTGGACNNATATTTCNNCNACTGCAAAACAAACNNCNATAGANAATAANTGGTATNTAGAATCTNAANANCNTNTANATTTTTTNAAAACNTTTTCTAATNATGAAANAAAAGGNGNTNAAGAAGGTAGAGGAGAATTNAGACGAGTTAGGTCATGTACTTATTTAGATTTATTTAAAGGAAAATTAGACTTAAACATATTTTTATCTTTATTAAAAGATCATTCCAATGGAGAAAATCCATCTGAAAATATACAAATACATTATTCAGACAATCGATCTATATGTATGCATCACAGTGAAAATTCTGTTAGTAATACTGCAGCAAGTTTAATTGCAGATTTATCTCAAGATAAAAATAGAACTCCTATATATTGGTGTAGTTTATATACTCCATGTATAGGAATATTTATCCCAATTTTTTGTGAAGGCGATATTCCTGAAAAATTAACAATAAAAAATAAAACTTTTTCAAACGATTCTCTTTGGTGGAAGTTCCATGCAATAAATAAAAAAGTTAACGAAAATAATAATACAAAATTAAGTAAAACTGAATTTATTCGCTCTAGTTTTCTGCCTATACAAAGAACTTTTATTAAAGACTCATACGTAATATCTAAAGAAGCTCAAACATTAATTAATTCAGGTCAAGAAATTAAAGCCACTAATTTATTATCTGAATATATGAATAAATGCTTTTTAAAAGTATACAATCTAACTGAAAAAATCAATGAATCATTTTAAATCAGATAGCTTTGGCAAAACTTCATTAGCTAACAGTTCTAAAGAATTCTTCTGTAGGTTATGATCATCTGGGTCATAAGTAACAGTTAATAAATGGCCAAAACCACCCACTAAATTATATAAATCTCGAATTTTATCTGCGCATTCATCAGCGTCACCAACTATCCAAACATCATCAATCATTTTTTCCAAAGAACTCCCACTATTATCTTTACTTTCTCTATCAACTGCTGGAGCTAAATCAGATTTTTTTGCTTCTTCTTTAAATTGATTTAAATAATCATAACCTTTACCAAAAACTTCTAATACTTCCCTTCTAGCATTTCCAGAAGTATCGCTGACATAAACATGCCTAGCTATTCTCCAATCAGACCTATTAGCTTTTCTATTTGCAGATTCTGCTCCTTTTTCAATAACATTCCATTGAGGTTGAATATCTTTAGGTAGCATAGTTGATCCACTCATCGGCATCCATCCTTTTTTACCAGCTATACTAAGAGTTTCTGAACCAGGTGAATTACTTGCTACACCTATAGGAGGGTGAGGAGTTTGAAATGGTTTCAGCCAAATTTTTGCCCCTTGACTCCTATAATTTTCAGGGCTCTTAATATCATAATATTTACCTTTAAATTCAAAAGGTGTATCTTCATCTGAGCTCCAAATACTTAGTATTGCTTCCAAACATTCTTGACCACGATCTCTAACTTTATTCATGTCAGAAGTATCAACACCAAATATTTCTAAATCAGAAGGCATTGACCTTACTCCAATACCCCAATAAAACCTACCTTGAGCCATATGATCTAACATTGCAATTCTGTGAGCTAAATCAACTGGATGATGAATTGGCAATTGAGAAACACCTGTACCAAGTTTAATTTTTTTTGTTAAAACAAGTGCTTGAGATATTAACAATTCTGGACAAGGAACATTCTCCCAAGGTAAAGTAGTATGCTCTCCAATCCATGCTTCATGATATCCCAATTTATCTGCAAGGATAATTAGATCTAAATCTCTTTGCCAGGATTCAATTAAAGGCCTATATGGCATATGAAATGGCATTTGAAACAAACCAAGTTGCATTTATATCCCCCTTTCACAAATATTTTTAAATATCATTAAAAGTTAATAATCTTTTTGGATTTTCAATTACTAAAGAATTAATCGATTCCTCAGTAAAGCCTCTCGATCTCATTCTAGGTATAATATGCGAAAGAATATAATGCAGACCATGACCACCATATCTAGTCAATCTCATTTTATTACATATATCATGAGCTATTAAAATTTGGTCTACATAACCTTCTGAAATTAATAAATCAATTTGATCCATTCTTCCTGCATCAGTGGGTCTAGCTTTTATTTTATAATGACCATAATAGGAATCTTCTTCACCAAATAAATCCCAATTTATAAAACAACCACTTTCTGCTAATTTCAATAAATTATCTTTTTTAAAAACAGTTCTTTCCACATGTCCAATTACAGTCTTTGAAAGGTCTGCACCTAAATTATTAAGTATCTCAATAATTTCAAATGGAGCATATTCATCTCTACCTGGGTGAATTAATAGTGGTGCTCCTGTAAGCTTTTGAGCTATAGCAGAAGCTCTTAAAACCTTAAGTTCATTTTTGTAAATTGGCCAGCCTAAACCCACTTCCCCAATTATTCCACATTTTATATTAGTATTCTTAACTCCAATAGTTAAATCTTGAATAATTTCTTGAGTAATTTCTTCTTCAGTTTTATCATCCATATCTTTTGGATGAGCTAAGTTTTGATAATAAGAAGCACCCATTATTATATTAAGGTCAGTAGTATTAGCAATTCTGAATAAGCCCTTAGGATCTCTACCTAAGCCAATAGTAGTTACATCAATCAGCCCTTGTCCTCCAAATTGTTTATACAAATTTGCTTCTTGTAATGCAGAATCAAATTCCCATAATTGACCATTATCAAGGTTAGATGAGTAATGATGCCTAATAAAACCTAAATTTTCCTGAGCAACTTTATTTATAAAGATAGCCCTTTTATTAGCTTCTATAGGATTAATAGAAAAACCTGATTGATCACAAAATAAATGTTCATGAGTTAATGTTACGCCAAGTTTTTCTGGTTCAATTATTCCTTTAACAGTTTGAATTTTTCCAGCAAGATTTAAATTAGACATGACTAAATATTATTCTATGTATTTTATATCAAATTTTATAATATCACATAAAAGATGTTATAAAATCTACATAATTTTTAAAATTCCAATAAGATTTAATATTAAAAGACTTGTTGTGAAAAGGTAAATACCATAAAATCCTTATTATAAGAATAAGATATTATAATTAAATTATTAATTAACCAAGGGGGAAATTTTAGTGAATTTATTTAGCATTAAAAAATACACCACACTTATTACAATGATATTATCCATAACTATTATAGTTGCATGTGCGGGGACAGAAGAAAATACAGATGGCCCTACAACAACAAGTATATTATTAAATTCAAGTCCCGACGCAAATCATGTAGGAATTTTCTTAGCTCAAGAAAAAGGTTATTTCACAGAAGAAAACATAACTGTGACAATAAATACTACCCCTACTGGTCAATCAGAAATAATAAATTCAGTTATAAATGGCACTAATGATTTTGGAATTATTGGTCAATTGGATTTATTAAAAGCAATAGATGACGGAAAACAAATCAAAGGTATAACAGCTATAAATCAAAATTCTTTACACGCATTAGTTTCTTTAAAAGATTCAAGTAAAATTGAATCTCCAAAAGACTTAATTGGAAAACAGGTAGGTTATCCTGGAACTATTTATAGTGAAAAACTTCTTGAAACAATGCTAATAACTGAGGGAGTTCAATTAAATGAAGTTAATTTAATTAACAATGGAGAAGAAGTTGATTCTGCGTTAATTAATGGAGAAGTAGATGTAATTGTTACTGAAAATTGGCCTAAATTAAAGTCTAAACTAAATATTGCAGGAAAAGAGCACACAATAATACAATTTACAGGCTGGGCTGTACCGGAATATTATGAATTAGTTTTAATAACAACTAAAGAAACAACAGAAAAAAAAGAAAATTTCACCAAGAGATTTGTTAAAGCATTAAGAAGGGGATACGAAGATTCTATTAATGATACAGGATCTGCTGTTCAAGCTATGATAAATCAAAATTCAAATATCGAATTTGACGCTAACCTAGAAAATGAATATGCAAAAAATTTAATAGAAACATGGAAACCTTTTAGGCCGGTTAGAGGTGCAAGAATCCCTTTATATGGAGATCAAGATGCTAATATTTATCAAGTGTTAATAAGGTGGATGAGAAAACATCAGCTTGTTGGCAGTACAGTAAATTATGCCGATGCTTATTTAAATAAATTCAACCTAAATGAATAATATACATAACAAATATTCACTTTAAATTTTTTAGGTTTTAATTTTTTAGGTTTTAATTTAATAATAAATTGGAGTTAATATTGGAAAATATTTTCGAAGTCCAAATGTTGTTAGATGTTAAAGTACCCATGAAAGATGGAGTTAATCTTTCGACTGACATATATCTACCAAAAACAAATGGGAAATTTCCTACTGTATTAATGCGTACTCCTTATAGTAATAATACAGATGAAATGATTTTTAAAGCTAAAAACCTTGCAAAAAATGGATATGCTTGCGTAATGCAAGACTGCAGAGGAAGATGGGATTCAGACGGTGTTTTTTATCCATTTATAGATGATGGAGAAGATGGATTCATAACTCAAGAATGGATTGGTAAACAGCCATGGAGTAATGGTAAAATTGGTATGTCAGGCGCATCTTACTTAGGATCAGTCCAATGGGCAAGCGCACCTTACAAATCAAAATACCTTACAGCAATGGCTCCTAGGGTTATTTGTTGTGATTTTTATAATGGATTAATTTATCCTGGCGGTGCTTTACAACTAAATGTAGCTTTATCATGGGGCATGCGTAGTAACAGTAGAACTGGTCAAAATATAGATTTTCATAATTGGACTGAAGTTTTTTATAACTTACCACTAATAAAAATAGATGAAAAAGCTGGAAGAAAACTAAACTTTTGGAAAGATTGGGTAGAACATCCTAATTATGATGAATATTGGGAAAAAATTAACATTGAACACCAATGGAACGAAATCGAAGTTCCAGCTTTTAATATGGGGGGCTGGTTTGATTTATATTCGAAAGAAACCTTTATTAATTACAATGGATTAAAACATAATGGTAAAAATGAATCTTCCAAAAAAAGCAAACTTATTATTGGACCTTGGCCACATGCATTAAGTACTTCAACAAAAACAGGTGATATTGATTTCGGGCCTGATTCAATGATTGATTTAGACAGTCTAGAATTAAGATGGTTTGATTATTGGCTAAAAGGTATTAATAATGGAATCACAGATGAAGCACCAATAGATATCTTTGTAATGGGTATTAATAAATGGAGAAGCGAGTATGAATGGCCATTAAAACGAACTAAATACCAAAAGTGGAATTTACATTCAAATGGTGATGCAAATTCTATTATGGGTAATGGAACATTATCTAAAGAAAAACACACCAAAGAAAAACCTGATGTTTTTAATTATGATCCACGATTCCCAGTACAAACTGTGGGAGGAGCAACATGCTGCTCACCTCATATAGTGCCTTGGGGACCATATGATCAAAGAACAGTAGAATCTAGAAATGACGTATTATGTTACACAAGTAGCATATTACAAGACGACTTAGAGGTAACAGGACCAATTAAATTAATCCTTTACGCTTCAACAAATGTAACTAATACAGACTGGACAGCTAAACTAGTAGATGTCTTTGAAAATGGATATGCAATGAACTTATGTGATGGAATTTTAAGAGCTTCACATAGAAACAATATGTCTAATCCTGAAGAAGTAATACCAGATAAAGTATACAAATATGAAATTGATATAGGTGTTACATCTAATGTATTCAAAAAAGGGCATAAAATAAGATTAGAAGTTTCATCATCAAATTTCCCTAAATTTGATAGAAACCCTAACACAGGTAAACAATTTGGAACAGATACAGATTTAAAAACTGCAACACAAGTAATTCATCATAATGATGAATACCCTTCACATTTAATATTACCAATAATATAAATTAATTTATGAGTACAGCTATGAATATTAATGGCATGGAATGGAGAAACATAGGTCCATTTAGGGGAGGAAGAGCTGTAGCCGTAACTGGACATCCAACTGAACAAATGACCTTTTATTTAGGTTGTGCTGGTGGAGTTTGGAAAACTGATGATGGCGGTACTTACTGGCAAAATATTTCAGACGGATTCTTTAAAACATCAGCTGTAGGTGCTATAGCCATATCTGATTCAGACCCAAATATTCTATATGTAG
>PBOA01000017.1 GCA_002723415.1 Chloroflexota bacterium
CAGTCTCTAATTTCCTTCTCTGTGTGCCGCCAAGAGTATTTTGGATAATACCAATCAAAATTTTCCATATTAGATTCATAAAATCCCATAGATTCTTTCCAAAATAATTTAAAAATATTTTGATAAATAAATCTCTGTAAATCATATTCACCTTTTTTTAATCCTAATAAAGGAACATCTTCAGGTATTGTAATGTTAATTTTTTGATTATGTAATGATTCAGCCAATTTTGTTAGAGATTTTGTAGATTCAAATGCTTCATCAGGTGGCATATCTGAAATTAAATTTCTAATGTAATCATCTGAAAATTCACGTAAAGGAGTTTTTACTTTGTATATGTAAAAAATTATCAATCCACCTTTTTTCAGTTTTGGATAGACACTTTTTAGTGCATTTTTTGTACTTGGAGTATGATGTAAAACACCATTACTGACTATCACATCAAATGATTCATTTGGATAAGGAAGATGATGGAGATCACTGTGGGAGAATATTGGATCTTTAATTGAATTAGCAAGAGTATTTTTTGCGCGATATATTCCATTTCCAATATCCACGCCATGAAATTCTTTTGCTCTAGGTGCCCATAATCTAGATGAAGCACCACTTCCAACGCCTACATCCAAAACAATTTTACCGTCAAAAAGGGAAAGATCCTCTTCGGTTAAATCCATTGTTTCTATTACATCATTTTTAACATCTTCTTCAGAAAATTTTTCAGGTTGTCCAAAATCACTTTTTGTCCATTGATAAGAAAAACACTTTTCAATATCATATTGTGGATCGTTAGAATCTTCTTTTACAAATTTTGGTATACCATCAACAATAGGATATTCAGAATTTTTATTGAAAAGTTTTTTTTCGGTTTGTTCTAAAGATTCATTTGTAACAGGATCAACCCATGGAACAAGTCTCATTTATTTTTAAAATAAAAATTATCAATATTAACTTATAAAATNAANCGATGNGNATAATATGCTTCNCATANNTTNTTTCCAACTTCNTNNCCACGATATTTAGCTTGATTTNTNATACTATCNGCNTCTCNNCCNCCAGGTNTAANTTGAGATTCATATTNCANAAATGCTTNAATTTTNNTATCAATTNCATCATCAATNTCAACAAAGAAATTTGGTTCAAATATTCCAGANGCNGACCANCGACTATGTTCAGGTGCNTCATANGATAAAACAACATTNGNNACAGGNGTACTGATNGGNCTNANTGCNGCAATNCATGCATNATGAACATGAACATGATCNTGATGNTGAGAANANATNGTNGGNATNGCAACNATNGTNGGNGANATTTTTTCTAAAGANACATTACTNGTANNTTCAATAANTTCNATTAGANNATGTAGAGGTNTTGNATCAAGATNTCTATTANNNTCNGGAGTTCANTATNNACNANATGATAATCATCNACNTNTAANANNTTCATAGCATTTTNNACTTCATTTTTTCTTNTTTNTTGTGATTCAGNTGTATCATCNTTTTCNAANCCNAGATTAAAAATTANNACNAATACNTTACCNCCAGATTTTTTNANTTTTGAAATNAANCCACCACANCCTAAAACTTCATCATCACTATGNGGTGCAATNACTAATAATTTNTNATNACTNANATTATTCATNAANTTTTTTGNTTTTAACTANTTATTTAATATTTGGAGAAATTTGTTATTTCATTTACTTTATTTTTGAAAGATTAAACTGATTTTGACGAATTAAATATTAAGTATTAGAATCAACCAAAGAATAATGAAACCAAATATCTTATTTTTTGTGTTTGATAGTTTACGTGCAGATAAATTTTATGGTAAAGATAAAACTGCTAAAACTCCAAATTTTGATAAATTAATGGAAAATGGAGTTTATTTTGAACAGGCTATTGCTTCAACAGATGCTACAGTACTTGCACTAAATAGTATTTTTAATGCAACATTTCCATTTGTAACAGGATTAAGAACTTGGAAGATTAAACTTTCTGATAATAATTTCCTTGATTATTTGAAAAAATGTGGTTATAGCATGTATGGTTTAGTTCCTGATCTTACATCATATTCAAAATTAGCAGATTTTTTTGTTAATGATGATAAATTTTATCATGCATTACCGCCATTTTCAATGAACCCACTTATAACAAATGCAAAAACAATCATCAAAAATATATCAACAAAAAATTTGATTGAACCATGGTTTTATTATATTCATTCACATGAATTTCATTGGCCCTTAGAATTATCTGAAGAATTTGATAATGAAGAATTTGGAAATACAAGATACGATAGAATGTTGGCACTGGTTGATCATTGGATTGGAAAAATTTTAGAGGAAGTTGATTTGAAGAATACCATTATCATCATAACATCAGATCATGGACAACATCTTCCATTTGACGATAAAGGTGTGCAATTCTTCGAACCATCTTTTGAAAAAGAAATTGGTGTTGGGAAAAAAATAATGCCAAAATTTAGTCATAAAATCGGTGCAAAAATTATAGTAAAAGTTCGAGATAAAATTACAAAGACTAGATTAAAAAAAGTGAATGAAGGATTAACAGCTTATCAAANACGTTCAAGANTACCTCATAATACGCTCTCAGTATTTGATGAAACAGTTAGAGTACCACTATTATTTTGTGGATTTGAACTAGATTCAAAAATTATAGCTGATCAAGTAAGAAGTATCGATATTTTTCCAACTATTNTTGACTTGATTGGATTCAAAAGAAGACAAAAATTTCATGGTAGAAGCTTAGTGCCATTGTTTGAAAATAAATCAATGGATGAATTGCCTGTTTATATGCATACAACTCCACATGTGAAAATTACATCTGATGATAAAGTAGGAATAAGAACATCAAAATTCAAATATTTTAGAGGAAATAATCCTGGTGAAAATATTAATTTGTATGATTTAAAAAATGATCCTCAAGAAAATTTTAACATTGCAAATAATAGTCCAAATGTAATAGAAGAAATGGAAAAGATTTTACAAAATTTTTCATCAGAAATTGTATTAGATGATGATGAAATTAATCATGAAGAAACAAAACGATTGGAAAATGAATTAAAGAAATTAGGCTACATTGAAGAAGAAGAGAATTTAACATATGAGGATGTTAATTCAAGAAAATAATCTTTTTGCTATAGCGAGATCTTCTACTGTATCGATTTCACACCATTTTCCAGATACAGAAATAGTATTAATTTCAATTTTTTTTTCTAATAATTCTTGTAAGATATCAATTAATTTTGCCTTTTGTAATGATTCTGCATCATGAAATTTACCATTATGTGAAAATTCTAGTTTTTCATATTCTGTAATTAATTTTTTAATTGCATCTTTTGAAAATTTTATTAGACCAATAAATTCGCCGATCATATATTCATCATTTTTATTTTTACTTTTTTTAAAAATTTGAATTGCTTTTTCGTTTTTAATTAATACTTTATCAGCATCTTCAAATAAATTATCTGTTCTGTTTTGATATGATTTTTTCCAGTTCATATCAACAGACATAGTAATATCAGATTTAGAATTTAGTATTTGTTGAAGAATTAACTCATTAAATATAATATCACCAAATATTATTACAACATCATCATTCATTTGATCCTTTGCACACATCAAACTACCTAATTGATCATGATCATGAGATGTTTTATCGTGTAGATATGTTATGTTATCAAAATCAAATTTTTCATAATTGGGGCCAGTAATAACTACAATATCTTGAATTGAGTTTTGTTTAAGAAGTATTAATTGCCTTTCAAGAATTGATGTTCCATTAACATCAACTAATGGTTTAGGAGTATTTTTTGTTATGNTTCCCATCCTGGAACCTTCACCTGCAGCAAGAATTATTGCTTTCATTTATCAGAGATTATGATTCACGAACGTTTTTTTGCATGTAATCCATATCTACTGAANTTTGAAATGTTCTGGACTTTACCAAATTCGATATTTGATCCATTTGTACTTTCAATGAATTAAACTCATCATCTGTTAAATTTTCTTTTTTGGATAATTTAAGTAACAATTGATTTGTCATAATAATGGAATCAATTATCAATGAAATATTTACAATGTTTCTACGTTGATATGGATTACTTTCCATTATTACATCAACTTCTGATTTAAAGGCAACAGTTCTTTTGTAATGAGCATATCCAATTAGTACTAAAAGTGGTATTCCAATGCTTACAATTAGGACAATATACACTTCAAATGATGGAAAAATTGCTTTTAGTGAAGGGTAATTATCAATGGCAAGGAAATATGTGACAGTTAATGTATTGATGGCAGCTAAAATAAATGCAAAATAAGTTGACCACCCCATCCTGAAATAATACCATGAACGAAATACAAGGTTATCAGCCATGTGATTAAATCGTTGTAGCCGTATATCAAGTTCACTATGNATTTCAAAAATTATTTTTTATTTTTTTTATATCCATTAGTAGATCTAATAAATCAGATTTGGAAACATTCCTTGGATTATTATCTAAATGTTTTCTATCAGTCATAATTGTGTTAGCTGCANATTCTAAGTCTTGTTCTAGGTTAATTGAGGGAAAATTCAATAATTTTACCAATTTTTGAAAACGTTCATAGAATTTTGAATTGTTAAATTTATGTGCAATTGTAGTTGTAAATGCTAATGCATGACCGTGAGAAATACCTTCNTTTGAAAATGGATATGATAATGCATGACCTAGTGTTGTTGAGGCATTACCAAAACCCAAACCTGTAAGAAGTGAACCATATGCTAATTTTTCAGAATTTTTATTAATTATTCCATCTTCTAAAAAATCAAATCCTTTTAAACAAAGAAATTTTGTGTAGTTATTTGCTATTTTGCTATCATATCCTTCTGTAGCTTGAGCACATGCATCGATTGCCGAATTTCTGTAGATATTAGATGGAGTGTTTTTTAAAAAATTTGAATCAATGATTGAAATATCAGCTAATAATTCATCATCATGGAAACTTTGTTTTTTATTATTAATTTTAAGAACAGATATTCTTGTGACCTCACTTCCACTTCCAAATGTAGTTGGAATTAGGATTTTTTTCTTATGTAATTTGAACGCAACGAATTTTGAAACATCTAAAACACTTCCACCACCAATACCAATAANATATTCAAATTTTGAATTTCTAAATAATTCAAGAATTTTTTCTACAGTTTCCATTGAAGGATTTGGTTCTACAGAATCAAAAATTAAATTTGGATTGATTTTAAAAAAATTCAACCATCCCCGTGATTTTGCACCAGAGGAAGTTATAATTAATGAATTATCAGGAAAAGAGAAATCATACATACTGTTTGAACCAAAAATAATTTTTGATGGCTGTCTAATTGTGAACATATCTTACTCAGTGGAACATTTTTTATAAGTTAACTTAATTGCACTCTTTATGGGAAAAAATGGTTCAACAGAATTAAGAGAATTACTGAATTCAAAGCCTTTGTTACAAATTGGAGGAGGATTTGATGCATTATCAGCAAAATTAATTGAATTAAATGGATTTGATGCAGTTTGGGCCAGTAGTTTTGCAATTTCTGCCTCCTATGCAGTTCCGGATGCAAGTATTATGACCATGACAGAGTTTCTTAATGTTACAACAAGCATGGTAGAAACTTGTTCACTTCCAATAATTGCAGATTGTGATACTGGATTTGGTGGACCAAGCAATGTTTCACATTTAGTGAAAAAATATGAATCTGCAGGAGTTGCCGCAATCTGTATCGAAGATAAAATTTTTCCTAAAAAAAATAGTCTTTTAGAAGAAACTGAACAGGAATTATTACCTGAAAAAGATTTCGTTGCAAAAATTATTGCAGGAAAAGAAGCTAAAATGAATAATGATTTTATGGTCATAGCAAGGACTGAAGCATTAATTGCAAATCAAGGTATTGATGAAGCAATCAAGAGAGCTAATGCTTATGAAAAAGCAGGCGCAGATGCAATACTAATCCATTCAAAAAAAGATACTCCAAGTGAAATTTTTGGTTTTACAGAAAAATGGAAAGGTAACATTCCGTTAGTTGTGGTTCCAACATCATACACAAATGTTACTAAGAAAGAACTCATAGAACATCAAATTAAGATGGTTATTTTTGCTAATCAGAGTTTACGTGCATCATATGTTGCAATGTCTAAAGTCTTAAAAGAAATTATTAATTGTGAAAGATTATCTGAAGTTACAACAGAACAAATTTCAATGAAAGAAATTTTCAATATACAAAAAATGTATAAAATTGAATCTCAAGAAAAAGAAATTGAAGATAAACTAAAAAAATTNGGNTATATCAATTGAATAAAACCACTCAAGAAAAAATTTTTAAATATTTGAACAAAAATGGTATTGAAAATTTTATTGGAGTTCCAGATTCAACAATGAAGCATTTTATCAATTATGGTTTAGAAAATAATAAAATCATCATAACAACTAGAGAAGAAGAAGCTATCGGAATTTCTGTCGGTTTTTCTCTATCAAAAAGTAAAACTTTGGTTTTTATGCAAAATGCAGGCTTTGCAAATTCTATAAGTACAATTACATCATTAGTTCAATTGTATAATATACCAATAATTTTNTTAATTGGATGGAGAGGATATTTAAAAAATGATGCACCAGAACATGAAAAAATTGGAAGAATTCAACCTGAATTAATTAAAGCATTAGAATTACAAAATAAAACTCTAGATAAAGAAAATTGGAGGGAGAAATGCGAATGGGCATTAAAAAAATTACAAAATAATGAATCATGCGCATTAATTATCAGGAGAGAATTTCTTGATTAGAANTGAGGCAATCAAAGAAATCATCAATAATTTAGAAGATGAAATAATTGTTTCNGCTAATGGTTTCATAAGTAGAGATTTACACTCAATTTTTGATTATAAAAAGAATTTTTACATGATTGGTTCTATGGGNTTAGCATCTTCAATTGGGTTAGGATTAGCAATAAAAAATCCAAAAAAGAAAATTTTTGTTTTTGATGGGGANGGAAATATTTTGATGAATTTAGGTTCTTTAATTACCATAGGAAGTCAAAGACCAAAGAATTTCATTCATGTAATTTTTGACAATCAAAGTCATGAATCTACAGGCGGTCAACCTACAAATTCTAAAAAAATATCTATTTCAGAAATTGGAAGAATATCTAATTTTTCAATATTTAAGATTAAAAATAAAAATGAATTAAAATCAANATTAAAAAANATAAAAAAAATTGAGGGGCCGNTTATGTTACATGTAATAGTGAAAAAAGGCGGAGAGATTGGAGGAAGAATAGAGCTATCACCAGTCGAAATAAAAGATAGATTTATGAAATCNATAAATTAGAGATGTTCAATTAATTTTTCCCACAACATAGATTCGATTTCTAGATTTTTTGAAATTAAATTATGATTTTCTTCTGGATCTGATTCTAGATCATACAATTCTTTAGTTTCATTATATTCATTATAGATTAATTTCCATTTGGATGTACGAATTGATTTTGTATTTGGTTTTTTTGGAGGTGCCCTATCATTTAGTGGATTTCCTGTTTCGGTAAATGCATACAAAATAGGAAAATTTTCATTATTAATCAATGGTAGTAAAGAAACACCGTCAATTTTTTCACTTTTTTCATATTGTTTAATTTTTAATTGTTCAAGTATAGTTGGCATAAAGTCAATATGTCGAATTTGATGAGATATTTTTCTAGGAGAAAATTCCTTTGATAAGTAAAATGCAAAACTTTTGATCGTGTAATCATAACAAAATGCACCGTATGCACGCTCACCAAATTTTTCTCCAATACTAACACCATGATCAGATAGAATTAAAATTATTGAATTTTCCCAAAATCCTAAATCCGTTATTTTATCCTGGATCTTTTGTAAATATGATTCTGATTTTTTAAAATATTTATCATAATTTTTTTCATTTTTTTCTCTATTAGAAAAATATTCATCACTAAAATTAGTATATTTTTTTAAAACAGAATTCATTATTCCAGTATGAATTGTTTCATAATGTAGATAAATGAAAAAATTTTTTCCAAGATTACTTTTTTCTTTCATATTTTCTAATAATTTAATATGTCTTACTTCAAGATCTGTTGTACTTTCATCATATACTTGATATACATCAAATCCATATTTTGGTAAAATTAAATCTGAATGAATATCTGCATATGTATAGTAATCATTATCCTGTAAATATTTTGATAATGTTGGGAATTCATCATTGTTATAATTTGCAGAATGCCAATAACTATCACATCCGTTTCTGTATCCATACGCTCCACTAATTATTGCATGAATTGCAGAGTTTGTATATGGAGCATAGGTTATAGATTCAGTAAAAAATATACCTTTATTTTCAAGATTTTTGTACACTTCAGAACTTTGTACTCTATCTCTTCTCGCTCCATCTATACAGATAATTATTAAATTCTTAGATTCCTTGTTCATTATTTTTATAAAATTAAGATAGTAATATTTTAAGAAACCTATAAGTAAAATGATTAAAGGAGCTGTAATTATGACGTTAGATAGTATTCAAGAGATAATCAATAATGAAAATTTAGTTTGGGGAAAACCACTTGAAAATGAATCTAAAAAATTCTTTTGTAAGTTATCTGAANACGTAATAAATGAATTAAATCAAAATATATCTNATGATAATTTTTTAAANATGGAATTTTCATTACTAGAAAAAGAAATTGGTNAAATGAAAAATACCTATCTTAACAATGGTGTTGGTTTTTTTATTATAGATGGAACATCATTTTTGCATTTTTCAAAATCAGAAATTAAAAAAATATATGAAAAAATTTGTAAGTGTTTAGGAATTTTATATGAACAAAATATCAAAAAAGAAAAATTTGTGGAAATAAAAGATTCAGGAAAATCGATGAAAACAGGTGGAAGGTATCACCAAACTAAAGAAGGAGGTTCATATCATACAGATAGCCCACAATGGGAAAATGTTCCAGATTATGTCGGATTGTACTGTGTTTCAAGAGCAAAAATTGGAGGTGAAAGTAAATTTGTAAGTGCGTATAAAATTCACAATGATTTACTGAAAAATAATGAAGATTACTTGAGATTACTTTATGAAAAATTCCATTTTGATAAACGTGGTGAAATAAAAGATAATGAATCAAAAACTGTTTTTGAACCAATTTTTAAAATTGTTAANAATGAATTGAGATGTAGATATCTAAGAAATTATATTAATGATGGACATGACATTTCAAAAGAAGGACTTACAGNTGAACAGGTAATAGCATTAAATAATTTTGATAAATTTAGTATGAAAGATGAAAANGTTGTNAGTTATAATCTTGAAACAAATGATATATTATTTTTCAATAATCATAGAATTTTACATGGTCGCTCAAGCTTTGAAGATTATGATGAAGAAGAACGAAAACGTTTGATGATTAGAACATGGATTAAGGATCCTGAATTATATTAAAATTTACAATAATTTTACATNTATCCCATTTTTTTCAATTCTTGTGACATTTCNTGATCTTCCTGTTCTTTAATTAATTTTTCATCAATTTTTTTTGAATCTTTTTGCATATCATATAATTTTTNTTCCATCTTTTNAANAATCTCACTATTATGTTCGAATATGTTATTATTTTCATAGGGATCATTTTCTAAATCATACAAATGTACATCTTTTTTTGAATTTCTAGAATTNCTAAAATATTTGAATTTACTAGTTCGAATTCCCATTCTATCTAATGATGATTCTTTTTGGTATGGCATGGTATGTAAAAATATATTCCAACTTGGAATTTTTCTATTATTAATTAAAGGAAACAAACTATTTCTATACTTAGATTTTTTATAAGAAATTCCAAATATGTCAAAAATAGTTGGGAAGATATCTAAATTTGATACTTGTTGAGAAATATTTTTNGAAGGAAGATGTTTACCTTTTATCAAAAGTGGAATATGTAATAATTCATCATGCAGNGATAATGTAAAGTATGGATCTCTAGATCGTTTTTGGTATGGCGTTAGATCTTTATTTGAATGATCAACTCTTGATTTTCCCACGCTTTTCTTAATCTTAGCCATCATTTTACCACCTATTTTATGCGATGCTTTAGGTAACAACTTCTTTCCTATACTAGAAACTTGTTTTAATTCTGGTTCGAATTGAAAATCAATTTTTCCACCAAATGGTATTCTTTCTCCATGATCCCCAGTAAAAACAAAAAGAGTNTTATCAAAATTTATTTTTTTTGAGATTTTCATCAACCAATAATCTATAGATGAAACTGTTTTTGCATATGTGCTATTTCCAAATTTTTCTTGTTCAAATTCTTCAATTTTTAATGGTGAACGACCCTCTCGTAAAGGATGTAAGTCTAACAAATGGATATAACAAAACCATGGTTTTGATATGTTATCAAGAGAAGTTAATAATTTTNAAATTTTATCTGTCATNCCAGTAGAAAGTGTTTCTGGAGGAGGNCCAGGTTCATACATGCATTCTTTGTTCTCTAGAAGATTAGCTAGAGGTTGTAATTCGGTTAATTTTGGAATTAGTCCAACAGTATAATAATTTAGTTCTTTTAGCTTTTGTAAATGATTATTTTCTAATAAAATAATTTTCTTAGCTCTAATTCCAGTTTCATATTGAAATTTTGAGTTAAACATACAATTTAATGAAGTTATAGTTCCATCTGCAGGTGAAAATGTATTACTAAAATAAACTCCACTATCAATTAATGAATCCAAAAATGGAGTATGCGATTCTTTATCATTTCCATAACATTGATCAGCTCGCAACCCATCAACAAGAATAAATAAAATATTTTGTNTCATATCACTATAGATAAATTGGTCTATTTTATGGATTTGNTTTTAAAAATTTCATTAGTGATGTTTTTAAAATAGTGTAATTGATATAGTTNACAAAAACTGTTAAGCCATGAATAAAAAAAATCTAATTATAATTTTGATTGATGGTGCNCGATTAGATTTTACTGAAAAATCAAACATATTCAAAAANCTGAACGGAAAATCTGTTTTTTTTTCTCAAATGATTACTTATGCACCATACACTACAGCTGCAATGCACGCAACACTTTCAGGATGCTACGGCAATAGAACAGGCGTAAATAGTTATTGGGATACATATGAATTTAAAAATAATAATTTTCTTACATTAGCTGATTATTTAAGCGAAAATAGTTACTATACATATGCAGATAGTCCTTTTGAAGTAATCATACCAAAATATGGATTTGATGAATTTAATATTCATGATGAACAAAAAACTGATTTGATTGAATGGCATANGGAATTACTTGATAGAATGAAAAAANTGAATGATGATGGAGAAAAATTTTTCCTTTACTTACATTATAGTAAAATTCACGTTGGTGTAAGTAATGATGTTTTGAAAGTCTTTAATAATTTTAGTAAAGAATATTTTGAAAATAAAGATCAAAATTTTGAAAGATATTCTAAATTATTCAAAGATGCTGAAGTATATTTTGAATCAATTTTCCAAAAAATTGTCAATCTTAATTTGTTAGAAAATAGTATTNTTCTAGTTTTATCCGATCATGGAACAAGTATTGGNGAAAAAATTGGTGAACGTGCATACGGTGCATTTTGTTATGATTATACATTGAGAACATTTGCATATTTGATTAACTCAGATATTTCACCAAAAATAATTTCATCACAAATTAGACACATTGACTTAATGCCAACGGTTTTAGACATGTTAGATATTCCAATAAATTCATCATTTGAAGAATTTGATGGTCAATCTTTAATGCCATTAATTAACGGTCAAGAGATGAAAGAAAANTTTGCATTTTCGGAAACTGGAAATCCTTTGAGTAACAGTGCACCTCCAAAAAAACCAAATACAAAATCAATTCGTACATCCAAATGGAAATTAATCTATAATGAATATAATGAAACTAAAGAATTGTATGATTTGGAAAATGATCCAAACGAAGAAAATAATTTAAGTGGTAAAAATTTAGAAATTGAAAATGTTTTACTAAAAGAAATTTCAAAATATACAAAAATTAATTCTTAAATAATTTTCTGGCGATATCTAAATCTTGAGGCGTATCAATCTCACACCATNTATTATTAACATAAATTGGAGTTACATTTATTCCCGAATTTATTAATTCTTGTAACATATCTGTTAGATACGCTACTTTGAATGAATTAGCATTATGAAATTTTCCTATATGAGATTTTTCTAGTTCAAGGAATTTTTCTAAAAAAATGTTAGCTCCCTTCTGAGATAATTTCATTAAACCAATAAATTCACCAATTTTTTCATTTTTTTGGNATTTGGAGATATTTTTTCGAATTTCGATAATTTTTCCATTATTAATTAAAACATTATCTGCTTCACTTTTTGGATGTTGATCTCTACCTTCATAACTTGGCTCCCAGTTTAAATCAACAGCAATACCTACATCACCAGAAAATTGAATTACAGATTGAATAATTTTTTCATCAAAAACAATATCTGAATATGTAGTAATTAGTTCATCATTAAAATGAGGTCTAGCAGTCATTAATGATCCTAAAACATCATGTTCATTGTGTTGTGCATCATTAATGTATAAAACATTAGAAAAATTAAATTGATCATTATTAGGACCTGTAACAATTATGATATCATCAATTTTATTTTTTTTNAAATGATCTAATTGGATTTGAATTATGGATTTATCATGAATTTTTAATAATCCTTTAGGTATTTCTTTTGTATGAATTCCTAATCTTGTTGATGACCCAGCTGCAATAAAAATTACTTTCATATTTCTAGATATTTTTTATTGAGCCTTTTAAAAGTAGTTTATTTATCCGTTAATTTGACATGAAAAACTTAATGATAATGAATTCTGATGCGTAAAGATTTTATAAATTACTAATAAAAAAAAAAATAATGTTACTAGTCTCACAAAACATAGGAAATTATGAAATCAATATACCAAATGATACAATTTTTCGTGTAAATATGGCATGGTGTAATAGTATTCCAGAATTAGAAGAAAAACTAACAAGAAATAAAAATTCCAGTTTTTTCATTGATCTTCCAATTGGAAGAATAAAACCGCCAAATAACAGATATACGTTAGACGAAATGATCCCAATTTTGGAAAATAATGAAAATGTAAAATTTTTCGCTGTATCAAATGTGGAATCATCTAATGACCTAAAAGAGTTTTTGGAAAAAGTTCCAGATAGAATAAGTATTGTTCCCAAAATTGAAAGTCCTAAAGGTGTTCTAAACATTGATGAGATATGTACTGCTCTAAAATCAAAGGAAAAGGTTGTNATGNTAGATCATGATGANCTGTTTTCAAATATTGTCAGAAATAATGAGAAAAAAGAGAANTTTCAGATGTATATAAAAAAATTAGATGATTATTGCCAAGAAAATAATATTTCATTACTCAGAACTGTTGGAGTTGTATTTAGTGATGATGANAGAAGACTCACTCAATATGAGAAATAAGTATCATAATGAATAATGAGAAATTCAGGATTCTANTAATAGGNAATAAAGAACGATTCATACATCTGAATGANTTTTTACATGAATTAAATAAAAAGAACATTAGTACAAAGNTNATTTATGACCTTGACTATGTNACTAAATTTTTTGATTTNAATNTTATACAAAAACAAAAGAAAAAAANATCANTAGAAAAAATTTTGGAAACATTTAATCCAGATATAGTTCTATTAGATAGAATTTCAAAAATTGTAAGAATCATTATNCCAAAAAANATACCAATATGGATTTTATTACGAGGGAGATTATTGGGAAGAGANTAAATGGGCTAAAAANACTATTTACACATCNAAAAANGATAGATTATCATTACAAAAAAATGAGNAATTAGTTGATTATTGTTTTAACAATTGNGAATTAATTTTNCCAATTTCTAAATATNTAGAAGAACAAGTTAGAAAAANATATCCAAATAAAAATATCAAAATNTTTCCTGCAGATGGAAGAAATCCTAATGATTGGAATATTGTTGAAAGTAAAAAATTGAAACACCCATGTGTCGGTCTATTACAAGGACTAAATGTTTGGGGGAAAACAAAAGAGCTTTTATTATTAGATAAAGTTATGAAAGAGTTACCAGAAGTAACGTTTTATCTTGCGGGAACCGGCATATATGAAAACAGAATTATTCCAAAACTAAATAAAAATAAAAATTTCATATGGCTAAAACACATTAATTATTCTAATGAAGTNAAAGAATTTCTTTCAGANATAGATGTGTATTTACTGNTATCAGGATTAGAAGGTTTAGGACAAACTATCATAGAATCACTTCTTATGAAAAGACCAACAATTGCATCTAATGTAGGNGGAATTCCAGAATTGATAAAAGATAANGAAACAGGATTTTTAGTTCAAAATGNNTCGGAAGAAGAAATTGTTTCAAAAATTTCAAAAATTCTTGCCAATTCAGATCTATCAGAAAGAATATCCACAAACGGTCATNCATTTGTTAAAAAAGAGTTTTCATGGCAAAATATTGCAGAAAAATTTGNATCTATTTTAAAGGCACAAANNGGATGANGATATGAGTCAATTATCACAAAATAAGAAAAAAAGAATTTTTCATCCAATTTTAGTTGGAATTTTTCCAATNTTGATAATTTATTCTCAAAATATTGGAAGAGTGGATTTGGAAAATTTGATACTTCCAATGTCATTAGTAACAATATTTACAGTTGGGTTTTACTATATTCTAAAAATTATTTTAAAAAATCCATTCAAATCTGCATTAATTGTTACATTGGTTCTAATTTTTCTATTTTCATACGGTCANGTNTATTATNTATTAAATGATGTNTCAATTGATGGATTTGATCTTGGAAGAAATCGTTATCTCATACCAGCTTTTGGATTAGTTTTAGNCATATCAATATTTTTTATTATNAGAGCAAATAGAATATTTGATAATGCAACATCNATACTAAATGTGATCTCAGTGGTTTTCGTCTTGGTTGCAGTTTCTAATGTAGGCTTTGTGGCTGCAGAAATAACTGGTTGTGAAAAGTGTGGTAGTGAAGAAATATTTTATGAGACAAAAGATTTTTCAANATATTTTGAACCGCATAAATTTTTGATTTCTGAGAAGCAGGAATTACCTGATGTTTATTACTTAATTCTAGATGAATATGCACGAAATGATGCATTATTAGAATATCATGATTTTAGTAATCATGAGTTCACAAATTTTTTAGAAAATAAAGGATTTCATGTAGCAAAAAATTCATTTGCTAATTATCCAATGAGTATACAATCAATTCCTACNGTAATGAATATGAATTATATTAACTTCTTGGCTGATGANATTGGCNAAGAAGTTAGAAACTATAAGCCGTTGAATCAAAAAGATTTTGGATTATACCCAAATAACATGGTAATAAAAAATTTCAAAGAAATGAATTATAAAATTATTACATTCAATACATTTGCACTNCATCTACATGAAAATCCATTATCTGATGAAACATTTTGTTATAGAGACAAATTCNTACTAGATAATAGATTAGTTGATGTTTTAGGAAGAACNTCGATTTTTGGATATTATGTTGAAAGATGGGCAGAGGCAGAGTTACGTGAAACNACTTTATGTGCATTCAAAAACTTTGGAGAGGCAGGAAAAGTGTTTGAACAACCAGTTTTTGTGTGGGCNCACATAATGTTACCACACCCTCCATGGATTTTTGGACCAAATGGTGAAGAGATTACTCCTGGACANCCACTACTGATAACCGANAATCCAGAATTCAGAGATAGTGGATGGGAACCAAAATTACAATATNTTCAACAAGTTCAGTTTGCAAACAAAAAAACAATTGAAGNTATAGAGAAAATTTTGGAAAATAATAAAAATTCNATAATAATAATTCAAGGAGATCATGGAACTGCATGGGGAACNAATTGGATAGAACCAGATAAAGAAGATGNATTTCAAAGATTAAGAAACTTTGATGCAATTTATTTTCCAGATGAACAAAAACGNATTGAATTGAAGGATGATCGNACTTTAGTCAATACATTTAGAACTGTATTTAATTCGTANTTCCAAAGTGATTACGAATTACATGAAGATCGAATGTATTGGGGNTGGAATAAAAAGCCATATTATTTTGAAGAGGTAACACATCNCTTAAAGAATTGAAATTTNTACTAAGGATTATAAATAANGAGAAGGATTGCTTCANATGGAACATATTGGTGGNTTAGCACTTGTTGATTTTTCATTAACGTCAGTTTCGGGATATATAGATCCTGGCAGTGCCAGTGCATTTATGGCCGTAATAATTGGTGCAATAGCAGGAGTAGGCATGACTTTNAAATTATATTGGTTCAAAATTAAACATAAACTATCACGTAACTAATTATTAGAAATTAATAAAAAAGATTAACATATTTTGGAATTATGAAATTTGGTTTAGGNGTAGAATGGAAAGATTTAAAGAAATTTAATAAATTAAATGATGAAGAACGGAGAATTGTATTTTATGCTGAGAATAAAGCATCAATGAATCATTTTAGATTATTAATTTCAGAATTAACAAAAAAGAGNGATTATAAAATCTGTTATGTNACATCTGTAAAAAATGATCCAATATTATCATCTAATGNTGATAATATTTTTACATTTTATATTGGAGATGGAATAGCAAGAACTAAATTTTTCTTGGAATTAAAGGCAAAAGTTTTGATAATGGATATGCCAGATCTTAATACATTTCATATCAAAAGATCAAAAGTATNTCCAGTTCATTATATTTACATTTTTCATTCTATGTTCAGNATTCATTCGTATTTACGTAAAGGTGCNATAGATAATTACGATACAATATTTTGTGTTGGAGAACATCATAAAAATGAAGTATTAGAAATAGAGAAAGTTTATGATTTAAAATCAAAAAAATTAATTGATTATGGATTTGGTCGTTTGGACACATTATTACAAGAAAAAGAAGGAATTGGGAAGAAATTAGATAAAGAAAATCTGATTATAATCACACCCACATATGGAGAAAATAATCTTTTGAAGGTTTGTGGTGTCGAAATAATTGATATGTTATTAGAAAATAATTTCAAAGTTTTACTAAGACCACATTTTAGAATTTTTCAAGAAAATCCTGATTTAATAGAGGAAATAGAGAAGAAATTTCTAGATCATGAGAATTTTAGATTGGAAGATGGCGTCATAGCCAAGGANGATTTTCATTCTTCAAAGTGTTTAATTTCAGATTGGTCAGGAATCTCTATGGAATATGCATTTGTTTTTGAAAGACCTGTCATTTACATAGATGTTCCACAAAAGATTATGAATGATGAAATAGAGAAAATTCCTCTAATACCATTAGAAGTTTCTATTAGAGAAAAGATTGGTTATGTAATTAATCCAAAAAATTTGAAGGAACTTCCNACAATTATAANAAAAATTGATGATGATTCAAGAACAGAAGAAATTAGACAAATACGTTCAGAAACTATTTTCAATATTGGAGATTCTGCAAAAGTNGGTGCAGAGTATATNATAAAAATNTNAGATAGTTAATTTTTCATTTGGATTCAGATCTTTTGTGATAAATAATCTATACCAAATTTCCAATGCAAGAATACCAAGAAGTTTATTCACATATCTTTCATCAAGATCAGATTTGTTAGAATATTTTTGGATCCAATTTGAATTCAAAATATTATCTTCAATTAAGCGAGATTTATCAAAATAGTTTAGAAAAATTTTTTGAGCGTAAGAATTCCACATATTTACTGTATTAACAGAAAATCCTTGTTTCTTTTGGGATATTAAATTTGATAATCCATATTTTTCTACCAAATTTACTAAGGGAATTTTTCCAGTATTTGTGGAATGAAGATATTTTTTTGAGGGTGCAAGTTGGCATGATAATCTAATTGTTTCATTATTTTGAATAGGCGTGATATTGGTAATGCCAAAATGTTTGTGAATTAATGAATATAGTGGTTGCATGTTGTGAAGTAATTTGCCATTATAATCAGCTAATAATACTTGGTTGAGATTAGATAACGAATTTTTAAAATAAGGTCGCAGCGTGTCATGAATTTCATCCCAATTAAATTTACATTTATCTCCAAAAATCATCTCTTGATCAGGTACCCAATCTCTTTCATGGCAATTCAGATATGAAATAATTTTTTCTTCAGTGGATGAATTATCATTAGTTAATTCTAAAAATTTTTTGTAACGAAATGTATAACCACCAAATAATTCATCACCCCCATCACCAGAAAGAAAAACAGGTGTCAATTCTTTCATCTTTTTTACAAGATAATACCAATGTAGATCCCAAAATGGTTGTTTTACAATGTTTATAGCTTGGGGTAATTCTTCTAAGAAATTATTTATTTCTAAGATATGATGATTTGTATTAAACTTCTCTGAAATTTTTTTTGAAGCATCGGTTTCATCAATACTTTGACTAAATTTTACAGATATAGATTCAATGGGGAGAGAAGGAAATTCTTTCCTTAATAATGCTAAAACAAGTGTAGAATCAATTCCTGAACTTAATGAGATTCCAATTTTATCAAAATTTTCTCTAACTTCATTCCGAATTGTCTGTCTTATGTAATTTTCAATTAAATTTTCTGTTTCATTAAATTGAATTTCTTTAAAATCTTCAGGGCAAATTTTTTTTGAGGAATCTCCTAAATTTGTAGAATAACGAAGCGTTAGGATTTGTTTAATATTTTCTAATTGAATTTC
>PBOA01000018.1 GCA_002723415.1 Chloroflexota bacterium
AGCTTTTAACAAATTACTTGTTGTAGCTTGTAATGTAGGAGATAGTTGTAATTTTCCAATATTACCCGGTTCAGCTTTTGCTTGTAAAAGATAATGTGGTATGCCATTGATTCTTTTCATTACAATTCCTAAAATTCCACCAGGATTTTTTGCAATCATCGGTTGTGTCCATCCTTTTTTTCCAACTTCACGATCAAATGTATTAGAAGCTTTCACGCCGATTACTTCAAAGAATCCTCCTGATTCATGTTTTACGTTACCTGAATTAGGATCCACATTCCATTTATCCAAATCATTAATCCCAATTTCTTCAACAATCATATCTGATTCTTCACGCTTTTTGTTAAACCAATCAATAATGAAATCTAGCTTATTGATCTGATTATCATCTCTTAGTGAATCTAACATAGTTTCAATTCGTAATAATGCATCAGAATCCAAATTATAGTCATTTTTTTCTAAAACTGATTTAATTTCGTCAATTATCATAGGAACTAGTGAATAGGTAGTCTAATTATATTTTCTACTCAAATTTCTGAACACTATCATTAAAGATTGAGATTAATGCAAAAACTTTGAGTAGTATGTTTTATAGGTAAAAATCTAAGAATCATTAAAAGGATCAAAATGAGTGTTATTGTTGGAATTCCTGCATATAATGAAGAAAAAAATATTGCATCAATTATCACAAAATTAAAGAAAATAACTGATAAAATTATTGTATGTGACGACGGTTCAGAGGATCTTACCTCTCAAATCTCCAAAGATCTGGGTGCTCAAGTAATTACACATGAGAAGAATATGGGGTATGGTGCAGCAATTAGGAGTTTATTCTTAAAAGCAAAAGAATTGGAGTGTGATGTTCTAGTAACTTTTGATGCTGATGGCCAACATAGAATTGAAGATATTGAAAAAGTAATAAAACCAATTTCTGAAAATGAATCAGATATTGTAATTGGTTCTCGCTTTTTAGATGATTCTGACAAGGAAGTTCCAAGTTATAGAAAAGTAGGAATTAAAGTTATAACAAAAATCACTAATGCATCTATTAAAAAACAATTAACTGATTCACAAAGTGGATTTAGGGCTTATTCAAAACAAGTTCTAACTAAATTATCTCCATCAGAATTGGGTATGGGAATTTCTACAGAAATACTTATCAAAGCAAGTAGTCATGAGTTTAGAATCACTGAAGTACCAATAAAAATTCTCTATGGTGAAAATACATCTACACATAATCCTGTCTCACATGGTTCATCAGTTCTACTTAGCACAATAAAATTTACTTCCATTGAACATCCATTAAAATTCTATGGAATACCATCTATAGTTTTTCTTATAATTGGAATATCATTTACTGTATGGACGATACAAGAATATGCCATTAGTGGTGATATAATTACAAATGTTGCAATTATTGCAATAGGTTGTGTAATAGTTGGAGTTGTTCTATTACTTTGCGCAATTTTACTTTATTCACTAGTATCTGTAATGCGTGAAGGAAAAAACTAATCAAATGAATCAAAAAATCAATTAGAATTTATCATGACAAATTTTCTACTTTTAGATTATGGCTTTGATTTTGATACATTAAAAAAATGTAAAGATGATTTTACAAAAATAATCTGTTTTGATTTTGATACACATTTACTTCTAGAGAAAAATAACATTCAACACGTTCTTGCTGATGAATATATTGATAAATTAACAATTGAAAAAATTCAGTCAAAAAGTTATTCATTTTCTGAATGGTATATGGATTATAATATTTCTGAATATATGATTTATGAGGGCATTAATTTAGGAAAACTATTTCATATACAATTTATGGATATGTTTGTTCCCTTTATAACAAAATTTGTCCAAATTTGTAATATAATTGAGAAATGCCCAAACATTTCATGTACATCATCATTATATGAAATAGCAAAATTTTTGTCAAAAGATGTCAAACAATTTCCAACAAATCCTAAAATTCAATCTAAAAAAATTTCTCACGAATATCGATTTGGCAAACTAAATTTTTCATTAAATCTTTCAGAGAAGCAATACAAAAAAATCAAAAATGCAACTAATTTTTTCATACGAAATCCTACCAAACATTCAGAAAACAAAAATGCTAAAACTTTCCTTTTTGTAGAAATTGATCCTATTAAGTACAAAAACTTGTTTCTTGATTCTGAAAATTCTGATTATGGTATAACATTATTTAACAATCGTAGACCTGCAGTTTGGAATGTAGATTCATGGAAAATCATAAAAAATTCTCAAACTAATGTAGTCAATTCTAGTTCCATCCTTAATTCCAATTTAAAAAATAAAGTTCTGTTAGCAAAATCGGAATTAAAAAAACAATTAAACTTAATGTGGTCAAAGAGTGATTTTTTTTCTGTTTTCTTTTCTTATGAAGGACATTCTTTTTGGAAAATTTTTTCGCGACAATTTATATCAAAAATTGATTCACAGTTCCTATTTTTTATAGAACAAATTGAATCAACAAAAACATTATTTGATTCAAATAAATTTGATTCAGTTCTAATTTTGTCAGAAGCGGCTGTTGAAGAACAAATCACTCTTCAATTTGCAAAACAAAATGGAATACCAGTTGTGTTATTACAACATGGGGTACCTTATGATACTGAAAATGCTATTACCAGAAATAATTTACTGGGGTTCTTTCCTAATGACTCAAATTTTCTTATTTCTTGGGGAAAACTAATCCAAGAATATGTAGAAAATTTTGGTATAGACAAATCAAAAATACAGAATTTAGGAAATCCAGTCTATGATGATCTATTTAATTCTGATATTGTGACTAAAAATGAATTTGTTTTAATTACAACGTCTCCTCCTATGAAAGATTTTGTAATTGACAACACTATTGATGTTCATAGAAATTACTATTCAATTTTAAAAGAAACTTGTAATTTATTGATTAAATTAAATAAAAAAATAATCATTAAACCACACCCATCATTGGAAGATAATAATTTAGATGATTTTAAAAATTTAAAAAATGTAGAAATTATAAAAACTGGTGATATAATTCCTTTAATTAAAAATTGTGAATTATTAATTACATTTGATTTGTCAACAACAATTCTTGAAGCTCAGATTCTAAAGAAACCCGTACTAAGTATATCTTTAAGGGATTATGGATTTGGAAAATCTAAAATTTTTCTAAGAGATACTTGTAAAACTTTACCTATCTCTAAGTCATTAGATGAAATAAAAATGATATTATCAAAAAATTATAATCAAATTCAATCTGACAATACAAAATCTTTCTTAGAAGACTATCTATCTTGTCAAGGTAATTCTGCAAAATCACTATTGAAATTTCTATTAAATTTGTAATCATTGTTATATACGTGATTAATTTCTCAAACTTATGTCACGCTTACAAACTATTAAAGAAATATTCCAACTATACATTAGAAAAAGAAAATTTTACATGTTTCCAATTTTTATCTTACTCTTAGCTCTTGTTGGCGTCACCGCATTAGCTCAATCAGGACTTGTAGCATTCATCTATCCGATATAAGATGCAAACATCCTCTCCTAGATTCAAATCCCTTGCAGTGACTGCAGGATTATCCTTTTGGTTTTTTATTATTACCTCTAGTGCCGGGATATTTTCCATATGGTATCTCATAATCTTTGTAGGAATTCTTCTTTCTATAACTCAGATATTTGCAAAAAAATTATCAAGAGGATTAGATGTTTTTGCTATCTTTAATACCAAAGTCTTCTTAGGAGCACTCTATATTTTTGTCATATCGATTTATGGCATAATATTCAAACTCTTACGAATAGATTTACTGCGTTTAAGAAAACAAAAACAATCCTATTGGCTAGAGACTGAATCCTCAAATGATGCGAGGAAGATGTTCTAGTGTATAATCTTGGTATTTCATGTTATTATCATGATTCAGCAGCTGCATTGTTAAAAGATGGTATTGTAGTTGCAGCAATTGAAGAAGAAAGATTCTCCAGAAAGAAATTTGATGATGATTTTCCTAAACTAGCGATAAAATGGTGTCTTGAAGAAGAAGGGATTTCTCCTTCTGATATTAATTCTGTAGCATTTTATGATAAACCAGTTCTAAAATTTGAAAGATTACTTGATAATTACATTGCAGTAGCACCTAGAGGTCTTTACAGTTTTCTAGATACAATGCCAAAGTGGCTACATAGTAGACTCTGGATAAAAAGTGAAATCAAAAAAGCTCTTGTAGGTTTTCGTGGAGAAATAATATTTCCGGAACATCACATATCTCATGCCGCACATGCATTTTATACATCCCAGTTTGAAGAATCTGCTATTCTTACAATAGATGGAGTAGGTGAATGGAGTACTACCTCATTTGGATATGCAAAAAATAATTCAATTACATTAACTCATGATATTCGTTGGCCTCATTCACTAGGATTATTTTATTCAGCATTTACTTACTTTCTTGGATTTAAAGTAAATGAGGGTGAATACAAACTAATGGGTCTTGCATCATACGGAAAACCAAAGTACTATGATAAAATTGTCAATCATCTCATAGATATCAAAGATGATGGAAGTATTCATCTCGATATGAGTTATTTTGCATTTACATATGATAAAGTAATGACAAATGACAAATTTTCAAAATTATTTGATATTGAACCAAGAAAGAAAGATGAAAAAGCAGAGCAAATCCACTTTGATATTGGTGCAAGTGCACAAAAAGTTTTAGAAGATATATTATTGAAGATGGTTAATCACGTTTACAAAAAATCTAAAATGAAAAATCTTTGTATTGGTGGTGGTGTTGCACTTAATGGGGTTGCAAATTATAGAATATTGAAAGAAGGACCATTTGAGAATGTTCATATTCCACCTTCACCTGGAGATGCAGGAAGTGCAGTTGGATGTGCACAATACCTTTACTACAATTATCACAACAATAACCGTGTAATTCAGAAAAACGTATCTAAAGTAATTACCGAAAATGTATTCGTTGGTCCTTCATATTCTAATGAACAAATACAACAATTCCTAGATTCAAAAAATGTTTCATATGAAAAAATAGAACCTGAACAACTGCTAATTAAAACTGCCAAACTTATCTCTGATGGAAATATTGTTGGTTGGTATCAAGGTAAAATGGAATGGGGTCCTAGAGCTCTTGGATGTAGAAGTATCTTAGCAGATCCAAGAAAAGCTGAGATGAAAGATATTCTTAATGAGAAAATTAAACACAGAGAATCATTTAGACCATTTGCTCCCTCGATTCTAGAAGAGCATGTTTCTGACTATTTTGATATTGATCGTATTAGCCCTTACATGTTGATGGTTGCTCCAGTAAAGAAACCTAATGAAATTCCAGCAGTTACTCATGTTGACGGCACGGGTCGTTTACAAACTGTCAATAGAGATACAAATCCAATTTATTATGATTTGATCCAAGAATTCCAAAAAATCACTGGTGTTCCTGTAGTTATTAATACTTCAATGAACGTTATGGGTGAACCTATTGTAAATACCCCTGAACAAGCATATCAGATGATAATAAAAACAGATATGGATTATTTAGTTATGGGAAATTATTTGGTGAAAAAATAATGTCAGTACAAGTGGGCTATAAGAAACAATTTTTCTTATACATCTTATTATTTCTAATTCTGATAGTTACAATTGAGTCTGTAGTCCGTATTTATGATCATTATTATCCATCTTGTAGTTTCTATGAAAGTGATGTCTTCGCTGAAATGGATGATGAACTCAAAAGAATAATTTGTCATGATAATGGAAAATTAAAATGGTCACTCAATCCATTACGTCTAGATCCAAATCAACATTTTGAAACCATTAATGTTAATTCCGATGGTTTTAGAGGGCCTGAACTTCAAGACAATTATGATTACAGAATTTTTGTTGTTGGTGGTTCTACAGCTTTTGGAGTTGGCACAACATCTGATAGTAATACAATTCCTGGTTATCTCCAACAATTATTCAATGAAAAATTTCCTGAAAGAAATATTGAAGTGATTAATGCAGGAATACCAAAAGCTTATTCCTTTACAGAATCAGAATTGATTAAAAATTCACTGATAAACTATAATCCTGATATGATTATCATTTATGATGGTTGGAACGATATTACTCATTCATATGATGAATTCCAATCAATTGAAAATACTTCAACTGATGATTTGATTAGGTTAATTAATAGAAGTGATTATTCAACTCCTAAAGTTTTACTTCAACAATATTTTAATTATCAACGAACATCAACTTCAGTTATAGAATTTGATACATCATTTATTTCTGAAAAGACAAATCTATGGAGCAATCAATTAGAAGAAACTTGTAAAATTGCTAAAACAAACAATATCGAAACAACAATTATCTTACAACCATTACTTGGTACTGGAAATAAAATATTATCTAATGAAGAAATGTACTACTATGAACATTATGATTCTGAAACTATGGTCAAATATTATGAATCATATGCTGGTAATCTTGAGAAATTAACTAATTCATGTAACCAAACGTTGGATCTAAGGAATGTTTTTGATCATTACAAAGAAACGATCTATTATGATGCAGGTCATATGAGTGATTTTGGCAACAAGATTATTGCATCACAAATCTATGAGCAACTTTCTCCATTGATAAAAAACGAGATTTCTCAATAAATCATGAAAATATCATTCCTAAGCAAGTTTTTTAATACACATAAAAAATAATTTTCTATGTTTGAAGGAAAGAAGATTTTAATCACTGGCGGAACTGGTTCTTTAGGTCAAGCATTAACAAAACGATTACTAAATGAAGATGTTGATCAAATTAGGATATTCAGTAGGAATGAATTTAAACAGATTGATATGGAAAATAAATTTCGTAGTTCAAAATTACGATTTTTGATTGGAGATATTCGAGATTATGAAAGATTAGAGAGGGCAATTGAAGATATCGACATAGTTTTTCATACTGCTGCCTTAAAACATGTTCCAAAAATTGAGTATAATCCATTTGAAGCAATAAAAACAAATGTCAATGGTTCACAAAATGTCATCAATGCATGTCTTAAAGAAAATGTTGATAGAGCAATTTGTGTTGGAACAGATAAGGCTGTGTCTCCACTAAATACCTATGGTGCAACTAAACTATTAATGGAAAAATTGTTTGTTACTGCAAAAAATTATGTTAACACAAGTAAAACAAAAACTAAGTTCATTGCATTGAGATATGGTAATGTTTTTGGTAGTAGTGGTTCTGTAATTCCAAAATTTATTGAACAAGTACAAAGAAAGGAAAAAATTACAATTACTGATCCTAACATGACAAGATTTAGTATTACAATGAATGAAGCACTAGATTTTATCTTAAATGCAACAAAATTAGGAAATGGTTCCGAAATATTTGTTCCAAAATTACGTTCATATTCTATTTTGGATGTAAAACAGGCTATAACTGAATTATTAGGAGACTACGGTGAGGAAATAGTTGGAATCAGACCTGGTGAAAAATTACACGAAACATTGATCAACAGTGACGAAATTCGAGATGGATGGGAAATTGACAATATGTATATGATCTCAAATCCACTCTGGCAAGAATGGTTATTAGAAAAATCAGATATAAAAAACCCAGAAAATAATAATTCTAAAAAAATATGTCTCTCTGGTTCATATTCTTCGGATAAAGTTGATAGAATCCCAGTTGAAGAATTAAAAAATATTATTGGTGAATCTGGCTTTCTTAATCAGAATTAATTTCATATGTATATTGAATAAGTTTAAAATTATTTTTCTGAAAAAAAGTTATAGATTTTTTATTCTTTGGATTAATATTTGCTAAGAATCGTTCACGAGGATTTTTCTTCATAATTAATTCTAAGGCACTATTTCCGATATCTTTTTGTCGTTCATTTTTCTTAATAAAAATTCCAATTTCATCTTGTTTTGATAAATAGATAGAACCTACTTTTTTCTTGCCATTTTCTATAATGTACCATTTTGTGTAAGGCTTAGATCTAACAAATTTTACATGTTCTGAAAAAGTAGGCATTTTCTTATGCGATATATTCATGAATGATTCTCTCTCTTTTAGTAAATTGAACAGAAATCTATAATCATTTTTATGTACAATTCTAAGTTTTGTATTCGATTTTTTTTCCATCAATTATTAGAAAGTTTTAAAGCGATTAAATTTTTCTGATTTTTGTTTCATATGAAATGTAAGATTATTTCGGAAATTGCCTCTAATTGGGAGGGAAATATGGATAAAGCAAAAAAATTGATAATGGAATCAAATGTAGCGGGTGCAGATGGTGTAAAATTCCAAATGTGGAGAGCATCTGATCTTTACACAACAGATCATCCAGAATGGAATAATATCATAAAATCTGAACTCTCATTTGAACAGACAACTGAATTAAAGCAATATGCTGATGAGGTAGGAATTGATTTTTTTTGCAGTGCTTTCTACCCCGATGCTGTAACACATCTGGAATCATTAAATGTGAAACAGTATAAAGTCGCATCCAGAACTTGTTTATTTGAAGATCCATGGTCACTTGAAACCTTGCAATCAAAAGCAGACACTAAGAAAAAAATCATAATCAGTATGGGGATGGGCGGTGAAAAAAATCGAATCAATGAAATATTTAATGATAATGAAACCCTCTATTGTTATTGTATTTCAGAATATCCAACAAATTTTAATAAAATTAATTGGGATGATGCAAAAAAATTTACGGGTTTTTCAGATCATACATTAGGAATTAATGCAGCAGTAATTTTTGCGTGTTTAAAAAAAGAACAAAATGATGAGGAAGCATATATTGAGAAACATGTAAAACTCAAAGATTCTATTGGTCCAGATGCATCAACATCTATTGATACTGATCAATTGAAAAAATTAGTAGATATTATAAGACAAATTGAAAAAATTTAAACTGAATTATTTATCACTCTGATGATTCTATCTACATCGGTTTTGGATAGATTTGGATGAGTTGGTAGTGTAACAATTTCTTTTCCGATCTTTTCTGTAGTTGGCAATCTAATTTTTGATTTATACATTGAAAGTGTATGAACTGGTTTGTAGTGAGTTCCAGTTTCTATTCCATGTGTTGAAAGAATATCACGTAATTTTTTACGATTTTTAATTATTACCCAATAGAAATGATATGCCGAGTTTTTATCATAAGGCATTTTCCATTCTACATCTAATTCATTAGAATATCTCAATGCAATCTTCTGCCTTTTTTTATTCATAATATCTAATTTTTTTAGTTGTACAAGGCCAATAGCTGCAGAAAATTCATTCATATAATAATTCCAACCAAGTTCTTTAACATCATAATCCGAACCGTGTCTATTTGTAATTCCACACCAACGTTTAGACAAAAGTTTCTTTTTTTGTATACTATGATTTTTATCATTTAATGCAATTAGTCCACCAGTTGGCATGGCTAAATTTTTTACAGGATGAAAGCTAAAGCAAACAAAAGAACCATGTTTACCAATTCTTTTTTTATTAAAAAATGCACCAGCAGAATGTGCTGCATCTTCTATTAGAATAAGATTAAATTTTTTACATAAACGTGAAATTTCTTTTAGATCACAAGGCATTCCACCAAAATGAACAGGAATTATGGCCTTGGTCCTTTTTGAAATTTTCTTAGAAATCTGTTCTGTACTTATACAAAGCGTTTTAGGATCTACATCAACAAATACAGGTATTCCACCATTCTCAATGACTGAATGAGCAGTTGAAACAAATGTTAAAGATGGTAAGATAACTTCTTTATCTCGAATATTACATAATGATAATGCTAAGCTTAACGCTGCAGTTCCACTATTTACACAAACAGAGTTTTTGGAGCCGATAAATTTTTGAAATTTCTTTTCAAATAATTTTACATTGTTTTCACCTAAACCAGAAGCCCAATAATTACTGTCTAACACTTTTTTTATTGCAATACTCTCTTTTTTGTCAGTTACAGGATCAAATAATTTGATTTTTTTCATTTTAAGAAACCTTATCCTCCTCTAGAGATATTTTATAACCTTCATCTAAAATATGATCCTTGTTTATTTCAAATAATTCAGGTTTTTCTTTAAACAAATTAAGAATATCACTTACCAGAATAGGTGATTTTTTAATTTCTGACGCAATAATCTTAGTCAATTTATAATCATTGTCTCGGTCTACCGTACAACGAATATTTGAGAAATCTTTTTCATATCTAAAATTTGATATCTTAAAATCATCTGGATGATTGTATATGTATGGTGTAACGTGTTCTTTTTCTGATGGTAGTTTAGCATTATTCCAAGCTTTTTCCAAAACATCAAAAGAAAAAATTTCAACAGATATTCCTTGAGGAAATGTTCTTGGAAGAGAGTTTGTAATGTAATCATAATCTTTTGATTTGAATTCTTCAACAACTTTATCAACTACCTGAGGATCATTAAATGGATTATCCGCAGTGACTCTAATGATGATAGAGAAATTATATTTTTTAGCACATTGATAGTATCTGTCTAAAACATTAGTTGAATTTCCTCTAAAACAATCAACTTCCATATTATGGGTAAATTCTGCGATAATATCATCCGATTCTAGTTCAGTTGTTGCTACAACAATTTTATCAACTAGGTTACAAAACTGATGTTGTTTAATTACATAATATAGAATTGGTTGTGAATTATCCAATTTCATCATTACTTTTCCAGGTAATCTGGATGAACCCATTCGAGCCTGAATAATACAGCCAATCATGAAGAACAATTTTGTTCCTATCTATTTAATTCTAGGATCAAATTAAAACAAATTATTCGTGAGAGTTTTAAAGGTAATCTTAGTCATGATTCCATTAAAGAATTAAAATGAATAACAATATTCTATTGTGGCTTAGTGGTGATGTATTACATTTCTCTTTAAGTTACTTTCTAAAGAAAGATTTTGGTTATGATGTTAATGCAATTATTGATGTTCCAGATAAACCAAAGAAGTTTTTTCAAAATCAAAAATTAGTAGATTTTGAAAATATTTGGTATTTTCATGAACATTTAAAAAAACAAACAAAGAAACCGGATATCGAATATTTAAGAAATTTTGAAGAAAGATTTGACATAAATCTTCAACAATTGGCAGTTAATGAAAGAATATTTTATAGATTTAATGATTTTTATAAATTCTCTTCAGAAGAGGTTCTAACAATTTTAGAACAAGAATGTAGATTGTTTGAAGATATCATTTCTCAGGTTAAACCAGATTTCTTTCTTACACCGTTAACAGCATTTCATCACCATCAATTATTTTATGAGATGTGTAGGAAAAAAAATATTAAAACTCTGATGATATACATGTCTAAATTTGGACATAGATGTGTTATTTCACAAGATGTAAACAAACTAGATTTTAAACCAAAATTAAATGATTTCAAATCAAAAGGACGAAATTTTAAAGAATTATTAAATAATTTTGAATCATTTAATATCTCAAAACAAATTGAGGATTATAAAAAAACACAAACTAGTTCTAAATTAACTAAATTACAAGCTATTAGTAATTTCATTTTTAATAATTATTCTAGTAGTAAAACCCATTATACATACTATGGAAGAAAACGATCTAAAGTTGTATTAAATGAAATAAAGAAAACAACCCAATTACGAAATAGAAGATCATTTATTGATAAGAACTTATTAAAACAAATTCCCGAGAATCAAAAATTTGTTTATTATCCGTTACATATAGAACAAGAGAGAAATTTATTGATTGCAGCACCATTTTATACAAACCAAACTGAATTAATTAGAAGTATTGTGAAATCTTTACCTATTGATTACAAGCTGATTGTAAAAGAACATCCTGCTCAGGAAACAAGAGAATGGAGAGATATTTCAGAATATGAAGAAATTATGAATATTCCAAATGTATTATTAACACATCCCGATATTTTATCAAAAGAAATTCTCAAGAAGTGCTCATTAGTTATCACCATTGGAGGTACAACAGGTTTGGAGTCAAATTTTTTCCAAAAACCTTCAATAATCTTAAGCGAAATGGATTATTCTATTATTCCAACTGCAGAATTTGTAAGTAACATAAAAGAACTTCCTGAAAAAATTAAACAAACTCTTCAGAAAGAAGTTATTTCAGATGATCTAGATAAATTTGTACAACTATACGAAGCAAATTCATTTGAATTTGATTATATGCAATTTGTGTCAAAATACCATGAAAAATTTTACTATAATGGAAATCTTCTAGATGCAGAAATTAAAGAAGAAGATATGAAATCTTTCATAGATGACAATAAAGAAATTATACTTAAAGTAACAAATGAACATATTAAAAAGATTGAACAATTCAACAAATTATCACAAGATGAAAAATGAATAAGAATATCAAATTAAAAAAAATTTACGATAATACTTTCAAAAAGAAGAGTAGAGTTCGCGAAACCGATGAATTTAAAGAAGTTTTGAAGATGGAGAAATGGACAGGAAAACATATCCTTGATGTAGGATGTGGTACAGGGAAATTTGCCTATATGATTGCAAAAAAAGGTGGAATAGTAAAAGGAATTGATTATTCTACAACTGCAATTGCAACAGCTCAATCAAAATACAATCATACAAATTTATCATACGAACAAATTGATGTTTCTAAAAAAATATCTGGTAAATATGATGTAATAATCTCAATTGGAACTTTAGAACATATGGATCAACCTTACAAAATGCTAAAAAAATTGAAAAATCATTTGACACCAAATGGTAAGATGATTCTTACTAGTCCAAATTGGACAAATCCACGTGGTTTTATTTTAATGACATTATCTATTCTATTTGATGCTCCAATAACGTTAGCTGATCTTCACTATTTGACACCTGTTGATTTTGTAAAATGGGCGGATAAACTAGACATGAAAATTGATTGGAAAACTATTGAACATTCATGGAGTGGTGGAGACAAGTTAATCATTGATTTAAAACAAAGATTGCCTAAAGTCTTCAAAGATATGAAGGCTAACATTAAACAACAAAAAATTGATTTATTCTTAAAATGGATTAATCATAAGGCATTGCCAATCATTCAGTCGTCTAAAGAAGGTGGGGCTATTGGAATTTATGTATTATCTAAAAGGAAATAATCAGAATGCCAGTTCAAATTTCTTAGAATAATGAATAAAAGGTATTGATGATGTCTTAAAACAAGATAGAGTCAAAAACCGAAAAAATTTTGCTGTTAAAGGAGACGATATCAAATAAATCTGATATTTTTTAGATAGAATAAACTTATGGATGAGATGAAAATGCGATACTATAGTATGAAATGTGTAATTTTAGCAGGAGGATTGGGAACCAGAATTACCGAAGAATCTTATTTAAAACTAAAACCCATCATTATTTGAAATATTATCATTAGAATATGAGATAAATCATATTCATGATGGGTATTGTAGAAGGAGGATTTACAATTTTAAGTTCAAGATATTTAGAGATAGCAACAGGAGTTTCAATAATTACATTTATTCATCTAACAACAATTTGGTTTTCTACATTCTTGGGAATATGTGTATCATTTCAAGAATTATTTGGAAAGAATAGAATTAAATGATTTTATTGTATATTCTCTCTCCTAATCATCATAGTTTATTTTGTAAACCACTAAATCAATTTTTTCTGAAGCAAAAATTAATTCAAAATTTGCTGGAACATTTGGATTGCTTGGATCTAATAAAATCCTCAAAAAGTCATGTTGATTATTAATTAAAGCTTCATGTGGTGTAAATACTAGATAATCTGGAATTGGTTGTAACTTGTTTAATCTATCACTTGGAATACTACTTGTTCCTGAATTTAGTATTTCATGTTCTTTCCAATCCTTTCTAATCAAAAAATTCTCTATCGACTCATTTTCTTCGCCTTCATTAAATAATGTAAAAAGTAATTTGCTATCTACGTATGGTGTTAATAACCAATTATTTGTCATTATATACTTTTTTTCAATATTTGACTCCTTGGACAAAATTTCTCCAGCTTTTTTGTATTCTTCACCTAAAACATTAATATTATTTTCTTCAATTAGATATAAAATTTCTTTGTTAATGCTCTCAAATGGAATACCTGAATTATTTGTTCGATAAAGAACATAAGAATAGCCTAAATCAGAAGCGAATAAACTTGCAATAATTACTATTAAAAATATTTGTAATCCTCTTTTATAGATAAAACGATTATTCATTTTCCTTATTTTTAAATAGATTTCTGGTATCATTTTCATAAAAAATATTGCAGAAAATACACTAATGGAAATTGAAATAATAAAAAATTGCTCACCAGAAAATAATCTTATCACAGACATTATTAAGAAAAAAATTATTGGAATAATCAGAATTGGTAGAAAGTTCTGTTCTATCTTTCTAATATTCATCATGACAAATACAAATATGGGAATTAAACAAATTGCTACACCATGAATTGTAATGTCCCCAAAAACTAATATCATGATTGTAGTAATACATGCAACTGAAATCAAAAATATGAGTTTTTTTCGTGAAAATTCTGTTTTAAAATTATACAATAATCCTCCCAAAAATGGAAATATAGCTACAAATGGAATTATTGGACTAATAGATGTATTACCTATAAAATTAAAATTAAATAAATTTCCTGGAATGTTGTAAAACATATTCCAAAAATAATTTTTTAGAAATAGACCAGGATCTAATAATATCAATTCAACTATTCCATTAGTACCTAAAGACTGTTCCCGAAATTCTGTTGATGCAAATTTTGAACTACTTGCTATATACCATGAACTGTTACCGCCTAAAACTGAATCAAACATAATCTCATTGTAGATTAAAACTGGACTAATTATTAGAAAAAATATGGTAATAAATAAAACACTTTGAGATATTTTCTTTTTAAAATTATTTCTATAAATAATTATGAATATAATATAACTAAGAAATGGTACTACAAATTGATAGCGAATTGTAAAAGCAATTCCTATAAGAAATCCTGAAAATATGATATCTTTTTTAGTTAAATTTTTTTTTGTTATAAAATATAATGATGCGATAAAAAGAAAGAATGGTAAAATCTCATTTTCTGCTTGAATTGAAAAAAATAAAAAATATGGGTTAAAAACCAAAAATAACTGTCCAACAATTGCGGTTTTATGATCCAGAAAATTTCGAATTATATGATATGTAAAATAAATTATTGCTGATGAGCAAATTACAGCAATTATTTTTAATAAATTAAATCCATCATTCACTAATTCATCTAAAAGCGCATAAATTACTGGACCGCCAATTCCTGCATTAGGTATTAGTACATTTTCTCCTTTTCCATGTAAAATTTCTTTTCCCATTTCTAAATAATATTGTCCATCGATATCAAATGTCCAATAATTATGATTAGCAAGTGCAATGTATAGTGCAAGAACAAAAAATGTTAATGTAATAATTATTGGTATTCTTTGAAAATTCACTGATTCAGAGATAATCAAATTATTACCTTTCATCTAAAACTAACCAATTTTTCACGCATATTTGTCTTAATTAGCTATCGTAAGTACTAAATATCAAAATTTCTTTTTTTATATATGTCTAAAGATCTGATTGGAATTTGTGATCTTACACATACTGCAACTGGTTCGTATGCTACTAATCTAATGCCGTATCCTATTGCATCAATTAAATCATATTTGCTGCATTTTTCTGAATTCAAAAATGATTTTGAAGTAAAAATTTTCAAAGATCCCAACAAATTCATTGAATGGTATTTATCTAATAAACCAAAAATTATTGGATTTTCTAACTATGTATGGAATAAGGAATTATCATGTGAATTGGCACGTGAAATTAAATCTAAAAATCCTGAAACATTGATAATATTTGGTGGTCCTAATTTTCCTTTAGATGATCCAAGTAGAGAAAACTGGTTAAAGGAGCATCCTGAAGTTGATCTATACATTATTGGAGAAGCAGAAGAATCATTTTCCAAAATTATTGATATCTGGCAAAAAACACATGATCTAAACAAAATTAAAACAACTGATGTGATCGGATGTTTTGCAATTGTAAATGACAAGTTATTCAAATCTAGTGAGTTTAGTCCTAGAATTCCTCAACTAGATTCAATCCCATCACCATATTTAGAAGGTTATCTAGACGAATTTCTCTCTGATTCTAAATTATCTCCATTACTTGAATCAAATAGAGGTTGTCCATTCACTTGCACATTTTGTGTTGATGGTATTAAAGATCGTTCACGTGTTTATTATAAAGAAGTGTCTAGATTTGAAAAAGAACTAGAGTATATTGCAACTCATTATGAGGGTAAAGTACTGACATTAGCTGATCTCAATTTTGGAATGTATAATCAAGACATAGAAATTTCAAATGCAATAGCGAATATAAAAGAGAAATTTAATTATCCATATTATATCCAAGTTTCTACAGGAAAAAACAACAAACCTAAGGTTCTAAAATGTGCAGAAATTTTGAAGGGAAGCATGAGTTTAGCTGCATCGGTTCAATCATTAGATAAAGAAGTTCTAACAAAAATTAAACGAAAAAATATTCAGGAAGATCAATTACTTGATATGACAAAAGCAGGAAATAAAATGAGTGCAAATACATACTCTGAAGTAATTTTAGCTTTGCCTGGTGATTCTAAGGAAAAACATATGGATACTGTTTTGAAATTAGCTGATTCTGATATGAATTTAATTTCAATGTATCAATGTATGATTTTAGAAGGTTCTGAAATGGGATCGAAATCTTCAAGAGATCAATGGAAAATGGGAACAAAATTTAGAGTTCTTCCAAAATGTTATGGTGTATACAATTTCGATGGAAAAGAAATTCTTTGTGCCGAAATTGAAGAAATTTGTGTTACGACTGAGAGTTTACCAATTGAAGATTATTATGAATGTAGATTGTTTGCATTAACTGAAGGATTATTTTATCAAGATAGAATTTTAGTTGAAATGTATCGATTTTTAGAAAATTTTGGAATCAAGGCTTCCGATGTACTAAGACAATTACATAAAAACAAAAAAAAGTTCTCAGAAAAACTATTAAAATTATATTCTTCTTTTGATAACGATACGAGAACTGAACTTTGGGATTCTAAAGATGAATTAAGGGAATTCATAAAATCAGATAGAACTGTAATTGATAGATACTATAAAGGTGAATTGGGAAAAAATGTTTTATTTAGATATAGAGCAATTGCAGCCTTAGAGTTATCCGACAGCATTCATGATGAGGTATTCAAAATTATTGAAGAAATGTTAAAAATAAAGAATAATCAGGTATATTTACAGTATAAGGATTATCTGAACGAGCTAAAAGAATTTAGTAAATTAAGAAAAAGAAATGTATTTGATTATGAACAACAATATGAATCTAAATTCAATTATGATTTTAAAACTCTGATGGAAACAGATTTTAAAATTTTACCTAAAAAATTAGAAAAATCAATTACGGTTAGATTTTTTACAAATGATGAAAAAAAGTTAATGATTAAAGAACAAATAGCTGAAAGAGGTTCTGATGTGGATGGAATTGGTAAGATCTTATCAAGAACACTTGGGTCAATGCTTTTGAGAAATGTAGAATTTGAGAATATTGCACATAAACAAAGTGAAAAGGAAAAAATGGTAAAAGAAATTGAAATTCTTGAAAAAGATGTAGGAATAAACCAATCACCTGGTGAATTTGTTTAAATGAAAAACTCACTAAAAATAAAATGTAAAAAAATTAAATTAGTTGTAACTGATGTTGATGGAGTACTAACTGATGGTGGTCGTTATTTCTCCAGTACTGGTGAGTTACTAAAAAAATTTCATGTACGAGATGGTATGGCTGTCAATCTACTATTGAGGCATAATATTAAAACAATAATTTTAACAAAGGAGACATCTAAAATCACTAAGTCATGGGGAAAATCAATGAATATAACAAAAGTATATTCTGGTGCAAAAATTAAAGAAGAAAAACTAAAAATCATATGTGATTCTTTTGACATAATTCCAACAGAAATAGCATTTATTGGTGATGATGTCAATGATCTTAATCTACTAAAAAAAGTTGGAATATCTGCATCACCATTTGATGGAATATCTCAAGTAAAAAAAACAGTAGACTACATATGTAAAAACTCTGGAGGAAATGGTGCATTTAGAGAATTAGCTGACTTAATTCTCCAATCAAAATTTCCTAAGAAAACAAATTGGTATTAAGTTATATTAATTAGAAATTTTTTAAAAGAATAATGGTCTTTATTGTTGCTGAAGTTGGTATAAATCATAATGGAAATATTGATATTGCTAAAAAATTAATCGATGTTGCAGTTTCAGCTGGTTGTGATGCAGTAAAATTTCAGAAACGCTCGGTTGAAAAAGTTTATACAAAAAAACTCTTAGATTCTTCACGTGATAGCCCATGGGGAAAAACTCAACGAGCACAAAAAAACGGATTAGAATTTTCAATATCACAATATAAAATAATTGATAGATACTGTAAATCAAGAAAAATTCCATGGTATGTATCATGCTGGGATATTGATAGCCAAATATCTATGAGAAAATTCAAAACAAAATATAACAAAGTTGCATCTGCCATGTTAATTCATACAAAACTTTTGGAAACAATTGCAAAAGAAAAAAAACATACTTTCATTTCCACTGGAATGAGTACAATGAAAGAAATTGAAAATGCAGTAAAAATTTTTAAAAAATTCAAATGTTCTTTTGAATTAATGCATTCACATAGTGCATATCCGATGAATGTATCTGAAGCAAATTTAAAATTAATTCAAACTTTAAAAAAACAATTCAAATGTAATGTAGGGTATAGTGGTCATGAGAGTTCATCTTACATTGTAAGTCTTTCTGCTGTATTGTTAGGTGCAACATCTATTGAACGACACATAACACTTGATCGTTCAATGTATGGAAGTGATCAAGCAGCTTCCCTTGAACCTGATGGATTACATAGACTAGTTAGAGATATTCGAACTGTTGATAAAATATTGGGTAATGGGAAAAAACGCATTTGGGATTCAGAGCTTCCTGCAAAAAAGAAATTAAGAGAGATTCTTAATTGATATTATAAGATGAAAAATTTAATTGAAGAATCAATCATATCTCGAATAGATATTGTTCAGAATTCTACTTCTCTTTCAAGTGAAATTGAAGAATCTATTCAAAAAATAATCGAATGTTTAAAAAATCAAAAAAAAATTGTTCTTTTTGGAAATGGAGGTAGTGCAGCTGATGCTCAACATATTGCTGCTGAATTCATTGGTAGATTCAAAAAAGAAAGAAATTCTTTACCTGCAATTTCATTAACAACTGATACCTCAATAATAACTTCTATTTCTAATGATTATTCTTTTGATAATATTTTCAGTCGTCAATGTGAAAGTTTAGTTAATTCTGGAGATGTTGTAATTGCAATATCTACAAGCGGTAATTCCAAAAATATTGAATTAGGAATTAAAGCATCAAAGCAAAATGGTGCATTAATTATTGGATTGTTAGGTAATAATGGTGGAATGATTAGAGAACTTGTCGATATACCTATTATTATAAACTCAACAGATACTCCAAAAATTCAGGAAATGCATCGAATTATTTATCATATAATTTGCGATTTAGTTGAAAAAAATCTATAACCGTCTAAAAAATTATAATCTATTTTTAATATAATCTATTGAGCTAACAGGAGATGGATCAATGTTGTTTAAAACTCCATGATATATGCTACAATAATCAAATAGAAATATTAAATTTACAATTTTTGATAAAATATTTCCTGAAATTGAATTAATCTCAAAAAATTCAATATTCTCTTTCTTAAAAAATTCAATTATTACTTCCCATCTCTCTTTTGTTTTAATATAATCATCTTTACCTCTAATCAAAATTGGTTTTACTTTTGATTTTTTTTCCCATGCGACAATTCCATTATGGCATGCTTCTATAACATCTTCTGTTATGACGTGCATTTTTGAATTTTCTTGTAAAGAATTTTTAAAGCGTATTGCTGCTGACTGTAATCCCCATGGATAATAAATTAATGGAATACCATCAATCCATTTAGCGAGTTCTAATGAAGTATTTCCTGCTTTCAAATTTCCAGAAAAAATTATTTTTTTTGTTTTTTCTAATTCATTTACTGCTTCTAAAAGATTAATTGATTTGATAGGTAATGATTGTTCAAGACTTTTTAATATTGAAAATAGAAATTTTGTAAATGATGCTCTAGGAGAATGAATCATTGGAATTTTTTGATAAAATATGTCATTTTTTGAACAAAATTTCTCTATATTCCCTCCAGAAGAAAAAGCAGCTGTGTGTGCATCTGTTTTTTTTGCATTTTCAAGGATTGCTAATGTTTCTCTTGTATTTCCCGAAATACTTGTAGTTACAACTAATGAATTTTTATCTAAATTATTAGGAATATGATATCCTTTAACGGTGGTAACATGAATATTTTCTTTTGATAAAATAGAACTGATAACGTCCCCTATTGAACCAGAACCTCCCATACCTGAAAAAACTACATGGTTTATTCCTTTGATATCTAATTTCTCTTGATCATTTTCTAAACTGTTTTTTGATATGTTTGGCCAATCATCATAAACTTTATGCATTTTTTGTGTATCAATTTGCTCTAAATCTTTGATATCCATTCTCTAATTTTTGTTATAATCTCTTGTAAAATAGTTAACTATAAAATTAAATGTAAAAAAATAATATATGCCTAATTATTTTTTCATGTATGAGTCTAAAAACTGTTGAATGGAAAGATAATTCAGTCATAATGATTGATCAAACCAAATTACCAAATATCTTGGAATACGTAACTTATACGGACTATAATCAAGTAGCTGATGCAATCCGTACTCTTGTGGTAAGAGGCGCTCCTGCAATTGGAGTATCAGGTGCGTTTGGACTTGCACTTGCATCATTACAAAGTGATGCAACTGAAAAAAATGATTTAATCTCATACATGGAAAATGCAAAAAAAATTCTGTTTGAAACAAGACCTACTGCTGTGAACCTTGCTTGGGGATTAGATAAAATTATGAAAGTTGCTAATGAGGCATCTTCTGTTGAAGAAATAAAAAAAAATGTTGTTGAACATGCTAAAAAAATGGCTGAAGAAGATATTCAAATCAATATGACAATGGGGAAAAATGGTTCTGAATTGTTTAATGATAATGATACTATCATGACTCATTGTAATGCTGGCGCATTAGCTACTGTTGGTTATGGTACTGCATTGGGAGTTATTCGTGCTACCAAAGATAGCGGAAAAAACATCAAAGTAATAGCTACTGAAACACGTCCTATTCAACAGGGTTCTAGATTAACTGCTTTTGAATTAAAACATGATGGAATTGATGTCAGCTTAATTCCTGACACTGCAGTTGGTTATTCTATGGCAAATGGTCTTGTA
>PBOA01000019.1 GCA_002723415.1 Chloroflexota bacterium
ACTTGTAACATCAACTAATGTTCCGCCACCATATTGCTTAAATAAATCAACTTCTTCAATTGCTGTGTTAATATCTAATAATTTCCCATTATCTATATTGTATACCCCATGATGTCTAATCCAACCAAGCGTCTCAAAAGAAACAGGTTTATAATATAAATCTCTCAAACTTGCTTCAGTTGGGATATCATCAAACCCTGAGCTCTTTGGGAAACCAGTTCCATCAAAAAGTAAATGTTCATGAGTTAGAGTAATGCCTAATTCTGTAGGATTTATTAATCCTGTAACACTTTGGGCCAATCCTGTTTTATCTTCCGTAACCATAATTTCCTCTTTAAATTCAATTATACATTTTTTAAACAGTATAGAGCATATTAAATATAAATCAACTTTTTTAAGATTATTTATTTTTATGTGTTTTGTTAATAGGCTTGAATAACTAATAGATTAATGTTTTAATTCAGAATAGAATTATCGAATTTAGGAGTATATATTATGGATGATAAAGTACGTTCTTGTGTGAAATGTTCAGAAACATCTGAACATGCAGTTGATTATATAAGAACAACAGGATCAGGGATTTCTCGTTTTTTGAATATGCAAAATAAAAAATTTGCTGCAGTATCTTGTACTAAATGTGGTTATACTGAAATGTATAAACAAAATGCTGGTGGATTAATGGGTAATGTCTTTGATATGCTATCTAACTGATTTAACTGAATTCTAATATTTAGATGTTAATAAATATATTAATTTATTTATTTGTTGGAGTTTTAGTAACCGTTATAATTGCCTTAGTTAAGTATATAAAAAAGGGTATTTGATTATATGTTTTATGAACCAAAAAATGGATATGATTTAAAAAATAACCCATTAAATGCAATCATAATCCCTAGACCAATTGGCTGGATTTCTACTATTAATTCGAACGGTATTTCAAACCTAGCCCCTTATTCGTTTTTTAATGCTGTAGCATATGAACCTCCTCAAGTTATGTTTGCATCTACTAGTAAACATAACTTTGGTGGTTATAAAGATGCAGTATTGGACGCAAAAAAATCAGGGGAATTTGTAGTAAATATAGCTACTTTGGATTTGAAAAATCAAATGAACAAATCCTCTGTTGCAGCTCCTCATAATGTAGATGAATTTGAGTATTCAGGATTGACTAAAGCAGAAAGTAAACTAGTTAAATCTCCGAGAGTAGCAGAGAGTCCTGTAAATTTAGAATGTAGGTATACTAATTCTATATCATTATTGTCTAAAGAAGGTAATGATTTTAACATTGTAGTTTTTGGTGAAATCATTGGAGTACATATTGATGATGAAATTATTTCTCAAGACCGTATAGATTTTATGAAATTAAGAGCTATAGGTAGGTTAGGGTACAATGATTATGTAGAGATAAATAATTTTTTTTCTATGGAAAGACCTATATGGGATCAATAATCTCTTAGACTCCCATCACTTGTCCTTAGATATTGTCTTTCTCTTTTTATAGGAGGGTAATGTTTAAATGCTTCTAGGTTTAAATCAATACCTAATCCTGGACGGTTCGGGATATTTAAATGTCCTTTGTTAACAGATAGAGTTTGGTCAACTAGGTTACTTTTTGGAGGTAATTGTTCATTTGTAAAATATTCTTGTATAGATATATTATGAGTTGATGCACAAAGTTGAGCGCATGCAGCTGTAAGAACTGGACTTAATGGGTTATGAGGAATTACTCCAATATAATTCGCTTCTGCGATAGAAGATATTTTTTTACAATTTGTTATTCCCCCTGCAAGACTAAGATCGGGCCGTATATATGATGCAGCATTTTTATTTAATAGTTCAAGGAATTGGTATATAGTATAAAGTCGTTCTCCAGTAGCTATAGGGACTCTAATAGAGTTTGTGACTTGCGCTAATGCATCTATATTATCTGATTCTATAGGGTCTTCAAAGAAAAATAGATTATATTGTTCAAGAGACTTTCCTAATGTTATAGCTTCTGCCGGAGAAAGCCTATTGACTGCGTCAATCATTATATCAATTTCATCTGAGACTACTTTTTTTACAGCTTCAACTCTATTAACAGCAGTTTTGACAATTCCAACTATGCTGTTAGGGAGAGAGGCATTAAAATCCCCAAAAGGATATAATCTAAGAGCTGTATATCCTTGATTGATTTTTATTTTAGCATCTTCAATAAGTTCATCAATATTATCACCATTTATATGAGCATACACTCTTACTTTATCTCGTGTTGGGCCACCTAAAAGTTGATATATTGGAAGATTAGCTGCCTTACCAGCTATATCCCATAAAGCTATATCTAATCCACCAATTGCAGCCATTAAATCTGCTCCTCCTCTAAAAATCGAACGCCTAAATAAATGTTGCCAATGCTTTTCTATTTCTAAAGGGTTTTTACCAATAAGGTATTCTGCGCAGTGTTCTATGGCTCCTCTTATAGTGAAAGCAGTACCAGTTGTTCCACTTGCAGGATGAACTTCTCCAATGCCATATATTTCTTCGTCAGTTATTATTTTCAGAAATGTAAATTGATTTGCAAGGTGGGTTTCAATTTTAATAATCTTCATACATTATTCCTAATTTATATAATGTTTAAATATGGTGCCCAGGAAGGGACTCGAACCCCCACTCCTTCAACAGGAAACGGATTTTAAGTCCGCCGCGTCTACCATTCCGCCACCTGGGCACATGAAAATATTAAAATATATTCTATAAAAATAGAGGAGAGAATACTAATGCAACTATAGACATTAGTTTGATTAAAATATTTAATGCTGGCCCTGATGTGTCTTTAAATGGATCTCCTACTGTATCTCCAACCACTGCTGCAGAATGTTCGTCAGATCCTTTTCCTCCCAAATTTCCAGCTTCAATATATTTTTTTGCATTATCCCAAGCTCCGCCTGAATTTGCCATCATAATTGCAAATAAAAACCCAGTAGCTATTGATCCTATTAGAAGTCCCCCTAGAGCTTCTGGCCCTAGTATTATTCCTACAATAATTGGAGCTATAACTGCTAGTAAGCCAGGTAACACCATTTCTTTCATTGCTCCTTTAGTACTTATATCAACTGCACGAGCATAATCGGCATCTGCTTCTCCTTCTAATAGACCTTTTATTTCTCTAAATTGTCTTCTTACTTCAGTTACCATTGCATTTGCAGCTCTTCCTACTGCTTGCATAGTTAATGCAGCAAATAAAAAAGGCATCATACTTCCTATAAGCAGTCCCATCATAACTTTAATGTCCATTAAATTGAAAATATTAACTTTGGTTGTTGCTGAATAAGCAGCTAGTAATGCAAGGGCAGTTAAAACTGCAGATCCTATTGCAAATCCTTTACCTGTTGCGGCTGTTGTATTTCCTAGGGAATCTAAAGCATCAGTTCTTTCTCTAACTTTAGGATCTAATTTAGCTTGTTCTGCTATTCCTCCAGCATTGTCTGCCACTGGACCATAAGCATCTGTTGCAAGAGTAATTCCGAGTGTTGATAACATACCAACTGCAGCTAAAGCTACACCATAAGTGTCTGCTAAACTGTGAGCAATCCACATGGATACAACTACTACAATTCCAGGAAGGAAAGTACTTAACATTCCTAGCCCTAGTCCTCCAATAATTACGGTTGCAGGTCCAGTTTCTGCTTGTTTAGCTACGTCTTTCGTTGGGCTATATTCAAAAGAAGTGTAATATTCCGAGGCTGTTCCAATAATTTGTCCAGCTATAAGGCCGACTAATACAACCCAAAACAATTCAATAGGGAGATTTAACATGCTTATTGCAACAAAAGTTCCAATTAAAACAAGTATTCCTGCCCCAAATATTCCTATTCTAAGAGACCACAGGAGCTTACCCATGTCAGCTCCTTCACCAGTTCTTACTAAGAAAGTTCCTATAATAGATGCTATTATACCAATTGATGCTACTAAGATAGGAAGTGTAAGCATATCAGATATATTAGCATTATTTAATGCTGCAGCACCTATTGCTGTAAGTGCAATAGTAGCAATTATTGAGCCTACATATGATTCGAATAAATCTGCACCCATTCCTGCAACATCTCCTACATTATCGCCAACGTTGTCAGCGACAGTAGCAGGATTACGTGGGTCATCTTCAGGAATTCCTTGTTCTATTTTTCCCACTAAGTCTGCACCAACATCTGCTGCTTTTGTATATATTCCTCCTCCTACTCTTGCAAATAAAGCAATAGAAGATGCTCCTAATCCAAATCCTGCAACAATTGATATGTCTTCGAAAACCCAATAAATAGTAGTAACTCCTATTAATCCAATTCCTACAACACATAAACCCATTACAGCTCCGCTGTTAAAGGCCACTCTTAAAGCTGGGTTTAAACCTTGCATTGCTTGAACTGTTGTCCTTGTATTAGCTCGAACCGCTATGCTCATACCTACAAATCCTGCCAAAGCAGACCCAACAGCTCCGCATAAATATGATATAGCTGTTGAAGGAATTGATCTTGAAACATTCGTTTTGTTGAGCAGGTCATAGTCGATTAGTGCTGATAAGAGTATAAACATTAAAATGACAAAACCACTTAATAATCTATATTCGCGTGAAAGGAATGCAATAGCTCCTTCTTGAATTGCTTTTCCTATAAATTGAATGGTGTCATTTCCTTTGTCTTTTTTTAGTATGTTTAGTGCTAGGAATATTGCAAAAACAATAGATATAGCACCACAGATTAAAGAAATAAGTTTAGTGTCCAATCCTATTCTCCTGTAACTAGTTTGTATTCTATAAATATATGTAGATAAGCCAAGTTAGCATATCGTGAAACATTCAGTCAAGGTTAATTACCTATATATTTATTTTAGCTTGCTTTGAATAATATCTGCAAATTCCCTAGTTATTAACTCTGGATTTGAATTTGAAATGATTTCACTGACGATACATATGGCATCAGCTCCAGCATCAATCACTTCATGTATGTTAGATTTATTAATCCCACCAATTCCTACAATAGGTTTATCTGTTATATTTTTAGATTGTTTTATTAGATTTGGACCTACAGTTTTTCGTATATCTTTGCCCATTGTTTTAGTTGCATATAATGCTCCTACGGCTATATAGTCAGCATTTTCTTTAGAAGATTCGGATACTTCATTTAAATTATTATTTGAAGTGCCAATAATTTGGTTGCTATTTAATATTGTTTTAGCTTCATATATTGATGTGTCATCTTGGCCTATATGTACACCATCAGAATTTGATTTTATTGCAATTTCAGGAAAGTCATTGATAATAAAAAGAGATTTATATTTTTGACATAATTTTTTTATATTTTTTGCAATTTCGATTTGTTCTTTTAAGGGACTATTTTTGTCTCTATATTGTATGATATTAGCTCCTCCAGATAATATTGCCTCTGTAATATCTAATATTGAATTTGTTTTACACATGGTTGGATCAATTATTACATATAATCCTCTGATTGCTAAATGTTTTTTCATAGTCAAGTTAATTCCTCTTTATTTAAAGAATTCAGTTACTGGGTAAAAAGTTTTACGATGTATATTAGATGGCCCAAATTTCTGTAAATTTTCTTTGTGCATTTTTGTTAAATAGCCTTTATGTTTTCCAAAGTTATATTTAGGTATTGATTTATCAAATTTCTCCATAATATTGTCTCTTGTCACTTTTGCAACTATAGACGCAGCTGCAATTGATATAGATATGTTGTCACCTTTTGTAATAATTTTTTTATTTATATCAATATCTGGGTTCAATCCCCCATCTAATAATAAAAAATCAGGTTTAGGGTTTAATTCTTTTATTGCTCTAATGATTGCAATATTAGTTGATTTAACAATTCCGTTTTGGTCTATTTCTTCAGGTGAAGATAACCCTGTTTTATAATTTATATTATATCGCTGAATATTATAAAATATTTCATTACGTTTTTTTTCACTTAGTTGTTTACTGTCGTTTATTAAATTAATCCATTCTGAATTAAAGTTTTTTGGAAAAATGACTACGCCTACTAATACTGGTCCTGCTATTGTTCCTCTACCCACTTCATCAACACCTGCTATTAATTTAAACCCTTGATTATATAATTTATATTCTTCGTGAAAGCTAGGTTTGTTGAGCATAATCATTATTGAAATTGATATGTTAAATATTAGGTTTTATGTACTAGTATATTTTCGTTTTTAATTGGGTTTTTTTCAGGAGCAGTTTCAATTATTCCTCCACCAATTAATTTGTTGTCTTGATAAAAGACTGCAGGTTGTCCTGGAGTAATCGCTCTTTGGGGTTCATCAAAATCAATTGTAGCGTTATTTGAATTAGTACTAAGAGTAGCAGGTGACATATTTGATTTATATCGTATTTTAACATTAACTTTTATTGATTTGTCAGGGGGTATTCCTGATATAAAATTTATATTGGATGCATACAATCTTGATTTATACAATTGAGATTCGGAGCCTAATGTGATTTCGTTTTTATCTGCATCAATTTTTGTAACATATAATGCTTCATTAAAATTATCTTTCAGTCCTAATTTTCTTCTTTGGCCAATAGTAAAAAAATGTACTCCTGGGTGTTCCCCTATATTTTTCCCATCAGTATCAATTATGTTTCCAGGATTTTTGTGTATTCTTTTTTCTACAAATTCTCTGTAATTTCCATTTGGGATAAAACATATATCTTGGCTATCAGGTTTATCTGCTACAGGTAATTTATATTTTAGTGCTAGACCTCTAATTTCATTTTTTGTATATTCGCCGACTGGTAATAATAATTTAGATAGTTCTTTTTGAGACAAATTGAATAATACGTATGATTGATCTTTATTAGTATCTTTTCCTCTATGTAATTCATAAGATCCATTATTTGATTTGATTTTAGCATAGTGGCCTGTAGCTATATAGTCAGCTTCTAAGAATAATGCTTTTCTTAACAAGAAATCGAATTTAATTTTATCGTTACATGCTAAGCAAGGATGAGGCGTTCTTCCGGATTCATATTCTTTAATAAAATAATTAACTACATGTTCTTGAAAAGGTTCTTCAAAATTCATCACATAATGCTTTATTCCTAATATTTGGCATACACTTTTTGCATCATCTGTATCTTCTACTGAACAACAACGTTTATTTGATTTAGGTACGTTTTCTCTATCAAGAGACCATAATCTCATTGTTACGCCAATAACTTCATAACCTTCATTTTTTAATATAAGTGCTGCGACAGAAGAATCAACTCCTCCGCTCATAGCAACTATAATTCTTTTTTGTTTTTTCATTTTATCCTTGTTTCAGAATTTTATTTAATTTTAAAATATTCATTTAATTATTAATATTAATTATTGATTATATTTTATATCAAAATTATAATCAGTTTATGATTATTGAAGATACTAATAAATATACCTCATTAGATTATTCAAAGAAAGCCATTGAAATTGCTTCAGATGCTTTGGCATCAGATATTATTTTGTTAGATTTAAATTCGGTTAATGGATTTACAGATTATTTTGTTATATTAACTGTTTCTTCAAAACGTCATGGAGATAGTTTATCAGATAAAATTATTAAAGAATTAAAATTAATAGGCTGTGCAATTAATAATTCTGAAGGAAAATCGAATGATGGATGGGTTCTACTAGATTTTGGTGAATTTATTATACACATATTTAATTCTGACAAAAGAGAATTCTATAATCTTGAATCAGCTTGGCCTGATGCGAGTAAACTTATTAGTCTCCTGTAATCCATTTTTGTATAGATTTTGAATGTTCAATTATTTCTTCTTTATTGAAGAATAAACTGATTTCTCTTTTTGCTGATGTTTCAGAATCAGAACCATGGATAATGTTGTATTCAACAGATATTCCAAAATCCCCTCTAATAGTGCCTGGCAGGGCATCAATAGGGTTTGTAGCTCCCATCATGTTTCTGGCTATACTTATAACATTTTCACTTTCAAGTACGATTGCTATAATTGGGCTAGAAGTAATAAATGATACAAGATCTTCAAAAAATGGTTTCCCTTTATGTTCTGAATAATGTGTTTCAGCTAAAGTTCTAGATACTTTCATTAGTTTCATTCCAATAATTTTAAAACCTTTATTTTCAAACCTAGAGATTATTTTGCCAGATAAACTTCTTTGTATAGTATCTGGTTTTAATAGGATTAAAGTTTTTTCCATAAATACATTTTTCTCCATTTAGTTATTATTTTTTGCATTATTAATTTGTGAGTTTCCTAAATAAATAGGTTGTAATGTAGAGGTATTAGAATATTTTTTATTTTTGTAATTTTTAAATCCTAATTTAGCCAATTGTTTTATTCTAGTACCAGGTAGTTTTAATTTAATAAATTTAGTTTTTGTTTTTAATTTGTCGTAAAATTCATTTTGCAAACTACTTATACCTTCACCGCAAACAAATGAATTTTCAGATATTTGATAGTATAATTGTTCTTGGCTAATTATACTATATTTAGATTCGATTTCTTCAGATAAATTATTGAATTGACCTATGTATAATTTATCCTTATTATATTCCATTAAAGAATAAGTTTTACTATTTTGTTCTAATTCTGGATAAGCTTCCATATATAATGTGTTTATTGCTATAATGGGGATTTTTAAGCTAAAGGACAATCCTTTTGCAATACTCATACCTACTCTTAAAGCGCTAAATTTACCAGGCCCTTTAGCAATAAATAAACATTTTATATCAGGGAATTTTTTCCCGTTGGTAGTTAATAATTTATTAATAGATGGAAGTAATTCTACAGAATGGTTTTTATTTGAAATCCATGTTTTATCAATAATTAATTTTCCTTTTTCAGATAATGCTATTGATGCATGCCTATTAGATGTGTCTATTGAAAGTTCCATATATGTTAAATTAATTATTATTAAGTAATGATTTGATTTTTTTTATTATTTTATTATTTTCTATTCCAGTTGAAACAATATTTATTTCTCTTGAATTTTCACCTGTATAATTGAAATTTACAGTTATGTTTTTCTCTGGATAAGGATATTTTATTTTGTTTGCCCATTCAATTATTGTAATATTTTCCTCATTAAAGTCTTCTTCTAAATCGAGTTCTATAATTTCCGATTCTGCATTTAATCTATATAAGTCAATATGTTGAATATTGATTCTTCCTGAATATTGAATTTTTAATACAAAAGTAGGACTTCTAGCAAATTCACTGGAATCTAATCCTTGTAAAACACCTTGGGTAAAACAAGTTTTTCCAGTTCCAAGGTCTCCATTTAAGAGCAAAATTGTTTTTTCCTCAATTGAATTACCTATGGTTTTACCGATCAGCTGTGTGAATTCAGGTCCGTTACTTGATAAAATTAATTTTTCTTGAGTAGTTATCGTTCATTCTTTCTTAAATTATTTAGTTACAAAATGTAATATTATTTTAATTATAATAAAATAATTATATTAATTCGTTAATCTTAGTCAAGTGGATTTGGGATAATTAGTTTTGTGAAAAAATTAAGTAAAAAATTAGATGAACAAGAATATATTATTGTAGAGCCGTCTTTGGTTAATCCAAATACGAAGTATCCCCTTATATTTTTACTTCATGGTTATGGTAGTAATATGTATGATTTAGCTAATCTATGTGAATACATAGATAGTGACAAATACATATATATTTGTCCAAATGCTCCATTCAAGATGGATATTGGTTATGAAAGTAAGGGATTTTCTTGGTTTGATTTAGAAAAAAATGATATATCAGCAGAAAAAAACCATTATTGTAATTTAATAATTAAATTAATTAATTTAATAGATAAAGAATATAATATTGACCTAAATAAAATGATATTAGGAGGATTTTCGCAAGGAGCTATGGTTACTTATGATTTTGGTTTTTCTATGCATAATTATTTTGCTGGATTACTTGCTATGAGTGGAAAATTGAGGGATAAAGAATCTTTTATGTATATAGACAAAAACAATCCAGATGAAAAAATATTTATTAGTCATGGTCTTTACGATAACGTAATTTCAGTGAATGAAGGTAGAGAAGCAAATAAAATACTTGTAAATAGAGGTTTTGAAGTTGAATATAATGAATATCCTATAGCTCACGAGATTAGTTTTGATGTTATTAATGATATCAAAATTTGGATTAAAAGGATATTTGATAAATAATTACTATTATTTATCAGTAATTTCTTCTTCATTATTAGTAGAATTCATTTGGTTGTTTTTATTGATTTCTTCTTCAATCCATTTTTTTAATTTATCCAGAGCAGGTGGGGCTACAAAAAAGACTTGAATATCCGGTTCGAATTGAATTTTATGATCTTCACGTATAAATAGTAATCCAGTTTCATTTTTTTTGAGTGTACTATTTATTTGTTGCCCAATAAATTCCCATCTACTGTCAGTAGTTTCTTGAAAATTCTTGATTGCTAGGTTCATTACTTTTTCACTAGACAAACCAATAGAGATGCATCTTTGCCAATCAGAATTTTCTTGAACAATATTTTGGTCTTCAGTTATCTCAAGTTTAGATTGATAATCAGATAGCTTTTTAATAAACTTGAACCCTATTGGATTACTTAATTCTATAAATTTTAATCCTTGATCAGAATTATCAAATAACATTTCATGATATAAATGAGTTGCTTTACCTAAAGTGTTTTCTAGATTTTTTATATGTAATTCAACTTCTTCCCAGTATTGTTTTAAAAATTTTTCGCCTTTTTCAGGTAAGTTTGCTCCAAAAGGGAAATTAGGAACCAAGAATAATTTTCGTTGATTAATATATTTTGTTGCATCGGGTTTAGGAAATTGACTAAGTGGTGTACTCATATATTAATTCTCCTATTAATTAAGAAATTTTTTCTATTTTTACTGCACATACTTTGTATTCGGGTATTTTTGAATATTCATCAAATACAGCATTAGTGAGAAAATTTGCTGCATGTTTATTTAATTTTACAAATGGAATAAATATTTCACCTTTACGCATTTTATCAGAATATATTGCTCTACCTTCTAAAATTCCACGTCTTGATTTGATTCTTATCCATTCTTTATCTAAAACGCCATAAAATTTACCATCTGATTCATTTATGCTTATTTCTAATTCAGGAGCTCTGTCTAACAATTCTTTTGATCTGCGGGTTATTGTACCTCCATGCCAATGATATAGTATTCGGCCAGTATTTAAGATTAAAGGGAAATTTTTACTAGGTAATTCTTTTGCCGGAGCATCTTGATGAAAGCCCACAAATTTAGCTTTGTTTCCTCTCGGAAAATCATTTGCATAAAGGTATCTTGTGCCCGGGTCATTTTTATTAATGCAAGGCCATTGTATTCCACCTTCTTTTTCAAGCCTTTCATATGAAATGCCTGACATGCTAGGAGTAAGATTAGCCATTTCTTCCCAGATCTCTGATGGATGCGTATATTTAAATTCTTTTATCAAATTGGGGTTGATTTTTTTACTTAAGTTTATAGCTAATTCAGAAATAATTTTCCAATCAGGGAGACTGTTGTGTAATGGATTTACTAGTTTTCTAACTCTTTGGACTCTTCTTTCACTATTTGTGAAAGTTCCATCTTTTTCGGCAAAAGTAGTAGCTGGTAATACTATATCAGCAATTTCAGCAGTTTCGTGAAGAAATATATCTTGAACTATCAATAGTTCTAGTTTTTTAAATGATTCTTCAGCATGATGTAAATCAGGTTCACTTAATAAAGGATTTTCTCCTGTTATATACATAGCTTTTATTCTACCTGTATTTATTTGCTCAACCATATCAGTTACAACTAATCCATGTTCGTTAGGTAGATTAAATCCTCCCCAAGCGGTTTCAAATTTTTTAATATTGGTTGGATTAATAACTTGATATCCGGGAAATGAATTTGGAAGACAGCCTGCATCGCCACAACCTTGGACATTATTTTGTCCTCTTAATGGTGAAATACCAGAACCAGGTTTACCTAACTGTCCCGTCAGTAAGGCAAGATTAAGTAAACTATGTGCATTAGCTGTACCATTTGTATGTTGAGTTATACCCATTCCCCAAATTAAGCATGAACCGCTAAATTTGGGGGAAGCATATAATTTTGCAGCTTCTAAAATATCAGAAGAACTTACGCCTGTGATTTTTTCAGCATATTCAAGAGTATATTTTTCTATTATTTTTGACCATTCTTTAAATCCTTCAGTTCTTTGATCAATAAATTCCTTATCTAATAAATTTTGATCTAATATTACTTTTGCAATAGCATTAAATAGCGTAACGTCAGTTCCTGGGAATGGTCTTAACCATATATCTGCATAATCGCACATTTCTATTCTTCTAGGATTTATTATTATTAATTTTGCTCCATTTTCGACTACTGCTTTACGCATTCTTGCTGCTGCTACTGGATGGTTCGAATTTGCATCAGATCCAACAATTACAAGACATCCTGCTTCTTCATAGTCTATATATGAATTACTAGTTGCTCCACTTCCAAGAGATTCTAGCATAGCTTCTACTGACGGAGAGTGGCATAATCTTGTACAATGGTCTATATGGTTGCTTTGCATTATAAGTCTAGAAAATTTTTGTTGAATATATCCATCTTCATTAGTTGCTTTAGCTGAACATAAAGTAGCAAATGAATCTCCACGATACTGCATAAGCTTTTTTGTAGTATATTCAATTACTTCTTCCCATTTCACTGGGACTAAATCTCCATTTTTACGTATTAATGGGTCAGTTAGGCGATCTTTATGATGAACATATTTATACCCAAATCTTCCTTTTACACATAACATTCCAACACTGGATTTATTTTCTGGATCATCGAGCATCTCAATAATTTCTTCATTACTATTGACTTTTGCTTTAATTCCACAACCCACTCCACAATACGGACAGGTAGTAGTGATTTCTTTTATGGGGTTAATGACAGGTAATTTTGTTTGAATTGCTCCAGTTGGACAAACAGATAAACATTGCCCACATGTGGTACATGTAGATTCAATAAGAGGTTTATCCATAAATGTGCCAATTTTAGATTTTGTACTATTTCCTAAGAAATCAATTGCTCCTATGAATTGATGTCCATCTTGACATGCTTGAACACATCTTGCACATAAAATACAAGAATCCATTGATATATTGAATACTGGGTTACTATCATCAATTGGATCTCTTTTCCTATTGTTCCATTTTGGTTTAGATATACCATGGTATTTTGCCGCATCTAAAAGTTCTTTATTAGATTTATTTTTAGTTTGAGACTTGACCATCGATAAGGTAAGCTCTATAACCCCTTTTCTAATATTTATTAAATCAGGGGTATTAGTATAGATTTTCATATTATTTGATACTGGAGTTGAACATGAGGATGGGAATCCATTAACATTATCTATTTTTACAAGACATGTTCTGCATGCTCCAATAGCTTTCATATCTGTATCTTTACATAATTGAGGTACGTATTCATTTGAAGAATTTATTGCTTGCAATACTGTATATTCTTGAGGAACTTCTACGATATTGTCATTAATATATAATTTAATATTATTCATAATATCCGTTCATACATTGCTTGTTATAATATCAGGGAAGAAATAATTAAAACTTTCTATAGGATTTCCCGCAGCCTGTCCCAAACCACATAATGATGCAAATTTCACTATTTTTGAAATATATAATAATTCTTCTAGATCTTTGGGAGAAAAATTATTAATATTTATTTTTTTTAAAAGTTCGACCATTTTGGGAGTACCTTCTCTACATGGTGTACATTTTCCACAAGATTCATCAGCATTATAACTCATTAATTTAATTAATAATTCCATTAAATTTGCTTTTTCATCAATAGCAATTATTCCACCTGCTCCTAGCATGATTCCTTTATCATGTATCATTCCTCCTCTTATTTTTTCATCTAAATATGAGGTAGGTAAAATCCCACTTGAAGGTCCTCCAATAGCTATTGCTTGTAATTTTTTATCATTGTTTATTCCACCACCAATTTCATATATAATATTTCTAATCGAAGTACCCATGTTGACTTCAATTACACCTGGTTTTTTTATTGCACCACTTAAACTTATTATCTTTGTTCCAAAGGATTTGTTTATTCCATTTTTTTTAAATACTTCAGGTCCATTATTGATTATGTAAGGTACATTAGATAGAGTTTCCACATTATTAATCAACGTGGGATTTTCCCATAAACCCGATTCTGTAGGAAATGGTGGTTTTAACCTTGGTTCTCTTCTATATCCTTCAACAGTATTTAGTAAGGTTGTTTCTTCTCCACATACATATCCACCAGCGCCTCTAATTATTTTCATTTCTATATTTAGAGCAGAGCCTAAAATATTTTCTCCTAATATATTGTTTCTATATGCTTCTTCTATCGCATAATTCATTCTTTTATAAGACAAATTTGCTTCTGCATTAATATATAATAAGATTTCTTCTACACCTGTAGCATATGATGCAATTATTGCTCCTTCGATTATTCGATGCGGGACACCTTCCATTATATGCCTGTCTTTAAATATTCCAGGCTCTCCTTCTTCAGCATTTATTACTAGGAATTTTTTTCGTGATTTAATTTTTTTTACACTATTCCATTTGATTGCAACAGGGAAGTAAGCTCCACCTCTACCAGTTAGCTCAGATTTTTCTATCAAATCAATAATACTTTGAGTGTTTGTAGATAGTGTTTTTATTAATGCTTGATAGCCTCCAATTTCAAGGTATTCTAAGATATTGTATGGGTCTATTTCCCCACATTTATCTAATACAACTCTGTTTTGGAGTTTAAAGAATTTTTCATCAGATGGAGTTAGATTACTTGTGGAAAAGATTTCGTTAATTGATGTCTTAGAGAGGTCTAATTTTTTATATTCAGTTATTGCATCTGAATTATGTTTGATATTTAGCAAAGGCGCTTTATAGCATGCTCCATCACATCCTGTAGTTACAAGATAGTGCGATTTTGAGGGTAAAGATTTTGAAATACTTTCAAATAAATAATTTGTGTCAACTGAAATAGAACATTGTCCAAGTTGTATCGAAATACGTG
>PBOA01000020.1 GCA_002723415.1 Chloroflexota bacterium
ACGTTGTAAACAAAATGAAAGATAATGCAATCATACTTCATCCACTACCTAGAATTGACGAAATTTCACCAGATGTAGATTCTGCAAAACAGGCAAAATATTTCCAACAGGCTGAATATGGCAAATTTACACGAGCTGCAATTTTGAGCCTAATTTTACAATAAGGAAATAATAGTTCTACGTGATCTATATTCCCAATTATGATTAAATACAAACTTTGTAATAAAATATGGAAATGTCACTTTACGACTGTAAAGGAGGAAATCTCCTAATTTGCTTTGAATGCGGTGAAGTACTTCTAATTTCTACAAACTTTTTTTAGGATTTAGATCCTTCTTAATAAAAATTCTATACCATATTTCTAAGGCAAGAATTGACGTTATTCTATTTAGATATCTTATATTTCCATCATTTTCAATTAGTTCCAAAGCATGAATGACCCAATCACGATTAATTATTTTTTGTGTGTAAATATTTGCATTTTTTTCAAATGCATATGTCATGAAAATATCTTTTCCAGATTTTTGCCAATCGAAAATTAGACTAGGTGAAAAACCATATTTTTCTTTCATAGATTTCACCTTTAATCTTGCATTAATCTCACGTAGAATAATTTTACCTTGATTTGTACTGTAGTTGTATTTTGATTTTGTTGAAAGACTAAGACCAAACTGTTGAACCTCTCTATTTAGAAATGGGGAAAATCTATTAATTTTGTAATGTGAACTGATTGCGTTACCTGTTGGAATAAAATCATGTAAAAGTTTCCCATTGAAATCTGCTAACATGACCTGATTTAGTGGATTTAGTTTATTGTTAAAATAAGGTTTAAAATAATTATAAATTTCAATCCAACTAAATCGAATTTTTTTACCAAAAATAGATTTTTGATCTGGAACCCAATCCCTATTGTGGCATTCTAAATATTTGATAATCCTTGTTTTCCAATTATCATTTGATTTTACTAAATTTAAAAATTTTTTATATCTAAATGTATAACCTCCAAATAATTCATCACCTCCGTCACCCGTCACTAATATTTTTGAAAATTTTTTCGCCTGCTTTGCAATTAAATGGTTGTATGTATTCCATTTTGGTTTTTTTGAAATGTACACGATCTCTGGCATTTTTGCATAAATTGATTCCATTTGAATAGGAAAAAATTCTGCATCAAATTTTTCTGCTAATTTTTTTGCATATGTTGATTCATCAAATGCACCCTCAAAAACGCCAGAAACTGCTGTAATCTTTGCATCTGGAAAATTTTTGCGTAGTAATGCCAAACATAAACTCGAATCAATTCCACCACTAAGTGATATTGAAAATTTATCAAATTTTTTAACTTCTTTAAATGATTCATTTAGTAGTTTTTCAGTATTATGTCCACCTTTATCATTAAATGATTTTTTGAAATCTTGCACCGTAGCAAGTTTTCTTGTAGGTTTCTCTGTAGTAATGTCATACCTAAGTGTAAGTATATTTCTAGTAGAAATTTTATTCAATCTCATTTTAGATTGTTTTTTCAAATATAATATCATAAAATAAATTTTCTACTTTTAACCATTTGTATACATAATTAACATTATCAATCTAAATTCCAAAAAAATGAAAATTTCTAGTAGTAAATCTTATAATTTGATAATCAATGACAATTTAATTATAATGCGATCAAATAAAAAAAATCACTTAGTAACAAACAAATTCAAAAAATATCACTTTGATGATTTCACAGAATCTCATTATAATTTATTATTAAAAACAGCAAACAAAAATTACAAATTTAAAAATTTTGGTACTAAATCTAAAGATCCTCACATTATTCTAAGGCATGATGTAGACATCTCTGTTCATCGTGCATTAGCTCTTGCAAAAATAGAAAAAAAAAATAAGATTCATTCAACGTATTTCTTTAGATTAAGAAGCGAATTCTATAATATTTTTGAAAAATCTATTTTATCTAAAATTCATGATATAATAAAACTTGGTCATAGTGTTGGATTACATTTTGATTTATCATTTTATGAAAACAAATCAAAAAAAAATTTAATAAAAAATTTGAATTGGGAAAAAAAGGTTTTATCCGAATTATTAGATGAAGAAATCTCTATATTTTCTTTTCATAATCCTGATACTAAACATGCATTATCAATTTCAGACTATAGATTATCAGAAATGATTAATGTTTATAGTAAAAGAATAAGAAATTCATATTATTATATCTCAGATTCTAATGGGTATTGGAGATATTCAAGACTATTTGATTTATTGAAAAATAATAATGAAAAAAATATCCAGATTTTAATACATCCTGAATGGTGGCAAAAAACTGCAATGTCGCCAAGAATGCGAGTTGTTAGATGTGTGGATGAACGATCAAAGCATACTCTTGATACATACGATTCAATTTTAAAAGCAAGTAAACGAAAAAATATCAAATGACTTCAAAAATAATATTTTGTGGATGTACTGAATCAGGTTTAGACGTGCTGAATTTTTTAATTTCAAAAAAAATAGAAATTTCTCAAATTATCTCATTAAATTCTGATCAAGCTATTCAGTATAAAGTATCTGGATACGCATCTTATAGTGATGTTGCAAAGAAATTCAATATTCCACTTTACTATCCAAAAGTATATTCATTAAAAAATGACCAAGATTTAAGTTTCTTTGAAAAAAATAATTTTGATTTATTGATAGTTGGAGGTTGGCAAAGACTAATTCCTGAAAATATTCTAAAGTGTATAAAAATTGGCGGAATTGGTTTTCATGGAAGTTCTGAATTCCTACCTAAAGGAAGAGGACGTTCTCCTGTAAACTGGTCAATTATTGAAGGTAAAGATCGATTCATACTTCATGCATTTCTGATGACACCTGGTGTCGATGATGGTGATATTTTAGAACATAAAATTTTTGACATAACTCAGTGGGACACATGTAAAACCATTTATTATAAAATTTCTATAACCCAAAAAAGAATTCTTGAAAAAATTATCCCAAAATTAATTTCAAACAACTTTGAAAAACATTCTCAGACTGGAGAGCCTACTTTTTATCCAAAACGTACTCCTGATGATGGTTTAATTGATTGGGCTAAACCTATGATTGAAATTTATAATCTTATAAGAGCAGTTACTAGGCCATACCCAGGTGCTTTTAGTTTTAACAAGAATCATAGAATAAGCATTTGGGATGCCCAACCATTTGATACAAAAATTATCTATCAATCTCAACCTGGTGAAATTGTTGAAAAATTTTCTACAGGTGATTTTGTTGTTAATTGTATAGATGGATTACTGTTGATAACTGATTATGATGGTGAAGTAAATGTTGGAGATATATTGAATTCTTCAGTATAAATAAGTCCATCATTTTTTATAATCGATTTTTTTTATACTGTGTATGAGAGTTCTTTTATTAGGTTCTGAGGGATTTGTTGGAAAAAATCTTGTTGACGGTCTTAAAGATAAACATGATCTACTTACTGCAGATATTTCCAACACTGGTTCATATAAAAATTATCAAAAATTTGATATCACAAATCTTGATGAATCATTAAATTTGATTAAAAATTTTGATGTTGTAATTAACCTAGTCACACATACACTAACACAATCTCTGAATGATACCATTTCAAATGCAAATACAAACATAATTGGTCTTCTTAACGTATTAGAAGCATGTAAAAAAAATAATATTAAGAAAACTATCTTTACTTCGGCTTCATCAATAATTGGTGTTCCTGAAGATTTTCATGTAAACGAAAAACACTTGGTAGTGCCAAAAACAGCATATGGAATAACAAAGATGGCATCTGAGCATTATCTTAGATTGTATAAAGAAATGTATGACCTAAACTATGTTATATTCAGATTTTTTAATATCTATGGTCCACATCAAAAGAATGGCTTAATTCCAACATTTTATAAAAAAATACAAAATAATGAAGAAATTACTGTATTTGGTCAAGGAAAACAAATTCGTGATTTTGTTTTTGTTCCTGACATAATTCCATTTTTTGATAATGCTATAGTTAATTCAAAATTTGATAATGAAACATATAATCTTGGAACCGGAAATGGAACTACTATCATAGAAATAATTGAAAAACTTGCTTCACTTTTATCTATAAAACCAAAAATTAATTTTCAACCTGAAAGGCCTGGTGAAATTGGAAATTTTGTATCTGACACTCATCATCTTGAATCAAAATTTGATTCTAAACCTGAAACTAGTATTGATGATGGTTTAAAACAAACAATGTTGTGGACAAATAAAACTTAGAATTATTTAAAGGAACATGAAATTGAAAAATAATCTGTCTTTGAAAAAATCAATTACTTTACATAAAAAAATTTTCAGTATTTATGGGTTAGGTAATGTTGGTGGACCAATTGCTGCTGCATGGTTAAAAAAAGGAGCCAAAGTGATTGGTGTTGATGTATCTAAAAATTTACTAGAAGAGATAAAACATGGTAATTCTCATAAACATGAGCCATTCATCTCTGAAATATTTTCAAAATCTTTATCAAAGAATGCGTTAATTCTTTCAACAGATGGAGTTAACGCATCGAAAAAATCCGATATAAAAATAGTAGCTGTTCCAGTAGCAATAAAAAATTCAAAAATTGATCTAAATATAATAAAACAGGTAATTGAAAACATATCTAAAGGATTAAAAAAAGGTGATACTGTAATTGTTTGCCCCTCATTACCACCTGGAACATGTAAAAAAATACTATTGTCCATTTTGGAAAAAAACTCTAATCTAAAAGCTGAAAAAGACTTCTATCTGATATATAATCCTGAAAGAATTTTTGAAGGTCGAGCTTTACAAGACATAGAAGAAAATTATCCTGCTATAGTCTCGGGAATTGGTAAAAAAAGTCAAATCTTTGCAGAAGAATTATTAAAAATAATTTCGAAAAAAGGAGTAATCTCTATGAGTTCTTTGGAGGCAGCTGAATCTGAAAAATTATTTGAAGGTGTTTACAGGGATGTCAATATTGCATTAGCAAATGAACTTTCAGATTTTTGCAAATCAACTTCAACAAATTACTGGGAAATAATTAAAGCAACAAATTCACAACCATTCTGTCACCTCCACTATCCCGGAACTGGTGTAGGTGGATTATGCATTCCTGTATATCCGCAATTTGTAATAAATTCTGCAAAAAAATTTAATGTATCCACTAAATTAATTGAATTTGCAAGAGAAATTAATGATACCATGCCAAAAAAATGCGCAAATGAATCACTAAAACTGATAAAAAAATCAAAAAGTAAAAAAATGAAAATTGCAGTTTTAGGTTTAAGTTTTAGAGGTGATGTTTATGATTCTAGATTATCTCCAACTTATTCAGTTGTTGATATATTTCTCAAAAAAGGATTCCAAGTTGCTGTTCATGATCCATTTATTAAAAATGATGATTTGTTACCAAAAAATGTAATATTATCGCAAAATTTGTCAGAGATTGTTAAAAATGCCAGTTTGATATTCATTTCAACTGATCATAAACAATACAAAAAATTAACAAAAAAACAATTAACTAATCCAAAAAATATAATCCCAATTTTTGATGGTAGAAATATTTTGAATAAGAAAAATTTTACAGGTGTGAAATTAGTTACAGTTGGAAAGAATGACTAATATTCTTTCTATTTATTGTACTGAAAATGAAATTTAACTTGTTTGAAAATAATTCTTTTAAAATGCAACTAAAATCAAATTCTAAATTAATAATATTTTTAGGTATTTTAGCAATATCCTCAATTTTCTTAAAATTATATTCTATCGATCTTGAACTTCCACTTTACAAAGATAATCTTGATTTAACTATGCGTGCATTTGCACATCTCGATGGAAATTTTGAAGTATCTCCAAATAGAAATTTTGGTTGGTCAATATTTCAATCACCTTTTTTATTATTAACTAACTCTGAAAATTTCTTAGATTATTCAAAAATTATACGTTTGTTAGGAATAGGCGTCTCCACATCATCTATATTTTTAATGTATTTTCTTTCACGAAAATTTTTCAATCAAAAATATTCACTGGCATCTTGTTCACTTTTTGCATTTTATCCACAACTAAATCAAATTTCTGGATTGGGACAAACAGAACCTCTGTTTATAATGTCTATAATGGCATCATTACTTTTTATATTACGAAAAAATAATGATAAACTTATTTTTTTCTCTTTCATGTTAGCTGGAATCGCATATTCTATTCGTCCAATGGGAATGATAATTATAATTGTATTAATTATTATTTATTTAATAAATTTCAAGAAGAATCTAAAACCACTAAAATTTTTACTTTGTATAGCTATTTTCATTTTAATTATATTGCCAATATCTGTAGTAAGATATGATCAATATGGAGATCCATTATACTATGGTGATGTTTCAAAAGGATTTGTTTCTACAACATCTATGTTAAATGCTATAAATGTAGAATCTACGTCTGCTAGTGAATTTATTAATAATGAAGGTATCTATACCTTTTTTGAATTATTTATTGTTTCTGGAATTATTAATTCAATTAAAGGAATTTTTGCCGTTTCATTTCCTTATCTTCTATTTCTGATTCCTGTTGGCATATTACTTTCTTTTAAAACTAAACCTGAAATTAAAAAATTTATTTTATCAAATTGGATTTTAATCATTTCTTATGGATTATCATTAACTATTGTTTCTGCAATAGTTCTTTCACCAAGATTTTTTTTACCTTTGATTCCATTTCTGATAATTTTTTCAATTCTCCCAATACAAAAATTATGCAATTTACAAATCAATTTTAAAAATTATCAAAGTATTTCCTTAATTGTTATTATATCATTGATATTATCAATTTCAGTATATTATACAATTACTGAATTTTCTAGTCCTGACAAACAATTAGAGGACGAAAAATTAGAATTTTCAAGATATTTACATGATAATTTAGATGGAAATTTCTTTAATGCAGGTTGGGCAACACACTATTTCAAATATGTAGAAATTATTGATAATAATCAATTCAAATCATATTATCTTAATACTGACAATCGATATTCAGATATAGAATGGTTACGATTGTATGGCACATCTGTTGAAGATATTTTGAATGATGGACAAAGTCTTGGATTAAATTATTTAGTAATTGAAGATAAACAATACGCATTATTCTTTTTAGATGATCTTTATGAGGATGAAAAATTATATCCATATTTAACTAAGATATATGATTCTAATGATGTAGGTATGAAAAAACTTAATGTAAAAATTTTTAAAATAAATTATGAAGAATTTTTTAAATATATGGATTAGAAAAATATGAAATTTGATAATAGATTTTATTTAATTATTGTTGGAATTATTACATTATATATTGGATTTTTAATATTTTCTGATCTAAGTGTTATCTCAGATAAAATTTTGGACATGAAAATTGAATTTCTTCCATACATTATCGTGTTGGCCCCTTTGAGTTGGATTGTATTATTTTTGAGATGGCATTTACTTCTAAAAAATTCTGACATAATAATCCCCAAAAAAGAAAATTTTAAAATATACATGACGGGTTTTGCAATGTCAGCTACACCTGGAAAAATAGGCGAATTAATCAAATCACATATGTTACATTCAAAATATGATATTCCAAAAAAAAATACTATTCCAATAATTATATCTGAACAATTTTATAATATTATAGGCATTTTGATTATCTCTATTTTAGGATTATTTTATTTTGATTTTAGCATTTACGCTCTAGCATTAACTGGCACTTTATTCATAATCATGTATTTTTTATTCTCTTCTGAAAAATCTTTTCAAAAATTCATGAATTTTGTATCACAAAGAAAAATCTTGAAAAAATATGTTCCATCGCTTTCAGATTCTTATTTAATCTTAAAAAGATCAACGACTACAAAAATTTCTATTATTTCTTCTCTCTTATCTGTAGTTTTTTGGTTTATTGAATCTGTAATAGCATACCTTGTATTACTATCCTTTGATATTAGCAGTCTAGAATTTCTACAGCTTGCTGCTACGTATACAACTTCCATAATTATTGGCGTTGTATCATTTTTGCCTATGGGAATTGGCGTGGTCGAAGGAAGTTTAGCAGGTTTCTTTTCATATCAAGGCATTGAACTATCTCTAGCCTTAACTTTGGTTATTTTCATTCGAATTTTTACTAGATGGTATGGTGTTATTGTTGGATTTATCTTTATGAAATTAATCGGAGGTTTTTCAGTTAACACACAAACAAATGATTAATCAAATTGCTTTAAATTTTGTAATTGTATTAAGATATGATTCCCCTGTTCCAATATCAATAACTTCGTCTTTATTATCTAATATTATCGATGAAACATTTCCTCCCCAATCAATTAATTTCTGAATTCCACTAGTTAATTGTAATTCTGTTTTTTTAGGTTTTATTTCATTTAACGCTTTGATAATTGAAGGTCTGAATCTATATAATGCAACAATTGATAAATTTGATTTTGGATATTCTGGTTTTTCTTCAACATTAATCACTTCCATTTTATTTTTATTAACAACTGCAACGCCAAATCTTTTTGGATTTTTCACTTTTTTTAATAAAATTATTGCATCATTTTTTCCTTCTAATTTTGATTTTAATAATTTTTTAATAATTCTGTCTCCTGTTGGTAATAATGTATCTCCTGCAGTAACCAAAAAATCTTCATTCCCAACAAATGATTTTGCATGTTTTACTGCATCCCCAAAACCTTTTGGATTTGGTTGGTTAACCCAAGATATCTTTGATTTATTTAACATGAAATAAAATTTCTCTAAATCAGTTCTAAAATTTGAATTTTTATTAAAATTCTTCAAAAATTCTTGATTCGATTTAAAATGATCCTCAATAGTTCTTTTTTGTTTTCCTACAATTATACAATATTCACGTAATCCAAATTTGAAAAATTTTTCATATATTATCTGAATTAATGGTTTTACAATTATCTCTCCATTTTTACCATGTAAAAATAATGGCATCATCTCTTTTGGTATTTCTTTTGTAATAGGTAACAATCTAGTTCCTAATCCTCCAGCTGGAATGACAATTTTTCTTATCATGATTTTCCTGTTTGATTCTATTACAAATACTATTCCACTCTTTTTTACTTGTTATTGTATTATTAAAAATTAATTTAGTTATCCGAAGGAGAAATCTTCTCGCCTATGATTGTAGAAATAATTCTAAAAATATCCTTCGGTTTAATTTTTTTACCATCTTCATATGTTCTCCCATGATAAGTTATTGGAACATCAAATATCTTATTTGATTTTTTTATTATTTTAGATAATATCTCTGCCTGCTGTTCCCAACCATTAGTTCTTAATTTATTTGGATTGATGTTCTCTCTTCTAAAAATTAAATATCCACTGTAAATATCTGTAAATTTTGTATGATTAAATAAATTAAATAGAAATGTAATTAGACTATTTCCTAATCTATTTTTTGAATAACCTCCATGTCTTTTTAGTGATGATGTCATAAGTCTACTACCCATGACAATATCTACATTATTATCTATAATTGGTTTCAAAAGTTTTGAATATTCAGATGGGTCATATTCCATATCTGCATCCTGAAATAAAATATAATCTCCTGATGAAGCTAACAAACCTTCTCTTACTGCTCCACCTTTTCCCATATTCTTTTCTAAATTAATTAATTTTTGATACAGATTAGAATTATCCTTAAGAATTTTTAATGAATCATCTGTCGAACCATCATTAACTACTATTATTTCAAATTTTACTCCAGAAATTTTTTGCTGATTTATTTTTTCTAATATTGTATTGAGTGTTTTTTCTTCATTGAAAACTGGTACAATGATGCTTATCTTGATCTCTTTCATTGTTTTCCTTCATAATTCTCATTAGTCCATTGAAAAAATCTTTTCAAACCTTCTTCTAAAATTACACTTGGGTTATAGTTGATATGTTCAATTGCTTTCTTTATACTAGGACATCTTCTATTTGGTTCATCAGAAGGGTATGAATCTGGATAATCTATTATCTCATATTCTACACTTGTTCCCAAAATTTCCTTTATCATTTCTGCCAATTCTATCATTGAAATTTCTGGGTTAGGATTACCAATATTATAGACCTCTCCATCATGTCCATCAATCACTACTTTGAATAAACCAGTTATTGCATCCGTTATATAACAAAATGTTCTAGTCTGATTTCCACGACCGTAAATTTTCAATGGTAGTTGCGATTTAATTCGACTACCAAAATTAGGTAAAACTCTGTAATCCTTTTCTTGCATGCCTGGACCGTAAAAATTGAAAGGTCGAATTATGTTTGTTGACACTCCAAAATTTTCTTGATATATATGGCACAATGTTTCTCCTACTCTTTTCCCTTCATCGTAACAGGATCTTGGACCTAAAGTAGAAACATTTCCTCTATATTCTTCTGGTGTTGGAATATTTTCTGGATTAGGATCTCCATAAACCTCACTTGATGAAAAGAAAGTAAATTTAGCATTTTTTTCTTTAGATAATTCTAACATATGTCTAGTCCCATTTATTGCAACATCAAGTGTTTCTAGTGGAAATTCTCTGTAATAATGTGGACTAGCTATACCTGCTGCATGAATGACATAATCAATATCTTCTTTTATTTTTAGATTTTTAATGATGTCATGTTCTATCAATGTAATGTTACTGTCTTCAGAAATATCTGAACCTAAAACACCTGACGTTATTTGATTATCTATCCCAATAAACTTTACAGGTCTTTCAAAATTTGAATTTACTTTTTTAATTACATGGACAAAATATCTTCCTAGAAATCCTCTTGCGCCAGTCATTAAAATCGTCTTACCTTGTAACTCATTTTTTGAATCTATTCGTTCAACTATCTCATCAATATCTGAATCTAACAAAAATTTCATCTATTTCACTTCCAATTTTGGTAATGGAATAATAAAATGTCCTCCATTACTTATGAATTCCTTATGTTTATCCATTATTGATTCAGCGAAATTCCAAGCTAATATAATAATATAATCTGGCGACTCTTCATAAATTTTCTTGGATGAATATACTGGAATGTGCATGCCTGGAGAAAATAATCCTTGTTTCAGAGGACTATCATCAATAATAAAATCAATTATTTTTTTATCAATACAAAATTGATACATGAATGTTGTTGCTTTTGCAGGTGCTCCAAAACCAATAATTGTTTTATTTTCACTCTTTAACTTTGTAAATAATTTGTGTAGCTCATTTTTCTTATTTTCTATTCTTGTAAAGAAATCTCTATACGTATCTATTTTATTCAAATCCATTTCTTTCTCTAGTTTGACACAATTTTCTACTGATTGTCTAACATGTACTTTGACATTTTTCTTTAATCTCACAACGCATCTTAGCGAACCTCCATGACTGTCTATTCTATTGGCTTCTATCAAAGTCATTTCATTTTTATCAAAAAATGAAATCAATGGAATAACTGAATGATATGAAAGATGTTCATGATATATTGTATCAAAAAGTAAATCATTAATTACATCAGCAAGATATGAAACCTCAAAGACAAAAATTCCATCGTCTGATAACAGTTCTCTTACTCCGTGTACAAAATCATTTAGATCATCTATATGTGCGAATACATTATTTGCAGTAATAATACCTGCCTTACCATATTTTTTCTTAATTTCTTGTGAAAAATTATAGTCAAAAAAACCATTCAATGTTTCAATTCCTTGATTATTGGCCTCTTTAGAAATTTCCTTTGCAGGATCAATCCCAAGAACTCTATTGCCTTCTTTTTTAAAAAAATGTAATAATGTGCCATCGTTTGAACCAACATCTATAACAAGTGAATTTCTTAATTCAGAAAAATTCTCTAAAATATAATTAGCATAGTCCTCAAAGTGTTTAACAAAAACTGGAGATGTGCCTGAAACATAAACATAATTTTCAAATAAAATTTTTGGATCAACAATATCTAATATCTGAACATGATAACATTCCTTACAGAAAAAAATTTCCAGAGGAAAATGTTCCTGTTCTTCAGAAATTTTTTCTTTTTCGATAAATGCGTTAGCAGGCGGTGTTGATTTAAGCTTAAAACATTCTTCAATTTCATTACTACCACATAAACGACAATTTTTTCGTCTTCGGTACCTATCATTCATTTGAAAACATTCTCAGAGAAAATCAAATCTACTCTTACTAAATCGGCTTCATATTCGGATTGAACCCTTGAATTTCCTCCTAATGTCAAAAAAACAGTATCTTTGTGGAAGACCATTGCATGTTCAACCATAGGAGGTGTAAAAAATAACTCGTCTTTCTTTATCTTCTCCATTTTTGGAACCCCTTTATCATCAACTTCCCTATGATAATAATCAATTTCTCCCTCTAACACATAACAGAAATGCCAATCTGTTTTGTGGTAATGATTTGCTCTTATCGTTCCCTTTTTTGATGAAATCAAAACACAACTTTTCATTGTCATGTCTACCAAAGGCTGTATTCCGCCTCTTTCATCAATAAATGGTTTCTCTAATGTTATTTTCACCTCTTTAGGTAAGACTTGTTCATTTTTTTCATTAGAAGACATAACATCAATTTTTTTGATGAGTTTAAAAAGTTATCATATCATTCATCTTTTCCTATACCTAACGAAACAAAAATTATTTCCTTATCATTGATATCTAACATTCTCCTTGTATCTATGAAAAATTGTTTTTTCATTTTTTTAATTTGTTTTGAGGAAATCTTTTTATAAATACTCCATGGTGTCATTAACACTGCACAATCTGACATATTGAAAACATCTTCAAACTTCTTAACATATGTTATCTTATCTTTAAAAATTTTTTTTGTATTTTTTATTGCTTTAGGATCATGTACAAACATTTTACATTCTTTTTTTATTAGATATTCGATTAATCTAATAGAAACTGATTCTCTAATATCATCTGTATTTTCTTTAAATGATAAACCCAATATTCCAATTTTTTTACCTTTTAAATTTCTCAAATATTTTTTCAAAATTGAACTGATTATCAGAACTTGTTTTTGATTATTTTCTTGTACTGCTTCAAGTAATTTTGCATCATATCCGACACTCTTTGAAAAACTAATCAATGCCTGAACATCTTTAGGAAAACATGATCCTCCATATCCAGGTCCTGCTTTTAAAAACAATCCACTAATTCGAGGATCCAAACCCATCACATTTGCAATATCATCTACATTAGTTCCTGGTACCTTCTGGCAGATGTTTGCAAGTGAATTAATAAAACTAATCTTTGTTGCCAAAAATGCATTATTGGCATATTTTATCATCTCTGCGGTGGTGTTATTTGTTTCAAAGTATTCTTGATTTTTTGGATATATTGATTTATAGAAACTCATCAAATTCTGACGAACTTTATGATTTCTTCCGCCTATTACGATTACATGAGGACTAATTGTATCCTTCATGGCAGAACCTTCGCGTAGAAACTCAGGGTTTGATATCACTTCAAATTCCTTTCCTTCTACATGCCCATCATTTTCTAAAACTGTTTTAACAATTGTCATAGCAGTATTTGGAACTACCGTACTTTTTAAAATAATATTTACCTTCTTAGAACTTTTTTTAAGATTATGTGAAATTTTTTTTATTACAATTTTTACATACTCTAGATTTATTTGATCTTTTTTATCTAATGGCGTTCCGACTGTAATGAAAATAAAATCACTATCCAAAGATTCAGAATTAATTGTTCTTGAAAATTTTTGGAATTTTCTGCCTTTTCGTAAAAATGTAATCAAATCTGGTTCAAAAAAATCAGCAATATTTTTTTCTAAATTTTCTATCTTTTTTTCATTAGAATCTATTCCAATAACATTGATTTTCTTTGAACTCAAAAAGGCAGTTAGTGATAATCCTACAAATCCTAATCCTATGACTGTAACTCTCAATGTATTTTCATCAAAATATAATTTATAATAAAGATTATTGAGAAATTGAATTTTTATCTAGCCATAAATTATACATTTGAACAAATTTCTCTAGGATATATCAAAAAACTTGATAGCACGTTTTATTATCTATCTGGAATCCAGATTTGTATATTTGAATTATAATATCAATGAATTATCTTCAATTTCGTCAAAGTATGTAATTTTATTTTTAATAATTATTGGAATAATTTCACTATCTTTCAAATTATATCTAGCTGATTTTTCTATACCTGTTTTTTCAGATGGTCTCGAGTACACTCAACATTCTATAGCACAATCTCAGGGTCAATTTCTGGAACATCCTCAAAGACATTCTGGTTGGCCTGTGTTTCAAACTATTTTCATGAGTTTTATTAATTCAGATAACTTTCTTGATTATTCAAATACAAGTAAAATCCTTAGCATTGCCATTTCTTCATTTACTATATTACCTGTCTATCTATTATCAAAAAAATTTTTTAATCCTGCTTTTAGCTTACTTGCAGTAGCATTCTTTGCATTTGAACCTAGATTAATTCAAAATTCTACTCTGGGTTTTTCTGAACCATTTTTTATTATTGTAATGGTTTCTTCAATTTTTTTCATAACAAAAAATGAAAATAAATTTATTATACTTTCTTTTATTTTAGCAGCTATTCTTTGGTGGATAAGACCTAACGGTTTCATTCTTTTTTTTATTATATCAATAATTTATTTTGCAAGATTTAGATTTAATTTTTCTTCAATCAAAAAATACCTTATTTTTATTCTCATATTCTCTTTAATTGTTACTCCATTACTTGTTCAGAGAAATGAGCAATTTGGCGATCCAATGTATAATTGGATTGGTGAAAGAATTTGGGTTGGGGATTATTCTCATAGTAGAAGTCTTCCAACAGGAGAATCTTATTCCGCAATAAACTTCATCAATGATTATGGAATTACAAGCTTCTTTGAACGTTTCATTATTAATGGAAGTAGTACATTATTTTCCATTCTATCATATATGATGTTACCATATCTCATTTTCTTAACACCTTTAGGAATGATTCTTTGTTTTAAAAAACAGATTTCAAAAATTGGTTTTCTTCCAATATGGTTTACATTATTAATCTCAATTCTTGCGTCAATCATACCATTTGCTGTTATTCCTGATAAAAGATTAATTTTGTATACGATTCCTTTTCTAATAATATTTGCAATCATACCAATTCAATATTATTCAAAACATTTTTCTTTTCTGAATAATAATTCAAAAAAATTTATTCTAATAATATTTGCAATTCTGATCATAACCTCCTCGTTTATGATATCACGTTACGAACTTACCGATATCTCTTATGAGGAAGAACAACTAAATTTTACAAAATATGTCACTCAAAATTTTGAAGGTAAATTATTATTTGAACCTCATAATACCCAAAAATACTTTAATCATCCTTTATTGTATGAAAACGAAACTGAATTTTTATCCATACAAATCACTAAAGATTGGAAAGAAGGTGAAACATTTTTTGATTATCCTGATTCCAAATTTACAAGAATATCTGTCTATGGTTCTAATATGGATGAATTTCTTAAAAACGGAAAAGACATTGGCTTAACGCATGTCATGGTAACATCTCAAAGTACATCATTTTTTGATTACATTAATGAATTGTATGATAATGATGAACAACATGCATTCCTCAAAAAAGTTTTTGATACAGCTGATTTTAATTATGAAAAATTTCAAGTAAAGATCTTCGAAATCAATTACACTGAATTTGAATCATTGAAAAAGAAACCTATGGAGTGATTCTGTCAAATTTATCATAATCTATTTGAAATATTCTATAATCATATTCATAATTTTTTTCTTTCGAGTCATAAATTTTCTGTAAATATGAAAATTTTTCTTCATTTTCTAAAATATTTTTTATGAATTCTGGTCTTGTTGGATTATCATCTATAACTAAATGTTTCAAGCCATTTACTCTATTTTTTTCTATGAACTCTTCAATGTTCTGAGAATTATCATATGGTAAAAACTTTGTTTGTGCAACCTCACCAAACAATAATGGAAACTCTCCGTGTTGTTCAATTGATGTAACTCTTCTAAAGGCTTCTTCTGGATAATGACTGTTTATGGTGTCAAATACATTATTTGTTTCAATTGCTATATTGTATACTTCATGTTGATATTCAGAATTATCTTTGTATTGTAAAACAGAAATTGACACGAGAATAAGTGATATTATAATTATCATCAAAATTAAATTTCTCCGCTTTAAATTTCTAGTAATTCTATCAATCATCAATAATGAAATTATAGTAAAAATTGGAAAAAGATCCAACATGTAGCGAAAATCCTGAATTCCTCTACCAAATGCATACAATTCCGGAATTACAAGAACAACAATGAATAAAATTAATGAATTTTTCTTATAGTCACGTTTTTTAAATAAATAAAATATTCCTAATGGCATAAAAACTATGAATGTTGGAACCATTGCCCATGTTAAATTTTTGATGATTGAAACTATTGCTAAACCTGGAAAGAATTTCCTTTCATCAGGGTCTTCATTCAGAAAATTTTGTTCCGTAGTTACTATTATTCCTGCATTAACATGACTAAATATGCCGTCATATCCCATTGTCTCCATTTTAACTATTGACATTGGAAGTAAAACTAAAGTAAAAATCAACAAAGCAAAAATATATTTCTTTATAATTTTAGAATCTTTTCTAAATCTTATGAAGTACATAATTGTCATTGGAATAATTATTAGCACGCCCTCGTATCTGACAAGAGAGAATAACGCGGCAATTGCAAATGACAAAATCACAAATTTTTTGTTAGAACTTAGGAATAACCATAATGTCGTTGTGATTAGAAAAACAAATAATGATTCTGTTATTCCCAAAAATGAATTTAAAATTAATCTTGGAGCAAATGCAATAAATACTGTGGCCAAAATTGAAATTGATTTCTCAAAAAATCTTCTTGAAAGATAATACATTGGAATAATAGTTAAAATTGAAAATGCACTTGCAACCGCTCTTTGAGTATTCATATAATCCAAATAATTATTTGAATCTGATATTGTAAAAAAAACTGAAACAATTGTTGGCCACAAATTATTTGGTAAATCATAGGTATTTGGAAAAGTTCCTGAAATACTTAGGTCATTTGCATACCAAAAATATAGTAGTGAATCCATTACTAATGGAACTTCAAAAGGAAAAAAATACATCCTTAATGAAAAACTAATTACTCCTATTATGCCAATAAAAATTATAGTTCTATAATCTACTTTACTAATTATCTCTTTTTCCATTATAAACCTCTAATCTATAGATATTTTTTCTTACATTCAACTTAAACGTCACTTATCATTTAATATTGTAATTTTTTTTGTTAATTACTAAAAATATAGCCTGACTTGATGCAGCAAATAAATGAGTAAATGCTAATCCAATAATTCCATAGATTGAACCCAAAATGATTACGCCAAATACCATTACCAACATTTGAATTATGGCTGAAATTAATACAATTCTACTTTTTTCCTCAGCAAAAAGTTTAGACCAAAAAATTAGTACTAAATTTGATGGAATTACACTCAAACTCATTATGCGTATTGCGGTTATTGCTTCTGTATATTCTGGAAAGAAAACTGGAATAATCTCAGGAAGAATAAAAAATCCAGAAATTCCTATTCCACATGTAATGATGATACTTATTTTCTTTAATTTTTGTGTGGAATTTTTATTGGCATCCTCCGGTAGTATGTATTTGTATAGAATATTTGAAAACATTGTTAAAATATAAAAAACTTGTATCGCCAATGCATAATTTCCTAAAATTGTGAAACCTAAGAAAAATGGAATTAATAATTTATCAATATCTCTTCTAAAGTTTGACGCAAGCATTATTGCATAATTATTAAAAATGAATTCTTTTCTTGGTATTATGTCTCTTAGATTTACTTTTGAACTCTGAAAACCTTTTATCATAATTACTACAAATGGCATGTAAGAAATTACAAGTGCAAAAATTATTCCATCTACTCCGACTAAATTATAAGAAATTATGCCAATTCCGAGTAAAAGACTTTTTTGAAGAAGAAGAAATTTTGAATAACTACTATAACATCTTTTTCCTAAAATTGCTGCAATACTAAGATCATTTATTACAAATGCAAAAACTAGTAAACTTACATCTATTCTATGTAATAAGAAAAATAATATTATTGATGAAATAAAACTAATTATTAAAGAAATAAAATATAATGTTGCTTCAATTTTTACTTTCTTTGCAACATATACTGTTACAACATTTGCAGTTCCTACGCATGCAATTGTTTGAACTAAAGCTGCAATACCTAGAAAATAACTAATCTCTCCATATTCATCTGCTTGTATTGAAGATGCAATATAAAACCAAAAAAATGCACCCATCCCTCCTCCAATTATATCGGAAAAGCCTACAGATGCTAATCCTTTAAGCCCTAAAATTTTTTTCCAGATTGTTTCATTTCTATCCATTCTAATCTCTATTTACACTATTATTCTCGCGTATGACAGAAATTAAAGAATGCAAAAGTATTGCAGCGATTAATAAAACCAATCCTGCTAGAAATGAACCAATAGCAATTAATGCCAGAATTGGAGAGAAACTACCAAACTCTGCAAATTCTTGAAGTGTCCAAATTATGAAAAATAATCCTATACTGGAAATTATTACTCCTGGTATTCCGTAAAATTTCAAAGGATGTTCAATTGATGTAAATTTAACCGTACTCAAAACAACTGATGTTCCATGTGAAACTGGATTATGTGTTGATGTTTCTCCTTCATAAAGAATCTTAATTGGAACTTCTGCAATTTTCATTCCTTTTGCACTTGCTTTAATTAAAATTTCAGTTGAAATTCCCATTCCTTTTTCTGTTAGTGATATATCAGAGAGAACCTGCTTTGAATATGCTCTAAAACCACTTTGTGAATCAGTAAGATTCTCCTTGATTGATGCATTTGTAATCTTAGTGATAATTTTAATTCCAAATTTTCTATACTCTGGAACTTTACTAATTTCTCTTTCTAAAAATCTTGAACCTATGACAACATCTGCATTTCCATCTTGAACTGGATTTGTAACTTTGAGAATATCTTCAACTTGATGCTGACCGTCTGCATCAAATGTTACCAATATGTCTCCATTCATTTCTTTGGCTTTCAAAAAAATACTTCTTATTGCAGACCCATAACCTAAATTCTTCTCATGTCTAATCACTATCGCATCATTATTTCTGGCAATTTCAGACGTTGAGTCAGTTGATCCGTCATCACAGACAATTATTGTATCTGAAATTTTCTTAATTTTAGACAAAATTCTAGCGATATTCTTCTCTTCATTATATGCGGGAATTCCTATTATAATATTCAAATATTTCACTCACCACAGAAATCGTTAGTTAATTAATGTTAAGCATGATTATTCTGAACCAATTTGTAGTATCAAAATTTCTAATCTTGACACTGAGAAAATCTCTGATAAATACAAATACTTCTAAACAAGATATTCCTTATGCCTAATCTTGACTTCAGTCTAATATTATCCTCACCTATCAATAATTTGATGGAATTAATTACTGATTTTGAAAATTTGCCAAAGTATCTTCCTGATCAACTTAAAAATGTAAAGATTGTTGAAAAGAATAATGATTTCACAATTACTGAGGAAGAAATTGTTTTTTCATCTATCATAAAAAATAAAATTGTTCAACAAACACGACATCTACAAATATCACAAAACTCAATAAATTCTGAAATAATATCTGGCCCTGCAAAAGGTTCACAAATTACTATTAAATTCTCTGAAAATCAAAATGAAACAAAAGTTGATGTAAATGTAGAATTAAAATTAAGTCTAAAAGCTAAATTTCTCTCTCCTCTTATAAAAAAATTCTATAAAACTGTAGTAAGTGGAATGTTATATCGAATTAATGCAGATGCAATAAAACATGCGTCAAGTCTGTGAGTGATGAAAAATGAATGACTTTTCAAATATAATTAATTGGGATAACGTCTTCAAGCAGTCTGAAAATTTTAAAACAAACCAACCTTGTAAATTTGCATTTATAGAAAACTTCTTTCATGAGGATTTTTACAATAAACTTTATAATTCATATCCAAAGTTTGATGATAGCTGGGATCATATTGTAACTTATGATAAAAATCATTGGAGTAAAAAATGGGCTGGAACAACTACTCATGGCATTGTACAAGATGATGATGATAATTCATTAAGTCATGAGTGGAATACACTAAAAAAATATGCCTCTACAAAAGAATTTACCGAAAATTTCAAAAAATTCTCAAATGCATCTGTAGAAAAATTGAAACATTTTCATTTCATAGGTATGTCTCAAGGTGGATTTCAATTACCACATGTGCATAATGTTGGACCTAGCACTCTTGTAATGATGTTATATTTTTCAAAAAACTGGACAAAAGGTGATCCTGGTGCAACATACATTGCATCAGACTTGGATGAATCTTCTATACTCTTTGAACCATATAATTTAGATAACACTCTTGTAATCTTTCAAGATTCTCAATATGCAATTCATGGTGCAAGATATCTTGAAAAAGATGTTAAAAGAAAAGCATTACAAATTACACTTGAAGGTTGGTCACCTGAATTAGGTTGGTCCGGTGGTGATCCTGATAAGATTATAGAAGAAAGAAGCAAAAACCTAGTTGAATTATAATGAAAATAGCAATTACAGGCGGTTCAGGTTTTATTGGAACAAATCTATCTAGCTTACTAAAATCCCAACATGACATACTCATACTAGACCGAATTCCATCAAAAATTCAAGATGTAGATTTTACTGAATGTGATTTGTTAGACTCAAAGAAATTATCTGATGTTCTGGAAGGATTTGACATTGTCATTCATCTTGCAGCTGCAGTTGGAGTAAAATTAACTGAAGAGGAACCATTACACACTTTAAATTTGAATATACAGGGAACTCAAAACATCTTAGAATCGTGTAAAAAAAATCATGTAAAAAAAATAATTTTTGCATCATCTTCTGAGATTTATGGTGAAGCAATACATATTCCAATAAAAGAAACTGATACACCTATGCCAATAACAAATTATGGTGTTAGCAAAATAACTGGCGAGGAATATGTAAAAGCATATTCTAAAGCACATTCCATAAAATATTCAATTTTAAGATTCTTTAATGCATATGGTCCTGGACAATCAAATTCATTTGTTATGTCTGAATTTGTTTTTAAAGCTATTGCCAACAAGACTATCACGATTCATGGAAACGGAGAACAATTACGAGCTTTTTGTCATATCAGTGATATTGTAAATGGAATTAGTTTATGTTTAGATAAAGGCGATAATGAAATTTTTAACATAGGTAACAATACCGAACCTGTTACAATATTTGAACTTGCTAAGACCATTAAAAAAATTACAAATTCTAAAAGTGAAATAACTTTTTTACCATTTGAGGATACCGAAAGAAAAAGAACATCTGAAATCATGAAACGTATACCTGATATAACAAAAGCACAAAATATACTTGGTTATAATCCGAGAATTTCTTTAAATGAGGGAATAAAAACAATTTTTCAGTGATGTTAATTGTATTTTGAAAACAATGATGATATAAAAAAAAGAATAATTGAATCTGATGTTAAAATATGTGTGGTTGGTGTTGGTACCATTGGTCTACCTCTGGCAACTTTTCTTGCTAAAAAAGGATTTAAAATTACTGGATTGGACATAAGTCACGAAAGAGTTAATCAGATTAACACTGCAAGAGTAATCTACGAATATCAAGATATGTTAAGAGACGTTACAAATAATCATAATCTAATTGCAACAACAGATCCAAAAACTGCATTAGATGGAGTTGAAACAATTTTTATTTGCGTTCCTACACCACTTAATAAAAATAATGAAATGGATATAGTCAATCTAAACAATGTTGCAAAACGAATATCACCTTTTTTGAAAAAAGGTATGATCTTAATATTTGAAAGTTCGGTTGCCATTGGAACAACCAAACAAATTGCTAATACAATTGAGTCCATGACTGATTTTGAATTTGGTAAGGATCTTGGATTGGCTTACTGTCCTGAGAGATACAATCCTACTCCTATGAAAAAAGAAACACAAGATACAGAATTTAATATCCACTCACGTGGTGAAAATTTTACTGTTGATAAAATTAGTAGGGTTGTAGGTGGAATAGATGAGAAAAGCTCAGAAATTGCACAGCTACTTTATTCGCAATTTATTACAACGGGTGTTACAAAATTATCTTCAATTGAAGCTGCTGAAGCAACAAAACTACTTGAGAATATATTCCGTGATGTGAATATTGCACTAGTAAATGAATTAGCAAAAATTTTTCCGAAATTTGGATTAGATGTTTTTGAAATTATTAATGCTGCAAAAACAAAACCTTTTGCATTCATGCCTCATTTTCCAGGAGCAGGAGTAGGCGGTGAATGTATACCTGTTGATACTTGGTATCTAATTAGTCAGGCACAAGAATTAGGTATTGATACCAAATTAATGAAAGTTGCCAGAAGTGTTAATGATTCTATGCCAGAACATGTTGTTTCAATATTAGAATATGAATTTGACAAAATTGACAAGGATATTAGTTCCTCGCAAGTAACAATTTTAGGATTGTGCTATAAAAAAAATATACCTGATATAAGACTCAGTCCAACATTTCCATTAATAGAAAAACTTACTGCTAAAAATGTGAATACAATAGTATGTGATCCTGTGTATGAAAAAATTAACTCGCCAGTAAAACTAACTCCTATCAATGATTCATTCAAAAACTCAGATGCAATTTTGTTAATAACTGATCACGATGATTTCCAAAATCTTGATTTCGAAAATATTAGTAATGATATGAATACTAAGATAATCATTGATGGTAGAAACTTCTTTAATCATGAGATTCTTGATAAATTTGGTTTTACTTACAGAGCAATTGGAAAACCAGAATAACTAGTCATTTTTTAAAATAATTATCATTTCTTATGGATTTTTTGTAACCTTCAAACGGATCTACATGACCATTGATTCTAAGTAAATCAGGTTCATTCTCTAGAACTTTCAAAATTTCATTCATTAGGATAGGTCTTTTTTCAGTTTTTTCAATAATTGATTTAACAAATTCAAAATCTTCAATCCTATCAACAGTCCAATGTAAATTTGATAGATTTTCAGAATGTTCGATGAATCCTATATTAAATAATTCAGGATGTTCATATATGAAAGGAGTTACATGTTCTTTTTGATAA
>PBOA01000021.1 GCA_002723415.1 Chloroflexota bacterium
CGCGGCTGCTGGCACGGAGTTAGCCACCTCTTCCTCTTCGGGTTAACTCAGGGCAGGCTATGAACCTGCTTGTTGTTCCCCGATGACAGGAGTTTACAACCCGAAGGCCGTCATCCTCCACGCGGTGTCGCTGCGTCAGGCTTTCGCCCATTGCGCAAGATTCCCTGCTGCTGCCTCCCGTAGGAGTGGGGGCCGTGTCTCAGTCCCCCTCTTGCCGATCGTGCTCTCACACCGGCTACCCGTCTTAGGCTTGGTAAGCTTTTACCTTACCAACTACCTGATAGGACGCAGGCCTCTCCTAAAGCAACTACCAGCGAACTGATAGCCTTTATTTTATCTGCAACATCAAATAAAAATTACGGGGTATTAGGTCCGATTTCTCGAAATTATCCCCCTCTTAAGGGTAAGTTACCTACGCGTTACTAAGCCGTTTGCCACTATCTCACTTAGACAAGTCCAAGATTGATCGTTCAACTTGCATGCATTAAACGCACCGCCAACGTTTGTCCTGAGCCAGGATCAAACTCTAATATAATTTATGTAATTTCTTTAATAAAAAAAATTAACGGTTTCCTTCCACTATCCAATTGTTAAAGTGCAATACATCACCCAGAGATAGATTTATAATTTAAAAATAAATACAAAAATTTTCTGGCGATCTTATAACTATATAACTATACCAAAGCTGAGTCAATACACTTATACATATAGTAATAAGTATTATTCATCAATAATCTTACTTATCAAGCTTACAACATAATTGCTAATTGCTAAAGATGAAGAAGCTCCAGGAGAAGGAGCATTTAAAATATGTATAGCATCTTTAGTTTGAGCAATACTAAAATCCTGCAAAAGGTTCCCTTTAATATCTATAGCCTGAGCTCTAACACCTGCATCAGGATTACCTAAATCATCTTCGGTTACTTCTGGGACTAACTTTTGCAAAGAACGTACAAAAGATTTTTTGTTCAATGACCTGTACTGTTCATACAAACCTATCTTCCAATATTTAAATGCCATCTTCCAAAAACCTTGAAAAGTAAATACATCTAAAGTTTCACTTATACTAAAGTCCAATTTATTATATGCTTCTCTAGAAAAACCCAATACAGCATTTGGCCCTGCTTCAACAGTCCCATTTATTCGTTTTGTAAAATGCACACCTAAAAAAACCATCCTAGGATCAGGTAAAGGATAAATTAGCCCATTAACTAAATACTGACTTTCAGGCTTTAATGACCAATACTCACCTCTAAATGGAACAATTTTTACTCCTATATCTTCTCCGTCCATTAATGCTATTTTATCTGAATACAAACCTGCACAATTAATTAAAGTTTCACATACTATCTCACCTGATACTGTTTGTATGTAATGCCTACCATCTAATTTATCAATTTTCTCTACTTTTGAGTCAAATATTATTTCTCCACCATTTTCTTTCATAATTGAACAATATTTATTAGTAACTTCTTTAAAATCTATAATGCCAGTATTAGGAGACCAAATAGCTTTTACACCTGTTACATGTGGTTCTAATTCATTCAAACGTTTTTTATCAATAATCTCTAACCCTAATGCTCCATTTTCAGTTCCTCTTTTATAAAAATCATTTAGCATAGGTACTTGATCTTCATTTGAAGCCACTATTACTTTCCCACACATTTCATAATTTATATTATTTTCATCGGCAAATTTACGTAATAATTTTGATCCTTCTGAACAAAAATTAGCTTTCTGAGAACCGGGAGAATAATATATGCCCGCATGAATAACCCCGCTATTATGACCAGTTTGATGGTAAGCAACTCCTGATTCTTTCTCTATAACTATTATTTTTTTATTTGGAAATTTTTTGGTCAAATTCATAGCAATAGCTAATCCCAATATTCCTGCACCAATAACTGCTATATCATATTGTGTTCTTCCTGTACTCATTCAATAATTATTCTTTCTTATGATTTTTAATAAATCATATTAAAATTTTTTATGATAATATATTTTAGCATCTAATATTAAAATAATCTAAACTGCAAAGGAACAATATGACTAAGCTTCTATATAATTTTAATAGCTATATTAAAGAATTCGAAGCTAAAGTAATACAATCCAATAATAACGAAATTATCCTTGACCAGACAGCTTTTTACCCTGGAGGAGGTGGTCAACCTTGCGATGTAGGCACAATTTTATCAAATAAATCAAATTTTGAAATTGATAAAGTATACCGAAAAGGTAATTTAATAATCCATACCACAAAATCTATTAACCTCCCTGAAGTTGGAAGTACAGTAAAAGGAATAATAAACTGGGAAAGACGATATCAATTAATGAGAACTCACACTGCAGCTCACATATTATGTGGTGTTATTTTTCGAGATTATGGAGCGTCTGTAACTGGTGGAAACATGCAGCCATTATCAGCAAGGATGGATTTCGAATTAAGTAACATTTCTACCGATTTTGTCCAAAATGTAGAAAATTTAATAAATAAAGAAGTTTTAGCTTCACATAAAATCCAAATCGGCTCTTTAAGCAGAGAAGAAGCATTAAAAATACCTTCTTTGATACGCACCAAAGTCAACCTTATACCTCCAACTGTTACTGAAATAAGAACAATAGATATTGTTGGATTGGATTTACAAGCCGACGGAGGCACTCACGTCAATAACACAAATGAAGTCGGAATAATTCAAGTCATTGGTCATGAATCTAAAGGAAAAATTAATAAACGTATCCGTATATCGTTAGATCCATAGTAATTTTATAAGGAAATGTAATGCCCTCATCAAAAAAATTCTCTTTTGACTCATTATATGCGAAATCTACACCCAAAGGTAAATCAGGAAATCCTCCAATTCGAGGCAAATATGATTTTGCAGTTGCTTATCCTGACCCTAACTCTTTGCCTATTAAAGAATTAATTGAAAGTTTAACTAGTGGATTAGAAGAAGAAGGCAGAAATTTAGCAATATATCCGCACCCTCAAGGCTATGAACCTTTAAGAGAATTTATTGCAACAAAAGTTTTCAATGATAGAAATATTAAAACAAATCATGAAAATATTATACTTGGAAATGGTTCAGGAGAACATTTGTATATGATAGCTGAAGCTTTATTAAACCCTGGTGATATAGTGCTTACAGAAGAATTTGTATACTCTGGAACATTAGCCATACTTAGAAGGTTCCAAGCTAAAATCATCCCTGTCAAATGCGATGAACAAGGGATGATACCAGAAGAATTAGAAAAATCAATTAATAAATTTCATCAAAAGAATAAGCCCAAATTTATTTACACAATACCCACTTTCCAAAATCCTTTAGGGACCGTTACTTCGCGTAAAAGAAGAATTAAATTTTTAGAAATTTCAAAGAAATTTAATATTCCAATTTTAGAAGATGATTGTTATGCGGACTTAAATTTTTCAAAAACTTCTGAACCAGCAATATACTCTTTAGACACTACAGAAAGTGTAATCTATATAGGTTCATTTTCAAAAATCATCGCACCTGGTATGAGACTAGGATACATAATAGCGCAATCTGATTTTATCAACAGAATAAATGCAATAAAAAGTGGTGGAGGAGTTAATGAATTCGCTGCAATTGCGATTCACCGATATTCTATAAAATATTTAAAGGAACATATTGAGTCAACAAATAAAATTCTTACAAGAAAACGAGATGCAATGTTAGCTGCTCTTGGCGAAAATTTTGGCTCAAAAGCAGAATGGTCAAAACCTAATGGAGGTCTATATATATGGTTGAAAATGAATACCAAAATAGACCTCTCTTCCTTACGAGAAGAATCTCTAAAATCTGAAGTGGGATTTCAACCAGGAGATTTATTCTCACCTAATTCAGACTCTGGTAAAAACTGTGCTCGTTTATGTTTTGGGTACAATACTCCAGAAGAAATATATGAAGGAATAAAAAAATTAGCCATAATTTTAGAAAAAAATCAAATCCTATAAAGAACTACCTAATCCTTGACAATAATTAAATTAGATTGCTACGATTAATTCGTATTTATATTTATGCATAAAAAATTTTGGAGAAAATTGTGTCATATATAAAATATTTGACTTGTAAACAATGTTTCAATCAATATCCAATTGAACCTCTTAACGTATGTGAATTATGTTTTGGCCCACTTGAAGTTAACTATGACTACGAAAAGATATCTAATACAGTAACTAGAAATTCCATATCTAATGGGCCTCTAAATATATGGCGATATCAACCATTTTTACCTGTATCTCTTGATAATATGATTGATATAGGAACTGGATTTACCCCTTTAATTCATGCGAAAAACCTCGGAGAACTTTTAGGTTTAAAAAATTTATACATCAAAAATGATAGTGTAAATCCTTCTTATTCTTTTAAAGACAGACCTGTAGCTATTACAACAGCAAAAGCTTTAGAATTTGACTTTAAAGTTTTGGCTTGTGTATCAACTGGCAACTTAATGGGATCTGTAGCTGCTCATGCAGCAAAGGCTAAAATGAAAAGTTATGTTTTTTTCCCTACAGGATTAGAAAAAGGTAAAATTATTGGATCTTCTGTATACGGGCCTACTTTAATTTCAGTAGATGGAAACTATGATGACGTAAACCGATTATGTAGTGAATTAGCTGACAATCTAAAATGGGCTTTTGTAAACGTTAATATGAGACCTTATTATGCCGAAGGAAGTAAGACCCTTGGATTTGAAGTTGCAGAACAATTAGGCTGGAAAGCACCAGATCATTGTGTAGTACCTGCAGCTTCAGGAGAATTACATACTAAAATCTGGAAAGGTCTAATTGAAATGAAGGATGTAGGCTTAATAGAAAAAGTAAACACAAGAATGCATTTAGCTCAACCAGAAGGGTGTTCTCCTATTGTTAAAGCATTTAATAATCAAGAATCTCAAATAATTCCAGTTAAACCTGATACTATAGCAAAATCACTAGCTATAGGTAATCCTGCATCGGGACCTTTTGCTCTTCAAACTCTTAAAACATCTTCAGGTAGTGCTGTTGCTGCACCAGAAGAGGAAATAAGTGAATGCATACAACTTCTTGCAGAAACTGAAGGTATATTTACTGAAACGGCTGGAGGAGTAGTAATATCTTCATTAAGAAAATTAGTAAAAAACAATAAAATCAACTCAGATGATATTACTATAGCCTTTATTACAGGTAATGGATTAAAAACTCAAGAAGTAATAGAACACACAGTGAAATACAATCAAATTCAACCTACATATAAATCTTTCGAACAAACAATTAATATAACTTAAAATCATCAGGAGTAAATAAATGAGCGTTACGGTACGTATACCAACACCTTTAAGAAAAATTACCAATGGCCTTGATAAAATATCTGCATCAGGATCTTCTTTATCTGAAATAATTAAGGAAATAGAAAAAAACTTCCCAGGCTTCCAATCCAGGATTTACGACGAAAATAATCAACTCAGAAGCTTTGTAAATATTTATATAAATGGTGAAGACATCAGATTCTTAGATGGATTAGAATCCAATACTAAATCAGGAGACGAAGTAAGTATAGTTCCAGCTGTAGCTGGAGGGAATTAAAATTTATCCCTACCTTTTCTTTCCTGAGATTCAATCCACATTTTTTTTTGAGTAACCTGAGTTAATCTATCTGCCGAATTATACCTAGACAAAAATTCTTTTTTAAAATTATTAAACTCTCCCATCAGTATTGTTTTTCTAATTTCACGCAATAAATTAACTATAAAATATAAATTATGTATTGATGCAAGCCTATATGCTAAAAACTCTTTAGCTTTGAATAAATGATGAATATAAGCTTTTGAATAATGGGCACATGTAAAACAATTACAAGATAAATCAATTGGATTATCATCAAACTTAAAAGTGGCGTTTGTAATATTAATTCGACCAGAATCTAAAAATAATGACCCATTACGAGCTATCCGCGTAGGCAAAACACAATCAAACATATCAATACCTTTAGATATGCACTCAATTAGGTTTTCTGGAGAACCCACACCCATTAAATATCGAGGAGAATTTAATGGTAAAATATTGGCTGTATAATCAACAATTCTATACATAACATCAATATCTTCACCTACGCTTAAGCCCCCTATAGCATAACCAGGAAAAGACAAATCAATCATTTGCTCAACACAACTTTTGCGAAGATCTTCATACATCCCTCCCTGAACTATCCCAAACATAAATTGATCTGAATTAATATTTAATTTCCTGGCTTTTGAAATCCATTCATTTGTTAAGATCATTGATTCTTCTACTTGAGATTTGTTTTGATTAGAAGAAGAACAAATATCAAGAGGCATAATTATATCTGACCCTAAAAGCGTCTGAAATTTAATTACATCTTCATAGTTAAATCTAAAAATTGATCCATCAATATGGGATTTAAAAATAAACCCATCCTTAGTAACAGTTCTTAAATGAGCCAAACTAAATCCTTGGAACCCTCCACTATCTGTTAGGATTGCTTTATTCCAACCCATAAATTTGTGAAGACCAGAAATTTTTTCAATTACTTCATGTCCTGGTCTCAAATATAAATGATATGTATTAGCAAGAACAATTTGTGATCCAATTCGATTCAAATCATCGACTCCAATTGCCTTAACAGAACCTTGAGTTGCTACGGGCATAAATACTGGCGTATCTATAGCTCCATGTGAGGTATACAATGTCCCAGCTCTAGCATCACCATCTTTAAAATTTAATTCAAAAAATTTCATTTAACTATAAAGTCAATCTCTAATCATTAATCTTTTCAAGCTTGATATAACTAAATCTTTTGGAACAGAGTTACAAGTTGAAGCAGAACCAATGCCGTTTAATACAACCCAATTTATAGAACTATCTACTATTTTTTTATCTGATTGCATGATATCTAATAATAAATCAAGATTTACTTTTTCCATTATTTTTGTAGGTAATCCAAATCTTTCTAATAAAACTTTCTGACGATTAACTTCTTCTGAAGAAAGAACCCCAATACCTTCACTAATATACGCTGCTCCCATCATACCAATACTTACAGCTTCGCCATGTAAATATTCAGTGTAACTAGTTAAAGACTCTAGGGCGTGAGCTATAGTATGTCCATAATTTAATAATATTCTCTGTCCTTTTGTTTCTTTTTCATCACTAGATACACAATTTGCTTTCAATTCTATACTTCTACCTATAAGACTTACAATCATATCTCTGTTTAGTTTTTTTATACTCTCATAATTTTGTTCAAAATGATCAAAAAGATTTGAATCAAATATTAATGCATGTTTAACTACTTCGGCCCATCCAGAAGTAAGCTCTCTATCTGAAAGAGTATTCAATGTGCTTATATCATCTAATACAAATTTCGGCTGATAAAATGCACCAACTAAGTTTTTCCCACTTTCTAAATCAACAGCTACTTTACCTCCTATAGAAGAATCTACCATAGCTAATAAAGTAGTAGGAACTAATCCAAAATATATTCCTCTCAAATAAGTAGCAGCAATAAACCCTGAAAGGTCCCCAACTACGCCTCCGCCAACACCAATTAATAAATTTTTTCTTTCTGTCTTTAATTTAGATAACCATTTATAAATCTCTATTACTGTATTCAGATTCTTATGTATTTCTCCAGATTCAATAGAATATGTTTCTACTAAAAGCCCTTCAATTTGAAGAACTTCTTTAAGTTTATTTGCATATTGTAAAGAACCTTTATCAGATATTAAAAATATTCTATTAACTCCATTAATATTTTTTATAGTACCCATTAATTGATCAAAAATATTCCACCCAACTATTACGGGATAATTACCTGAACTAGTTAATACATTTATTTTATAGTTATTATCCAATTACCACCTCTGAGGCATTTTTCAACATGAGACTTTAATCCATTGATCTGTAATTTTCTGCGCTATATCTAATGGATTTAAACTATCAGTCGCAATAAAATAATCTGCTTTTTTATATATAGAATTTCGTTCATTTTTTAATTTAATAATTGTTTCTAACTTTTTATCAGAATTCAATAAAGGCCTAACTTCATTATTTGAAGACAAAGACTGTAAAGTTAATCGTTTAAAAATCGTAGCAGGACTTGCATCTAAACAAATAACATAACCATTATCTAACATAAATCTTAAATTTTCTTTGTCCAATATGATACCTCCTCCAGTTGATACAATTTGTTCTTCTGATTCTATTACCTTTTTTAAAGTATTTTTTTCCAATTCTCTAAAATATTCATTTCCGTTATTTAATTTAAAAATTTCTTCTATTGATTTACTAGTTTGATTAACTATTTCTTGATCAATATCTACAAATTTCCATTTAAGTAAAATTGCTGCTTCTTTTCCAACTGTAGTCTTACCAGAACCTGAAAATCCAATAATAAATATATTTTTCTTAACCAATTAAACCTTCTATAAAACTTTTAAAGCCTTTTCAGCAGCATTAGTCATAATTTGAATAGGAGCTTCTTTATTCGTCCACAAATTAAAGGAGGATGCTCCTTGATATATTAACATTGATAATCCATTGATAGATTCCGCTCCAGCTTTCCTAGCTTCTGTAATTAAAGGAGTAACAATTGGATTATATACCATATCAAATACCAAACTTTTTGAAGAAAACCAATCAGCTTTAATTAAATTTTTGCTATTTAGCGTAGTATGAGCCATTCCCACTGAACTAGCATTTACAATTAAATCAGATTCACCAACTAATTTTTGGAAATATAAAGATTCTAAATCTGATATTTCTAACTGTACGAATTCTGAGATTTCCTCTGCCAAATTATTTGCTCTTTCTAATGTTCTATTAGCAATAACTAACGACTTAATACCTTTTTCTATCAGAGAGAATATAGCTGATCTAGCTGCTCCTCCAGCACCGATAATTAATACTTTTTTTCCTTCAAAACAAAAATCACTTTTAGATTCTATAGATCTAATAAAACCAAAAGCATCCGTGTTATAACCAATTAATTTATTATTCTTCTTAACTATAGTATTTACTGCTCCTATTAATTTTGCTTTAGAATCTAAATCATCTAAATATTTAATAACTTCCTCTTTATATGGAATTGTAATATTAGCACCTAAATATTCAACACCAAATAATTTTTTAATATTTTGATAAAATTCATTCCGCCTAGTTGGCCACATTTCATATCGAGCAGATATATTTAGATAATCAAAAGCAGCCTGTTGAAAAAAGGGCGAGATAGAGTGAGCCAATGGATTACCTATAATGCCAACTAATTGAGTCATAATTTTCCCCCATCATAAATAAGTATATCATCAAAACTAAAGTCAACAAATTACCTTTATTTATATATATCATTGACGACAAATATTTCTCCTGCTAACATACACCTATTATTGAACTTACATATTTAAGGCTAAGTAATATTGGTTGACTCTAAATATTACCCTGACAATAGGACAAATACTATTGAATCTATCATTGAATTAATTTCTAAATGTACAAGCTGTACACTATCGTTAAACAGAACTAACACTGTACCAGGAGAAGGGTCTATAAATTCTAAAATAGTTTTTATAGGCGAAGCCCCAGGAGCTCAAGAAGACAAATCAGGCCGTCCATTTGTAGGAGCAGCCGGTAAAGTATTAGACAAACTTCTAAACTTAATTAACCTTTCAAGAAAAGATATATATATAACAAATATGGTTAAATGTAGGCCGCCAAACAACAGAGACCCTCTAGATAAAGAAATTTTATCATGTAAAAAGTTCCTAGATAGTCAATTAGAATTTATAAAACCCAAATTAATAGTTCCATTAGGTAGACATTCATTTAATAAATTTTTTCCTAATGAAAATTTAAGTAAAAATCGTGGACAAATTAAAAAATGGGGTAATTACCTTCTATATCCTGTTTATCATCCTGCAGCTGCGCTTCATAATCCAAACCTAAAAACCACAATGGAAGATGATTTTATTAAAATAAAAAAACTCATCTACGAATCAAATAATAATCAAAAATTAATTACCGAACAAAAACAATTAAAATTACTGTGACATACAAAAATGAAAAAAAATCCAATTAAGATAATCCCATTAGGTGGGCTAGGTGAAATAGGCAAAAATCTATTAGTAATCGAATACAAAAATGAAATACTAATAATTGATGCTGGTATTGAATTCCCATCAAACGATTTATTTGGGGTTGACCTAATAATACCTGATATTCATTACCTTATAGAAAATAAATTTAAAGTAAAAGGAATATTGATTACACATGGACATGAAGATCATATAGGTGCATTACCTTATATAATCCCTCAATTGAATGTACCAATATATTCATCTCGATTTTCTAATGCTTTAATCTCCGCAAAATTACATGAACATAATCTATTAAAAAATACAAAATTAAACACCATAAAACCTGGAAAAACTTTTCAAATAGGTAGTTTTGAAATTGAATTCTTCAATGTGTCTCATTCTATACCCGAATCTATGGGAATATCTATAAACACGCCTATAGGTCAAATAATACATACTGGAGATTTCAAATTTGACCACACCCCGGAATATGGTCCTAAATCTGACTTTAAAGAATTATCTAAAATATCTAATAAAAATACTTTATTATTAATGTCTGATTCCACGTATGCAGAAGTAGAAGGGTATAATACTTCTGAAAAAGACCTCAGCATATCATTAAATAGATATATTAATGAAGCAAAAGGAAGAATAATAATTGCAACTTTTGCTTCATTAATACCTAGAATCCAAACTGTTATAAATATTGCTAAAGAATATAATAAGAAAGTAACTATTATTGGACGTAGTATGAATAATAATATAAAAATGTCTATTAAAATGGGCTATATAGATGCACCTAATAACATGATTATCTCATGGAAACAAGCAAATAAGACGAACCCAAATGAACTAATCATTTTAGCAACAGGTGCTCAAGGAGAACCTAGTTCTGCTCTATCTAGAATAAGCCAAGGAAAACACCAAGATATTAAAATAATACCAGGAGATACTGTAATAATTTCTTCTTCTCCAATACCTGGTAATGAAGTGCTAGTTTCTGAAACAATTAATAATTTATCAAGACTTGAAGCAAATGTTTTACATTCAAAAATAGCTAATGTACACGTGCATGGCCACGCTAGTAAAGAAGAACTAAAAACTATGTTAAATATTATTCAACCAAAATTTTTCATCCCAGTTCACGGAGAATATAAACACCTCTTAAGTCATTCTAAAATTGCTGAATCAATGGGTGTTGATAAATCTAATATATTTGTTATAGAAGATGGTGATATACTTGAATTAAATAATAAATCTGGAAAAGTAATAAAATCCTTACAATTAGGGCGTGTATTTGTTAACTCATACAAAACATGGACAGAAGACTCCTCTATTTCTAAAGATCGAAAAAAACTAGCTAATAATGGTGTTATAGCATTATCTATAAATATAGATAATATGAATAAACACTTAATAGATAATCCTCAAATAGCTTCAATAGGATTTAAACAAGACGAAATATCAAAAGAAGTTATAAAAAATATTAATAAAAAGGTCAAACTAACACTAGAAAATCTCTCAGGAAATAAATTAAAGTTAAATGAAATTAAAGAAAATCTTGAAAATGAGATTAAAGCTACCATTAAGAATGAATTATCATTAAATCCTAATATAATTATATTATTAAACCAAATATCCTCAAAATAGTATTTAACAATAATCAAATTAATAGCTTGCAGATAGGAATGCTATTATGAGCTTAATTCCAATCAAATATATTTCATCAAATATTATAGCTTTATATAAAAATAAAGCCCCTGTGATCCTAATAAGCTCAATAGCTACAGGACTCATCATATTATTAACAATTTTTTTTCACTCTGAAATATTATCTTTCATAATAAATTTAAAAGATAATATTATAATGAAAACAGGATTAACTTTAATAAATATCGCTCTATCAATAATAGCTATATTTATTATATTAAATTCATCTTATTTATATTTGAAAAAAGCAAGATTAATAGTCTCTGTAGTATTATTTTTATTATTTACAATTGGTATTTTAGCATTTTATTCACCCTACAATGGTATTTTTAGCAGCTTTACTTTACAAGGAAGAACTACATTAAGTGGTGATTTCGGCAAATTAATTATAGGATCACAAAATTTATTCGGCATTATAAGATTATTATTCCTGTTTTTATTTTCTATAATTATGATATCTCCACATAACACAAAAAAATTTATAAATTTATTAAAAAATAGTTCCATTTTTATTTATATCAACTTATTAATCTCTAAAAAAAAATTATCCCCGCCAAAAAAAATAAAAACCCCTAACCTACCAAATCAAGACTTAAAGAATATTAATCTGATTGATCCATACAATGAAAAATCAGACATTATTCAAGACAAATCAGATTTAAAAGATTCAAATACAATAAGTACTATAACTGATAATTCAAATGAAATTATCTTAAACAATAAATCTTTAGAAAACCATAATGAAAAGACATCAAATATAATTCCTGATAAAACAATAACTTCCAAAAATACAAATATCAGATTTAATAATCTATGGAGCCCGAAATCTAAAGATAATATTATTAATAATGATGAAAAAATTAATTATACTAATACTAACCAGCCAGAAATCAATAATTTTTCATGGAAGCTTCCCTCGATAAATGAATTACAAGAATCAGTAGAAGAACCTATGAGAAGAGAAGACTTAGAAAAAACAGCTTCAACTATAAAAAGGACGTTAAACGAATATGGTGTTGAAGTAGAAATAGGACAAATAAAACCTGGCCCTACTGTTACTATGTATGGACTCATCCCAGGATGGATCAGAAAATTTAAACAAATAAAAAAAATGACTCCTGAAGGAAAACCAGAATTAGATGAATCAGGAAAACCTATCATGGAAAAAATTGAAAATAAAACTCGAGTCAAAGTAGACCATATTTTATCTAGAGAAAAAGACTTAGCACTTGCACTTAAAACTCCAGCTATAAGACTTGAAAATCCTGTAATGGGAGAAGCACAAGTAGGAATAGAAGTTCCTAATTCAAAACCATCTATAGTTACTTTAAGGTCTTTAATTGAAAGTAATGAATTCAAATCATTAAAAAGAGATGCAGCTTTACCCGTTGCATTAGGCAAAGATAGTAGTGGAGAAACAATTGTTATTGATTTGTCAAAAATGCCTCATCTATTAATTGCTGGCGCAACAGGTAGCGGTAAAAGTGTATGTATAAATACAATAGTTTCTGGATTAATAACTCAAAAATCTCCTGCAGAAATACGGTTATTACTAATAGATCCTAAACGTGTTGAACTTACTCCTTATAATGGAATTCCTCATTTACTAACTAAAGTAGTAGTAGAAACTGAAGAAGTAGTAGGTTTTCTTAAAGGAACAATAAGAGAAATGCTAGATAGGTACAGATTACTAGAAGAATCAGGAGTAAGAAATATTGAAGCTTACAATCAAAAAACTAAATCACAAATGCCTTATTTATTAGTGGTTGTTGATGAATTAGCCGACTTAATGATGTCGGCAGCGTTTGACGTAGAACAATCCATATGTAGGTTAGCTCAACTAGGTAGAGCTACAGGTATTCACTTAATTGTTGCTACTCAAAGACCCTCTGTGGATGTAGTTACAGGGTTAATCAAAGCAAATTTCCCGAGCAGGATTAGCTTTGGAGTAACTGCGCAAGTTGATTCAAGAACTATTTTAGATACTGGAGGTGCTGAAAAACTATTAGGCAAAGGAGACATGTTATATTTGCCTATTAATGCTTCAAAACCAAGTAGAATCCAAGGCGTATTCATATCAGATAATGAAGTAGAAAAAATAGTTAATTTTTGGGAATCTACTACTTGGGGCGATATTCCAATAATAGACATATTAACTCCTTCAAATGAATCTGTTAATACTAATTCACCAAATAATTCTAATAGTGATTCAGATGAATTAATTGATAAAGCCATTGAATTAGCAAAAAATTACAACAAATTATCCACTTCCTTACTTCAAAGAAGACTGAGAATAGGCTACCCTAGAGCTGCTAGGCTAATTGATGAATTAGAAGAACAAGGTATAATAGGTCCAGGAGATGGACCTAAGTCAAGAGATGTTTTGATATAAATTAAATTTTGCACTATTCATTTAAGAAAGATTAATCCCAATGAATAATCATTTAATAAAAATACTAAACTCTGTAGTAAACAAAGAACAGATTGAACCTCAAGAATTAGAATTAAGAGATTTATGCTTAATATGTAATTCTAAATTAGCTGACTCTAATTTATACAAAGAATTTAGAGTATGTAACAAATGTAATTTCCATTATAGTATATCTGCTAGAAATAGAATTAATTTATTATCTGACGAAGATTCTTTTGAAGAATTCAATCAATCTTTAACGTCTATTGACCCTATCTCTTTTTCTTCCAATACTTCTTATAAAGAAAGGCTCATTAAAGATCAAAACAGGACTGGTTTATCTGAAGCAGTGATCACAGGGAAATGTTCGATAGATGGGAATCAAGTAATATTAATAGTATTAGATTTTGGGTTCATGGGCGGAACGATTAGCTCAGTGGTTGGAGAAAAAGTAGCTTTAGGATTCGAAAGAGCTTCCAAATTAAAACTCCCTGTAATATCTATAATTTCAAGTGGCGGGTCTCGCTTCCAAGAGGGAATTTTATCCTTAATGCAAATGGCTAAAACAACAATTGCCTATCAAAATCATTCTTCGAAAAACCTCCCCTTTATCTCAATTTTAACTAATCCTGCAACTGGTCAAGCTTTTGCAAGCTTTGCAAACTTAGCTGACATTATATTAGCCGAACCAGGATCAATAATTGGCTTTTCTCCTGTTAGACATTTACAATCTGAATCAAAATCAGAAAATCCAGATATTAATACGGCAGAATCTCATTTTGAAAATGGGATGATAGATGCTATAGTTGAACGAAAAGACCAAAAAAAAATCATAGGCACCTTACTAGACCTACTTACAACAGAATACAAACTAGAATCAAAAACTAAGCATTCTGCCGCACCAATTAAAACTAAACAAACTGACGGCTGGCAATCTATTCAAATATCTAGACATGATTCAAGACCATCTAGTATTGATTATATATTAAGAATTTTAAATGATTTTATTGAAATCCATGGAGACAAATATTACAGTGATGATAAAAGTGTTATTGTTGGAATAGGGCATTTAGGAAGTCAAACAGCCGTTATTATTGGTCAAGATAGAAAAAGAGGGAACGACGGCAACACCTCGCCTGAAGGATTCAGGAAAGCACAAAGAGGAATTAATCTAGCTAACAAATTTAATTTACCATTAATAACACTAGTAGATACTTCTGGTCCAAATTCAAATGAATCTACCGAACAAAGAGGACTTGGGCATTCTATTGCAACAACTATATCTAAAATGATAGCTGTAGATGTCCCCTCTATCTCAGTCATTATTGGAGAGGGAGGAAATTCTGGAGCACTAGCAATAGGTGTTTCTGATAAAATTCTCATGATGGAAAATGCTATATATACTGTAATATCTCCTGAAAATGCAGCTGAAATAATGTACCAAGATAAAAATAAAGTTAAAGAAGTTTCACAATCATTAAAAATAACTGCTCAAGATTGTTTAGATCTTGGAATTATTGATACAGTCATTCCTGAACCTTCTGGTGGAGCACATACTAACCCTGATGAAGCCGCTCGCCAATTAAGAAGATATTTATTAAAAGAACTTGCACATCTATATTCAATATCAAAACGAAGAAGATTGAAATCAAGATATAAAAGATTTAGAAAAGTAGGTGAATATAGTTCCAGTTTCAAAATATCTTTAAATAAAGAAATAACATCTATCCAAAAAACAATCTTAGAAAAAATGAAACGATTCAGCGAAAATAAAGAAGACTAATCAATTCTTTAATTTTTCAAATTTCTCAATCTTATCAATATGCTGTAAAGTAAGACCAATATTATCTAATCCATTTAACATACAATATTTTCTATATGGGTCAATATCAAATTTAATATTGATTTCTAAATTAATATTAAATATAACTTGAGATTCTAAATCTATTGTCAATTCTAAACCATCATTGTTTATAGACTCATCTATAAGATCTATAATTTTTTCTTTTGGCAAAATTATAGGAAGTAAGCCATTTTGAAAACAATTGTTATAAAAAATATCTGCAAAACTAGGAGCAAGTATAGAACGAAAACCATAATCATATAAAGCCCAGGCAGCATGTTCTCTTGACGAACCTGACCCAAAGTTATCTCCAGTAAGCAAAATTGAAGAAGATCTATATATATCTTTATTTAATATAAAATCTTTTTTTAAACTTCCATCATTATTAAAACGCCAATCATTAAATAAAAATTCACCAAACCCTGTTCTCTCTATCCTCTTTAAAAATTGTTTAGGTATAATTTGATCTGTATCAATATTAACCCTATCAAGAGGAACAGTTTTACCTTTCAAAATTTTAAACGGTTCCATATTTTATCCTTACCAATCACGGACATCTACAAAATGACCAGCAATTGCTGCGGCTGCAGCCATTTGAGGGCTAACTAAATGAGTTCTTCCACCTTTTCCTTGTCTACCTTCAAAGTTCCTGTTTGAAGTAGAAGCACACCTCTCTCCAGGATCTAATATATCTGGATTCATACCTAAACACATTGAACATCCCGCCTCTCTCCAATCAAAACCTGCATCTTTAAATATTTTGTCTATCCCAAGATTTTCTGCTTCTTTCTTTACTGCATAAGATCCTGGAACAACCATTGCAGAAACATTTGCATTAACTCTACGACCTTGAATAATTAAAGCTGCAGCTTCCAAGTCCTCTATTCTAGAATTTGTACACGAGCCAATAAAAACTCTATCTATAGCAATTTCACTTATAGGAGTTCCAGACTTCAAACCCATATATTTTAATGCTCTTGCAGCAGATTCTTTTTCTTGTAAATTGTCAAAAAATTCAGGATCAGGAATTACTTCAGTAACAGGTACTACCATTCCTGGATTTGTACCCCATGTCACATAAGGCTCAATGTCATCTCCTGAAACACACACAAGTTTATCATATTCAGCTCCAACATCTGTATTCAAAGAGCTCCATTTTTCAATTGACTTATCAAATTCTTCTCCTTTAGGGGCATTGGTTCTACCTTCTATATACTGAAATGTAGTTTTATCCGGAGCAACCATTCCTGCTCTGCCTCCAGCTTCTATAGACATATTACATATTGTCATCCTACTTTCCATTGACAAAGACCTAATAACTTCACCAGTATATTCAACTGCATATCCTGTAGCTCCTGCAACTCCAATTTTGCCAATAATACCAAGTATGACATCTTTTGCAGTGACTCCAAATCCTAATGAACCATCAACTCTAATTTCCATCGATTTAGGTTTAAATTGTCTTAATGTCTGAGTAGCTAATACGTGTTCTACTTCTGAAGTTCCTATGCCAAAAGCCAAAGACCCAAAGGCCCCATGAGTAGAAGTATGACTATCTCCACACACTATAACCATACCAGGTCGAGTATAGCCTTGTTCAGGCCCAATTACATGTACAATGCCTTGCAGAGGATGATTCATATCATATAAAGTAATCCCAAACTCTTTACAATTTTCACTTAATGTCGTGAGTTGCTGTTTTGAAATAGGATCAGTAATAGGCTTGGCTCTATCCCAAGTTGGAGTATTATGATCAGCAGTTGCGACAGTTAAGTCAGGTCTTCGTACTTTTCTTCCAGCCAACCTCAAACCTTCAAAAGCTTGAGGAGTAGTAACTTCATGAATAAGATGAAGGTCAACATATAGTATAGAAGGTTGCGATTCCTCTTCATAAACAACATGCGATTCCCAAATTTTATCTAATAAAGTCTTTGGATTATTATTAACCATTAATATTTCCTATTCTCATTAATTGAAAGCCAAAACTCTATTAATAGCGTTCATGTATGCTTTAGCACTAGCAACAATAATATCAGTGTCAGATCCTCTACCTACATATACAGTATCATCTTTAGATATTCTAATTGAAACATCTCCAATTGCATCTATTCCTTCAGTAACAGCTTCTACACGATATTCTAACAATTCATTATCTACTTGAACAACTTTATCAATGGCCTTATAAACTGCATCTACAGGCCCAGTACCTGAAGAGGAATCAGTTACTAAAGAACCTTCAGCGTTATTAATTATTACAGTTGCTGTAGGAGTACTATCGTTTCCACTTATAACTTTTACTGATGAAAGTGTAAATATATTCGGCACATCAGATGTGCGTCTTTGACTAGACATTAACGACTCTAAGTCCGCATTAGTTACCTCACGTTTTCTATCAGCTAAGTCTTTAAATGCAGTAAATGCTTGATTAATCTCAGTATCTGTTAGTTTATATCCCATCTCTTCTAAACGAGATCTAAGCCCAGCCCTCCCACTTAATTTTCCTAGAACTAATGAACTACTTGGCCAACCAATTGATTGAGGGTCCATAATCTCAAAAGTGGTTCTTTCTTTTAAAACACCATCTTGATGGATACCAGAAGCATGACGAAATGCATTAACTCCCACAATGGCTTTATTTGGCTGAATAGTAAATCCAGTTATATCACTCACCAATCTACTGGTTCTATAAATCTGACGAGTATCTACATTAGTAGAAACTCCTAACATCTCCTGACGAGTTTCTATACCCATTATCACTTCTTCCAAAGAAGCATTTCCTGCTCTTTCTCCTAAGCCATTTATACATCCCTCAACTTGCCTAGCACCTACTTGAACAGCAGCTAAGCTATTGGCCACAGACAAACCCAAATCATTATGACAATGAACGCTTATTACTACATTTTCTATACCAGGTACATTTTCTTTAATTTTACTTATCCTATCAGCAAATTCCCAAGGCATCGCATAACCAACTGTATCAGGAATATTTAATGTCGTAGCTCCTGCCTTTATAACAGCAGTAAGTAATTTATACAAATAATCCATATCTGTTCTAGTCGCATCCATAGGAGAAAATTCAACATCATCACAATAACCTTTAGCTCTTTCAACAGAGCTTACAGCCATATCAAAAACTTCTTCAGGATTTTTACGTAATTGATGCATAATTTGAACGTCAGAACTAGAAACAAACACATGAATTCTAGGCTTGTTTGCAGATTGAATTGCCTTCCAAGCACTATCGACATCTCCAGGGACACACCTAGCCAATGAAGCTATAATTGGTTTTCTAACTTCTTTACTAATTAAATCGACAGCTTGAAAATCTCCAGGAGAGCTAGCTGCAAAACCAGCTTCAATTACATCAACTCCTAGCATTTCTAATTGCCTTGCAATCTGCAGCTTCTCGTGAGTTGTAAGTCCAATACCTGCTGATTGTTCACCATCTCTAAGAGTAGTATCAAAGATAGTGACTCTTTCTTTTGTCATTACCTTATACCTCCTGTAAATTAAAAATTAATTTATATATATAAATTACTAATCAGAATCTTTCAAAAAAGACATGACATCTCTTAATTCTTTACCAACTTTTTCAATAGGATGACCAGCATTTTCTTGACGCAACTTATCAAAAGTAGGCCTACCCTCATCATTTTCAGCAATCCATTCTCTAGCAAAGCTACCATCTTGAACTTCTTTTAAAACTTTTCGCATATTTTCTTTTACATTATCATCTATAACTCTCGGGCCTCTAGAATAATCTCCATATTCTGCAGTATCACTAACAGAATATCTCATGTATTCCATACCCCCTTGATACAATAAATCAACAATTAATTTCAATTCATGCATACATTCAAAATAAGCAGATTCAGGTTGGTACCCAGCTTCAACCATAACCTCAAAAGCTGACTTAATGAGCTGTGTGACCCCCCCACAAAGAACAGTCTGCTCTCCAAATAAATCCGTTTCAGTTTCTTCCTTAAAGGTAGTATCTAAGACACCTGCTCGTGTACACCCAATTCCTTTTGCATACGCAAGGCCCATCTCCCTAGCAATACCACTAACATCTTGATGAATAGCTAATAAACCAGGAACACCAGCTCCTTTAACAAAAACCTCTCTAACACGATGACCAGGTGCTTTAGGAGCAATCATAGATACATCTATATTATTAGGAGGATTGATAGCACCATAATGTATATTAAAACCATGACCAAACATTAATGTTTTACCAGGAAGTAAATATGGTAAAACCGATTCTTTATATACTGAAGCTTGCAAATGATCAGGTATAAGCATCATAATTATGTCAGCCTTTTTACAAACATCTGACACTAATCCTACTTGAAGTCCATCTTTTTTTACTTTCTCCCAGCTACTACTACCTTCATACAAACCGACTTGAACATTTAAAGATTTATCATTTAAGTTTTGAGCATGAGCATGTCCTTGGCTTCCATAACCAATAACTCCTATAGTCTTATCTGTCAACAAAGATAAATCAGCATCACTTTCATAATACATTTTTGGCATATATTTCTCCTTATTTTGCAATACTTAACTAATATTAATTTAATTAAATTTCCGACTTACCTCTAGTCATAGCAATTGTACCTGTACGCATAACTTCAGTAATTCCAAAATTACTCAATAACCTTTGTAATGAATCAATTTTACTTTCATCACCAGTCACTTCGATTATAAGAGATTCTGAACCAACATCTATAATTTTGGCACGAAAAATATCTACAATTTGAATTATTTCACTGCGATTAGTTGTACTAGCATTTACTCTAATCAAAGCAAGTTCGCGATTAACAACTTTTTCATCAGATATATCAGATACTTTAATTACATCAATTAATTTATTCAAATGTTTTGTAACTTGCTCAACTACAGCATCATTACCATCGACTACAAAAGTCATACGAGAAAGGTCAGGTGATTCACTACGTCCAACAGCTAAACTATATATGTTAAAGCCTCTACGTCTAAACATGCTTGAAACTCGATTAAGTACACCAGGCTTATCTTCTACAAGTGCTGTAATAATTCTTTTATGATTATTACTCATACTCATCTCAATAACTCCTTTGGTTTTGGCTCTTCAATCATGTCATGAATAGAGCCTCCTCCTGGAATCATTGGATAAACATTTTCTTCCTGCTCAACTATAAAATCAACAATTGCTGGACCATCAAATTCCATAGCCTTAAAAATAGCAGATTTAACTTCTTCTTTCCTAGTTACTCTAGTCCCAAAAATACCAAAAGCTTTAGCTAATTGAACAAAATCAGGATTAGCAGTATAAGTAGAAGCAACATAATTTTTCTCATAAAACATTTCTTGCCATTGCCTAACCATACCTAAATAATTGTTATTCAAAATTGCAAACTTAACTGGTATTTTATTTTCAGCTAATGTAGCCAATTCACACATAGTCATTTGAAAACCACCGTCACCAGCTATTGACCATACAGTTTTATCAGGCCTTCCTACTTGTGCACCCATAGCTCCCGGAACTTCAAATCCCATTGCGCCAGAACCTCCTGAAGAAATCCAACTACGAGGCTCTTTGAATTTATAATGCTGAGCAGCCCACATTTGATGTTGACCAACTCCTGTAGCAATAATAGCTTCGCCTTTAGTTATATCAGACAATTCTCTTATAATCTGCTGAGGCAATAATTTGTCACTTTTTCTAATATCTAAAGAAGGATGCTTAATCTTCAAACCATCAATTTCCTTTATCCATCCTATATGGTCACCTGGATTAATTTCTTCCGTTAATCTAGACAATACCTCTTTAATATTCCCCACAATAGGAACATCTACAGGAACACTCTTGCCAATTTCAGATGGATCAATATCTATATGGATCTTTTTTGAAGATAAGGCAAAAGATTTAGGATCTCCTGTAATCCTATCGTCAAAACGCATACCTAAGGCAATTAATAGATCAGATTTTTCAATTGCATGATTTGCATATGCCATCCCATGCATACCAGGCATACCCACAAACAATAAATGCTCTTCATTAAACGAACTTATTCCAAGTAAAGTTGTAATAACAGGTATTTGAGTTTTCTCAGCAAAAACTTTTAATTCTGAATATGATTGAGATAAATGAATGCCATGACCAGCTAAAATAACTGGTCTTTTAGATTTATTAATTAATTTTGCTGCCTTTGATATCTGATTAGAATGTCCTTCTATATTAGGGCTATAACCTGGAATATTTAATTTAATATTTTTTATTTGGACATCACTTAATTCAGTAAAAACATCTTTAGGTATGTCTACCAAAACAGGACCTGGCCTACCAGTAGTAGCTATATGAAAAGCCTCTTTTATTACATTCGGAATATCTGATGCATTCATAACTAAAAAATTATGCTTCGTAATAGGCAAAGTGATTCCTGTTATATCAGTTTCTTGAAAAGCATCTGTACCAATAGCATCTCTAGAAACTTGACCAGTAATAACTACCATAGGAACTGAGTCCATTTGTGCAGTTGCAATCCCTGTAACTAAATTTGTAGCCCCTGGGCCAGAAGTTGCCCATGCAACACCTGGCTTACCTGTAGCACGTGCATACCCATCTGCTGCGTGAGCAGCTCCTTGCTCATGCCTAACTAAAATATGACGTAAATCAGGATATTCAGGGAGAGTCCCGTAAAGAGGCAATATTGCTCCTCCTGGCAATCCAAATATAACATCGACTCCTTCATTAAGCAGACTTTCACATACCATTTGCGCACCTGTTAATTTTACCATTTCATTTTCCTACCTAAATATTTTTGCCTTTAATTACATTTCATATAAGTTTCGTTAAATAACGAATCCCGCCCCTGTTAAGGGACGGGATTAATATTCAAAAATTATTTTATCCCGCGGTACCACCCTAGATTGATCAAATTAATGATCCTCTCAATTAAAGCAATTTCGTTGCTAACGTCAGTTTCTAATAAATAAAAATATTTTTCAAAACTGCTACTCCGGAGCGAGTTCATAGAAAATCTAGGTCAGCATTCCACCATTTACCGACTCTCTATTCAAAATTTATATCTACTACTACTCTCCATCAACGTATCAAAATACCACGTATTTTATGATCGTAGCAGAAGTAGCTAATAGTGTCAACGAGTATTAAGATAGGAATATAAATAGATTACAACTTATTTAATAAACAGAATAATAATAAATTCATATAGCTATTTGTGTTTAAAGGCATTAACTAATTTCCAAGTTCCAGGTATAGCTAAAGACGCAGCAACTAATTTCACAGCATCCCCTGGTATAAATGGCCATAAACCCCATTCAAATGTAGTAGCTAAAGTTAGCCCATCTAAATTAGGCCCATTTGTAATATCTAATCCAAGCCAAGGTAAACCAAACAAGTAAATAACAACATTCCCTAAAAACAATGCAAAAAGTATATTTACCTTTCTATCCCATCCTTTTTCTACAAATTTTCCAATCAAAAAAGCTGCAACAATAAACCCTATAATATATCCTCCAGAAGGCATATTCCACACAAAATCTTGATTTCCAGACCAAGGAAAAATAAAATGAAAAACTCCACTTTCACCTAATGATTCTTTTATTGCACCCGAACTCGGGGCAAAAACAGGGAATAAAAACATGCCCATCAATGAATATAGAATCATGCTCAAGACACCTCTTCTAGCTCCTAAGACTCCTCCAGTAAGTAAAACTCCAAAAGTTTGACCTGTAATAGGAACTACAGTACCAGGGAGCCTTATAGCTATCTGAGCACAAATTATCATTAAAATTGCAAACGCTAAAACTAATATGGCTTCTCTAACATAAACACCATATTTAAACTTAAATCCTAAATCCGGAATAAGTGCATCAATTAATACCTGCTCTTTGATTCCAGCCTGCATAAATACTACCTCCAAGATCATTTCACGTTGATAAATAATTATATATAAAACAACTAATAAATTCTATTGTTAAATAATTGATATTGATCTATAAAGCTATCAATATTAAAATCATTTTAATTTAATTCATAAACTTTAACATAACTTAAAATCAGGAAGTAACATGAAAATACAAGATTTATTTAACATAAAAGGTAAGACAGCAATTATTACAGGAGGCGGAACTCATCTTGGAAAATCTATAGCAACAACTTTAGGAGAATTAGGGGCCCATGTATTTATAGCAAGCAGAAGAGAAACTTTATGTCTTGAAGTCGCATCTGAATTAAGATCTAATGGGGTAAATTGCGAAGGATTAAGATGTGATGCTACAGATGAAAAAGAAGTAGAAAAATTAATCACAAAGGTTGTAAATAAAACTGGGCGCCTAGATATTATGGTATGTAATGCTGGAGGATCTGTAACAAACTCATATTTGCCAAATGCATCTATAGATGAATTTATTGAAACTTATAATATAAATGTATCGAGTACATATATATGTTCACAAGCTGCTTCAAAAGTAATGATACCTCAGCAATCAGGTAGCATTATTACCCTTGGTTCAATACATGGCTTTCTAACTGGTGATAAAAATCTATATGAAGGAATGGACTTTAAGAGGTCTGGTCCTCCATATCAAGCGGCAAAAGGAGCAATAATAAATTTAACTCGAGCTTTAGCTGCTGAGCTAGGAGATTACAATATAACTGTTAACTGCATTAGCCCAGGGCAAATCCCTAGACCAGGAACAGATTTAGGCCTAGTAGAAAGGTGTAGGGAGCAAATACCATTGAAGAGAACTGGTACAGTATATGACATAAAAGGAGCAGTTGCTTTACTGTCAACTCAGGCTGGATCTTGGATCACAGGACAAAATATTGTAATCGATGGAGGTTGGAGTATATGGTAATATGTTGCCCATTTTAACACCTCATATATTGAGAAAGATATTAAAGTTTTTAATTGAATTTTTTCGTCCTTACCAATGGGATGACGCTGATTCCGACCACCAACGCCCTCAGGCATATTAGTTCTATGCAATTTTATTTGGAGTCTGTCTTATACTCATAATCTTAATATTTTCTTAATATTTCATCCTTCAAATTAATTCTTTAGATATCCATGAACTCAATAATGGAAGGACATCATTAGCTACACGAGTACATTC
>PBOA01000022.1 GCA_002723415.1 Chloroflexota bacterium
CAGCTCGTTTAGCTGAATTAACTGGAGCAGAAGGTGCATTTATTTCTTCTGGAGCTGCTAGTGGTTTGTTTATTTCAGGATTAGCATGTTTATCAGGATCAGACCCTGATGCTATTCAAAATTTGCCAGAAGTGAAATCAGGTAAAAATGAATTTGTTATTAGTACGGTTGATGATCATTCATATGTACATCAAGCTTTTAGAGGTAGTGGTGGTAAATTAATATGTGTAGGAACAGATGAATCTGTTACTATAGAGGATTATGAGGATGGAATTAGTGATAAAACAGCAGGAATTGTATTTTTCTATGGCTCACAAACAAAAGATGAACTTGCTGAAGTTGTAGATATAGGGAAGAAATACTCTATTCCTATAGTAGTTGATTGTGCTGCTCAAATACCTCCGAAATCTAATTTGACTGATTTAGTTGCAATGGGTGTGGATTTAGTTGTTTATAGTGGTGGCAAAGGTATTGGAGGGCCTCAATGTACTGGATTGATATTAGGTAAAAAAGATTTAATTAATGCTTGTAAATTAAATTCCAATCCTAATTCTGCTCTGGGCCGTAGTATGAAAGTTGGTAAAGAAGAGATAGTTGGTCTAGTTACTGCTGTAGAAGAATTGATGTTTAATGATGAAGAATTAGTTTTAAAAGAATGGATTTCTTGGTGTGATTTAATAGTTTCAGGTGCTCATGGATATTCAGGAGTTGTTGCAAAAACTATTCCTGCATATCATGACAACTCGGGAGGTGCTCACGCTCCAGGAAGCCCTACTGTTGAAATAGATTTTAGAAATTCTAAATTAAATGCTGAAGATGTCAGGACTATGTTAGAAAATAATAATCCACCTATTATGGTTTCAACAGAAAAATGGGAAACTGATTTGACTGAAGCAAAAGATGATGTCATAGTTTTAGGCCCTGGAGCTCTTCAAAAAGGTGAAGCTGAGGTTATTTCTGAAGCTTTAAAGAAAATCTTGACTGATATTTAATATTTTTTGGAGGCGACGGGCGGATTCGAACCGCCGAATAGAGGTTTTGCAGACCTCCGCCTTAACCACTTGGCCACGTCGCCTGAAGAATTGGTGCCGAGGAGGAGACTCGAACTCCTACAGCCTAAGCGGCCACAGCGCCCTCAACGCTGCGTGTCTACCAATTCCACCACCTCGGCCTATCATTAACGCATTTTTGTAGAGTCATCCCCTGGGTTTATAACGTAAATATTATTAATCGCAGAGAAACATTATACCTAAGAGATACTTTTGTTGTCCACATTAAAAGTGAAGATGGGGGCTTGTTTAATAATTTTTTATTAATAAATTTATATAATTGTTTATAAAATCATGTATTTAATTTATAATTACAAAAATTAAATTCTGGAGAAGTAATGTCTGAAATAATAACTGTGAATGGTCCCATTAAACCTGACGATTTAGGTTTTACCTTAACTCATGAACATATATTTATAGATTTAACAAGGCAAGGCCCAGGGCGTAACAGGGTTTTAGATGACTTTGATCTAGCTTATCAGGAATTAATGTTTTATAAAAATGCAGGAGGAATAAGTTTAATTGATCAAACTACAGGTGGATTACGTGGAGGTATATCTGAAGGTGCTTTTAGAGATTTACGTCCTAATAAACATGCTTTGGAGATTCAAGAAATTTCTAAACAAACAGGGCTAAATATAATTTTAGGAACTGGGTGGTATCGAGAGCCTTTTTATCCTCCTCATTTAAATAGGACACAAACTAACCAAATTGCTGATGATTTAATTAAAGATATTCAAATAGGAATTGATGGTACTAATGTTAAGGCAGGTATATTGGGTGAAATTGGTTCTGATACTACTTGGATATCTCCAGTTGAAGAAAGAGTTTTTCGCGCTGTAGCAAGAGCACAATTGCATACTGGTTTGACAATTGCAACACACACTGGAGGACTTACAGTCGGCATTGACCAATTAGATATATTAGAGCAAGAAGGAGTTGATCTTCATAGAGTTATTATTGGACATGCACATTCGTATAATAATCATGAATATCATTTAGAAATAATTAAACGTGGTTCTTATGTTCAATTTGATAGACTAGGTACCACAAATAAATTTGAACATGATGCTTGGATAAAGCTAGTTTTTCAAATAATTGATGCAGGATATATTTCACATTTATTATTTTCTCAAGATGTTTGCTTAAGGTCTGATTATATAGGATATGGCGGGAATGGTTATTCATATATTATTACAAAGCTAAAATCTGAGTTATTGAATATAGGTATGACTGAAGAGCAATTTAAACAAATTACTGTGGATAACCCTAGAAGAGCTTTAATCGGAGATAAATAGATAAAAATTAAATATATCTATTACACTTGACAGCTTAAATTGGGTCAACTAATCTAATTATATAACCTTTTAATTATTGATTTATTTATGACTCCCGTTTTAATAGGGAGTTATTGTTTTAAGTTGATATAATGATTTCTAATTAATAAATTTTGAGGAGTTTATTGTTTGTTTAAACCGGTAGATTCAAAAGTAGATTTTCCTGATTTAGAAAAACAAATTCAATTATGGTGGGATAATAATAAAATCGTAGACCAATATCTTACTCGTAATAAAGATGCTTCTAAAACATATTCATTTATTGATGGCCCAATTACTGCAAATAATCCAATGGGAGTACACCATGCTTGGGGAAGGTCTTATAAAGATTTATTCTTACGTTATAAGACAATGCAAGGATATGAACAAAGATATCAAAATGGTTTTGATGGTCAAGGTTTATGGATAGAAGTTGAAGTTGAAAAGGAATTAGGATTTCATTCAAAAAGAGATATTGAAAAATATGGTGTGGATAAATTTGTTGATTTATGTAAAGCCAGAGTTGAAAAATTTGCAAATATAATTACTGATCAATCTAAGCGTTTAGGTTATTGGATGGATTGGGATAATTCATACCATACTATGTCTGATGAGAACAATTATACTATTTGGCATTTTTTAAAAAAGTGTCATGAAAAAGGTTGGATATACCAAGGTACTGATGTTATGCCTTGGTGCCCTAGGTGTGGGACTGGCTTGTCTGAACATGAGATAGTAACTGAAGGATATAAAGAAATTGTACATCCTGGATTGTTTATTAAATTACCTATTATTGGCCGTGATGGAGAATATTTATTAATTTGGACGACAACTCCTTGGACTTTAACTTCTAATATAGCAGCTGCTGTTCATCCCGAAAAAAAATATTCCAAAGTTAGAACTGAAAAAGGTATTTTATATTTAATTAAAGGACGAGAGCAAATTTTAAATTTAGAATTCGAACATATTGCTGACTTATCGGGGGAAGAGTTAATTGGGCTTGAGTATAAAGGACCTTTTGATGAATTGCCTGTTCAAAAGGGCATTACTCATAAAGTTATTGCTTGGGAAGAAGTAAATGAAGATGAAGGTACGGGAATAGTACATATTGCACCGGGAGCAGGTAAAGATGACTTCTTGCTTTCTAAGGAACATGGTTTTGCAGTTATAGCTCCATTGGATGAATACGGCCACTTCATTGAAGGATTTAATGATTTTACAGGTATGAATGTGTTTGATGTTAAAGAAAAAATTTTTGATAGCCTTAAAGAAAAAGGGTTTTTTTATCAAGTTGAACAATACCCCCATAGATATCCTGTATGTTGGAGATGTGATACTGAACTTGTATTTCGCTTAGTTGATGAATGGTTTATATCTATGGATGAATTGCGTGAAATGATATCTGATTCGACAAGAAATGTTAAATGGGTTCCTAGTTTTGGTTTAGAACGAGAATTAGACTGGTTGAGAAATATGGATGACTGGATGATATCAAAAAAAAGGTATTGGGGTTTGGCTTTACCAATATATAAATGTGATTGTGGAAATTTTGAAGTTATTGGTAGTAAAGATGAACTTGAATCTAAATCGGTAAGTGGATGGGAAAAATTCGAAGATAAATCACCACATAGACCTTGGATAGATAATGTTAAAATTGAATGTTCTAAATGTAACCAACATATTTCTAGAATTACAGATGTAGGAAACCCTTGGTTAGATGCAGGTATTGTACCTTTTTCAACTTTAAAATATGCAGAAGATAAAGAATATTGGGGGAAGTGGTTCCCTGCTGATTGGATCTCAGAAAGTTTCCCTGGGCAATTCAGGAATTGGTTTTATTCTTTATTAACAATGAGTACAGTTTTAGAAATTAGTGAGCCAACTAAAGCTATATTTAGTTATGCAATTATGCGTGATGAAAATGGTGAAGAGATGCATAAGAGTAAAGGTAATGCCATATGGTTTGAAGACGCTGCTGATAAAATGGGAGTGGATGCAATGAGATGGCTATATGCAAGACAAAACCCTTCAGCAAATTTGGCATTTGGTTATGGAACTGTAGATGAAGTAAGAAGACAGTTTATTATCCCTTTATGGAATATTTATTCCTTTTTTGTTACGTACGCGAATTTAGATCAATTTAACACTGAAGTTCCAGCACCTAGTATCGTAGATAGACCTGAAATTGATAGATGGATATTATCAGAACTTAATATTTTAATTGATGATTTTATCAACAACCTTGATAATTTCCAACCAGATTCAGCAGCAAAAAAAGCAGAAAAATTTATAGATAATTTATCTAATTGGTATGTGCGTAGAAATAGAAGAAGATTTTGGAAATCTGGATTGCTTAGTGGTATTGATAGCTCAATTGATACAGATAAATTATCAGCATATTACACTCTTTATGAAGTATTAATTGGAATTTGTAAATTATTAGCTCCAATTATGCCCTTTATTACAGAAGCAATTTATCTTAATTTATCCCAGAATAATAATTTGCAAAAAGATAGTATACATTTACAAGATTATCCTGTTTGCGACAAAACTAAAATTGACCCTGAGTTATCAAATGCAACTTCATTAGCTATGAAAATATCAAGTTTAGGTCGTTCTGCTAGAAGTAAGGCTTCTATAAAAGTTAGACAGCCATTAGATAGTATTCAAGTAAGCTTAAATACAAAAACAGATGAGATTTTAATGAGTAGAATTACTTCACAAATAATAGATGAATTAAATGTAAAAAATATAAATGTTATAGATGATATAGAACCAGTAGTTAATTTTGAAGTTAAGCCTAATCTTAATATTCTTGGTCCTAAATATGGTTCGGATGTTCAAAAAATAAAAAATGAAATATTGAAACATGAACCTAAAAGTTTGTACGATTTAGCTTCATCTAATCAAGAAATTAATATAGGAAAATACAATTTAAGTCCGGAGGATTTACTATTAAATATTAGCGCTAAAGAAGGCTATGAAATAGCTTCAGATGATGGTTTGATTGTTGTGATCAGTACTAATATTTCTCCTGAAATGTTGAAAGAAGGAGTTGCACGTGAATTAGTGCATAGGATTCAAAATATGCGACGCAGTGCTGGATTTAATATTTCAGATAAAATTTCTATTTATTATAAATGTGATAAAGATTTGAGCGAAATTATAAACGAGTTTGATAATTATATATGTCGAGAGACTTTATCTTTAGAATTAACTCAAGAAGAAATTTCTAAAGAAATTTATTCGGAAAATTTCAAATTAAATGGTTCTAATATTTTAATAGGAGTAAAACTAAATAAATAAGGACAATTCCCATGTTATCTTATAAGCCAATCGCATTAGATGAAATAATAAATGCAAGAGAACGTATAAAAGATATAATTGTTAGAACTCCATTGGTAAAGCTTAATTTTGATAATCAAGATTTAGATATATACATTAAATTAGAAAATTTACAACCTGTAGGCTCATTTAAATTACGTGGAGCAGCTAATGCTATGAGTTTGGTAAGTGATAATGAGATAAACAAAGGTGTTTGGACAGTTAGTGCAGGTAACATGGCTCAAGGTCTTGCGTGGTGTGCAAGAGAACGAGGAATAGACTGTACTGTTATAGTTCCAGAACAAATACCTGAAACTAAGGCGGCTAATATTACTAGATTAGGTGCTAAGTATATTAAAGTTCCTTTTGCAAAATTTGAAGAAACATTTATTACTAGATCTTTTCCAGGTGTTGATGGTCATTTTATTCATCCTTTTAGTGATCTTTCCGTAATGGCTGGAAATGGAACTATTGGTTTAGAAATATTGGAAGATTTACCTGATGTGGAATCTTTAATAATTTCTTATGCTGGAGGTGGATTAAGTTGTGGGATAGCTTCAGCTGTTAAGGCTATCAACCCAGGCATAAAAGTATATGCAGCAGAAGTTGAAACAGGTGCTCCGTTTGCAGCTTCTTTAGAATCAGGTCAACCAAAAATTGTAAATTACATACCAAGTTTTGTTGATGGAATTGGGGGATCTATGGTTTTTAATGAGATGTTTGATTTAGCTAAAGAATTACTAGACGGGTCATTTATATCTAGTTTAGAAGAAATAGCTGTTGCATCTAAAATAATCATGGAAAGGAATAGGATTATAGTTGAAGGAGCAGCCGGAGCAGCAGTTGCAGCAGCAATGGCTGGAAAAGCAGGTAAAAGTAAAACAGCTTGTATTATATCTGGCGGAAACATCGATTCAGAAAAAATAAAATTGATTTTGTCTGGGAAAATCCCATAGTTTAATTTTGGTCTTCAGAACTTTTTAAATTTCTTAGATGTGGAAATAATATTACTTCTCTAATAGATTTTTGATTACAAAGTAGCATAGTGATTCTATCAATACCAATACCAATACCTCCTGTTGGAGGCATTCCATGTTCAATTGCTACTAAAAAGTCTTCATCTAACCTATCCATCTCTTCTTTTTCAAATTGACTCCTTAGAGCTTCTTGTTCCTCAAATCGTTCTCTTTGATCTATAGGGTCATTTAATTCGGTGAATGAGTTGCAGATTTCCATACCTGCAACGAAACCTTCAAACCTTTCGACTATCCTGGGATCCGAAGTTTTCTTTTTTGCTAATGGAGACATACTTACTGGATAATCAACGAGAAAACATGGTTGAATTAAATTTGGTTCAATTTTACTAGATATTAATTTATCCATCATTCCACCCCAACTTACCTGTTTATCTACGTCTATACCTAATCTTTTCATTTCTTTACTAAGGGAATCTACATCTAAATTTTCAATATAATCAATGCCGCTATATTTTTTAATAGTTTCCCTTAAATCTAGTCTTGGCCAAGGAGGAGTGAAGTCTATTTCAGTTCCATTAAATTCTAAAATTTTTGTTCCATAAATATCTTCTGAAATTGAAGAAATCATTTCTTCTACCATTATCATCATATCATTGTAATCAGCAAACGCTTGGTAACTTTCAAGCATAGTAAATTCTGGATTGTGATAGAAATCAACTCCTTCATTTCTAAATACTCTACCAATTTCATAAACTTTTTCTAATCCACCTACTATGAGTCTTTTTAGATAAAGTTCAGTTGCAACTCTTAAATAAAGTTGCTGATTTAATTGATTATGATGAGTAATAAATGGATGAGCTGATGCACCTGCAGCTACAGAGACTAGTACAGGAGTTTCAACTTCAATAAAGCCTCTATTATCCATGAAATTTCTAATTGCTTTAATTATTTTACTTCTATTAAGAGCGGTGTTTTTGGAGTGTTCGTTTGAAATTAGATCCAAATATCTTTGCCGAAAGCGTAATTCGATGTCTGTTAGCCCATGCCATTTTTCTGGTAAAGGTCTAATTGCTTTACATAAAATATCATAATTATTTGCTAATACAGTTATTTGTTTGGTACGAGTTCTAAATAATTTTCCTTTAACACCGAGCCAATCACCTAAATCTAAGTTAGATATATTTTTAAATTGTTCATCTAATGTATTTAATCTAAATAGTACTTGAATACGTCCATCTCCATCTAATAAGTCGATAAAAATAGCTTTACCCATATCTCTAATAGACATTATTCGACCAGCTATAGAAATTTCATCTGCTTCTGAATCTGTATTTTCAGATTTTTCAAAATAATCTATGGCTTCTTTACTAGTATGAGTACGTTTATAGTTACCAGGATATGGGTCTATATCCATAGATATTAGATTTTTTAGTTTTTCTATACGGTTTTTTATTAATTCGTTATCTTCGTGGGACAATTTTTTTCCTAATTTAGATTCTTATATTTTTATTAAATCAGATATAAAATATTTGTAAAATTATGATTCTTTGACTATAGTTATATAAATATAATATTACCTTTTAGAATTTGCCTTGTAAACTTATATTATGTATTAGTTAGATGCAAAACATTTTTAGGTATATAAAATGTATATGCGATAAATATTTGAAAAAACTGGGAGTTAATTTATGCTAAATCAAGAACCAACATCTTTACGTCTCAAAGATCCAGGAATTAGAGATATATTTTCGGAAAAATCTACTTATCAAGCATGGTTGGATGTGGAAGCAGCTTTAGCGACAGCACAATCTGAATTAGGCATTATTCCTAAACTTGCTGCTGAGGAAATTAATAAAAAAGCTAAATTATCAAATTTAGATATGAATGCTATTCATAAAGGGTTGATTAAAACTTCTCATAGGTTAGTACCTTTAATTTGGGAATTAGATAGAGTTTGTACAAAAGATTCAGGTGGGTATATACATTGGGGAGCAACTACTCAGAATATTACTCAAACTGGACAGTCTATATTATTAAAGAAATGCCATAATATTTTTCTTAATCAATTAGTATTATTGCTTGATAATCTATCCAAGTTAGCTGACTCTACAAGAGATTATTACATGCCAGGTAGAACTCATGGACAGCATGCAGTACCTACAACTTTTGGTTTAAAAGTTTCCGTTTGGATCGATGAAATATGTAGACATATTGAAAGATTAAGAGGATCAGAAGAAAGAGTTTTTGTAGTGATGTTAGGTGGAGCTGCAGGTACGCTTGCTTCATTAGGTGAGAAAGGTATTGCTACGCAGGATAGAATGGCAGAAATATTAAATATGACATCAATGAGTATGCCTTCTCGTACGATAGGCGATCATTCAGCTGAATATGTTACTTTATTAGGCATGTTGTCTGCAACCTGTGGGAAGATTGGAAGAGAAATCTATACACTTATGAAGCAAGAATTTGGTGAAGTAGAAGAGGCAGTATCAAAAGGAACTGTTGGTAGTAGTACAATGCCCCAAAAAAGAAATCCTAGATTATCACAAGACATCGTTGGTGGAGCGGCTCAAGTTAGGTCATTAGTTCCTTTAGCTTTAGAGGCTATGCAAACAGAACATGAAGCAGATAGGACAAATTTTATGATGATGAAAAGTGCTCTTACTGATTCTTGTATTTTGACTGGTGATATTTTGCAAAGAATGATTGCATTATTTTCTGATCTTAGTGTTTTTCCTGAAAGAATGAGAACTAATCTAGATTTGTCTGGAGGGTTAATTATGTCAGAACTAGTTATGTTAGAATTAGGGAAAATTGTTGGAAGGCAAAAAGCTCATGATTTGGTTTATGAAGCTGCACAAAATTCTGTGATTCATTCAGAATCATTTTTAAAGAAACTATCAGAAGATAAAGAAATAACTGATAATGTTACACAGAAACAATTGCAAAAATTATTAGATCCTACAGAATATGTTGGTATGGCTAAATATTATACTGATTTGAATATCGAAAAAGCAAAATTACTTGTTAAAAATATAAATAAATAATTATTCTTTATTTAAGATATTAATTAATTGGTCGATAGGTATTTCATGCCTAATGTTTCCATCTCTTCCAACAATAGTTGTTGCTCTAAGTATAGAGTTTATAATAGCTTCTTCAGTTGCTTCAATTGCTGCTCTAAATAATGGAGTTAAGTGAGCATCTGATATACTTGGCCTGGTTTCTGCATTTGAAAAAGCTATTACAAAGTCACCACTACTATGGCTTGCTATACCTCCAGTTCTAGCAAGCCCAAAACTTGCTCTACTTGCTATTCTTGATAATTGCCTAGAAGTAACTGGAGCATCAGTTGCTAGAACTATAATTATAGATCCTGGTGCTTCAGAAGTTACATCAGAAGGAATTAAACTATCTCCCACTAATTTACCAGCAATTCTTAATTCTCTTGGGTCTCCAGTGTTAGTAAGAACTAATATTCCTATAGTATATTTTCCATCTGGGCATTCTCCTAAACGTGAAGACGTCCCAATCCCCCCTTTCCATCCAAAACATGTCATGCCAGTTCCTGCTCCAATAGATCCTTCTTCAATATTTGGAGAATATGCTGATGAAATAGCGTTTATAACATGATGAGGTTTAACATGTCGCCCAAGGATATCATTTAAGTAGTTGTCATTACATTCTCCAACTATTGGATTAAATGAATATATACCTTTGTTATTTGAAGATAAATAATCTACTACTGCATCTGCTACACTCCATGCATTTATAGTATTTGTTAGTAAAATTGGACTTTCTATAGAACCTAATTCATTAATTTGAACTAAACCAATAGATTTTCCAAATCCATTTATTATATGAGTTGCAGCAGTTACTTTTTGTTTGTATAGGTTACCATCGTGTGGCAGTATTGCTGTAACTCCAGTCCTTATAGGGCCAGCTCCAATTTCTAATTCTCCTGAACCTACTATGATTGTTGAATGGCCTACTTTTACATTAGGAACATCAGTTATAGAATTACTCTCCCCTGAGGGCAATAACCCAATTTTAAGTCCTAAATCTTTAATTCTTGGACGTTCATTTCTAATGTTATTTTCGAACATTAATACTCCATACAATAAAATTTATAGTTATATAATAATTATGCTAATATAAAGTTTAACATTAATTATAATTTTTTGGGATATTTATGAAATCATTGGTTTTAAAAAAGGTTGGCAGAAATTTTGAATTTGATATAGAAAACCACCCTATTCCAACTATATCTGAAAATGAAATATTGGTTAAAGTAAAAGCAACTGGAGTTTGCTTTCATGATATTTCTATTATGTTAGGTATATTACGTAGGGGAGTAAAAAATGATTGTATATTAGGACATGAAATATCAGGAGAAGTTGTTCAAATAGGAGAAAATGTTAATAATATAAATTTAGGTGATAATATAGTGTCAACATTAAACTCATCTTGTGGTAATTGTAATTTTTGCCAGAAAGGCCTAGATTATATTTGTTATCAATCAAAAGGTTATGGACATGGGATTGATGGAGGTTTTACTGAGTATATAAGTTTAAATGAATTTAATGTTCTTAAAATTCCTTCTGGTGTAAACATAATAGATGCATCTATACTTGCATGCCCTATAGCTGTAAGTATTAGAGGTTTAAAATATGTTTCAAAAATTAAGCCTAAAGATAAGGTATTAATAACTGGTTCTGGAGGAGGTCTAGGGTTGCATTCAGCAATAGTCTCTAAATATTTAGGTGCAAATGTAATATGTCTTACTACATCGATTGGGAAAGAAAACAAAATTAGAGAATTAACTAATTCAGAAGTAATATTATTAGATGAATTTGATTTTTCAGAAATAATTATGGCAATGACTGATGATTTAGGTGTGGACTTAGTTGTAAACACTGTAGGGGCTTCAGTTTTTGAGCGATCTATTCGCAGTTTGAATCAATTTGGTACAATGTTGGTTTTTGGAGAAATTGAAGGTGCGAAAACTTCAGTAAATTTAGCTGAATTGATTTTTAGAAATATAAGTATTAACTCTTCTTGTGGAGCTAATAAATCAGACATTTTAGAGGCTATAAATTTAGTAAATACAGGTCAATTAAAGCCAGTTGTATCTGAAGTTTTTAAATTAGAAGAGGCCAATAAAGCTTTTGATAAAATAATTGATAGGCATAGCTTAGGAAGGGTCGTGTTAACTCCGTGATATTTTGTTAGTTTCTTCTAAGTAATTTTTTTAAATCACCTTCTTGCCAGGATACTAATATTTGACTAGCAACTCCAATAGAACTATATGTCCCAACAATTACGCCAAATAGTAATACTAACAAGAATGTTTGTATTGTTGACCCTCCAAATAATAGTAGAGCCATTAAAGTAATTAATAAAGTAATACTTGTATTTAATGAACGACCTAAACTTTCCCTCAAAGATATATTAACAATATTAGAGAAATTGTCATTTGGATAAATTGTAATATTTTCTCTTAAACGATCAAATATTACAATAGTATCGTTTATGCTATATCCAATTACAGTCACTATTGCAAATAGAAAGAATGTATTTACTTCTATATCCATTAATTCTCCAAGTATAGAAAATATTCCTAGTATAATTATTGTGTCATGTAATAATGCTACAATAGCAGCAAAGCTATACCTTCTAGTATTAGGCACATTTCTGAATGCCCACAATATATATAAAAACACAAATAATGATGCTGCTAAAACAGCCCAAAAGGCATTTCTGATAGTTTCATTAGCAACAACTGGAGATACAAGATCAAAAGATAATACTTCTATATTTTGTTGAGGGAAATTGGTTTGAAGTCCGCTGATAATAGTATTTTTTTTGACTTCGTCAAGTTCTATAGTTCTTATAAAATAAGAATTGTCATCTAGTTTTTGTATGGTTGCTTCAGTATAACCTAGTTTAGCAAATTGTTCTCTAAGAGTAGATTGTTTTATTTTTTCAGAAAAACTTAGGTTCATTGTTGATCCGCCAGAGAAATCAATGCCAGTTTTCAAACCAGGGCTAGTAATTAAGAAAACAATTCCTGGGATTATTACAATTAATGAAATTAAATAGAACCAAAGTCGTTTACCAGCAAAATCCAAAATGTTACTCCTGTTGATTAGATAGATTATTTAGTAGGTATATATAAAAATGATTTTTTACCAAAATTTGTATTCGCAAGAATTCTTAAAAATGTACAACTTACAATAATTGCTGAGAACATGCTGATTGCTACTCCAATTGCAAGAGTTACTGCAAATCCTTGTAGAATAGTTTCACCTAATTGTTGTGAAAACCAAAACAGTACTCCACAAGTAATTAGAGTAGATACATTTCCATCACGTATAGCAGGCCATGCACGATTAAATCCTATATTTATAGAAGATAATACAGTTCGACCTTGACTCAATTCTTCTTTCATTCTTTCAAAAATCAGAATATTTGCATCTACAGCCATACCTATAGATAAAATAAGGGCAGCTACTCCTGATAGGTTTAGTGTAGTTAAATTGCCAGGAGATATTTTCAGTATGGATAGTACTATACTGGTATATATTATTAATGCTATACCTGCAATTAAGCCTGGTACCCTATAGTATAAGAACATGAACAAAATTACTAAGCCTAGTCCTATAATTCCAGCTATTAAACTCTTTTGTAAAGAATCAGCACCTAGTATAGCATCAACATTACGTTCCCTTAGTAGCTCTATAGGTAAAGGGAGTCTTCCAGATTCTAATAATAGTGAAATATCTTTAACTTCTTGAAGAGTGAAATTCCCTTCTATTATTGTAGTTCCTGAAAGTATAGCTGACTGTACAACTGGAGAGAGTAATTCTTTATCATCTAAGATTATTGCTATTTGGTCAGTGGGGCTTCCTGCAATTTGTTGAGTTAATTCTGCAAAAATTGCAGTCCCTCGTTCTTTAAATACCAAATTGACAATTGGCTTCTGGGTGTTAGCATGGGTACCTGGATATGATGTTGCAAGGTCATCTCCTGTTAGCCCAATGTCTTCATCTAATTCTCCAATTATTTCAGAAAGATATACTTTACCATTAGTACCAATTATATTATTAGTTTCTTCAATACTATAATTAGTTTGATTTGCTGGATCAGGAGGTAGGGGGAATATAAATTCATTAGAATTTTCTTTTCGTAGAATTTGTATTGCAAATATATTATATTTTAATGATGAATTACCTTGTATTGACATTTCAATAGTACTTGGATTTGTCAAGATTTGTTTTTGACCAGCAAATTTACTAAAATCATCCACCATTCTATTTAAAACATTGGAAAATATTTCTGCATCTTCTGGAGTTAATTCGATGTATAATGAACCAGGACTTTGTTCTGTGCCAGTAGTAGTTACTCCTGCATCATCTTCAGGAGATGCAGATGCATAAATATTAGTTGCAATATTGTCAGATAATCCTTCAATATTTTGGGCTACATTTAATTTACGGTGTTTAAATTCTAATTGAGCCGTCTCACCTATTATTGTTTTTGCTCTGTCAGGATCCTTAACTCCAGGCATTTGTATAAGTAATCTATTATCTCCAATTATTTGAATAATTGGTTCTCCTAAGCCAGCAGCAGCAATTCTGCGTTCGATAGATTTTTTTAATGAATCCATTTCTTGACTATTACCATCAACAACAAAAGGTTCTTTAGTATCTGGGTCTAAAGCTTGGTATACTAGATGAGAGCCACCTTGCAATTCTAATCCAAGGCTAAGGCCCAGTAAAGTGTCTCCTCCTCGTTCAAATGTCCCAATTTTTATTTTTTGGAACCCAAGAGTTAATCCTGATAATATAACTATAATAGTGATTAATATTAATTGTTTATAATGTCTTCGCAATCATGTCTCCCAAGCTATTTTGATTCTTAATTATATTTAAAGCTTCTTCTCTAGTTTTAATATATTCATTTATCTGGGCCTCTTCAATTTTTTTTAAAATTACACCTATTTTAGGACCAGATTTGATAGATAATACATTCATAATATCATAACCACTTACTAATTTGGGTAATATTTTCTCTTCTTTTTCAGCCTTTAAGTGATTGAGTATATGATTAATTAATTTACAATGTTCTGCCCATTCTTTCTCTTGTAATAATTCTCCTCTTGCTGAAAGATAATCAGCTAAATTTAAATAAAGTGTGTCTATAGCAATGCCTTGTAAATCACGTAAATATCGATTTAAAGCTCTATTAGATGGGAGTTCATGCTTTTGTGACATTTGAGTAGGCCGTAAATGGTTAGCTATGATAGAGGTGATGAATTCAATAGATTTATTACTCATTTTAAGTTTTCTCAAGATTTTTATTGATTTTTTTGCTCCTATTTTGTCATGCCCTAAGAATCTTATCTTCCCTGATTTTTCTACAGTTTTAGTTTCAGGCTTAGAAATGTCATGAATTAGAGCAACTAATTTTAAAATTGTTTTTCTAGTATGGCCCTCAAATATGATTTCATTAAAGTATTCTTTTTCATTTTTTATTCTTGGTATATACCTATCAATAAATTTATTTGCATTATTATTATCTAAAATTTTTTCTAAAGCTCCAATTGTTTCAATTAGATGATTAAATACGTCCCAATAATGTTCTTTAGGTTGAGTAATTTTTTTAGCTTCATCAATTTCAGGTATTATTTTAGATAATAAATATAATTCATCTAAAAGTTTTACTCCATTCATGCTGTTTTGTAAGGATAATATTTTTAAAAATTCATCTTTAATTCTTTCAGCAGCAATAAATTTAATCAGGTGGCTGTTTTTTTGAATTTGTTTATATGTGTCATTTGATATTTCAAATCCTAGTTCGGTTGATATTCTCACAGCCCTTAGTAATCTGATAGGATCGTTTTCAAATATTTTTTCATTATTGCTTCGTAATATTTTTTGATTTAAATCTTTAATCCCATTTGAGGGATCAATGAAGTTTTGTGCAGCTAAATTTTTATATCCCTTAATTAAATCAATTGCTATAGAATCAATAGTAAAGTCTCGATTTTTTAAATCATTGTTTATATGTTTATTTATTGGAGATATGTCAATTGCATGGGAAAAAAGGTTTGTTTTAAAAATAACTCGATAAATCCCTCTTACATTATCAAGTTCAATTATTTTACCATCGTGAGTTTTTGCAAAATATTCTGAGAATTTCTTTGATGACCCTGATACTATAATATCAATGTCCTTAATTTTTTTTTCTAATAAAATACTTCTTACTGCTCCTCCTACCAAAAAACCTTTTTCATTAATTTTAATTAAACATTGATTAATTCGAGATAAAATTTTATTTGTTGTTAATTCATTCATAATATTTGATCGTACAGTAATATTATTTTTATATATAGCTAATTAATATCTAGCGAACTTGGTAATTGAGATAAGGGATCTTCGTTTTTTATTTTATTATAATTTTGATCAGAATTAGATTCTTCATCATATTCAATTGGGATTAATTTTTCATGTTCTTTTAAGTGGTCAGAAAATAATATTCCATTAAGATGGTCAACTTCGTGTTCAAATATTTGAGACAGAAGTCCGTCAGCATTTATTTTGATAGTTTTATAAGTATGATCAATTGCGCCAAATTTAACAGTTATAGATCTTTTTATATATCCTTTGTAGCCTGGGATACTTAGGCACCCTTCTTCGACGATTCTTTCACCTTTTTTATCAATAATTTCAGGATTGAAATATATTTTTGTTGTTTCTATTTCAGGGGTTTTTACAACAATTATTCTTTTTAAGATGCCTACTTGGTTAGCTGCTAGTCCAACCCCCCCCGATGCTTCTAAAGTTTCTACCATATTATAAGCAGCTTTAATTATAGATTTGTCAATCTTGCGTATCTTTGTTGCCCTCTTCCTTAAAATAGGATGAGGTATTTCTAATATAGGAATAATAGCCAAATTTACTCCACTATGTATTTAAAAATATGATTAAATTATATATATGTTGCACTTTTAATGTAAAGTAAAATTATGTATTGGATTCAATTTTAAAAATAAAGATGGTCTGATGTTTGAACTTTGGAATTGTAAATTAATTACCAATATCTTCTAAATCAAGTGTGTCTACAAAGTCTTTGTATGCGGATAAGTTTTTTAATTCTTCTTCTTTCACGAAGCTTTTTTCAAAAGACATTGATGGATCAGGTTTATTGTTCATTTTAACAGCTGCTTGATCAATTAATTTTGATTCGGCGTATATAGGGGCTGATGTTCTTATTGCAATTGCTATTGCATCACTTGGCCTTGAATCTATTTCAATATTAGATCCATCTTGTTCAACTATTATTTTAGCAAAAAAGGTGTCATCTGACAGGTTAGATATAATTATGTTTTGTACAGTTCCTTTTAGACTCGTTATTACTCCGCAAATAAGGTCATGAGTTAAAGGCCTTGGGACTGAAACCTCTTGCAACTTTAATGCGATTGAATCAGCTTCAGAAGGACCAATCCATATAGGTAAATATAAATCAGAATCTTTTACTTTTAATATAACTACCCTTTGGTAATTTCTTAAACTTACTCTTATGCTGTCTATTTCTAATTCCAGCATAGTCACCTCTCCTAAACTTAAGTACAATTTGAACGTATGTTATTCTAAATGTTTATTTCCTGTCAATATTATTAAGGTAGTAATAAATCTTCCATGGGTGTTGTAATTATATCGTACAAATCAGGCCTTCTATCTTTTAACATCGAATTGTTTCTTGCTTTACGCAATATTGCCCTGTTTAATTCTGAAGAAATAATCATTTCTTTATCTTCAGCTTGAATAATTATTTTTCCAGTTGGGTCGCAAATTAAAGAGCCCCCAGCCATATATGATTCAAATTCATACCCTATATGATTACATGGCGCTACATAACAAGCATTTTCATAAGCCCTTATCATTGAAAGGGAATTCCACAATAATCTTCTTTGGCCTGAATCAAAATTTTTCTTTTGAGATCCTGTTACTATATCATCTGGTTTGTTAGATACATTCGGAGAAGTATAATAGCCAACTTCGCAAAATGGAACTATTATCAAATCAGCACCATTTAAAACTGCGCATCTTGGGGCTTCAGGAAAATAAAAATCTGCACAAATGAGAAAAGAAACATTAAAATCTTTAATCTTAAACGTACGAAAATTCCCTCCATTTCTATAGTATATTTTTTCAAGACTACTATTAGCTGGTGGATGCATTTTTCTATATTTGCCAACAATTGAGCCATTTTCATTAATTAATATAGTTGAATTATAAAACACTCCCATTGCATCTTCTTCAATAATTGTAGCAGCTATGTGTGTTTTATGTTGTTTTGCTTTATCAATCATCGCAGTAATTGTCGGTCCATCGTCACGTTCGGCTTTCGAATAGTTTTTGAAATCTCTATACATAGGAAAATAACCAGTATTGAAATATTCAGGAGTAACTATTAAATCCGGAGAGTCTTTTGCAGCTTCATTAATAAAATCGCATGCTTTAGCTACATTATCTCTAGTATTTTTTTCTCCACTATTCATTTGTATTAAAGAAATTTTCATAGGTATTATTCTTATTTTAATTATTTATTATAATTTTCTTTATATAGGAATTGATTTGATCATTTAATTTTTTAGCAGCATCTTTAGATTTTATAGAATAATTTAATTTATTGCTTGAAGCATACAATATACTTCTTGATGCACTAATTAAAATGTTAGGAATACTTTTATTTATACTAGAATCTATCACTTTTTTTATATCACCAGATTGGGCACCTACTCCAGGAATTAAAATAGGTAATTTAGGGGATATATTTCGAATTTCTTTTAATTCTTTAGGGTAAGTTGCTCCGACAATTAAAGCAACATTTTTATGCTTATTCCATATATTTGCTCTCATGGCTATCCATTCATAAAACTTTATTTGTTTATTGTTATGGATAATTTGTTTATTTTGAAATTCTGATGATTTTGGATTTGATGATTTGCACCACAAAAATATGCCTTTATTTTTATATTCTATAAATGGTTCAAACGAATCTTCACCAGCAAAAGGATTTACGGTAATGGCATCAAAGCCCCATTTTTCAAAAAATGCTTGAGCATATTTTATGTTTGAAGAACCAATATCGCCTCTTTTTCCGTCTCCTATAATTAATTTATTTGGTGCGACTTTTCTAATGTGATTTATTGTATTTTCTAATGCTTTTATACCTAAATAGCCTAAAGATTCATAGAACGATAAATTTGGTTTGTATGCACAGGTAAATTCTTTAGTCGAGTCGATAATTTTTTTATTAAATTTTGTAATATCTTGTATTGGCATTAAATCTAAATCTGGATCCAATCCAATACAAAGTATACTTTTGTTTGTTTTATAATTAGCGGATAATACTTCTTCAAAATTTTTCATAATGTCATAAGTTTTTAATAATAAATATTTTATATATATTTAGAATAGATTGATGTTCCTAACATATCAAGAGGTATTTCTTAATATATATGATGTTTTGGTTTTTACATTAATCTGAATAATTAAATAACGAGAGTATATTTTTGTCGGAAAGTATGTCTTGGGTTTCTCCAAAAGCAAGTTTTTTACCTTTTGAAATTACTAAACATTTGTCAGATAAATTTTGTGCATCAGATATGAAATGAGTCACATATAAAACAGGGATTTGTAAATGAGTCCAAGATAATTGTAAGTAATCGAGTATTATTTTTTTTAATTTAATATCTAAAGATACTATGGGTTCATCCATTAATAATAAATCTGGAGATGTAGCTATTGACCTTGCTATATCTACTCTTTGTTTTTCTCCTCCGGATAGGTTTTTGGTAGATCTTTTCACTAGATTATTCAATTGAAATATTTCAATTAATTCATCAAGATTGACACGTTGTTTTGTTTTAGGAGTCATATCATAACCATATCGAATATTCTGTATGACATTCATATGAGGAAAAAGTGTAGGAGTTTGAAACACATATCCGATTCGCCTTTTATTTAAAGGTGTATTGATTTTATTTGAAGAGGAAAATAAAATATTTGAATTTAGTGATATATATCCTGTTTCAGGTTGAGAAATCCCAGAAATACAATTTAAAAGAGTTGTTTTACCACTTCCTGATGGTCCAATAATACTGGTTATTCCATTAGGTATATCTACTGAACAATTTAATGTAAAATTTGGAAATCTTTTATTTATATTAATTTTTAACAATGTTTTCTTTTTATCAATTTTAATCAAATTTAAATACTCCGTATTTTTATATATGAAATTAATTTTTTGATGAAGATGATAATTTTGTATATATTAATATGCTAGTTATTGATAATATCAAACATATTCCTACCATTTTTAATACTTGGTCGTTGTTACCAGTTATAATATTTGTGTAAATAGCTAATGGAACAGTTTGAGTTTTGCCTGGAATGTTCCCAGCAACTATTATTGTAGCACCGAATTCTGAAAAAGCTCTAATAAAACCAAGTAATATTCCGGCTGTGATTCCTTTATATGATAATGGTAATGTAATAGATATGAAGGATTTTATATGACTAGCACCCAGTATACGGGCTGATTTTTCTAAATTTTCATCTATGTCTGACATAGACACTATTATCGGCCTAACCATCAATGGAATAGAAACTATAGATGACGCGAGTACTGCCGCTATCCAAGTAAAGATAATATTTGTACCAAAAATATTATCTATTAATGATCCTAATGGACCATTTTTGCCAAAAATTATAAGTAAAAAAAAACCAACTATTACTGGAGGTATTGCTAAGGGTATTAGAATTATTAAATCAAGAATTGATTTGCCAGGCATTTTTGTTTTAGTTAATACCCAGCCTATAAATATTGAGATTGGCAAATTGATTATAGTAGCAGTAAGTGCTACTTTTACACTTAAATAAAAAATATCATTCAATATAAATATTTTTCCTAATAAAATTACATGATTAATTTGATGATTTTATATCAATTATAGGGTCGAATCCATATTTTTCAAATGTTTTTTGACTTGATAATGATATTAAATGTTGTATAAACTGTTCGGAATGTTCAGGATGTTTTGAGTTTTTAATAATTGATGCAGGGTATAATATTTCAGAATATGAATCTGAAGGTATGATATCTAAAGGTTTTAAATCTGTAAATATAGTGTCACTAAAGTAAACTATAGCTAAATCAGAGTTTTCAGTAAGTACATAGTTTAGAGTTGAACGCACATCTGCTCCAAGGACAACCTTTTCTTTGATATTTTTCCAGAGATCTAGGTTTTTTAAAGATTCAATTGCATATTTTCCTGCAGGTGCAAAATCAGGGTTTGCAATTGCGATTCTTGATATACTATTGTCCTTAAAATCATAAATTGTTTTTATGTTTTCTAAATCTTTAGTTGTTACTACAACTAAATTATTTTTCACAATAGTTTGTTTAGGTTTATAAAGTAAATTATTGTTTTCTAATGTACTATAAGTGGAAGTTCCGGCTGAGATATATATATCTGCAGGAGCTCCATTAGAAATTTTACTTGCTAATATAGCGGAACCTCCAAAGTCAAAGATAATGTTAATATCTTTATTATAAAAATTTTTTGATATTTTAGGGAGTACATCGCTCATACTTGCTGGCGCAAAGACTAGTAATTCAATTTTTTTTGAATTATTGTTTGAACAGCTTATTGTTAGTAAAGATAAGATTAAGATTATATTTACTAATAATAAATTTTTAATTGAATTGTTTAACATATTAATTTCTATTAATTATATTAGATTTGATAAATAAATATTACTATAAAAAGCTTAGGATAAAAACAATATGATATCCTTGTAAATCATATTGCAAAATGATATAATTTTCATCATAAATTGAAAAAAGATGATAAAGAGGGGGTAAGCCCCCTTTATTTATTTATATAAAAAATATTTTGAAATAGGAGGTTGGGAGGGAATGAAGAGTGATTTTCTAGTCGCTTTGACACAATTGGCAGCTGAGAGGAATTTGCCAAGGGAGGCTGTCTTATCAGCTATTGAAGCAGGTTTGGTTTCTGCTTATAGAAAAGATATGATGGCGACAGGCCAAAATGTTTCAGTTAAACTTGACCCTGGAAGTGGTGAAATATCTGTTTATTTAGTTAAAACCGTAGTTGAATCAGTTGAAGATGCAGCTATGGAGATATCATTAGATGAAGCTAATACTATTCAGCCAGGGGTTTCAATTAATGATTCAGTAGCAACAGAAAGACTACCTAATATGGCAGGTAGAATTGCTGCTCAAACTGCAAAGCAAGTTGTTATGCAGCGATTAAGAGAAGCTGAAAGAGAGCTTATATTTAATGAATATTCACAGAGAGAAGGGGAGCTTTTTTCAGTTTCTATACAAAGAGTTGAACCTAAGCAGGTAGTTGTAGATTTAGGTAAGGCTGAAGCAGTATTGCCTATACCTGAACAAGTATTTACTGATCGTTATAGAGTTGGATTAAAACTTAGAGTAATTTTAAGTGCTGTAAATACATTGTCTACAGGTCCAGACTTGGTAGTGTCTAGAGTTGATACTAGATTGATAAAAAGGTTGTTTGAAATTGAAGTTCCTGAAATAGCTAATGGTGCTGTTGAAATTGAATCTATTTCAAGAGAGCCAGGGTATCGTACTAAAATAGCAGTTAGAGCTGTTCAAGATAGAGTAGACCCTGTAGGTTCTTGTGTTGGTTTAAGAGGCGTACGAATACAAAATATTGTTAACGAATTGCAAGGTGAAAAAATCGATGTAATAGAATGGAGCAAAGATCCTTTGACATTGATTACAAATGCTTTAAATCCGGCTCAAGTAGTCAATGTTTTTATGAATGAAGAATTGAAAACTGCAGTAGTTACAGTTCCTGAAAGGCAACTTTCTTTAGCTATAGGTAAAGAAGGACAAAATGTTAGGTTAGCTGCTAAGTTGACTGCATGGAATTTAGATATACGTAGTGAGTTAGATGTTGATCCTGAATTAGGAGCTCCAATAATAATTTCTTCTGATGCTTCTTTAAGTGATATTGGTTTGACTACTAGGACATTGAATTTATTAAATAATGAAGGCATAAAAACTTTAAGTGAAGTTTCCTTAATGTCTCAATCTTCTTTGACTGAAATTAAAGGCTTTGGCCTGAAATCATATCAAGAGTTATTAGCTTGTATAGATGAATATAACAAGTTAAATTCTGTTTCTAGTCCTGATAAAGTAGAAGGTCAATCTGGAACTAGTCAAGAGGATATTCCTTCAGAAATTGAGGTTCCAGAAAATGTTGAAATTACTACTACAGAAAATGTAGCATCTCCTGATAAAGAATCTTCTGGAGTTTTGGATAAATCTGTTGATACTTTTGAAACACCTGAGGTTGAGGTTGAAAATAAAGAACAGTCTAGTAATACTATTGACGTTAAAGAGAAAACGGATAGTTTGCCAGAAACTGCTCCAGTTAAAGAAAAACAAGAGACTGGAATAAATAAAGATGCAATTGGAGATTTAGAAATTCAAGAGCCTATTGCTGATATTGAATCGGAAGGTAAAGAAGAAGATAATCTTACTTCAATAAGAGATTTGTCTGAAGATATTTGGTCAGTTAAAGCGGCTGGAGGACCTAAAGATTCTGGTAAAATCAGATTTGCTGAAGATATAGAAGGTCTTAAAGGTGGTTTGATGGCTAGGCGTGGGGCAAAATCTGATGATAGAAAAGATAATAAAGGTAAAAGGAAGACAAAAAGCGGAAAGAGAAGATAAGTTTATTTATTGTATGATGTAGCGAAATATAATAGGTCCTGTATAGTATGTAGGGTAAAAACTAACAAATATACTTTAATTAGATTTGTTAGGCAAAACGAATCAATTTTGTTAGACTTAAATATGGATATGCAAGGTAGAGGTGCATATGTATGTAAAGAAAACAAGTGTTATTTGCAAAATGTTATTAAGAAAAAGTTATGTTATGCTTTAAAGATTAGTATAAATGATATTAATTGGAACAAATTATTATTAGAAGTGAACAATGTAATATGATTTAAATTTTTATAAAAATCTGTATAGTTGGACGGGGTATTATGGTTAAAGATTCTAATATTTCTGATATTTCAGAAGAGGAAGTTTCTCAAAACTCAGAGGGTATTTTAGAAATCCCATCTGAAATTACTTTGTCTGATCTTGCTAATTTAATGAATGTAAATGCAGTTGAATTGATAAAAGAATTCATGCGTAACGGTTATATGTTAGCAATAAACGATGTGATAGAATTTGATGTTGCGTTGCCAGTTGCAAAAATTTTCGGTTATAGTCTAGATCTAGCTGATAAAAGAGATTCGATGAACCTTAAATCTGCAGTTTTGTCTGAAGGTTCTGATGACGAAAAAGGTGAGATTCGTCCCCCTATTGTTACTATATTAGGACATGTTGACCATGGTAAAACTACTCTTTTGGATAATATAAGAAACAGCAATGTTGTTGCTGGAGAAGCTGGGAATATTACTCAACATATAGGCGCGTATCAAGTTGAGTATAATGGTAGTAAAATTACCTTTTTAGACACTCCAGGCCATCAGGCTTTTTCTTCTATGAGGGCTAGAGGAGCTCATTTAACAGATATAATTATTATAGTTATTGCTGCTGATGACGGTATAATGCCTCAAACATTAGAAGCTATTGCTCATGCTAAATCTTCCAATGTTCCCATAATAGTTGCTATTAATAAAATAGATCATGCTGCTGCTGATCAAGAAAAAGTTAAAAGGCAACTGTCTGAAAATGATTTATTAATTGAAGAATGGGGTGGCGATGTAATTTGTGTAGGTATTTCTGCATTGAATGGAGATGGAATAAACGATTTGCTAGAGAATATCTTAGTAGTTGCGGAGATTTCAGATTTAAAAACTAAAGCTTTAATTGGTTCTAAAGGAATTGTTTTAGAAGCTAAAACTGATAAAAGAAAAGGTATTTTAGCTAGTGTTATTGTTGAAAATGGTGTTTTTCAAATTGGAGATCATTTAGTTGTAGGAACAAAAAAGAATAAATTGAGAGCAATGTTTGATGATTCTGGTAAATCTATATTAGAGGCATTTCCATCTACTCCTGTAGAAATTCTTGGTTTAAGTGCATTGCCGAATGCTGGTGATTCGATTTATGCCACTAATGATGAAAAAATAATGGAGCAAATTATCAAAGAAAATGATACTGATGATGATTCTTATAAGCTTTCTGAAATTCATTCGGGAATAGAAAGTAGTGATATTAGGTCTATTAATTTAATAATTAAAACAGATGTTCAAGGAAGTTTAGAACCAGTTCGCTCTTCTCTTGAAGGTTTAAACACAGAAGATACAAGAGTGACAATTATTCATTCGGCTAGTGGTGGAATTTCTGAAAGTGATGTGCTTTTAGCTGCTGCTTCTGATGCTATGATTCTTGGATTTAATACGCCTTTAGAACCAGGTGCATTAACTTTAGCTACTCAATCGAATGTTAAGTTAAAATCATATAATATTATTTATCAATTATTAGACGACATTACTAATATAATGAAAGGGTTAGCTGATCCTGTTTATGAAGATGTAATTGAAGGTCATGCAACAGTTAGGGCAGTATTTGATATTGGTAAAGGAACTTCTGTTGCCGGATTTTATGTTAATGATGGTAAAATAACTAATGAATCTATAGTTCATATTTTTAGAGATCAGAAAAAATTATTTGAAGGCGATATTCATACCTTAAAGCATCTTAAAGATGATGTGAAGGAAGTTAAAACTGGTTTTGAGGGTGGTTTGACTGTTAATGGTTTTAATGATTATATTGAAGGTGATGTTATAGAAGCACACAATACAGTTGTAGTTGAATATTAATGTGTTTTGGTTAGTATATGAATTATCGTATGGATCGTATAAATTCTCTATTACTTCGAGAGATAGGTAAGATTATAATTGATGATATTAAGGATCCAAGGATTTCTTCTTTTATTAGTGTCCATGAAGTTAGAACTTCAAAAGATTTAAGTCTTTCTAAAGTTTATATAAGTGTTTTAGAAGATAGCAATAATAAAAATAAAACTATTAAAGCTTTAAACTCTGCTTCTGGATATATAAAAAATCTACTATTGAAAAATTTAGCAATAAAAAATATACCTAAATTAGTATTTTACCTAGATGATTCAACAGAAGATAAATCTAGGATTTTAAATATTATTGATAATTTACCTAAACCGTTAGATGAAAATGGAATCTAAATTTTATACTTTTACGGGTATTTTAAATATAAATAAACCTATTAATACTTCATCTATGAATGTTGTTCGTATTGTTAAACGTTTTACTAAAGTAAAAAAAATAGGCCATGCTGGAACCTTAGATCCTTTAGCGAGCGGAGTTTTACCCATTTGTTTAGGTCAAGCTACAAGAGTTATGGAAGATATTTTAAATACTCGAAAAACTTATCGCGTTCGTATACATTTAGGTATATCTACAAATACCTATGATTTAGAAGGAGAAATTACAAATACTAGAAATATAAATAATATTGATAATAAGAAAATTAATAAAGGTTTATCAAGATTTATAGGTGAAATTGATCAAGTACCTCCAATGTATAGTGCTTTAAAAATAAAAGGAGAGCGACTATATAAATTGGCTCGTAAAGGGATTAATTTAAATTTAAAACCTCGAAAAGTTAATGTTTTTTCTATACGAATATTGAAATGGGAGCATCCTTTTTTAACTGTAGACATTGAATGCGGTAAAGGGTTTTATGTTAGGTCATTTGCTAATGATTTTGGAGAACTATTGGGTTGCGGAGCGCATATTAATGAATTGTCTAGAATAAGTAACGGGATATTTCACATCGAATCATCTATAGATTTAGAAAGTTTTAAAAAAAGAGTTGAAGAGGGTAATTGGTCAGATTTATTACATAAGATTGATAATGTTTTAGATTATCTGCCTAAAATAAATGTTGATAAAAAAATTGAAAAATTAATTCATAATGGAGCTATCTTGCCAAAGGATTTATATAATATTAATGTTCCTGATAAAAGTAAATGTAGAGTTTATAATTTAGAAGGGATTTTTCTAGGTATGATTATATTTGATAAAAATATAAATAGTTGGAAATCGTATAAAAATTTTAATTTAGGTTTTAATGTGATAAATAACCATTGACCAAATCATGTAAAACAGATATGATTGTATACTAAGCAATATATAATAGCTTAATATATAAAAATATTGATTAGGAGTGATGGTAATGCAAGCTTATTGTTTTAAATGCAGAACTAAAAAAGAAATATCCAATCCTGCTGCGGTTACTTTAAAAAACGGCAGACCTGCTACAAAAGGTGATTGTGGAACTTGTGGTTGTAAATTATTTAGAATAGGCAAATCTTAATTTAAATTTTTATTAGTCTACAGAAATAGTTCAATAAAGAAATTTTAGAACTTAGTAACTATGTGCTAATAATTGTTCCGGAATTTCTTTATTGTATTTGTTTTTTATATAAAAAATATATTTATAATTATCATAAAGTGATAGGGTAATATCCTTGGAAAATCATGCAATAATTTCTACTGGCGGAAAACAATATATGGTCAAGACTGGCCAATCTTTTAATATCGAATCTATTGATGGAGATATTGGAGATGTAATTGAATTCTCAGACGTTTTATTTATATCTGAGGACGGAAAATCTTCTATTGGAACACCTACTGTTAAAGGTGCTAAAGTTAAAGCCGAAATTGTTAGAAATGGTAGAGACAAAAAAATAATCGTATTTAAATATAAAAATAAAATTCGATATAGGAAGAAAAACGGGCACCGTCAAGAATTTACTGAAATTAATATCAAAGATATATTAATTGACAAACCTAAAACCACAAAAAGGAGTGTTGCAAATGGCTCATAAAAAGGGAGGAGGAAGTACTCGAAACGGGCGAGATAGTAATTCAAAAAGGTTAGGCGTTAAACGTTTTGACACGGAATTTGTTAGAGCTGGCTCAATTATTGTACGTCAAAGAGGTACTAAAATTCATCCCGGAGTTAATGTTGGTTTAGGAAAAGATCATACTTTATTTGCTATGATAGATGGTAATGTGAAATTTTCTCCATTAACATCTACTCGTAAGTCTGTTGCTATTATCCCTGCTAAAGTATAAAAAGATTATTTACATGAAAAATGACATACATCCTAAATATTATTCTCAAACTGTTGTGAAATGTTCCTGTGGTCATAAGTTTGTTACTGGTTCAACAAAACCTGAATTAAGTGTCGAAATATGTAATAATTGCCATCCCTTTTTTACTGGTGAACAACGTATCGTAGATACTGAAGGTCGAGTTGATAGGATTCGCAGGCGTTTTAATTTAGAAAATTAAAATAATTATTTTAATTTAATTTTTTGGTTTTTATATTATATGAAAGATCATCATACTTATGGCGGTCAAGCTGTTATAGAAGGTGTAATGATACGTGGGAAAAAACATGTGTCGGTAGCAGTTAGACGTCCTGATACTACAATAGCAATCAGATCTGAACCTTTATATTCTTTATTCACTGGTAAACTTAGGAATATACCTTTTATAAGAGGTTTCTTAGTATTAATCGAAATTTTAATATTAGGAATGCGTTCGTTAGCATATTCTGCTAATGTCGCTGCTGAAGCAGAAGAAGAAGAGTTAGGTAAATTTACACTTGGAGTAATGATAACTATCTCATTACTTTTTTCAATAGTACTATTTTTCCTAACTCCAGTCTTTATTAGTAATTGGTTAGAGAGTTTTATTAAGTCTCACTTGATAGTTAACTTAATTGAGGGTTTGATAAGAGTATTTATTTTAGTCGCATACTTGTTTTTGATTGGTAGAATGAATGATATTAAGCGTGTTTTTATGTATCATGGGGCCGAACATATGGCGGTTCATGCTCGAGAAAACAATGATGAATTAAACATATTAAATTTAAAAAAATACTCTACTGCTCATCCAAGATGTGGTACAGCTTTTATATTAGTTGTTGCTGTTGTTTCTGTTTTTATTTTTGTATTTTTGGGTAGGGAACCATTTTGGTGGTTATTGCTTTCTAGAATAATTTTTGTTCCAATTATAGCCTCAATTAGCTATGAAATAATTAGGTTTAACAATAAATTTTCAAATAACTTTTTTCTGAAATTTATAGTAGGACCTAGCTTGGCGTTGCAATCTTTAACTACGAGAGAACCCGATGATAAACAGCTTGAAATTGCTCTAGTTGCCATTAATAAAACTATTGAATTAGATAATCAAATAAGTGATTTATAATTATTTACTTCTCTTTTCTAGTTCGGCCCATATTTGACTAGGGTCTACATCTAAAGCAGCTGTTAATACGAGAAGGTGATATATTAGGTCTGCACTCTCATTTATAAATTCTTTTTTATCTTGTGACACTGCAGCTATAGCTGTTTCTCCAGCTTCTTCAACTACTTTTTGGCTGATTTTTTTTGGTCCATTTTTAAATAGGTTAACTGTATAGCTTTTATTTGAATTCGAGTTTTTACGGTCTTTTATTATTTGATAGAGCTTTTCTAAAATTTTTACATCAGTTTTGGCCGGTTCAAATATGAATTGTTTTTCTATTTTATTAAAAAAGCAAGTATCATTGCCGGTGTGACATCCTGGTCCAGTCGGTTCTACTGTTATTTGTATAGCATCATAATCACAATCAATGTAAATTGATATCACATTAAAATAATTTCCAGACGTTGCTCCTTTATGCCACATTGATGATCTTGATCTACTGTAAAACCAGACTTGTTTAGTTTCGATTGTCTTGTTGATAGAATCAGGGTTCATATATCCTAGCATTATAATATCACCATTATAGTTGTTTTTAATAATTGCAGGAATTAAACCTTGTTTATCTAGTTTAAATGTTGTCATTTACTTTCTCCTAAGGTTAATTAAGTCTGATAGGTATTTTAAGTTTAGACAAGTAGTTTTTTACTTCATTAATAGTAAATTGTTTATAATGGAAAATACTTGCTGCTAGTACTGCATCTGCATTGGCATATTGTAAAACATCTGACAAATGATTTAATTGACCTGCGCCTCCACTGGCTATTACTGGTATATTTACATTGTCTGTTATTGTTTTTATCAAATCTAAATCATACCCTTCTTTTTTTCCATCAGTATCCATACTGGTTACGAGTAATTCTCCTGCCCCTAAGCTTGCAGCTTCTTTTGCCCATTTTATTGCGTCTATACCGGTTTTATTTCTACCTCCATGTGTATATACTTCCCAATTAGAATTAATGTCAATATTTATATCTGTGGTTACTTGATTTGTTAATATTTGATCTTTGATTGTTTTTACATCTATTGCTACAACTATACATTGGGATCCAAAGAATTCTGAAGCATCAGAAATTAATCTTGGATTTATAACTGCAGACGTATTTATTGATACTTTATCAGCACCGGCTTGTAGCATTAATCGTATGTCAGACAATTTATTTATCCCTCCTCCTACAGTTAAAGGTATAAATAATTTTTCCGAAACACTTTTTACAACATCTATTATTATGGACCTTTTTTCAGTGCTTGCAGTTATATCTAAAAATACTAGTTCATCTGCTCCTTCATTGTCATAATACTCAGCAAGTTCTGTAGGGTTGCCTGCATCTTGTAAATTGAGAAAATTTACTCCTTTAACTACTCTACCTGCATTAATGTCTAAGCATGGAATTATTCTTTTAGTTAACATTGCAATTTGACTTCTTTACTTTATATATTTAAAGCTTCATTTAGTTTAATATTGCCAGTATATATTGCTTTACCTATGATTGACCCATATACACCTATGTCTTTTAGATTTTTTAAATGTTCGATATTGGTAATTCCTCCAGCAGCAATAATAGAGTATTTTGGGTTTATTAATTCTTTTATATGCTTATAATTTGGTCCATCTAGTGTCCCATCTTTATCAATGTCTGTATATATGAATTGGTTTATTCCAATTTCATTCATTTCATTAATTAAGTCTATAGCATGAATCTTAGTTTTTTGAGTCCAGCCATTAATTGATACAAATCCTTTAACTGCATCTATGCTTATAACAACATATTCTTTGCCAATTTCTTTACACAAATTTTTTATCATTTCAGGATTATTTATAGCGTTTGTACTTAAAATTATTTTTTTAACTCCTGTATTGATTAAACTTTTAGCAGTTTCTATTGATCTAATACCTCCACCTATTTGGATTGGTATATCGTAAGTTTTAATTATTTTTGAAATTAGATCTATATTTTTTGGAAAACCTGATTTTGCTCCGTCTAAATCGATTATGTGTAGTCGTTTTATTCCGTAAGACACCCATTTATTAGCAACCTCTAAAGGATTGTCATTATAAATAGTTTTTTTGTTGTAATCTCCTTGAAATAATCTGACACATTTGCCATTAAGTATATCTATTGCAGGAATTATAAGCATAAGAATCACATTCTTCCATCTTTTATAAATTTAATAAAATTATTATAAACTTTTAAACCATTTGGACCACTTTTTTCTGGGTGAAATTGAACACCCATTAAATTTTTATTTATTATTGAACTACAAAATTCTACTCCATAGTCAGTTTTACTTGAGATTATTTTATTGTCTTTTGGTAAAGCATAATAACTATGTACAAAATAGAAATATGAATTTGATTTAATACCATTAAATAAAGGGTTACTTATATGAATTTCAACCTGGTTCCATCCAATATGAGGGGTTTTAACATCTGGAGGAAACAATTTACTATTCCCTTTAAGTATTCCTAGACAATTTTCTTTTCCTTCGTCTGAAAATTCAAAAAGTAATTGTAGTCCTAAACAAATTCCTAAAAATGGTTTGTCGTTTGATATATATAATTTTATCGATTCAATTAAATTTTTTTCGTTTAATTTTTTCATTGAAGGATCAATTGCCCCTTGTCCAGGAAATACAATTGCGTCTGATTGGGAAATTGTCTTAGGATTATCTGATATTTGAGTTGTTGCGCCATTTGCTTCAAGCGCTTTTTGAACGCTTCTTAAGTTGCTTGCTTGATAATCTATTATTGTTATTTTAGGTTTGTTCAAATTTTCACTTAGTTGCTAATTCAAAATTTTGGTTTCTGTCATGATATCTTCCTAAAACAAAAAGTAGATCAGAAATACGGTTTAAAAATATAAGTATTTGAGGGTTTATAAGGTTACCTGATTCTTTTATTTCAACTACTCTACGTTCACTTGTTCTAATTATAGTTCTACTAAAATCAATTGTTGCAGAAATTGTTGAAGTACCAGGTAAAATAAAATCATTTGGCAATGTAAATTTTTCCAATAATGAGTCTATATATTTTTCGATTTTTATTACCATTTGTTCAGTTACTATATCATAATTTTTTTTTAATTTGTTATAATTTGCTTTATCTGTAGCTAACTCTGCAGCTACAATAAATAGGTCTTTTTGAATTTGGCTAATGATATTTTTTATTTCTTTATCTGTAGTATTAGATTTAGCTATACCCATTACAGATACTGCTTGGTCAATAGTTCCATAAGCTTCACATCTAATGTCAGATTTAGAAATCTCTCCACCAAATAAAAGGGTTGTTTTTCCTTGATCTCCTGATTTTGTATATATACTCATTATTTTTTCACCTCTTATTTATTATATCAGCAAGAATTTATTATTGACGATAAAGAATTGAAATTGGATTTTTTATATAAAATTAACTCCACCACAAAGAAAAAATTTCAGCATTGTATACACTTATTTTAATCTTTAACTGGATTTTAGGAGGTGTTAAGGCGGTATTCCATTTAATTATATGATCCAAAGAATCAGAGGTTATTTTTAAACAATCTTCTATCCCAAATCCTTCTATTTCTTTTTCTTGATTATATAAACCAATTTGAATATATCCCTTATTAGCATTAGCATTTATGTGAAGTCTATTTTTTGGAATTAATTCATTAAGTTCTAAAAAGCCAAATTCTTGACTTTTTAGTCCAACGAATCTATCAATTGGCCATTTTGCAACACCTATTGCCCCTTTCACTGGTTCATTATTAATTGTGGTATGAGCATGTGTGTCATTTCTTCCGGTATAATAAGCTTTTATTTCTTCTTTTTCTATAATTATAGAATTTCCTATGGTTATACTGCCCCAGTCCCAATGACCTGCTTGTCCAAGTTCAATTATGGGAGACCTATCACCTACCCTTTCCCATTTTCTTCCATCACGACTTGAAACAAGTTGTGGATAAGTAAATCCATCTCTAGATCTATGTCCGTCAGTTGTTCTGAAATCTTCTACAAATCCCAAAATAATTGAATTATATCTAAATATAGGCATCCCATAAAACTGACTAAACCTTTCTGGGTTTCCTTCAGCCCACGAATCATCAATTTGGTCTGGGATAATTGCAGGTTTTGGTAATGTCCATTCTAAAGCATCTTTGCTTTCTGTCCATAGAACAGACCTTCTGCTATATCCTCGTATATTTAAATATGATTTAACTATACCTCTGAATATTGTATCTGTATCATCATACATGAACCATCCTACATCTGCGTGTCCAGGTATTACAGGATATTGAGGACCGTCTTGCCACGAGATACCATCTTTTGAATAAGCTAAATAATAACCATCATATGCCCCATAATCAGTGTAAGCATAATCGTATGCAACCATAGTATAATTTTTTTCTTTACCTAAATGTGGAGTATATAGGATATTTTTATTATGGTCTTGTTCAACATTTTGAGGGGGGGATAATGTATTACTTCTTAAAGAAATTCGATTTAAATAGATATTGTTATTTAGGTTTCCATTGAAATCTTTATACATGTTTAGGTTTGGTTTATACCAAGTTATTCCATCATTACTTTCAGCATATAGACTCGAATATGCGTTATGTTTATCGTTTACTACCCAGCTGTCGTACCACATTCTATAAAGTTCACCTTCTTTTCTTACTGTGCCCCCCATTTGGTTTATTGATTCCCAAGGTTTATCAGCTTTTAAAATAGGATAATCAAGTTTTGTACCTGGGTGGATAATTCTCGTTAACCCACTAGATGAATATATTTCATGATTATCAATAAATAGTATTTTGTAATCCATAGAATTTAATCCTTTATAGGTTAAGGTTATCAATTTAAATTAGAACATTATAGTTTTAAGCAAGGAACATCTGTCAATATAAATTTTATTATATAATTCCGGATAAAATTTATATTTATCTAATACTTTTCCAATATTTAGTGATATAATATATTTATCTAAATGGAGTGCATTTATGAATTATTACAATTTATTAGGTGTTGGAAGAAACGCTACTCAAGAAAAAATTAAAGAAGCTTATAGACGTCTGGCAAGAAGGCATCATCCTGACTTAAATCCTAACGATACTTATGCAGAAAAAAAATTTAAAGAAATTAATGAAGCTTCTGAAGTATTATCTAATCCAAATTCTAGAAAAATATATGATTTATATGGAAATAATTGGAAAAAAGTTGTAAAAAGCAATAAAAATGATAAGAATGCTCGAGTAAATACTAAGATTTATACTAGCTTTGATTTTAACAAATATAAAACATTTCATAATACTAATATTAATAATAATTTTGGTTCTTTATGGAATGAAGGAAATGCTAAATCTAATATAGCTAGCAGCGAAATATCAATGAGCATAACATTATTAGAAGCTAAATTAGGCACAAAAAGAATATTGAATTTAAATATAGATTCAAAAATCAGAAAGTTTGAAGTTAAAATACCTAAAGGAGTTGATACTGGATCAATTATTAAAATTTATCCAGAACAATCATCAGAATTACTTATTAGAATTAATATCTTAAATCATGACAAGTTTGTACGGAAAGGTATTAATTTATATATGGATATTTTTGTTCCTTTTGAAGATTTAATTATAGGGGGCGAAACAGAAGTACAAACACTTCTTAATAAAATTAGTTTAAAAATACCTGCTGGTAGTAAAAACAGGCAAAAAATTAAATTGTTAGGAGAGGGTATGCCTAAGCGAATTTCTTCTGAGGCATGTGGGGATTTATATGTTACATTAAATCCAATTTTTCCAGATAGTCTATCTTCTAAACAAAAAGATATTATTCAAACTTTTAAAAATTCTTAGTATTAGTAATTTATCTTCTTTATTTTATAAATTCTGTTTTATATTCTAAATATTTCTATTGATACTCGTTCTTTATAGTTATAATATTCAATTAAAATAATTATGAGGATTTTAACTATGGGTTACAAAAATGTTTTTAAATTAATTAAATGTAGTGATTTAATTGATGGAACAGGAAAAAGACCTATCAAGGATGGAGCGATATTATTAGATGGGTCAAAAATAAAATCAATAGGAAAGGAATCTGAAGTTGTACCCCCAGAAGGTGCAAAAGTAGAACTATACGATTATTCAAATTACACTATAATGCCTGGAATGATTGATTGTCATACGCACAATAATGGATTTGGAGATGGAAGATTAGGTGAAGAATTAAACCTTTTGGCTGACGAAATATTAACTTTGCAGTCTGTTAGGAATCTTCGTGCTAGTTTATTTTCTGGAGTTACTACAATTAGAGAAAATGGTCCAAAAAATTTTACCTTAATTAATCTGAAAAAAGCATCTGATGATAAACTTCTTTTAACTCCTAGAATGTTAATATGTGGTAGGCCTTTATCTATTATAGGAGGGCATATGGGATATTTTGGCTCTGAAGTTACTGGGATTGATGAAGTTAAAGCTGAAACAAGAAATTTAATTAAATTAGGTGCAGACTATATAAAAATTAGTGCCACAGGAGGGAGTACTCAGACTTCATTTCCGTATAGACATTCATTTAATATGGATGAATTAATTGCCATAACTGAAGAGGCACAAAAATTTGGTAAATTAACAGCTACTCATTGTGTGTCTTCTCAGGGTATAGTTAATTCGATACAAGCAGATGTTGATATGATTATTCATTGTATGTTTAAGGAACCAGATGGATCTAATAAATATCGCCCTGAAGTAGTTGATGATTTATTTCAAAAAGGTATTTATATAAATCCTACTTTGCATGTGGTTAGATCAACTATTTGGCGCTTATTACATAAAAAAGAGGAAATAGGGTTAACAGATCATGAAGAGACTTTACTGGATAGCAGGCAAAGAGACTTTGAAATACATTTAAAAAATTGTACAAAAATGATTGATAACGGATTGAAATTAATAACTGGTTCAGATTCATCTTGGAGTAGTTATCAATCTGGGAATACAGTTTATGAAACTGAATGTTTAAATATAGCAGGCTTATCAAATATGGATTCATTACTTTCGGTTACCAAAGAGGCTGCTAAATCCTTAGGAGTATATGATATTGTAGGTACTTTAGAATCTGGAAAAGAAGCTGACTTATTGGTATTAAATAAAAATCCTTTGGATGACATAAATAATTTATGGGATGTAAAAGATGTTTTTCTAGGAGGAATGCTTGTTAATAGAGGATCAGAAAAATCTTTAAAATCTATTAGACAAAGAAGGCCTTCATTAAATTAACTTATTAATAAATTCTAATTATTTGAGGTGAGATAATGCAAAACACAAATGGTTTTAAATTGATAAAAGGTGAGAGGATTATTGATGCAAAAGGGGGAGAGGTATTAGAAAGAGGAGCAATTTTATTAGATGGAGAACAAATAATTGCAATTGGAAGAGAGGAAGATGTTATTCCTCCTGAAGGTGCTAAGGTTGAAGAGATTGTTTATGAAAATAAGACAGTCCTACCGGGATTGGTGGATTGTCATGTGCATTTGAATGGAATAGGAGATGGTAGAAAAGGAGATCAATTAAATTTGTTACCTGACGAAGTTTTAACTTTACAATCTGCGAAAAACGCTAGGACACATTTGTTTTCAGGTGTTACTACTGTAAGAGATTGTGGTGCTAAAAATTCTACTACATTAAGATTAAGAGAAGCAATTGAAATGGGTATAACGGTAGGGCCTAAATTAGTTCTAGCTGGGAGGCCTATGGCTATTATAGGAGGACATTTATGGTGGTTTGGTATTCAAGCTACAGGCCCTAATGAATGCAGAGCTCATGTTAGACAATTAGTTAAAGAGGGAGTAGATTTTATTAAAATTACTGCTTCTGGAGGTAGTACAGGAACTTCGATTCCTTTAAGACCTTCGTTTAACTTAGAAGAAATGAGTGCAATAGTAGATGAGGCACATAAGTTCGGTAAACATACTGCAGCGCATTGTACAAATTCACAGTCTATGATCAATGCATTAGATGCTGGTATAGATACTATAATTCATGGAGTTTACAATGAGCCAGATGGTGATAGAAGTTACAGAGCTGATATTACCGAGAGAATAGTTGAAAAAGGGGTTTTTCTTAATCCTACTATACATCAATCAAGAGAAAGAATTTGGCAATTGGAAGAGAAGTCTCAAAATGAAAATTTAACATTAGAAGAAATTGATGAATTAAATATTACAAAACAAAATCATGAAGAACGGATCGAAGAAGTATCAAAAATGTGGGATGCTGGAGTTAAAATTGTATGTGGTTCAGATTCAGCATGGGCAAACTATAAAATGGGAAGATTTCAAGCTGACATTAATTCTCATATATCAATCGGGATGTCACCAATGGAAGCTATATTGTCTGCTACTAGCTTGTCTGCTCAATCATGTTGTGTAGATGATCAAGTTGGAACACTCGAAGTAGGGAAAAATGCAGATATATTAGTAGTTGAAGGAGACCCTTCTAAAAATATAGATGATTTATGGAATATAGTGGATATATATCAAAATGGAGAATTAATTGATAGAGGTAATTATATATAAATTTATTATTTTAATTTGAAGGCATTCCACAGAATACTTCATAATCAATTAATTTGGTAACTGAAGGATTATCTCCGCAAAGAGGGCATTCAGGTCTTTTTCTTACTTTAACTTCACGAAAATCCATTTCCAATGCATCTACTAGTAGTAATCTGCTCTTTAAAGATTTACCTGTATTCAATATTAATTTTGCAGTTTCAATAGATTGAATACTACCAATTAACCCAGGAAGCATTCCTAGGACACCTGCTTCAGCACAACTTGGGACTTCACCAGGAGGTGGAGGTTCAGGGAATAAGCATCTATAACACCCTGATCCTGGGATGTATACTGTAGCTGTCCCATCAAATAATAATATACTTCCATCAACTAACGGCTTATTGTTAAAATAGCACGCATCATTAACTAAGTAACGAGCTGGAAAATTATCTGCTCCATTTATTACTATGTCATAATTTTTAATTATTTCCATAGCATTATCTGAGTTTAATGGTTGTTCATGAGTAATTATGTTCACTTCAGGATTATATGCTTTTAATGTTTCTTTAGCTGAATCAACTTTTGGTTTCCCTATATCTGAATCATAATGAAGTATTTGTCTTTGTAAATTAGTAACATCGACTACATCAAAATCCACAATACCAAGTGTACCTACTCCAGCTAATGTTAGATAAATTAATATAGGAGACCCAAGCCCTCCTGCACCTACCATTAAAACTTTTGAATCAATTAATTTTCTTTGCCCAACACTTCCAACTTGAGGCATTATTATATGCCTGCTATACCTCTTTACTTGATATGGAGAAAGAATTTGTGTGGTTTTATTCAAAATAACCTCCAAAACAATTAATATATAAAAATAATTGCGCCTGTTAGTGTTTACAAACAGGCGCAATTAAGTAAAATAAACTAAATATTTGCCCAACTATGGCAAACTGCTACACAAATGAAATAAGTCGTCTTTAAATCTTTTCATAATATAATTTTATCATAGTTAAGCATAAGTGTCATTAATTATATTTTAACTTTTAGGAGATACAATGAATACATCAGATAGTGTAAACCAGTATTTTGATTTTGCTGCTAATCATTTAGACCTAGAAGAAGGATTAAGAGATATTTTAAAGCGTCCTTGGAGAGAATTACAAATTGCTATACCAGTGAGAATGGATGATGATTCAGTAAAAGTTTTTAATGGTTACAGAATACAGCATAATGCTACTCGTGGTCCCTATAAAGGAGGTGTACGATATCATCCTGATGCTGATCAATATGAAGTAAGAGCATTAGCGTCACTTATGACTTGGAAGACATCTTTAGTGAATATTCCTTTTGGAGGTGCAAAAGGGGGAGTTCAATGTGATCCTAATTTATTGAGTATTAATGAGTTAAATAGAATCACAAGACGTTATATTTTAGGTATAGAGCATTTAATAGGTGTGAATCGAGATATTCCTGCACCAGATTTAGGAACTAATTCTCAGACTATGGCTTGGGTGATGGATGCTTATGGGCAAGTAAATGGTTACACCCCAGGAATTGTTACGGGGAAACCTGTTGAGTTAGGAGGATCTGTTGGTCGGGATTCTGCAACTGGTAGAGGAGTCATGAATATTGTTGAAGCTTTAATAGAAGAAAGAAATTGGACTCCACGGAATATGGAAATAGTTGTGCAAGGTTTTGGAAATGTAGGTTCATGGGTAGCTCGTATAGCATATGATATGGGTTTTAAAATTATAGCTGTAAGTGATGTGACAGGAGGCATATATTCTAAGTCAGGTCTTAACATCCCTGAAATTATTGAATATATTAAAAAAAATAAATCAATTAAAGAATATTCAAATTCAGAATACTTATCAAACCAAGACGTTTTAGAGTTGGATTGTGATTTGCTTATTCCTTCAGCAATAAACAATGTAATTAACAAATCTAATGCTTCTAATATAAAAGCCGACATTATATTAGAAGCAGCTAATCATCCAATAACACCTGATGCTGACCAAATATTAAATGATAAAGGATTGACTATTTTGCCTGATATTTTATGTAATGCGGGTGGAGTAATTGTTTCATATTTTGAATGGACTCAAAATTTATATCAACGTCATTGGCCTGAAGAAACTGTTTTTACTGAGTTGTCACAGGTTATGAAATCAGCTTATAGAGATGTAAAAACCCTGGTTGATAGTAATAAAATAACTTTTAGACAGGCTGCATTTGTTATTGGAGTTGAAAGAGTTGTTAATGCTACTAAATTGAGAGGTTATGTATAAATAGGTTAGTTATTATTTGAATTCAATATTTCCAATTGATTGAAGTGATATAATTAATATAAGGAGAAATACATTAAAATTGTATAATTAAAATATATGTTATTAGCTTTGGATATTGGTAATACTAATGTAACTTTTGGTGTTTTTGATAATGATCAATTAGTTGCCACATGGCGTATTGCAACAGATGCAAAAAAAATGCCTGATGAATATGGATTGATTTTATCTGATTTACTTTCTTTAAAAGAGATTAATTATTCAGATATCACTGATATTGTTATTTGCAGTGTGGTACCTCCATTAACTCCAGCATTTTCAGAGATTTCTAAAAACTATTTTAGGCATTCTCCATTAATAGTAAACCCTGGTATTAAAACTGGTATAAAAAACCTATATGATTCTCCAAGAGATGTAGGAGCAGACCGTATAGTAAACTCGGTTGCAGCTTATGAAATGTTTAAATCTGCTGTTATAATAGTTGATGTAGGAACATTTACTGTTTTTGATGCAGTTACATCTAAAGCAGAATATATTGGAGGGTCAATTTCTTTGGGTATTTCTGCTTCAGCAGAAGCTATATATCACACTTCTTCTCAGTTAAGAAGAGTTGAGCTTAAGAGACCACCTAATGCTATAGGTAAAAATACAATACACTCAATTCAATCAGGTTTAATTTTGGGCTATTCAGATATGGTTATTGGTATGGTAAATAGGTTTCGCCAAGAATTAGAAAATGAAACTAAAGTTATTGCCACAGGTGGATTGGCTCAAGTAATTAATAAAGAAGTAAAGATATTTGATTATGTCGAGCCGGATTTAACATTGTTTGGACTGAAAAATATATACAATATGAATAAATAAATCTAAATAGGTTGAGTTGTTAATGAGTTTTTTAAAGGGCAAATTTATTACACTAGGAGTTACAGGCAGTATAGCAGCTTATAAAGCTGTTGAATTAGCTAGTAAACTTACTCAATTGAAATGTGAAGTAGACGTTGTTATGACAGAATCTGCTAAACATTTTTTAACTCCTTTAACTTTTAATAGTATTACTCATAGACCTGTTTCTATAGATTTATTTGATTCGAATTCTGAATTCAGTATGGATCATGTATTACTTGCTAAAAGATCTGAGGCTATTATCGTATATCCAGCAACCGCAAATATAATTGCAAAAATTGCTCATGGGTTTTCTGATGATATTCTGACAGCTACAATTTTAGCAACAGAAGCTCCAATTATATTAGCTCCTGCCATGGATGCTAATATGTATGATAATCCTGCTACCCAGAATAATATTGAGATTTTGAAAAGTAGAGGAGTTAAAATAATTGGACCAGATAGTGGAAGATTAGCTTCAGGCTTAATAGGATTAGGTCGAGTTACAGATTCAGAAAATGTACTGGGTAATTTAAATTTGATTTTAGGGGCTAACGGAGATCTTAAAGGGAAAAAAATAGTTGTAACTGCTGGAGGCACAAAGGAAGAAATTGACCCTGTAAGATATATATCTAATAGATCATCTGGAAAAATGGGATATGCTATTTCTCAAGCTGCAATTAATAGAGGTGCTGAAGTCAGCTTGATTTCAGCATCTAATTTATTAAAAGATATAGTTGGTGCAAAAACTATACATGTATCAAATGCAAGCCAGATGTTTGATGCTGTAAAAAAAGAATCCATAGGTTCTGATGTTTTGATTATGGCAGCAGCAGTGAGTGATTGGACTCCTAATTCATATGTTAACTCAAAAATAAAAAAAACAAAAAATGATACTTGGCAAATTGATTTGATTAAAACTCCAGATATTTTAAAATCTATAAATAATAAGGGATTAATTAAGATTGGGTTTTCTGCAGAAACAGATAGTTTGATAGATAATGCAACTAAGAAATTGAAAGAAAAAGATTTAGATTTTATAGTGGCTAATGATGTTACAAAGGAAAACAGTGGATTTTCTTCTGATAATAATAAAGTATTTTTAATTGATCATAATACTAATCCAGAAGAATTGCCGTTAATGTCAAAATATGAAGTTGGTAATAAGATTCTTGATAAAGCTGTTAGTTTACTTTAACTAATTTGGTCAATATACTTAAAATCATATAGGTAAATAAGAAATAAATTTTGAAAGGTAGATTAGTGTCTTTATCTAGAGTATTTAGTGGAATTCAACCTTCAGGTGATGTTCAATTAGGGAATTATTTAGGAGCTATTAAAGGATGGGTCAATAGACAAGATGAGAAAGACAACTTTTTTTGTATAGTTGATTTGCATTCTTTGACTGTTTATCAAGATCCTCAAAAACTTAATGATCAAATAAAATCCTTAGCTGCAATATTATTTGCTGCAGGTTTAGACCCTGAAAAATGTTCAGTATTTATACAAAGTCATGTTAAAGAACATGCAGAATTATGTTGGTTGTTGAATTGCATTACTCCTATTGGATGGTTAGAAAGAATGACACAATATAAAGATAAATCTTCATCACAAGAGAGTGTTTCCACTGGTTTATTAGATTATCCTGTATTGATGGCAAGTGATATTCTTTTGTATGATGCTGTAGAAGTTCCTGTTGGCGATGACCAAAAGCAACATGTAGAATTGGCAAGAGATATTTGTCAAAGATTTAATAATATTTATGGAGATACTTTTGCACTGCCTGAACCAGTTATACCTGAAATTGGTGCTAGAGTTATGGGTTTTGATAATCCTTTGATAAAAATGTCAAAAAGTTATTCAAATATTAGAGGACATGCTATTAAAATGATTGATAGTGAAGAGGAGATTTTAAGAACATTAAAAAGAGCTGTTACAGATTCAGGTAATGAAATTAAATTTTCTGATGACCCAGATAATGCTGGTGTTAATAATTTATTAGGTATATATAAAGTTATTTCAGGGAAATCAAAAGAAGAAGTAGAGTTAGATTTTATTAATTCTAGAGGGTATGGAGATCTAAAGATTAGGGTAGCAGAAGTTGTTATAGAAGAGCTTAAACCAATTCAAAAACGTTATAGGGATCTAATGGAAAATTCAGATCATTTAGATAAACTATTGTCAAATGGAGCTGAAAGAGCAAGATCGTTAGCTGAGAAGAAAATGGAAATTGTAAAAAGTAAAATTGGTTTAGTGAATAACTAGGGTAAATTAATTATAAATAATGATAGTAATATATAAGAGGTATTGATTGTGTTTTACCCTGAACTTAAAGAAGTTTTAAAATTGAAAGATAAAGGGAATTTAATTCCTTTATTTATAGAATTAGATGCTGGGACTGAAACTCCATTATCAGTATATAACAAAGTAGCTTCTACTCCATATTCATTTTTATTAGAAAGTGCTGAAGGAATTAATAAAGATCACACTTATAGCTTTATTGGCTGTGAACCAGATTTAATTATTAAGACAGGAGAGGGAGAGGAGCATGGTTGTATTGATCCTTTGATTCCTATACAAGAAGCATTGTCAAAATATAAAGTAGTTGAATTACCTGACATGCCAAAATTTAAATTTACTGGTGGCGTTGTAGGATATCTTTCTTATGAATCTGTAAATTATTTTGAAAACTTGAATTTGTCTTTACCAAATACTATTGGGTTACCAGAATCTATTTTTATGTTAACTAAGACTTTTTTAGAATTTGATCATATAAAAAACAAAATTAAGATTATTACTCATATAGATTTGACTGGAGATATTGAAAATTCATATAAGCATTCAGTTGGTAAAATAAACAATATTATTGACAAATTGAAATCCAGCGTAACAAATGATTTTTCTTTAAATAAAAGTAATTATGATAAATCTGAGGTAGTTTCAAATATTGATATTGATACTTATATGGACATTGTCAGAAGTATTAAAAAATATATATTTGAAGGGGATGTTATACAAGTTGTTCCTTCACAGAGATTACAACGAAAAATCAATGTTCCGCCTATTGCAATTTATAAATCATTGAGAGAAATTAACCCTTCACCATATATGTATTTTTTGAATTTTGGGGATTTTCAAATAGCTGGTGCCTCACCTGAAATGTTAACTAAAGTTCAAGATGGAATTGTTTCAACTCATCCTATTGCAGGTACTAGACCTAGAGGAGGAAATGATTTAGAAGACAAAAAAATGGAAAAAGAGCTATTATCTGATCCTAAGGAAATAGCTGAACATATTATGCTTGTTGATTTAGGTCGAAATGATTTAGGTCGAGTTTGTAAGCCAGGAACTGTAAATGTAACGAATTTTATGGGTATAGAAAGATATTCTCATGTGATGCATATAGTTTCTAATGTAGAAGGTGAATTGAGTTCAGATTTTAATAATTATGATGCTTTTAGATCTTGTTTTCCTGCTGGTACACTTTCAGGGGCACCTAAGATTAGAGCAATGGAAATTATTTCTGAAATGGAGAATGAACGTAGAGGGCCATATGGGGGAGCTATAGGACATTTTGATTTTTCAGGTAATATGGATACAGCTATAGCAATTCGTACTCTAGTGATTAAAAACGGTATTGCTTATGCACAATCAGGAGGAGGAGTGGTTTTTGATAGCGAACCGGAGTTAGAATATAAAGAGACTTTACACAAAGCAAATGCATTATTAAAGTCTATAGATCAGGCTGAGAAAAAATATTTGGAATAACAAATGATTTTATTAATAGATAATTATGACAGTTTTACATATAATTTGTATCAATATATGAGTGAATTAGGTGCTGAAGTAAAAGTTGTAAGAAATGATAAGTTTACTATTGAAGATGTTGAAAAATGGAGCCCAGAAAAAATAGTTGTTTCTCCAGGGCCGTGTACCCCAGATAAATCTGGGATATCTAAAGAGGTTATTGAGATTTTTAGCAATAAGATTCCTACTTTAGGAGTTTGCTTAGGACACCAATGTGTAGGAGTTGTTTATGGGGGGCTAGTGGGTGAAGCAGGTGAAATCATGCATGGTAAGACATCTTTGATTCATCATAATGGTAAGGGATTATTTAAAAACTTACCTAATCCTTTTGAAGCTATTCGTTACCATTCATTAGCTATTTTCCCTGATTCAGTTCCAGATGAGCTTGAAGTCACTGCATGGACAGATAATGGTATTATAATGGGTGTAAGACATAAGAAATTTCCTGTTTATGGAATTCAGTTTCATCCTGAGTCTATCATGACAAAAAATGGTAAAGATTTATTAAATAATTTTTTGACTATGTAGAAGATAATTTTTTACTTGGTAATCCATTTTTAATTTAAATAATATTTAGTAAGACGAGAGAGTTAAATGTTTATAAATTATATTGAATCTCTAATTCAAGGCAAATCATTAACAAGTGATCAGGCCTCTGATGCTATGAGACTTATTATGGAAGGATCAGTTACGGATGCAGAATTTGGTTCTTTTGTAACTGCAATGAGAATAAAAAATGAAAGTGTTGATGAAATAGTTGGTATGGCTAAGATGATGAGATCTAAATCATTAAAAGTTGTACATGATTTGCCGGTTTTGGATACCTGTGGTACTGGTGGAGATGGTTCGAAAAGTTTTAATATTTCTACTACTGCTGCCTTTGTAATAGCTGGTGCTGGCGTAAATGTAGCTAAACATGGGAATAGAGCAATGTCTAGTTTTTCTGGAAGTGCGGATGTGTTAGAAAAATTAGGAGCTAACATAGATTTAGATCCTGAAGATGTTAAAAAATGTATAGAAGATACAGGTTTTGGGTTTATGTTTGCCCAGAGATATCATCCATCTATGAAATTTGCAGCAAAACCTAGAAAAGATTTAGGATTAAGAACGGTTTTTAATATTTTAGGACCTTTGACTAATCCTGCAAATGCTAGATTTCACTTGTTGGGTGTTGCTGATCCTTCAACTGGTAAGAAAATGGCTGAATCGTTATTTAAGCTTGGAAGTAATAGGGCATTAATTGTACATGGAAAAGATAAATTAGATGAAATATCTTTGTCAGCAAATACTTTAGTTTGGGAACTGCAAAATGGGTTAATAGACGAATATGAAATATCTCCTAGTAAATTTGGATTTAAATATATTAACAAAGATGACATTCAAGTTGAAGGGGTAGATCATAGCATAAAAATTATTAATAATGTTTTAAATGGATATAAAGGTCCTCATAGAGAAATAGTGTTAATTAATTCTGCTGTAGGTTTAGTTGTTTCTGGTAAAGCCCTAGATATTGAAACAGGTATTTCTTTAGCTATGGATTCTATTGATACTGGGAAAGCTTTAAAAGCTATGAAATCTTTTATAAAATTAAGTCAAGAATTAAAAAAAGATTGATAAAAAATTATATAGGTATTTGAATGACTAATATTTTAGATGATATTGTTTCGCATAAATTAAAAGAAATTGAATTGTCAAAAGAAAAATATTCATTAGATTATTTGCATGAAATGATAAAGAAAAGGAAATCTGCTTTAAACTTAGCAGGTAGTTTAATGGGCAATTTTGTAAGAGTTATTGCTGAAGTAAAGCAACATTCTCCTTCAAAAGGTTTGTTGATTGAAAATTTCAACCCTTTAAAATTGGCTGAAATTTATCATAATAATGGAGCAGCAGCAATTTCTGTCTTAACTGATCAGAAATATTTCAAAGGTACTTTGAATGATATGTTATTGGTATCTGAATATGTAAATGAATTTTCTTTACCGATTATTCGTAAAGATTTTATACTTGATCCATATCAGGTTTATGAAGCTAGGGCTTATGGTGCTGATGCTATTTTACTAATTGTATCAATTTTGGATATTAATGAATTAACCGATTTGTTGAATTTAGCAAAGAAATTTTGGATGCAATGTGTTGTAGAAGTGCATAATGAAAATGAGTTAGATATAGCTTTACGAGCTGGAGCAGAAATAATTGGAATTAATAATCGTGATTTAACTTCATTTGCTACTGATATAAGTACTACATTTCAGCTTGCAAAATTAATTCCAGAAAACAAAATTATTATTAGTGAAAGTGGAATTAAAACTAAAGATGATATTACTAAACTCAAAAGTGTTGGTGTAAATGCAGTTTTAGTTGGTGAATCTTTAGTAACTTCAAAAAACCCAGCAAATAAATTAAGAGAACTTTCATGCCAAGAGTAAAAATTTGCGGAATAAAAGAAACAGAACATGCAATTTATGCATCAAAGTTAAATGTTGATTATTTAGGTTTTGTTTTTGTTGAAAATGTTCGAAGGCAATTAACTCAAGATACTGCTTATGAATTAATTGAGAATTACAGAGAATTTACTTTACGAGAATCTCCTAGTCTAGTTGGATTATTTGCAAATCAGAGTTTGAAATTTGTAAATGATACTGTTAGGAAATGTAAATTAGATATGGTTCAATTATGTGGGGCAGAATCTCTTGATTTTTGTAAGTTGATTGATGTCCCTGTAATTAAACAAATTAAAGTTGATAAAGAATTAATTAAAAATAAATCTAAAATTATAGATAGTATCATTGAAGTAATAAATTACGGTTCTATTCCTATATTAGATCATAGTGAAAGAGGTAAACTTGGAGGGACTGGTCATTCATTTGATTGGTCAGTTATTGAAGGATTAAGTGTAGAATATGATTTTATTTTAGCTGGAGGCTTAAATCCTAGTAATGTAAGGCAAGCTATTAGAAAAGTGAACCCTTGGGGTTTAGATGTCTCTAGTGGAATAGAGACTAATGGGGTGAAAGATAAAACGAAAATATTGGAATTTATAAATAAAATACGTGAAAAATAATTAATCAAGTATATAATAGTCTGTTTAATAAATTCATATTGATTTAACTATTGTTTTCATATTTAAATTTAAATATGATTAAAATAATTGAAAATTTGGAGGGAATTCATGGCTTATGAAATTAATCACATACACATCAAATCTTCAGATCCTGAAAGCATTGCAAAATGGTATGTAAAAGCATTTGGTTTTAAAATTGCTGGGGATGAAGTAAGAGTCTTTGGAGATAGGTTTATAAAATGCGAATCTTCTAATGGGATGGTAGTAAATATTTCAGCAGAGCGAACGAATGAAATGTTAAATGAGGGTGATCCATATGCTCATTATGGATTAGAGCATTTTGGTATTACTGTAAAAGGTATAGATTCAGAAATAGATAGATTAATAGAATTAGGTGCAGAGCTATTAGAAGGTCCTATTCCTATTAATAATGGAGTTATTGAATCGATTGCGTTTATTAAAGCGCCAGGTGATACAAGAATTGAACTTATAGAATTTTCATAAATATCATATTAATATTTTACATGAAGCATTTTGAAGATAAAGATGAGAATTCTAAAGAATTCTATGAAAATATTGTAGATATTCAAGATAAACCTAAAGATTTAAATAATACTGAATGGGTCAAATATATTTTATTAAATACATTAAAAGTATACTTTGACAATATATTAAGCTTTATAACTATCTCTTTAATTCCTATATTAATTTTTAATATTATTCGATATGGATTTTTACCTGATATTAATGAAATGAATGATTCTGAGTTTAATTTATTTTCATTTGTGATATTGGGGATATTTCTTATTATGGGTTTTTTTATTAGTGTTTTAGCGACATCGGCTTTGTCTTTAAAAATAAATTACATAAAATGTAGAAAGAAAATTAATGTATTAAACTGTTATATAAATTTGCTTCCAAATATAAAAAAACTTAGTTTGGCAAATTTAGTTTTCTTTGTTTTATTTCTTGCAGCTGCACTTTTATCATTAACTCTTTTTGGATTACCATTATTATTTTTACTCATGGTAAATTTTTGCTTTTTTAATCAAATGATATTGTTCGAACGTATGGGGCCAATTCAATCTTTTTCGGGTAGTTATGAATTAGTTAAAGGATTTAGGATTAGAATATTTTTTGTTATATTAATTGAACTTTTGTGTTTGTTATTTATATATTCTTTAATTTGGTTAATAGAACCAAATATAAACATATTAAATGGTTTTATTTTTAGCGTATTAGAAGTTGTAATATTTCCGATTACTGGGATAGTTCCTATTACAGGGATAACTACTATGTTGATTTATATAGATATTAAGGAAAGACAACAAACAAATAAATTTTTTGGAGATGTTTAATTGGATAAATGTATATTTTGTTTGATTAGTAATAATCAAGTTGAATCAAAAAAATTATTTAATAATCAATTTTGTTTTATAATTGAAGATATTGCCCCAAAGGCTCCAATTCATTTGTTAATTATACCTCATAAGCATATTCTTAGGATATCTGATTATGATGATATTGGAAGAATATTAGCTTCAATGTTTGATGTTGCAACAAATTATGCTAAAGATATAGGTATAGTAGATGATGGGTATCGTTTGATAATAAATCAGGGAGAAAACTCTGGGCAAGAAGTTCCTCATTTACATTTACATTTGTTGGCAGGTAGAAAATTGTTAGGTATGGGCTAATTCATTTTATAAAGCTGGAGATATTTCTTTTATTTCAGAATAAATATTTTTTTTGTCTATAGTTACTACAGCCATAGTAGCAGGTACTAAAAAGGAAGGGTAAGCTTGTCCAGGATTGATGAAAAGAGTTTCATCAATTACCTGATTGATTGGTTCGTGTGTATGTCCAAAAAATATTACATCTGGTTTTATTTTTGGAAAATCTTTAAATAATTCATTATACTTAAATTCTTCTTTTCCCCAAGCAGGATGTATTATTCCAATGGTTATTTCATTAACTTTTAATATTTGAGTGTAAGGTATTGTATTACGTATTTCTACAGGGTCAGAGTTACCATGTACTACTATAGGGTTATTTGAATTTAATATAAATTCATCTAATACATTTTTACGTACATAATCACCGCAATGAACTGAATAATCAGTTTCTTTAATTTTTAATTTTATTTGTGGATGTATATCTTTCCATTTATAACAGTGAGTATCTGATATTACTGTAATTGTTTTAATCATTAATAAATCCATTTTATTTTGTTATATTATAATTAATAATGATAATAAATATGGAAATAAAATGTCTACTCTTTATGTTGTTGGTACACCTATAGGTAATTTAGAAGATATAACTTTACGAGCAATAAGAATTTTAAATGAAGTTGATTTAATTGTTTGTGAAGATAAAAGGATAACTTCTAGATTGTTAAATAAATATAATATTAGAACAGAAATGACTAGTTATTATAATTATAATAAACTAAGTAAATTATCATATATTTTATCTGAATTAGAAAAAAAAAATATAGCTTTAGTATCTGATGCAGGTATGCCTTGTATTAATGACCCGGGTCAAGAATTAATTATATCAGCTATAAATTTAGGATTTGCAGTTATACCAATTCCAGGCGTCTCATCTATAACTACTGCAATGTCAATATCTGGGATGATATTTGACCAATGGATTTTTGCGGGCTTCTTTCCTAAGCAAAAAACTAAAAGGATGGAATTATTAGATTCAATTAGTAATGACCAAAAGGTTATAGTGATATTAGAATCACCACATAGATTACTGAGTTGTTTGAAATTTATTTTGGATTATATTGGTGATCGTAATATTACTGTTTGTAGAGAAATGACAAAATTATATGAAGAAATCTTTAGAGGTAAGATTAGTGAAGCCATAGATGTTTTTACTAAGCCTAAAGGTGAATTTATAATATTACTTGAAGGTCACAAAAAATCACCTGATGTACTAAATAGTAGAAATGAAATTGCAGGTATATTGAAAGATATGGATGTAGATAAATTGAAGACTAAAGAAATAGTTAATAATGTATTTCTTAAAACTGGTTTTTCTAAAAAAAACATATATAAAATTTGTTTAGAATTAATGAAAGAGAAAAAATAAAAATTTTTTCTATATATATAAATTGTCTTATTATGTTAACATTTTGTATAGATAAAGAGAATTGGAAGTTTAATGTCAGAAAAAATCTTAGTGGCTGTTGCATGGCCTTATGCAAATGGTTCGATACATTTAGGACAAGTCGCGGGAGTGTACTTGCCTGCTGATATTTTTGCTAGATATCACAGAATTAAAGGAAATGAAGTGTTAATGGTATCCGGGAGTGATTCACATGGGACTCCTGTTACTTTAACTGCGGAACAGAAAGGTGTTACTCCTGAAGAAATCACCAAAGGTTTTCAAGATGAATTTTTAGATAATTGGAAAAGATTAGGAATAACTTTTGATCTTTTTACTTCAACACATACAGACAATCATTTTAAAGTAGTGCAAGATATATTTTTAGATTTATTAAATAAAGGATATATTTATAAAGCTCCTATGAATCAACCTTTCTGTGAAAATGAGAATAGGTTTTTAGCTGATAGATATGTGGAAGGTATTTGCCCTGAATGTAATTCAACTGGTGCAAGAGGTGATCAATGCGATAATTGTGGTAAAACTTTAGATCCTAAAGACCTGATAAATATGATTTGTCGCACCTGTAGTAATGAACCTATTATTAAAGAAACAGAACATTTTTTCTTAAAATTGACTTATTTTGAAAGTGTTTTAAGTAAATGGGTGGAAAAACAGACACATTGGAGGCCAAATGTGAAAAATTTCACCCAGTCATTTATTGAAAATGGATTGAATGATAGAGCTATTACTAGAGATATAGAATGGGGAATACCATTACCAATTGATGGATATCCAACAAAAAGAATATATGTTTGGTTTGAAGCTGTTTTAGGTTATATTTCTGCCTCTAAACAATGGGCAAAAGATAGAGGAGAACCTGACTCATGGATTGATTTTTGGCAGGATAATAAAAGTAAGTCTTTTTATTTTATGGGAAAGGATAATATTCCTTTTCATTCAGTAATTTTGCCTTCAATATTAATTGGATGTGGAAAATTTAATTTGCCTTATGATATTCCGGCAAATGAATATTTGAATTTGCAAGGTTTAAAATTTTCCACAAGTAGAGATTGGGCTGTATGGCTACCAAAATATTTAGATAAATATTCTCCTGATGCACTCAGATATGTTTTATCTGCAAGTATGCCGGAAACAAGTGATACAGATTTTTCTTGGAAAGAATTTGTTAGACGTAATAATGATGAATTAGTTGCCACTTATGGTAATTTAGTTAATAGGGTTTTAAACATAGTAAATAAAAATTTTGATTCTAATATACCAAGTCCATATAAATTAGACATTAAAAGTAAGGATCTTTTGAATGAATGTAATGTAGCAATGATTCAAGTTTCTGAACATATAGAATCATGTCAATTTAGGTTAGCTTTACAAAAATCTTTTAAATTAGCTCAGTTGGCAAATAAATATTTAGAACATAAAGCTCCATGGAAGGCAGTGAAATCAAATCTCGAGGATGCTGCAACTACAATCTGGGTGTCTTTATCTGTAATAAATTGCTTGAAAATTCTTTTTTATCCATTTTTACCCCATACTTCTACAAAACTTCATTCAATGTTAGGTTTTGAAGATGATATATTAAGTTTAAAGTGGGAATGGAATGATAGTCAGTTAATTCCGGGTACAAAGATTCTTTTTTCAGGACATTTATTTGATAAATTAGATGAATCAGTTATAGAAGATGAAAACATGAGTATAAATAAATGACTGCTTTATATGAGCAAGAAAAATATTTTAAAAACAATACTATCTATAAACCAATTCAAGAAGGTCTTTTTAGAGTTGAAAAAAAATTAAGTTCAGTTAGAGACATTACTCATCCACTTTTATCTGATTTGTTGGAATATATTTTAAATACCCCAGGTAAAAGAGTTCGTCCAGCTATTACTTTACTTTCAGCCAATTTTAATAGTCATGATAAGGACGTGATTGATATAATGGCAACTGCTGTCGAAATGTTACATATTGCTACATTAATTCATGATGATACTGTGGATGATTCAAAGCTTAGGAGAGGTAAAGAAACTATAAGCAATGCTTGGGGACATAAAGAAGCAGTTTTGGTAGGAGATTACTTATTTGCAGCCTCAGCTACTTATGTTTGTCATACAAATAATATAATTGTAATTAAAAGATTTTCTGAAACAATAATGGAACTTTCAAGTGGTCAATTAAGAGAGAAAGAAGAAAGTTTTAAGTTAGATTTAACAAGGAAAGATTATATAGATAGAATATATTCTAAAACTGCATCATTATTTCTAACTTCAGCAAAATCTGGAGCTATACTAAGTAATGCTTCTGATGACATAATTAAATCACTTGAAAAGTTTGCATACAATTATGGAATCGCTTTTCAAATAATTGATGACATTTTAGATTTTAATGGATCAGAAGATAAGATTGGTAAGCCTGTTGGTAATGATTTACTTCATGGGATATTAACTTTGCCGACTATTTTAGCTTTAGAGAATAATAATTATTGTATTGAAATCAAAGAATTATTGAATAATCCTCAAGATCATGAAAAAATTAAACTTGCTATAAAAAGAATAATTGACTTAGGGTTGATTTCAGAATCACTAAAAATAGCAAAATCTTATTGCAATAAAGCTATTGATGCGTTAAATTGTCTTCCTTCTAATCAATATTCAGATTCATTAGAGAGTTTAGTAAATTCTTTAAAAATGCAAGTTGATTAATTTAATTTTCCCATAAAATCTTTCCATTTATAATAGTCATTAAATTTTTTATACTTTTTATTTTTTCATACTCTATATCTAACGGATTATCATTTAGTATTATTAGGTCAGCTAATTTATTAATTTCTATTGAACCTTTTATTGATTCTTGATAGCACATGTAAGCTCCATAATAAGTATACATTTTAATAGCTTGATTGATTGAAATAGATTCTTTTTTATTTAACATATTATTTTGAGAATCTTTTCTTGTTATTAATGAAAAAATACCAATTAAGGGGTTAATATCTGAAACTGGGAAATCAGAACTTGCAGCTATAGGGATATTATATTTCATTATTGATTTAATAGGGTATAAATTGATTTGTTTTTCGATTTCAATCAATGATTTGTATCTAGCACCATTTGTGTAAATAAATCCTGGTTGAGTTGTTATTAGTGCTCCTGATTCTTTTAATTTGATAATTTGACTTTGATCAATTTCTGAACAATGTTCAATACGGTTTCTTAAATTATTGTTTAAATTATTATTTACTATTTTTTGTTCATTTAGTAATTGAATAACTTTTTTTATTGTGTCTGATTCAATTGCATGGATACTGACAGGGAATTTATTAATATTGGCAAAATTAACTATTTTTTGAAGCTTTTCATATGAAGGATAAATTCCATCATCAGTTAGATTACACATTATTTTACATGGACCAATATTTAAATCTATACTTCCAAATTGAAATTTTATATTTGATGCAATGAAGTCTTCTAAATGTTGATACCCAGGCATAAATGTTATTCTAGGATTAATAACTTCATCATCCTTTAATTTTTTAAACAATTTCCATCTATTAGTTGAATTAGTATAAGTTGCATCTTGTATTGAAGTTATCCCTTTCGATAATAAATGCTCATTAGCCAATTTTGCATTTGTTAGTAATTGTTTTTGATTTAATTTAGGTATTTTTTTGTTTAAAATATTACCCATATTAATTAATAATCCAGTTGGGTTACCATTATGATCTCGTTCAATATAAGAGCCTATTGGGTCTATAAAATGCCTGTCAATTCCTATGAATTTAAGGGCAAGACTGTTTAAGATATCTGCATGCCCAGAAATATGCTTTATTCTTATTGGATTATAAGGGGATATTTCATCAATATCATATTTATTAATATGTCGGCTATCTGTTAAATTAAATTCATGGTATCCAGTGATTTTAATCCATTTCCCGTTATCGAAATTTTTTGAATAGTTAATTATTTTTTGTTTGATTTCTTTTATAGATGTTTTTGTTGGATTACTTATGTTTAGGCTTGATAATTTTGATATATAAGATAATATGTGGCAATGTGCATCTATAAATCCTGGTAACATAGTGTGTGAATTACAATCAATTATCTTTGTTTTATTAGATTTAATTCGATTAATAGACTTTTTGTTATATTCTGTGGAAATATAATTTATTTTATTACCTTTAACTCCTAATACTTTTGCGACAGGAGATTTATTGTTGAGTGTAATTATGTTTACATTGGTAAAAATTAAATCATTATTAGAAGTATTGCTCATCTAATTACTGAATTTTTTGTAGGTTCAATTATTGTGACAACAGTCCTACTTCTATCTATTAGTGTAGGTATAGGCGGAAAAATTTCTGTTTTCCATTTTTTACTTTCATATACATCATTATATAATTGTTCTTTTTCTTCTTGGTTATTGAATCTTCTTAGCCAGATATATAATTCTTCACCTTTGTCACTTTTACTTGTAAAAGTACCAGTTATAACCATACCTTTAGAAATTTGAAATGGCATTATTACTTTATCCATGTAATTAATCCAAGCATCCTTTTGTCCATTTTGAATATAATATTTTCTTAGTTCAAAGAACATATTCCCTCCTGTTTTATATATAGGATATATAAATAATAGGTAAATTTAATTATTATTGTTTTTGTTAATTTCAAGTAAATCTATTCTATTTCTCCATTTGTCTAAAAAGCGTTTATAATTTTTTTTGCTTAATTCATCTCTAGTGGCTGGCAGCATTGAATTCCAAACGCTATGTTGATGTTTTATTACTGGCAAATTAGGATCGGCTAGTATCGTATATCCATAGTTTTTAATTTGGAAACTATAATCTATATCAAGATTACGATAAAACCTGAAACTTTTTCGCATAAATCCAACTTGGTTTACTAAATCTCTTCTAAATGCAAAGCAATAAAACTGCATTGCATCCATATATCCATATTCTCCTTCCCCATCATGAAAATGGTTAAGGTCATTAGTTTTGAGACCATAAGGACCAGTAAGACCAATATTTTTATCTGAGAGAGCTTTCGCTATTGGTTCAAATATGTTGCCAGAGAGTTCTATGCTTAGGTCTAGCAATATAATAATTTCTCCCATACTTTGTTTTATAATAATGTTTTTCGCTTCAGCTTCTCCTATCATATGATCTATATGTATAACTGTAATATTTTCATGTTTTGAAGAGATATCTTCTAACCATCTACCAATTTTATGATTGGAACCGTTATCTATAATTAAAATTTCAATATTATTGTTTTTAGAAAACTTAAATATGCTTTTTATAGACCTTTTTAATTCGGTAAGTTCATTAAAAGTTACTATACCTATAGAGAATTTCTTATTTGGGTTGTTTTTAGTTAGATTTTCTATTTCTTTAGAAGAAGAATATGTTTGCCATAAATTATTATATTTTTCCCATTTTACTTTAGGCCTCACTAATGTTTTCGAGGTATAGTCATTAATTATATATGAAGAATTATATAATTCATTTCGCACCCTATCAGCTGAATTGTAATCTTTTTCACTGCGGTATTTTTCGCGTTTTTGTATTATTTTTTGAATATTTGTTGGAGTTTTAAAATTCTTAATTGATGAAATAAGTTTGAGGCCTAATATTTTATCAAATTTTTCTATTAATTCTAATTTGATTTTATTATTTAAATCAGACTTCATGAGTTCCCAAGTAATTGATAGCCCTCCTGGTAGGTCTAGGTTATTATAAACACACTGTAAAAATTTTTTTTCCCAAATTTCAGTGGTATTTTCATAATAGTCCTGTTCGTTTGTAGCTAAATTAATATCATTATGAGCAATCCAGATTCTTTCTTGAAGCCTGAATAATGCTTTTTGTGAAGCTTTTAAAGAAGAGAATGTGAAATTAAGCCTAGAATTATATTTTGTTGTTAGGCATAAATACCGAAAAGCCAATGGGTCAATTTTTAGTTTTTTCAAATCGTTTAAAATATAGGAGTTGCCAGAAGATTTAGACATTTTAACTCCATCTGCTAATAAGTGTTGCCCATGTATCCAATATTTGACCACAGAGTTGCCAGTATAAGCTTCACTTTGTGCTATTTCATCCTCATGATGAGGAAAGATGTTATCTACTCCTCCAGTATGTATGTCAAAGAAATTACCAAGATATTTTATTGACATAGCTGAGCATTCGATATGCCATCCAGGAAACCCTTCTCCCCATGGGCTTTCCCATTTTAAATTTCTGCCTTTTTCAGCTTTCTTCCACAACGTAAAATCGTTTGGATTAATTTTATTTGAATCCTGTTCAATTCTAAGATTATTTAAAAGGTTATTAATTTTAATGTTTCCGGATAATATTCCGTATTGTTTAAAATTTTGAATTGAAAAATATATATTTCCATCAATGGTATAAGCTATTTTTTTTTCTATTAATTTAGCTATAATTTCAATAATTTCATTAATATGATCAGTGGCTTTAGGGAATATAGTAGCTGGCAATATGTTGAGAGTTTTTTCATCTTTAAAAAACCTTTTTGAATAAAAGTCAGCAATTTCTGCAGCAGTTTTTCCTTCTTTAATTGCTGCATCAACAATTTTGTCTTCTCCTTGTTCTAATACCTCTTGTCGCATATGTCCAACGTCAGTTATGTTTTTTATATGGGTTACTTTTAAACCTTTATATTCTAGGCATCTTCTTATCCAATCGGCCATAAGATAAGATCTAAGGTTACCTATGTGCGCATCTCTATAGACAGTTGGCCCACAAGTGTACATACTTATATGTCCAGCTTTTATTGGTACAATAGTTTCAGTTTGTTTATTTAATGTATTAAATATTTGTAATGATAAATTATTGTTGAGGATTTTCATTTTTCGACGGTACAGTCATTATTCTTAGTAAATTTGTCCCTCCAGGGACACCTATTGGCAGTCCAGCTACTAATATCAATAAATCTTTCTCTTTTAAATTCATCTTTGATATAGATTCGTATAAAGCCTTATTAAAAAAATCATCTACCGTAAATAGTTTTTCGACTGTTACAGGGATTACTCCCCAGAGTAAAGTTAATTTTCTTTGGACATTTTCTTTAGGAGTTAAAGCTAATATTTTTGTAGGTGGCCTATATCTAGATACTCTGCTTGCTGTAGTTCCAGATTCCGTAAATGCAACTATAAGTTTAGCTTTTAATTGATATGCTGACCAGCAAGCATCATAACTAATAGTATCTTCTGATTTAGATTGTGTTTGATGAGATTTCTCCATGATAATTTTTTCATAAGGTAATACTTTTTCTGTTTCATGAGCTATTTCGGACATTACTTTAACTGCTTCTACGGGGTATTTCCCTATAGATGTTTCTGCTGATAACATTATTGCATCTGTTCCATCATAAATTGAATTAGCAACATCTGTAACTTCCGCTCTAGTTGGAGTTGAAGAATAAATCATAGATTCTAACATTTGGGTTGCAGTAATTACAGGTTTTCCATTTTTATTGCATTGGGATATTATTTCTTTTTGAATTATAGGAACTTTAGAAATAGGGACTTCAACCCCTAGATCTCCACGAGCAACCATAATGGCATCACTGATTTGGATAATAGATGTAATATTTTTTAAGGCTTCAGGGCGTTCTATTTTTGAAATTATATGAGTTTTATTTTGCGTATTTTTTAATACAGATTTAGCTTTTGCTATATCTTTTTCTGAGGTTATATTGGATAATGCTATGAAATCAGGCATTTCTTGATCAGCAAATTTTAAGCATTCTATAGATTTTTTACCTGGGAATTTGAGTGAAGTAGGTAACCCAGGCAAAGTGATACCCTTTTTGGGTCTAATTATTCCATTATTGAGAATTTTACAGATAATTTCTTTTTCATTATGTTTTATTGCTTTTAATTTAATTAACCCATCATCAATTAATATAGTAGCATTTAATTTTATATCTTTGTGGATACCGTTGGGGTGAACACTTATTATTTTGTTGTCACCTTTTACATTGTTAGATGTAATTGTTATATTATCTCCTTTAAATAATGCATATTCAGAATTCTTTAAAGGGCCTATTCTATATTTAGTTCCAGGTATATCAATCATTATTCCAATAGGGATATTTAAATTATTTGAAATCTCTTTAATATTTTTTATTAATATTTTATGGGAATCAAAACTACCATGAGACATATTTAATCGAGCAATACTCATTCCAGATTTAATTAATCTCGTTATTACTGATTTAGTATGGGTTGATGGGCCAAGTGTGCATATAATTTTAGTTTTGGGTATTTTAACTTGTGAAATTAAGTTTTTCATTGAAGTACAATATTGATATAAATAAATACCATATTACACTATGTTATTTTTATAAACTAGTTTGAAAATCCTTATTATTATTGTATATTGGGGATAAATTTTTTCATATAACTATGTACTAATAATTATTTGTATACTAAACTACACTTAACTGTTGGAAGTAATTTTTGTGAGGATATAATTTGACATTATTGCTAGAAGAAGTTTATAAATTACAAATTCTTGATTCTGATATATTATCTACTGCTAAATTATTATCTGAAGTAAAATTTAAAATTTCAGATAATAAAGAAATAAATTCTTTAGAAGAAAGTATTAATATTAATTCTATCAATTTAAAAAAACTTCAAATAATGAAAAGTAAATTGGAATTAGAAATAAATAGTACTCAGCAAAATGTTTATCTGTTAAATAAAAAAATATATGGAGGTAGTATAAAAAACTCAAAAGAACTTATAGCTTTAGATAGTGAAAAAATTTTTTTAGAAGGAAATATTTCTGATAACGAAGATAAATTATTAAAAGTTATGATGAAAACAGATACTACCGAAGATAATATTGAGAAATTGAATAATAAAATTACTCATTTGAAAAATAATAAAGAAATTGAATTACCTAAATTAAAATATCAAGAAAAAGAGTTGAGTAATAAAATTATTGATTTAAAATCTGATAGAAAACGAATAGTTCCAAATATTCGTCAAGATATACTTATGATATATAACCAATTGCTAAAATCTAAAGAAGGACTTGCGGTAGTGAAAGTGACTCGAGGTACATGCGGGGGATGTAGATTATCCATTCCATCAGCTGATTTACAAAGGGCTAGGAATGCTAGTACTATTGTTAGATGTTCCAGTTGTAATCGGATAATATTTTCGGATTCATAATCAATGAGAGCCATAGCTTATTTTTCATTATATAATGACAATTTTTCTTTTGATGATTTAAAGGAGAAATTTAATGTTTTTTGTATGAATAACCTTCATCAAACAATAAAAGTATTTTGTGACCGCTCTGCAAATTCTTTTAACAATGATAGTGCTTATATTGAGTTAGTGAAATATATTCAAAATTCTCAATCATCTTATTTAGTAGTAATTCCTAGTATTTACCATTTTGGAAATGATTTAGAGGCAGTTATTCGTAAAACATGTGATATTGAAACATTGGGTGCTAAAGTTGTTTGTGCTAATGATGATTATCCAGATCCAATTCAAAATGCATTAAAAGAATTGGATTTTGGTACTGTTTCTAAATTAAAAAGTGAAAATATAAAGAGTGGAATGATAAATAAAGCATTGCAAGGTAAAGTTTTAGGAAAGCCTCCATATGGGTATACTCAAGGAATATCTGGCGGGTTAGAGATCGTAGAAAATGAATCGAAACTTGTTAAGCTACTTTTCCAAAAATATGTACATGAAAATATAGGATTGAGGAAATTAGCAGCATTTTTAAATAAAGAAAAATATCAAAATAGAAGAGGCAAAGAATGGAATGTATTAGCAATTAGGCATATTTTAAAAAATCCTGTATATACAGGTACATATATAAGGTATGGATTTCGATTGCCTAAAAGTCATAATTCAATAATTGAATCTAATTTATATAGACAGGCTCAAGATATAATGAAAGGTAAATATGTTGCAAGGAATGCTAATAATGCTCTGCCTTTTTTATTATCGGGCTTAATAAATTGTTATAAATGTGGTGAAAAGATGATGGGTGTAACAAGAAGGCAAAGATGGAAAACAAAAGATGGCCGTATTAATCGAAATATTTATAGATATTATCAATGCAAGTCCAAAAATAGCCAAGGCACATGTAATTATGTAACTTGGAAAGAAGACGAATTAGAAGATTTAGTTGCATTAAAAATTTATGAACATTTATCTAATAAATCTAATGATTCTTTTATAGATCAATTAGAACGAAATACTGAAAATAATAACATTGAATTAAGAAATGCTGAAAGAAATTTTTATAAAGCTGTAAATAAAGTTGCCAAGGGGAATATGAATTTGATTGAGCTTAATAAATATATTGATAAACTTGATTTAACACGAAGACCAGCTGTTTTAGATAAAATAGAATTCTCAGATCCAACTTTTTTTAAAACTTGGTCCAACTATAATTTTGATTCAAAACGTGAGTTTTTAGTGAATAGCATTTCTAAGATTTTAGTTAAAAAACGTTCTATAGAAATATTAGATTAATTTAATTTATATTTATTGAATTAAATGATAAACTTAGAAATGTTCAAGGTAGCTGGGTGATCGCCGTTTAATATTAATATAATATTAAAGGGAGGAAAGTCCGAGCTCCACCGGACAGGATGCCCGTTAACGACGGGGCAAAGTGATTTGCCGGCAAGTGCCACAGAAATATACCGCTTGATTAATCAAGTAAGGGTGAAAAGGTAGGGTAAGAGCCTACCGCTTTAATGGTAACATTAAAGGCTAGGTAAACCCCATTCGGAGCAAGGCCAAATAGAGGAGTAAAAGTGTCCGGCTATTCCCGGGTTGGCTGCTTGATCTTAACGGTAACGTTAAGGCTAGATAGATGATCATCGCTGGTTAAACAGTACAGAACTCGGCTTATAGGCTACCTTGAACCTTATCTAGCTAAATTTTAATTAATCTTATATCATATTAATATTAAAGAAATTAGGAGCGTAGCTCAGTTGGTAGAGCATCGGTCTCCAAAACCGAGGGTCGCGGGTTCGAATCCTGCCGCTCCTGCCACATTAGTGTCCCTTATATAAGATGTGATTTTCGCATAATAGATTTTCATTTCAATGAAATATTATTAAAATATATATTTTTCTCTTTTTATTAGTTAGATTAAATAATATAATATAAATTGAATAGTTAAGCAGTATTTTTTTAAGATTTAATTAAGATTGTGATATATTTTAAATAATTAATATTTTTTGTAGGGATTTAATATTCATGTCAAATATAATTAGAGTGCCAATTTTTCCTTTAAATACTATTCTTTTTCCTGGTATGACTTTGCCTTTGAAAATTTTTGAAGACAGATATAAAAAGATGCTTAATGATTGTATTCTTGATCATAGTTTATTTGGAATAAGTTTAATTAAAGAAGGTGATGAAGTAGGTGGTTCTGCAGAATTTTTTGGGGTAGGTACGATTGCTAAAATAGATAAGATTTGGGAAGTTGAATATGGTTATGATATTAAAGTTGTTGGTCAAGAAATTTTTAGAATTATAGAAATTTTGGATCAAGAGGATTATATTTTTGCGGAAGTTGAATTATTAGGTTCTTTAAATGAAAAACCGTATCCGTCTGAAGATAAAATTAGTGAACTAAAGTTGTCAGTTGAAGATTATTTGAACAGCATAAATTTATTTCAAAATGAATGGTTTAATAATAGAGATATATCTGGAAACACTAATAATTTAATTCATTTTGCTTTATCTAGATTGGATTCTAATTATTTTGATTTGCAAATTATATTGGAACAATTATCTGGGGAAAGTAGAGTAGAAAAACTAATTAAATTACTTAAGTCTGAGACTAGAAATAATCAATTGAGATTTGTTGATGAATTTATCGGTAATAAATCTATATTGAATTAAGACTTGCTTTTAAATTTTCAAAGGAGCAATTATGTCTTTAAAAGGTAACGCAGCTGTATTAACAAAGCCATTTAATTTTGAAATATTAGAATATCCTGTGCCAAAAGTAGAGTTTGGGGGTATTTTGATAGAAGTTTCTGCTTCAGCTATTTGTGGTTCTGATTTGCATGCTTGGAGGGGGGAAAGAAAGATGAAAGGTGGAATTATACTTGGCCATGAATTGACTGGTCGTATTCATACTTTAGGTGCTGGAGTTTCAACAGATTACTTAGGTAAAAGTCTTTCTATTGGGGACAGGGTGATTTTTACATATTTTTCACCATGCCATAGATGTTATCAATGTATTAGAGGTAAATTTACTGATTGTCCATCTAATTTTAATCTTCGTAAAACCATTGAAGAATATCCATATTGTACTGGAGGGTTTGCAGATTATTACTATATACGTCCAGGAGCTTTCGTTTTTAAAGTTGAATCACATCTTACGGATGATGCTATTACATCAATTAATTGTGCTTTAGCAACTGTAATGTCAGCTATTGAAAGATCGAACATGAATACAGGAGATACTGTGGTTATTCAAGGGGTTGGAGCTCTTGGTCTATATGCTACTTTATATGCTAGAGAAAGAGGGGCTGGAACTATTATTACTATTGATGGGCAGGAAAACAGATTGGAATTATCAAAAAAATGTGGGGCAGATCATACAATTAACATAAATAATATCAAAGATGAATTTGAGCGAATAAAAATTGTAAAAGAATTATCTGGTTCTAGTAATGGAGCTGACGTAGTAATTGAAGTTGCAGGGGTGCCTCAAGTCATAAATGAAGGCTTAGAAATGTTGCGTTTAGGAGGAACATTTGTTGAAGTAGGAAATATAATACCAGAAAGTAATGTTAATGTAGATTTTAATAGAATATTGCATGGAATTAAATATGTTGTTCCAGCTTCATTTTATGAACCTTGGTTATTGCCAATTGGAGTTAAACTAATAGAAAGAACGAAAGATAAATATCCAATTGCAAATATTATTTCACACAATTTTAAATTGAATGAAATCAATGATGCATTTAATTTCTCTGAATGGTCACGTGATGGAGGTACAGATGTGATAAGGTCTGTAGTAATGCCTAAGTAAATATGAAGATAGTTACACTTTTTATTGTTTTAATGACATTAATATCATGTGATGATAGAGAAATTGATTCTTCAAAATTGGATTTGAGAGTCGTAGAAACTAAGGTACCTATTGTTTTATTACCAGATAATTTAACTTTACAAGAATATTTATTAAAGGGTAATAAATTTCTTCTAGATAATGAATTCGAAAATGCTATAAATGCATTTTCACAAGCATTACGATTAGATATTAATAACATTGAGGCTTATAACAATAGGGGGATAGCTTATAAATCTATTGGGGAATTTCAAAAAGCAATAGATGATTATAATTCGGCAATTGATATTAACCCATCGTATGCAAATTCTTATAATAATCGTGGGCAGCTTTGGGAAAACATGAAGGTATATCCTAAAGCATTATATGATTTTTCTAAAGCTATTGAACTTAATCCAATTGATCCTATAGCTTACTATAATATTGGAAATATTTACGGTTATATGTCTGAATATGAATTAGCTTTAGAAAACTTCAACAAAGCAATTGAAAACAATCCTGAATTTCCAGATGCTTACTATAATAGAGGCAAAATTTATGAAGAGTTAAAAATGTTTGAAGAGGCAAAATTAGATTTTCAAAAAGTTGAAGAATTAAATAAATAATAAAAATGATAGATACTTACGTACCCCTGTTTGGATTTATGATTTTAATGGTTGGGACTCCAGGGCCTGCTAATTTACTCCTTGCACTTGGAGGGATTCAAGTAGGATTCAAGCAATGCATTGGCTTTATTATTGGTTTGATTTGCGGCAAAATGGCATTAAATATATTTATTGGATTTGGTTTTAATACAATATTAATTAATTCACCAATATTACATGAAACTTTTAAGTACTTAAGTGCTGCATATATGTTTTGGTTAGCAATACGTTCATGGAATACTAGTACTAAATCAAACAATCTTTCAGATAAATTACACCAATTTAAATTTTATAATGGGTTAGTTGTTCATCCATTAAATCCAAAAGCTTGGGTTATGAGTTCTTTGGCATGGACTAATTTCGCACCAACATTAGGCACTTTTCCAAATCAATTTATTGCTATTGTTTTAGGTTTTGCTACATGTCAATTAATTCTTCATACTGTGTGGTGTTTAACTGGAGGTGCTGTTGCAAAGACTATGCCTAATAATCAAAACTTAACTAGATTAATGATTATTTTAACATTAATGATAGTAATATGGGCTGTTACTTTATAAATTAACCAATTACTTCACGAAAATATCTTAAATAATTTAATCCTAATAATTTTCTTAATTCTTCTTCGTTGAATCCCTTTTCTGCTAATTTGACAGTTAAATTAGGCCAGTCA